>NZ_JBHSDU010000003.1:2610536-3525458 GCF_042651805.1 Steroidobacter flavus | reverse complement strand
TGGGTGGGAAACTAAAGAGGCCGGCGCGCAGCGCCAACAAGAAAGGGCGGGCGGGAGGGCAAAACAAAAGAAACGCCGCGTAAGCGAAATCGCGTACGCGGCGTGAAACGAAAGTTACAAAGTCTTGATATATTCGATCAAAGCCCACCGCTCCGAATCGGTCAGAGACTGCGTAAAGTCATGACCCCCGTTGCCATTCCCATACAGATAGCTGTTATAGACCATACGCGACTTGATCTGCTGATCCGTCACCGGCGGCGGCGTCTGGTACGCCAGGTTCAGATACTGAGCCGCGACGTTATCCCACATCGAATACAGGATATCGATCGTCGCCATGCCAGCCGAGCAAGGCAGGAACGGTGAGGTGAAGACATTGTTGCTGCAATTCACCGCCGTGTACTTCCAGCCCAGCTTCTGCCAATCGTACGACGCGAAGCTGTAGTCATAACCCGCGTTCTTCCCGAACACCCCCGTTGCAGTGTACGGACGCTTCCACACCTTCGGACGATCCGCAGGCTTCAGCACGCCCCACAGATTCGGCACGCTGCCGTTGTGGAAGTAAGGCGCCGTAGCCCAGGCACCATACAGCGGCGGAGCGATGTAACCGATCGGGTCTTCCCAGATATTGGGGCCGAGCGGCGAGTAGATCGGTCCGCCGTTGTTATAAATGGAGCGCGGCACGCGACGCAGCTCGCTTTCGATGATGCTGTCCGACGGATAGCCGGTCCAGTCCGGGCTGAGCTCGTTGTACGCCCACCAGCCGCTGTTCCAGGCGCGACGCTGACGCTCGTCCGCCATCAGCTGCATACGCTGCGGGTCGGTACGAATCGTTTCGATCGGAGTGACCACTGCGGCCACGCCTTTCAAACGAGGATCCGGCAGATAGTTCGGGTCCGCCGCGTGCCGAGGCGAGTAAACGCCGTGGCAGCTTGCGCACGAACCGTTGCCGGCCGGCTTCGGAATGGCCGCATTGGCACCGCCTGCCCACAGATCGCGCTCGTGATAAATCACCGCGCCCTGCTCCGCCAACGTCGTGTTGATGGTCTTGGGATAGGTCGCTGGCGACAGCGAGATCAGGAAGTTATTGATGTCCTCGAACTCATCCTCGAGATTCCGGCGCGCGGTAGCATCGCGGAAAATATTCGCGACACCGAACGCCATCTCCGAGTGCACGTTGTCCGAGGACAGCGAGCCGTCCCAGAACTGGCGCGTCTTGAACGCACGAGCCCACCAGGCCGGCGCCTTGGTCATGCCTGCGTGCGGACTGTCGGCAACATACTCGAGCAGGCTCGGCGCCAGCGTCAGAGTTTCCATGTCGAACAGTGCCGGCAACAACGAGATCAGACCGATCGCATCCGAGCTGCCACGTCCGTTGCTCCACGGAATAGGTAACAAGTTACCCAGGGTGGTGATCGGTGTGGTTCGGAACATGTCCGACGCCAGCAAGCCCGCATCGTTCGCGCTGTTGGGCAGACCCCATTTGAACGAGGCTTCGGTAGTGGTGCCGAGTCGCGAGTCGTGACAGGCGGAGCACGACGCGCCGATCAGGCCCGTCCACTTGCCGTTGTCATCCTTGCCTTGAATCAGGCCCAACGGCAGCTGTCCGGACCCGCCATTGGTGGTGTTGGGATCTTCGCCCGGCAGCGGATACGGATTGCGGAACGGCGCAGGATACAAACCATAGCGCTTCGCCACCTGCTCCTCGAAATCTGGCGGACGCACCAGATAGCCCCATTGCTGATAGATGAAGTGATAGCTGATCGCCAGCGCCATCGGCTGGAAGAACTGTCGCTCCTCGAGGTTGATACGCCCACGAGTGGCGCTGGCGCGAAACTCGCCGCAAGTCGTCGGCCGCGGCGGCTTACGATTCACGAACGGCGGCGGTGGATTGTGAAGATTGACGAAATAAGCGTTGAACTGAATGGCCGCGTTCGGATTGGTATTCACACTCGGTGTCACCAGCGAGCGTGGGTCCACCACCAGCGGCGTGCTGTCCGGCTTACCATTACACCCCGCCATCAAGGGCGAGCGAAGCGCGGTCTGATCGAGCAACGGCAAGGTCTGCCCGTATGCTCCCTGAGCCATCAACAATATGGGCGCAGCCGCAAGCGCGGCCCACGCCCTCCCTAGTCTAAGGCGTCTCATGATTCCCCCTGTACAGCGACTCTTGTACAGGATGAATTCTTAACGACGGCGGCCGGACCGGGCTTCGTCGGAAGGGACGATTTCGAGGATGATTTCGGCGCGGGCCGCGCTCAGCCGAGCGTCAGCGCCGTCAGTTTCGGGAAAGCTTTGCAACCCATTGCGAAGTAAGTCACATCGCGCTCGGTGCCAATGGCGTGATAGCCCAGATGATCGGCGGCGGCGAGCGTAGAGGTGCTGCCTGCGAATGGGTCGTAAACAATGCCGATGCCAAGAGGCAGCGCCGCGCGCACGATCTGGCGCAGGAAACGTTGCGGCTTGAGCGAAGGATGAGGCGCGATCTCGCGCTCGACACCGCGCGTCGGCGAACAGGTGATGACGTCTTTGAAGGGCTCCTCACCGGAGATGCGCCGCAGACCGCCCGTGCCCCACTTGCGCAGATTATCGGCGGCGGTGCCTTCGAAAGGTTTTCTGAACAAGCCCCAGGGCTCCCAGCACGAGCGGGCCATCATCGAGACCTCGGAGAATTCTCTTTCCGCACCCTTGGGACGATCGCCGCCTCGCAGGGTTTGCACGAGCCGGATGATCTCGCCGCGCTTCTCGAAGCCCGCCCGTTGGAAGGCATGAAACGTCATCGTCGAGAGCAACGGATTGGACGCGAGGAACACGTGCCCGCCCGGCACCAGCGCCCGATTCAGACCGTAGGCGAGCGCACCGAAGAAGTTATAGAGAGCACTGACTTCCTCCTGCGAGAGCACCGTGAATCGAGGCAACGGGCTGCGCTTGGCGCCATCGAAAGACGGCGGTATACGCCACACGCCGCCCCGCCCCGCGCGCAGCTTGCGATGATTTTTCTCTTCGAACTCGACAATACCGTACGGCGGATCGGTGACGACGGCGTGGATGGAATGCTCGGGCAGCTCGGCGAGCCATTGAACGGCATCCGCCAGCACACCGGTCGCACGCTCAGAAAGATGGTGGCGGCGCTGCTCGCCATGATTGCGCACCCGCTGCCAGAGCTCGTTCTGACGATCGACCAGCGCGGCACGCCACGATTTCGCTCGGCCCGCGTCGGAGGCGATGATTTTCATGGGTGGCCATTGTGATTCAACGGCCACGGCAATCCAAGAAAAGCCACCTACAAATAGCTGATCACCTTCGGCTCGTGCATCCAGTCATAGTCGCGACCGTTGAGATAGCGAATCGGCAGCGCCGCCAGTTCCTCATCCGACACGCCGTCGAGACACGCGATGTTGATGGACACGAAAGCGCCACCGATCTCCGGCACGTTGCCACGACTGAAGGAGCGCAACCCGCAACTCTTGCAGAACAGCTGGTGCCCTTGCCGCGATCCGAACTGGTAGTCGGTGAGTTGCGCTTCGTCGGTCTGCAGCCGGAATGCTTCCGGCTTGATCACGATGCCCCAGTACCGGCTCTTCTTGCAGATCGAGCAATTGCACCGGGTCGTGCCCTGGCTCAGATCGATGTCCGCTTCGTAGCGAACGGCTCCGCAATGGCAGCTGCCCTGGTAGGTCTTCAACATCGGCCGGCCTCCTCGAGATGAAACGCTGTGGTTGACTGCCCGGAAGTGTAGACGGCACGCCTGTCAGATCCTGTCAGGGACCGTCGCCATTCGGGGGAACCCTGAACCGCCTGACTGGCGGCGCCTTCATTGCGCTTTTTGCGAGCCACTTCACTCAAGAAATCGGCCCAACGATTCGATGACTACGTATCACGCCCTGCGTCGCAGTTGCCGAAACAGGCAACAGACAGAATCAGCGCGGACCTCTTGAGTATGTATTGTGACGACTGGCACCGATACTGACCCTTGGCGGACCAAGTACTACGACAGCCTGGGGCGGCTGGAAGAGCAGCAGCTGCAGTTTCGTGCCATGGAAACGGCGCTCAAGCGGCTGGTCGGGCGGCTTTGCACGGCCGCGCTGGGCTTGGCGCCGCCGCTGGATGAGCAGATCAGAAAGCTGCAGGCGGTCATCCGTCGCGAGACTACGGCCGAAGAGCTGGAGAAACTCACCCCCGCGCTCACCGACGCCATCGGCGCGCTCGATCATCCCGTGCCGCCGGCGCCTGTCGCCTCGTCGACTCCATCGCAGGCGTTCGCTGCAAACGACGAGCGCGTGCGTGCCATTCTCGCCGCGCTGGTCGCCGAGCTTCGTCGCGACGTTGAGCTGGTCGCGCAGGCGGACGCAATCGACGAGAAATTGTCGCCCGCGCTGACCGCCGAGCAGCTGCCCGAAGTGCTCACGTCGCTGACCGACCTGGTCGGCAAGCGCATTCAGCACCTGGAGCGCGCCAACCAGGAAATCGAGAGCCTGCTCGGCCACATGGTCGGCAAGCTGGATGAGATCGGACAGTTCGTGGCCGAACAACATCAGAATCAGGCACAGTCGCACGCCAGCAGCGAAACCTTGAATACGCAGCTGGCCGGCGAGATCAAGGCCATGGGCGAAAGCGTGGAAAGCGCCAAGGATCTGCAACTGATCCGTCAGCAGGTCCGCGAACGCATGGACTCGATCGACAAACATCTGCAGGAGTTCCGGCAGCGTGAGGCGACCTTCGCCGCGGCCATCAGTGCCCGCAGCGATCAGATGCGCTCCCGCATCCTCGAACTGGAAGCCGAAGCCACGCGCCTGCAGAGTCAGTTACAAGACGAGCAGCGCGCGTCGACCATCGACGTGCTGACCCGCATTCCCAATCGCCAGGCCTACGACAAACGCGTCGAGGACGAGTTGCATCGCTTGCGTCGTTTCAAACAAGCGACCTGTCTTGCGGTGTGGGACGTGGATCATTTCAAGCGCATCAACGACAGCTACGGTCATCGCGCCGGCGATCGGGTGTTACAAGTCGTCGCCGACTGCTTTGCCAGCCGGATCCGTTCGACCGACTTCATCGCCCGCTACGGCGGCGAGGAATTCGTGATGATTCTGCCCGGCACGCATTTGGAAGATGCCTCGCGCTTCAGCGAGCGCATCCGTGCCGCCATTGCCGAGATCGGCTTTCACTTTCGCGGCTCGCCGGTCTCCATCACTGTTTCCAGCGGCGTCACTGCATTGTTGCCCGACGATACCGCCGGCACCGCGTTCGACCGCGCCGACAAGGCGTTGTATCGAGCCAAACAAGAAGGCCGCAATCGCTGCGTGACTGTATGAACACGGGCGGCGCCGACACGACGCCGCCCGTCATCGATCACGGCACGATCATGAAGTCAGAGACTTCACCGCCCGTCACCAGGGCGCCATTCATCTTGGCCGCAATCGTCGGCGCATTGATCTCCACCCGATACAACTCGGCCGCGGCGCTCTCCTGATCCGCCGTGTACACCATACGATCGCCCGCGTGGGTGTACTCGAACCACATCACGCCCGATGAGGACATCGGCGCGCTGAGCTTGGTGGCAACGCCGGCGCTGGCGAAGTTCACTTCATACAACTCGTACACAGCCGCGTTTTCCTGATTGGCGTTATAGGAGATGCGCGTGCCATCCGGGCGCATGTCAAATGCAACCACGCCGCCGCCCGCCACCATCGGCGCGCTCAGTTTGGTCGACAGGCCCGGCATCGACAGCTCGGCTCGATACAACTCCGGACGACCGACCGTATTCTGCTCGGCCACGTAGACAATGAAGTCGCTCTGCGGCCCGAATTCATACAACGTCGTGACGCGACCGCCCGCGACCAGCGGCGGATTGATTTTGGTCGACACGCCAGGCGCGTTGAGCGCCACCGTGTACAACTCGACCACGCCGTCGGTCGTTTGATCCGCGCAGTAAGCAACGCGAGCCGAATCGGGCGCGAAATGAAACCGGCACACGTCGCCACCGGACGTCATCGCGCCGTTGAGCTTCACGCTCGTGCCGGGATTCGACACCGGGACGGTGTAGAGTTCCAGCACGTCGTTCGCGTCCTGGTCCGCGACGTAGCCGATCTGTGCACCGTCGGGGCTGAACTCGAACTCATCAGAAACATCACGGTCGGGGCCCATCTGGGGATGCACCCGTTGCGCCACACCGGGGTTTGAGATGTTAGCGATGAACAGCTCGTACACCTCCACGGTGTTCTGATCGGCACGATACAGAACTCGCGTGCTATCGGGGCTGAACTGATAGTTGTCTCGAACCCAACCACCGGCAACCAACGGCGCGTTCAACTTCGTGGCCACACCAGGGTGGGCGAGATCCACCAGGAACAATTCATAGATGTCGTCCGTCACATCGGCGCGATACACGACCTTGGTGCCGTCAGGGCTGACGATGAAGTCGCGCACGTCGCGGTTCGTCTGCAATTGCGCATTGAGCTTGGTCGCCACGCCAGGGCTGGCGAGGTTGACCGAGTACAGCTCGTAGCGACCGGAAACGGAACCGTCGGCAATATAAATGGCGGCCTGACCGTTTGGCGTAGCGGCGAATTGATCGACGCTGCCGCCGGTGGCCAGGGCACCGTTCAACTTGGTCGAGCCGGTCGGGCTGCTCGCATCGGCCAGATACAACTCCCAAATGTCATCCGCGTCTTCATCGGCGATATAGATGACCGGATTCGGCGAGCTCGAGCCGGAACCGGTGTCGCCACCGCCGCCGGGCGCTGGATTGCCACCACCACCCGTGCCGGTATCGCCCGAGCCGCCCGAGCCAGAGCCGCCGCTGCCGGTGCCGCTCGAACCCGCGCCGCCGTTGCTACCTCCACCGCCGCCACAAGCCGCCAGCATCAGGGCCGCGATCGTCGTTGCTAGTAATCCGCCTCGCCGTGTATCGAAAGTCATGGTCTACTCCACTGAGTTTGAGTCGTACTAAAATGTCTCCTGCTGACCCATGCGCAGCGGTCCGCCGAAAAGGCTCACGGGAAATCCGAAAAATTTAGAGATATGTCCGGCAGCGATGTGACCCGCCTGCTCGATGCGGCCGGCGGCGGAGAAAAAGAGGCCATCGGGCGGCTGTATCAGGCCGTGTATGACGAGCTGCGCCTGCTCGCCGAGTCGAGCATGCGCAAGGAGCGCTCCGGTCATACGCTCCAGCCCACCGCGCTGGTCAACGAGGTGTATCTGCGACTCAACCCTGGCTCGGGCGAATGGCAAAACCGTCGACACTTTTTCGGCGCGGCCGCTCAAGCCATGCGCCGGGTGCTGGTCGATCACGCCCGCCGCAAACATGCGGAGAAACGCGGCGCCGGTCAGGAGCGCGTCACGCTGTCGGATCTGGATATCAGCGCGCCGGAAGAAGATATGGATGTTCTGGCGGTCAACGACGCGCTCGATCAACTCGCCAAGGAAGATGCGCGGCTGGCCGAAGTCGTATCGCTCCGTTTCTTTGCAAACATGAGCATCGAGGACACGGCGCGGGCGCTGGATCTTTCCCCCGCCACCGTCAAACGTGACTGGACCTTCGCCCGCGCCTGGCTGTGCGAGCACATCCAACAACATCGCCCATAGCCGCAGGTTGATTGCATGAATTTGCAAAGCGAGCGTGCGCTGTTCGATGCCTGCGTCGATCTGCCCAAGACACAGCGGGCACAGTGGCTGCAGGCACATTGTCCCGATGACGAGAGTCGCGAGCGGATCACCCGTTTGTTGGAAGCTCACGATGCCGCCGAGCGCGACCATGCGCTCGAGCGACGCACACCTCCCCTGCCGGGGCGTGGCGAGCGGCGGATCGGCCCGTACAAATTATTGGAACGAGTCGGCGAAGGCGCGATGGGCGAGGTCTATCTCGCCGAACAAATCACGCCCGTGGTCCGACGCGTGGCGCTCAAAGTCATCAAGCCCGGCATGGACTCGCGCGACGTCATCGCCCGCTTCGAGGTGGAGCGGCAGACGCTGGCATTGATGAGCCATCCCAGCATCGCTCACATCATCGACGCGGGCACGACTGAGTCCGGCCAGCCGTACTTCGCGATGGAATATGTGGCTGGCATTCCCCTGAATCGTTACTGCGACCAGCACCGGCTCGGCATCGATGCGCGCCTGCAATTGTTCCTACAAATCTGCGATGCCGTTCAGCACGCCCATCAGAAAGGCGTCATCCATCGCGACTTGAAGCCCAGCAACCTGCTGGTCAGCGAGCTCGATGGCCGGCCGGTGCCGAAAGTCATCGACTTCGGCATCGCCAAGGCAGTCACGCCCGGCGCCCAGGCCAGCCGCGCTCACACCCGGATCGGTCATCTCATCGGCACGCCCGAATATATGAGCCCGGAGCAGGCGCAGCTGTCGCCGCTGGACGTGGATACGCGCTCGGATGTTTATTCGCTCGGCGTCGTGCTCCACGAGCTGTTGACCGGCACCCTGCCCTTCAAGATTGCGAATCACGATTCCAGCCCGGCGCAGCTGGTGCACGAGCTGTTGACGTTCGATCCGCAGGCGCCGAGCACGCGGGTCAAGACCAGCTCGCAAGCTCTCGACAGTGTCGCCGAATACCGCCGGCTCACGACGCGACAGTTGTCCTTGCGCCTGCGCGGCGATCTCGACTGGATCGTGCTCAAGGCGCTGCAGAAGGATAGAAACAATCGCTACGGCTCCCCTGCGGAGTTCGCGGCCGACGTGCGCCGGCATCTTGCGAACGAGGCGGTCCTCGCCGGCCCGCCGTCGGTTGCCTATCGAATGCGCAAATTCGCCGTGCGCCATAGCCTCGCGCTGGCGCTGGTGTCGGGCTTGTTCGTTTCGCTGCTCGCGTTCGGCGGTGTGATGGCGTACCAAGCCAAGGAGATCGCGCATCAACGTGACGAGGCTCGCTATCAGGCACAGCGAGCCGAGGCGTCGAACGAGTTCATGAGCTTGATGCTGGAATCGGTCGGCCCGGAAGGCCGCGCGCTGACCCCGATCGAGCTGGTGGATACCGGCCTCGATCTGCTCGACAAACAATATAGCGACGACCCACGTTTCGCGGCGCGCATGTTGTTACAGATGGCCCGCCGCTACATGGACCTGCACAACACCGGCAAGCAACTCGAAGTGCTGCAGCGGGCCGATACCATCGCCCGCGACCTCAAGGACGACGAGTTGATCGCCGCCGTTCAATGCGCGGCGGTTGGCACCGAACTGGATGCGAATAACTATTCGGAAGCGGACCGCCGGATGGCGCTGGCTCGCGAGGCCATGCAACGGCTCGGCCATACGCCAGTTTCCACCCGCGTGGATTGCTTGCGCGCGGAAGCTGACATCGCGCACATGAATCGCGATCGGGCTGGAGCCATTGCGAGGCTGAAAGAGGCGCAGGATTTACTGGAACGCTCCGATGACACGCGCGGCCTGCGCTACAACGCCGTGCTCACCGATCTGGGCGGCATCTACTACAACACCGCTCGTTATAAAGAAGCGCTGGAGCTCAATCTGCTCACCAGCGACGCCCTGGATCGTAACGGCCGGGGCGGCACGCTCGCCAAAGCCACCTTGATGATCAATCGCTCCTCGCTGTTATATCGGCTGGGCGAGATCGAGAATGCCCGCAAGGTCGGCGCGGAAGCCATGCAGCGCATCCGTTCCTTGCGTGGCGCGCAGCCCATCCCCATCGCGTACAGCGTTTCTTATGGCACGACGTTGCAACGGCTGGGCAAATGGGAGGAAGCCGTGGCGGTGCTGAACGAAGCCAGCTCACAGGCCAAGCTGCTCGACAGCCAGTTCCTGAGAGCGAATGCCAACCATCAATTGGGCCGCGCACTGCTGGGTAGCAAACAACTCGACGCCGTCGAAGAAAAGCTCGCCGATGCAGAACAGCTCTGGATGGCGAACGAGAATGGCAATCGCGACCGGCTCGGCGACCTGCTGCGAACTCGCGCGGAGCTGGCCATGGCCCGCGGCAACTATGAAGCCGCCCGCCAGTTCATCGAAGCCTCGCTCGCCAAACTGAGCTACGCCCCCGACAAGGATTTGTCGCCCGGCGCCAGTGCCGCGTTCGCCACCGCCAGCAAGATTTATCTGCAACTGGGCGACGTCGATCGGTCCATCGCTTCAGCGAAGCAGGCCCTGGCCCTGGCTGAACGCGTCGCTCGCGATCCGTCGGGGAGCGCCGATATCGGCGACGCTCTGCTGGCACTGGCCAATGCTCAACAGGCCCGGAGCGACCCGGCGAGCGCCGCGACCCTGGCCCGGGCGAATGAAACATTACGCAAGGCCCTGGGCCGGTCTTGATAGGTCGATCTTAAGATTTGAAATATAAAAATAGTTGTGATTGAAATATTCCATTGCTAGACTCGCCGCCGGTTTGAACTTTCGTCAATCCACCGAATACATGCACCTGAGACACGGCAACGCCTCGAACAACACGCAACGCGATTTTATTCGCGGCGTGCTCGGCTGCCCGTCGTACCCAGGTCGCTGGTAACCGCCTTTGGCTCTGCCCCGAAGGCGTAAGCCGGACGGGGCATCGCAGGAGCCATGTCGCACGAGCCACCGCTCGGCGACCCCTCTCTCCGAAATGCCTCGCCCGCGAGGTTTTTGTTTCAAGCACGCACGCGTGAGGCTGCCCTCATGCGTTTTGGCCACTGGACACAGGAGGAGCAACGATGAGTCCGCACATTCTCGCGCTTGACGTCGCCGGCGCTCCGCACCGGTGGTTGAACGTTCGTCAGGCCGCGCAGTACTACGCCACCGACATGATCGCGTGGGCCGCCGGTCAGCACGAATTCGTGCTGCACGGGGGCACGCAGCGCCTGACCGGATTGCAGTCGATGATTCGAGCCAGCTCGATCATCGCCATCAAGGGCCGGGATTTCATGATCCGGCACTTCGATGTGGTGCCGACCTTGAACAAGGACATGCTGCTGGCTCGCGACCGTTATATCTGCGCGTACTGCGCGCAGCGTTTTCGCGCTGAGCAACTCGATCTCGAGCACATCGTGCCGAGATCGAAGGGCGGCGCGGACTCGTGGATGAACCTGGTCGCTGCCTGCAAGGCGTGCAACCACCGCAAGGCGGACCGCACTCCCGAAGCGGCGGGCATGAAGCTGCACTATGTGCCGTACGTGCCGAACCGATACGAGGCGTTCATTCTGAGCAATCGTAAGATTCTGGCCGACCAGATGGAGTTTCTGCTCCTGGGTGTGCCGCGAAGCTCGCGACTGCACTTGAACGGATGAAACATCGGCGGACGGAATGTTTCCGTCCGCCGCTAACAAGAATTTCGATGAGCGCGCGAGCGTGCATCGATACCACGGTCTGGTTGTCGTCTCTGTGTCAGCGGTTGTGGGTTCCACCACACTGGCACGCTGCAGCGCTGCTGCTGTGTGTACCGCGCAGGACGCCTGCCTGATCCACCACCATGCAATGTAGCTCAGCTGGATAGAGCAAGCAGTTTTTCTGCTCGGTCGAGGGTTCGATTCCCTCTATTGCAGCTAACGACTCTTAAAAAGTCGCGGTAAAGCCGAAAGGCTGGGGTTCGAATCCCCCTGTCGATGCCAGTTGCATCTCCCCGCGAAGCGAAAGCTTCGCACCCGAGGCGCCCCTGCGGTCAGCAATGAACCGCAACGCGTGCCAAGCCTTGAGCGTCGATGCTCGATGCGGCCGGGCCCGATGAGGAGCGCTCGTTGAATATTTGCTCGCGCAGGGAGGCGGGAGCAATGACGACGATCGCCCGCATCGGCGATGACCGCACCGAAAGCGACGACCGCGCGACAGGCGTGGGGTGGCCTCGGACTTATTTTTTCTGGGCGAACAACAAGGAGGCCCTATGACGATCAAGCGAGTTCTCATCGCCCAGCACGAGCGGGCATTGGTATGGAAGAACAAGACCTTTGCCGGCGTGCTGGAGCCGGGCAAGCACTGGCTGACCGCGCCGTTCACCGATGTCGCGATTCAGCTCTACGACCTCACGGTGCCGGAGTTCGAACACCCGCGCGTCGACGTCCTGATCAAGGAAGCTCGAGCGCTGATGGAACGTTACTTCGACATCGTCGAGCTCACCGACAGCGAGGCCGGTCTCGTTTATAAGAACGGCAAGCTCGCCGGCGTGCTCGCACCCGGCAAGCGTCAGCTGTATTGGAAGGGCCCGATCGAGGTGCAGGTCGAGAAGATCGATATCTCACAGGATGTCGACGTGCCGGCGCGCGTCGCCAAGCTGCTGGCTCGCGCCAAGCAGCCGCTGCTCGCGCAGGTCAACGAAGCGATCAGCTCGGTGGAAGTGCCGGATACGTCGGTGGCCTTGCTGATCGTGGACGGTAAGTTCACCCGGCTGCTCGAGCCCGGCCTGCACGCGTTCTGGAAGTTCCAGCGCACTGTGAAGGTCGAGCAGGTCGATCGGCGTGTGCAGACCATGGAAGTGTCGGGGCAGGACATCCTGACTCGAGACAAGGTCAGCCTGCGCGTCAACCTCACCGCCCTCTGGCAGGTGGAAGACGTCGTGCAGGCGCGCTCGGTCCTGCAGAACTTCGTGGAGTTTGTTTACAAGGAGCTGCAGTTCGCATTGCGTGAAGCCATCGGCAGCCGGACGCTCGATGAATTGCTCGGTGCGAAGGGCGAGCTGGATCGTGAGATCCAGACCTCGGCGCGCGGCAAGATCGAGCAGCACGGCATTCGACTGGCGAGCGTGGGCATCAAGGACGTGATCCTGCCGGGAGAGATGAAGGAAATTCTCAACCGGGTCGTGGAGGCTGAGAAGGTGGCGCAAGCGAACCTGATCAAGCGCCGAGAAGAGACCGCGGCAACGCGCTCTCTGCTCAACACGGCACGGCTCATGGAAGAGAACCCGACGCTGCTGCGCCTGAAGGAGCTCGAGACCTTGGAAAAGGTCACCGAAAAGGTCGACAAGCTGACCGTGTTCGGCGGACTCGACGGCATGTTGAAGGACATGGTGCGCATCCAGGTCCCCGCGACCTGACATGCACCCAGGCCTGGCGGGCAACCGCTGGGCCTGGTTTTTTAGCGGGTGTAGAATGCCGGCATGAACACGACCTCGACCATCTTCCAGTTCGAGAAGGATTTTGCCGGCGCGTTGTACTGCATTCCCATGGCCGTGCGACGCAAGCTGGATCTGTGCGGCGTCAAAGTGTCGCTGAAACAATGGAATCATTTCTCGCTCGACGAGCGGGAACAGCTGGTTGCGCAGGACTGCGATACGCCGAATGAAATCGACGACTACGGCCGCTATGTCATGGGCGTGATCGAAACCCGGACCAGCGCGCCGGCGCAGTTGCTGGAAAGAGACGATGGCGCGGAATGGAATGACACGAACAGCGTGCCTCAGCGCGTCGTGGATTACTCGATTGAGCGCGATGTCACGCCGCCGACACCGGCGCAGTGGGCCGCATTGAGCCCGCTACAACGTTTCTCGATATTCAAACTAACGCGCCCGGGCCACAGCAACGAGAACTTCGAGCCCGCCATGCGCGAGTTCGGTTTGATCTAGATCAAGCCTTGGCGGCTGTTTCCTCGGCCAGCCGCTGGATCGCGATTCGCACCGGACCTTCGAGCTCGTCGCCGCCCGTTTCCTTGTAGTACGCGACGATCCGCGAGCGCATCCGGGGATCCCAGTATCGATGGATGTGCTGATGAATACTCGCGGCCGCGACCTTCTTGTCTTCCTCGTTGGCGAAGAAGGCACCGATGTCGTTGGCCATGCGAACTAAGTAGTCGATGTGCATAAGAGTCGCGAAGGATGAGCGTAGACCACGTGTTGATGCTCACGTGCGAAGCCGACCAACGTCAGCCCCGCGGACTCCGCCATGCGAATGGCGAACGCCGTGGGAGCCGACACCGCGGCGAGCAACGTGCCGCCGACCGTGACCGCCTTCTGAACCATTTCATAACTCGCGCGGCTGGTCACCACGAAGTATCCATATTTGAAATCGCCACCGGCCCGGACCACCGCGCCAATGACCTTATCCAATGCGTTATGACGACCGACATCTTCACGCACCAGCTTGATGCCCGACTCCGGCATCACCCAGGCCGCCGCGTGAACGCTGCCCGTCCGTAGATTGATCTCCTGACGCTCGCGCAGATTTCTCAGCGCGTCGTGCAGCGAATCCACATCGACATTCACACCGCCCTGCACCGGCGCTGGCTGGCGAATCGCATCTTCCACCGTCTGCGCGCCACACAGACCACAGCCCGTACGACCGGTCATGTTTCTCTGACGCCGCAGCAGATCGGAGAGCCTGGACGCAGTAATGCCAATGCGCACTTCCAGATTCCCGTCTTCACGAATCGCCGACTCGACCGAGACGATCTCACTGGGCGAGCCGACGATGCTCTCGCTCAACGTGAACCCGACCGCGAGATCTTCCAGATTCGCCGGCGTCGCGAGCATCACGACATGCGGCACGCCGTTGAACACCAGCGACACCGGCAATTCTTCGGCGACCTGATCGGCAACGCGCTCGACATCGCCATCGCGCCAGCGATGGACCGTGACTTCGCGGCTCGTTGCCGGCGCGGCGCGGACGTCAGACATGCACACCAGCACCGCGCCGAATGCGCGTGTTTCGCTCGGTCAGCTCGCGATACCGCTTCTGCCACTCCGACGGCTGATTGACCTTCACGACCTGCACTGCCGTCACTTTGTACTCGGGACAGTTCGTCGCCCAATCCGAGTTGTCGGTGGTCACGACGTTCGCGCCGGACTCGGGGAAGTGGAACGTCGTATAGACGACGCCCGGCTGCACCCGATCCGTCACCTGCGCACGCAACACCGTCTCGCCGGCTCGGCTCGCAATGCCAACCCAGTCGCCTTCGAGAATGCCGCGCACGTCGGCATCGTGCGGATGAATCTCCAACCGATCCTCGTCGTGCCACACCACGTTGTGAGTCCGACGCGTCTGCGCGCCCACGTTGTATTGTGTGAGGATGCGACCGGTCGTCAGCAGCAGCGGGAAGCGACTCGTCGTCTTCTCGCGCGTCGGGACATAGTCCGTCACAAAGAACTTGCCCTTGCCGCGCACGAATTGCCCGATGTGCATCGTCGGCGTGCCGTCGGGCGCCGCTTCGTTACACGGCCACTGGATGCTGCCGAGCTTATCGAGCTTCTCGTAACTCACACCGGTGAAGGTCGGCGTGAGCGCGGCGATCTCATCCATGATCTGCGACGGATGCGTGTAGCTCATCGGATAGCCGAGCGCATTCGAGAAACGCACCGTGGCTTCCCAATCTTCCAAGCCACCGAGCGGCTGCATGACCTTACGCACGCGACCGATGCGACGCTCGGCGTTCGTGAACGTGCCGTTCTTCTCCAGGAACGACGAGCCCGGGAAGAACACATGCGCGAACTTGGCGGTCTCGTTCAAGAACAGATCCTGCACGACGACGCATTCCATCGCGCTCAACGCCGCGGTCACGTGAGTCGTGTTCGGATCGGACTGCGCGATGTCCTCACCCTGGACATAGACAGCGCGGAAGCTGCCATCGAGCGCCGCTTCGAACATATTGGGAATGCGCAGACCCGGCTCGGACTGCAGCTGCACGCCCCACTCCGACTCGAACGTCGCGCGAACCGCGTCGTCGGACACATGGCGATAACCGCTGAACTCGTGCGGGAACGAGCCCATGTCGCACGAGCCCTGCACGTTGTTCTGACCGCGCAGCGGATTCACACCGACACCGATGCGGCCCAAGTTGCCCGTGGCCATAGCGAGATTCGCGATGGCCATGACCATCGTCGTGCCCTGGCTGTGTTCCGTGACACCGAGGCCGTAGTAGATCGCGCCATTCGCGGCCGATCCATACAACTTGGCGGCGGCACGCACGGCCATGGCCGGCACACCCGTGACCGCTTCCATCGCCTCGGGCGAATTCTTCGGATCGCTGACGAACGCCTTCCATTTCTCCCAGGACTGCGTTTCGCAACGATCGGTGATGTACTCACCGTGCGCCAGGCCCTCGGTCACGATGACATGCGCAATCGAATTCATCAGCGCGACGTTCGTACCCGGCCGCAACTGCAAGTGATAGTCCGCTTCGATGTGAGGCGTCCGGACCAGCTTGATCTGACGAGGATCGACGACGATGAGCTTCGCACCCTGACGCAGCCGGCGCTTCATTTGAGAAGCGAACACCGGATGACCTTCGGTGGGATTGGCGCCGATCAGCATGATCACGTCGGCATGCATCACCGAGTCGAATTCCTGCGTACCCGCCGACTCGCCGATCGTATTCTTCAGACCGTAGCCCGTGGGCGAATGGCACACACGCGCGCATGTATCGACGTTGTTGTTGCCGAACGCCGCACGCACCAGCTTCTGAACCAGGAAGGTTTCCTCGTTGGTGCAGCGGGAGGAAGTGATTCCGCCCACCGAGTCCCGACCATACTGCGCCTGGATCCGCTTGAACTCGGCAGCCGCATAGTTGATCGCCTCGTCCCAGCTCACTTCGCGCCACGGATCGGTGATCTTGCTTCGGATCATCGGCTTGGTGATGCGATCGGCGTGTGTGGCATAGCCGTAGGCAAAGCGCCCTTTCACGCAAGCATGACCGTGATTCGCATGACCGTCTCGATACGGCACCATGCGGATGACCTGCTCGCCCTTCATCTCGGCCTTGAAGGTACAGCCGACACCGCAGTAGGCGCACGTGGTGGCCACCGCACTCTCGGCCCGGCCGAGCGAGAGAACAGATTTTTCAGTGAGCGCTGTTGTCGGGCACGCCTCGACACAAGCGCCGCAGGACACACATTCGGAGTCCAGGAACGACTCGGACTGACTCGCCGACACCTTGGAATCGAAGCCGCGGCCTTCGATGGTCAATGCAAACGTTCCCTGAACCTCATCGCAAGCTCGCACACAGCGGGAGCAGACGATGCAGGCGTCTTGATTGAAGACAAAGTAAGGATTGCTGTCGTCCTTCACCGAGTGCTGATGAGTGCGACCGGCCGGAATCCCATCGACGCCTGGCAATGCGTAGCGCGACTCGCTCACCCCCGCGGCCGCCGCCATTTCATGCAGCTCGCAGCGGTTATTGCTGGAACAGCACTCCGCCTCGGATGGATGATCGGAGAGATACAGCTCGAGCACATTGCCGCGCAGCTGACCGAGCTTCTCGCTCTGCGTGCGGATCTTCATGCCCTCGGCGACGGTCGTCGTGCACGACGCCGGATAACCTTTACGGCCTTCGATCTCCACCAGGCACAGGCGGCACGAGCCGAACGCCTTGAGCGAACTGGTCGCACACAGCTTGGGAATTTGATTCCCGAGCTGCGAGGCCGCTCGCATGATCGAGGTGCCATCGGGCACGGTGACGGTGAAGCCGTCGATCTCGACGGTCACTTGCTTGAGTGCTCCATCGACGGGCTCCGGCACGGCCGGTGTGCCTGGATCGATGTAATCGAGTGCGTGCATGGCTACTAACTCCGGCTACTGCACAGTCTTGCGAAAATCTTCAGGAAAATATTTGAGCGCGCTTTGCACCGGGAACGGCGTCATTCCGCCCAGGCCACACAGGGATCCGTGCAGCATCGTGTCGCACAGTTCCTCGACCAGCTGCAAGTTGCGCTCGCGATCGACGTTGGCGAGCACGCGATCCATCAGCTCCACTCCGCGGGTCGAGCCGATACGGCACGGCGTGCATTTACCGCACGATTCCTTCGCACAGAACTCCATCGCGTAGCGTGCCATGCCAGCCATATCGACCGTGTCATCGAACACCACGACGCCACCATGACCCAGCAACGCGCCGATCGCGCTGAGCGCTTCATAGTCGATGGCCGTATCGAACTGCGACGCTGGAATGTAAGCGCCCAACGGACCACCCACCTGCACGGCACGGATCTCGCGCCCCGAGGCGGAGCCGACGCCGTAGTCATAAATCAGTTCGCGAAGTGTGAGACCGAACGCTCGCTCGAACAAACCGCCGTGCTTGACGTTGCCCGCGAGCTGCAACGGAATCGTGCCGCGCGATTTACCGGTGCCGAAATCTTTGTAGAAGTCCGCACCCTTCGCGAGAATCACCGGCACCGAGGCGAGCGAGATCACGTTGTTCACAATCGTGGGCCGGCCAAACAAGCCTTTGATCGCCGGCAACGGCGGACGGACCCGAACTTCGCCCCGCTTGCCTTCCAGGCTTTCGAGCATGGACGTCTCTTCGCCGCAAATGTAGGCGCCCGCGCCCAATCGCACGTCGAGCTCGAACTGCTTGCCGCTGCCGAGAATATTGCTACCCAGATAGCCACTCGCGCGAGCTGCGGCGATGGCCTCGATCAAGGCGCGATGTGCATGCGGATATTCGGCTCGTAGATAGATATAGCCCTGAGTCGCGCCGACCGCGATGCCCGCGATCGTCATGCCTTCGATGAGCATGAGCGGGTCGCCTTCCATCAGCATCCGATCCGCAAACGTGCCCGAGTCGCCTTCGTCGGCATTGCACGTTACATATTTTTGCTGAGGCGGCTGATCGAGCACCGTCTTCCACTTGATGCCGGTCGGAAACGCCGCGCCACCGCGGCCGCGAAGGCCGGACTGAGTCACGGCGTCGACGATTTCTCCTGGCGACAGGGTGAGCGCGCGTTTCAGCCCTGCATAGCCCCCGTGAGCAACATAGTCATCGACAGAAACCGGATCGATGATGCCGACGCGCGCGAACGTCAGACGCTGCTGACTCTTCAGCTCCTTGATCTCTTCAGTGAGCCCGAGGTGTAGCGGATGCGCCTTGCCATCGAGAAAGCCCGCATCGAACAGGCCCGGCACATCCTGGACCGTGACCGGCCCATACGCATGACGACCTTCGGCGGTGGCCACTTCGATCAGTGGCTCGAGCCAGAACAGGCCCCGCGAGCCGTTGCGGATCAGTTGCACTCGCAAACCGCGGCGCTGAGCTTCGCGATCGATGGCGGCAGCGACTCGACCCGCACCCAACGACAGCGCGGTTGCATCCCGCGGTACATAGACTTTGATATTCATGACAGCGGCGCGATCAAAGCGTCAAAGGTCTCCGGCGTCACGCGACCGTGCAACTCGCCGTCGATCATCACAGCCGGACTGCAAGCGCAGTTGCCCAGGCAATACACCGGCTCGAGAGTGTAACGACCATCCGCAGTCGTGCCATGCATCTCGACACCCAGCTTGCGTTGAGCATGCTCGGTCAGCTTCTCACAATGCATGGAGCGGCAAGCTTCCGCCTGACATACCTGGATGACATGACGCCCGATCGGCGCCTGCCGGAAGTGATGATAAAAAGTGACCACGCCGTGCACGTCGGCGCGCGACAGATTCAACACTTCGGCGATCAGCGGGATCGCGGCCGGCGGCACATAACCGAGCCGGTCCTGAACGTCATGCAAAATCTGTAACAGCGGCCCGGGCCGCCCTTGATGAGCCGCCAATGCGGCCTCGACCTGTTCGCGGGTCAGGTCATCCAGCGGATCGCGCAAAGCCCGATCTGCACTCATATATATCACCCCCACCAGCCTGCAGAGAGTGTGACACCGAAGTGCAGAATCGACCACCGCAGCCGCGTCATTTCGACCGTGCGGTCTGGCTGGATTTTGGAGATCGGACGTATTTTTATCGATATCGGGCCATTCGTCGCCTACTGCAGCTGATCCCGAACCGAGTCGCGCCGGACCAGCTTGTTGAAGCGGCCCTCGTCCTGATACAGGAACGCCAGCTCGTTGGCGTCGAAAGATTCGAAAAACTCATCCCACGAGATTTTTTCGAGCGTCTGCTGGCCGGAGAAGCCGGTAAAATCAATACGCAGAATACCGGGATCCTGCTTACCACCGGTGCTCTTCACATGCGCGGGACAGCCGCCATGCTTCTCAACCCAGTGGCGAATGGTGTCGTGGTCGGTGGTGGCCTTAGCGGATGACATGGCGGCGCTCCTACGAAAACACTGCGTTGCCCCGGTAACGCATCGCGAGCGAGTCAGATCCCGGACTGGCGGAAAAATCTCGCGCCGCTAGCGGCTGCCCTTGCTCGCCAGCACGCCGTCGCCGTGCAGCCGGGTCTTCAAGCCGCTGCGCTTCAGTCGAGTCGCGACTTCGTTGGGCACATCGCGACCGGTCGTGAGCTTGTTGGGCGTGCCGGTGTAATGAAACATTCGTCCGCCTCGCCTCAACACTCGCGCGAGCTGATCGTAGAACTCCTGGGAGTACAACTCGCCGGCGATACCGAAGCGCGGCGGGTCGTGGAGAATCGCATCGACGGATGCATCCGGTAACTCGGCGATCTTCTCCGAGACATCGCCTTGAGTGAGACTGAGCGCGCCACCCACCGGTGGCGACCAGGGATTGAGACTGCGCAACCAGATCACATCCGGATTTTTTTCGAATGAAATAATTTGCGCCGCTGCATCCGCCAGACACCACACCGCGAAGTAACCCAAACCGCCGCACGTATCGAGGATGGTTTTCCCGCGCGGCTCGATCAAGGCGACCTTGGCTTGCGCATCCTGATACGGCGAAATCTTCTCGCTCACCAGCATCTTGATGCCGTCGATCTCGAACGTCGGCGGACCCCAGTCCGTCGGCACCAACTTGATGAGCGACGAACCGAAACGCGACACCGGTGCGAACTCGCCGTCTCGCCAGTAATAAACAGTGCGCTCCTTGCACTTCTCCAGATACGGATAGCGCTGCCCCTGCCACGTCCAGCCGGATTGTTCGAGCGTCACGCTCGTCGTCGTGCGATCCAGATCGAGAGAGCACGTCAACTCGGCGGCGCCGGCACGCAACGCTTTCTGAAACTGCTCGTGAACTTTCAAAGTCAGCAACGGTGTCATGCACGCAATGATACCGAGCCTGCCCGTTTTACGGACGCGTCAGCGCAAAGTGCAGGTAAATTTCCTGCTGTCACGAATCACGACAGTAGCGCTCGGCGACAGCACGCGTACACTGCAGCTGTGCTCCGCGATTTCACTTATGATTGCGAGCAGACCTCCTAAAGTGAGTTGACGACAGGGAGACCGGATGATGCGCAAGGCGAGTCTCTGGGCAGCGTGCGTGGGCTTGATGTGGTCGGCGACCTCATCGGCCGTTCCCGTTTACTACACGTACGGATATTTTGGCGACGGTCGCAGTTACGAAAACGGCGACGACCCCACCTTTCGGTTCACGATGGAATATGACGTGGACCAGCAGGCCACTTACCTGAACGGCAGCGGCGTGCTGGTCACGCAACAGGATCAGGGCCTGCACACCAACCCGAGCGACCCCTGGTTCGGTCACTATCAGCTCGATTATTTCCACGCGCGCCTGGCCGGCACGAGCGAAGAGCTCGCCTCGGATCTGTCGCTGCCGAACGAAAGCACCAGCTTCCGTCAGTTTCTCGGCCCCGATCCGACCCAGCCGTTTTATGAAGACGTGGTTCGCTGGGAGTCCGGCGATTATTTCATTCAGCTGGTGCGCACTTCGATCATCGATGCGCCCATCGGCCACGCCTTCTCGTTCATCGCCGACATCGGCCTGGGGCAGAACATGATTTGCCTGGGCACCTGCGGCGAAAACCTGCGCCTGGTCGGGGTCTCCTCGACCAATAACATTCCCGAGCCTGGGACAGTCGGACTGCTCGTGGTGGGCGCGGCTGTCGCATTCGGCGCGAAGCGTCGGCGTTCGGCGACAAAGAGCGCTCGCGCTTAACGCGAGCGCCCTCGCCATTTCCAACTAGGGCATCTTCACTCGCATCGGCATCGGCAACGATGCCGTGCGACTCGGCATCGGCGCCCGATCCGGCGGCGTCAGCCCCGTCACCAGCTCATCGATCCGCACCGGCTGACCGGTCTTGAAACATTGATTGGCCGCGATGCCGATCAGAATCGAGTAAGCCCCGCCGCGCTGATCCGATGCACGCTTGTATTTGTCCGCCGGCGCATCGCCGAAAATTTCCGTCAACATCACATCGTCGCCGCCGCCATGACCGCCCGTGCCGGTCCAGGGCTCGATGTCGCGCGGCTCGCCTCGCAACGGAATGATCCGCGTCGTCACGCCATCGTCTTTGATCTTCCCCTGCGTCTCATCGGCCCCCGCGACACCCGCCTGCTCGACGATGGAATGTTCCAGACGCCCCTTCGTGCCATTGAACGCGATGTGATACCCCTCCCACGCATTGAACGCATTGAGCGAGTAACTGAGGGTCGTGCCCGTGTCGTAACGAACCGCGACATTCATCGTGTCCTCGATGCTGATCTCCGGTCGCCACACGCACTGATCGCGGAAGTAACCGTCGTGCTGTTCGTTGTCGAGATACAGCGCCTTCAAGCCGGCATCGGCCGCGAGATCGAAATAGAAAGTACAGGCGTTTTGTTCGGGGCAGGTCCGGCAGCGCTCGTGATGACTCTTCAGCCCCATGCGCTTGGCCATGGTCGGCGTATAGAACTCCCGCTTACCGATCGCGGTGACCGTCTCCGGCTGCGCGCCCAGCCACCAGTTCACCAGATCGAAATGGTGCGTGGCCTTGTGAATCATCAGGCCGCCGGAGATGGCTTTGTTACTGTGCCAGCGACGGAAATAGTCGGCGCCGTGCACCGTGTTCAACAACCAGTGAAAGTCCACCGACAGCACATCGCCGATGTCACCGTTCATCAGCATGTCTTTCACCTGGGTGCGCGGCGGTGAATATCGATAGTTGAACGTGACCCGTACGCTGCGGCCGTTGCGCTTGCAGGCATCGAGAATGGATTGCGCTTTCTCGGCCGTCGTCGTCATCGGCTTTTCGGTAATGACATCGCAACCGGCGTCCAGCGCACGGATGATGTACTCGTTATGAGTGGCGTCGGGCGACGTGACGATCACCGTCTGCGGCTTGGTTTCGCGAATCATGCGATCGAAATCGGCCGCGCTGTACGCCTTTGGCTTGCCCGCCCCGGTCGCGGCGATGGTCTTGACGGCGAGCGCCGCCCGGCCCGCATTGTTATCGCTCACTCCAACGAGTTCGTTGGAGTCGCGAAATTTACCCGTGATCGCGGTCGTGTACATGCGTGAGCGCGAGCCCACTCCGACCACGGCAAAGCGCTTTCTGGGTGCGGACGCATAGGCAGTGCTCGCCAATCCCAGTGCCACGGCACCTGCGGACTTGAGCACAGCGCGCCGATCGAGGCCGCCGGAATCTTGATCGTTCATGCATGAAACCCCTGGAAAATAAGTATTTTGTCGCGACCCACGGCGTCCTCGCCGACGCCGGGGCAGACGCTGTCGCAGAGATATTTGTCTGCTTTATGCGCCTGCTCGAATCGATCGTCGCCGGCCGCGGTCGAGGAGCGACTCGCATGATCGGCCTCTAGCCAACTTCGATCAACTATGATAATTCTCGCTCATTGCCAGTCACGACGGCAAGAAATGTTAGCGGTATCGCTGGAAGGGAGAGCTAAAGAACGGTCGGCATGAGCCGGTCCATCAAAACGATTCAAAACCGCTCACGCCGCTTGGCGTGAGGGCAACAACAAATTCTTCATAGGGGGCTATGAAATGATCGGGAGTGGCAAACATCGCCGGCGAGCGGCTGCGCTCGGCTTCGGTGTGGTATTCGCAGGTTCTACTTTTGGCGTGGCGGCGCTGGCACAGGACACGCAGCACGCGGAAGTGGAAGAAGTATTGGTGACGGGCTCGAGAATCGCGCGCGAGGGCATCGACACCTCGACGCCGGTGAGCGTCATCAGTACGGAAGAAATAAAACTGTCGGGCGCACCCAACGTTGAAAAGATCCTGAGCGACGCGCCTCAATTCGTGGCCTCCACCAACGGCGGCGCGACGGCAAACACAGTGCCCGGCGGCACTGCTGACGTGAATCTTCGCGGCTTCGGCGCATCCCGCAATCTGGTCCTGGTCAATGGACGGCGGTTTGCAATCTACGGCCCGGAACAAGTCACCGACCTCAACACCATTCCGACGGCGCTGATCGCGCGCACTGAAGTCGTCACTGGCGGTTCCTCCGCCGTGTATGGCTCCGACGCGATCACCGGCGTCGTGAACTTCATCATGCGCGATGACTTCGAAGGCGTCGAAGCGACGGCGCAAACCAGTTACGACAGCCCGACCACCACGCCGACTTACAACATCGATCTCACAGTCGGCGGTAACTTCGCCGAGGGTCGCGGTAACGCGGTCGTATCGGTGAATTATCTGAATCGCGGCTCCATCACTCGTGGCGAGCGCGGCGAATGGGCGTACGACTCCTTGTCCGATGGCTGCGTGACACCGGCGTCTTTCAGCCGTGATCATGCTGGCGTTCCTGTGTCCGTGCCTTCGGGCTCGACCTGTCGTGCCGCTGGTGGCGTGCCCGGCCTCATCGCCGGCGGCAGCGGCGATATTCCGAACGGCCGTTTCACTGGCGTTCCCATCGCGGGCTCGGCCACATCGAATCCAGGCTTGAATGCGGCACTGGCCGCGGCCGGCCTGACCGGCATGGGCTCGCGTGGCTTTACGTTCAACGACGACGGCACCTCGGTGCGCCCTGCCCTCACGCCGCAGGACGACTTCAATCTCGGTCCCGACAACTATCTGCAAGTGCCTCAAGAGCGCTGGATGGTGAACGCGTTCAGTCATTACGACTTCACCGACAAAGCGACCGGCTATCTGGAGTTCCACTTCAGTAACAACCGCGTCGATCAGCAACTGGCGCCGACCAACATCAGCGGCCCGTTCCTGTTCAACGTCAACAATCCCTACCTCGCCAACCTTCCAGGGATGAACGAGGTGCTGCGTCAACTGGACCTCGCCGAAACGGGCCCGACCACCGTGACCACCGGCTCCAGCTCGCGCGTCAACAATCCGAACGACGGCTTCGCCGTGATCAACGTCGGCCGCCGCCTGGTTGAAGTGGGACTGCGCGAGAACGTTTCGGATCGCAACGTCTGGCGCATGGCGCTGGGCATGCGGGGCGACATCGGCGATGTTTCGGACCACTTCCTCCGTAATCTCGCCTACGATGTTTATTACACCTTCGCGCGCACCGAAGAAACGAGCCGTCAATCTGGCAACGTTTCTCGCAGCCGCTTCGCGACGGCGCTGCTCTCGAACGGCGGCGCGGCACCAGTGCTCAACATCTTCGGCCAGAACATTTCGGATGCCGGCGTGGATGCGATCGCCATCGGCGCGACCAACTCGACCGAAGCTGAGTTGCAAGTCGCAGCCGCCACGCTGTCCGGCCAGATCGTCGATTTGCCGGCCGGTCCGTTGGCGTTCTCGCTCGGTGCCGAGTGGCGCTATGCGTCGTCAAAGTTTGTGCCGGATGAGTTCCTGCGCTCGGGCGACGTGGTGGGCTTCAACCCCGGCCTGCCCACCGAAGGCGATGTCACTGCTAAAGAAGTGTTCGGCGAATTGCGCGTTCCGATCCTCAGTGGCTTGCCGTTCATCGACACCCTCGCCGCTAACGGCGGCTTCCGTCAGTCCGACTACGATCTGGAAGGCGTGGGCAAGGTGTGGACGTATCTGTATGGTCTCGACTGGCGCTTGAATGAAGACGTCGCGTTCCGCGGTCAATTCCAGCACGCCATTCGCGCACCGAACGTCGCAGACTTGTACGGCGGCCTGCGCCAGAGCGTCGAACCGGCAACCGATCCCTGCTCCGACAAACAGCCGGCTTCCGGCCGAACCGATGCCGTGCGCGCACTGTGTGTCGCGAGCGGCGTGCCAGCGGCGTCGGTGTTCACGGCGGGCGTGCAGCCGAACACCATCATCCCCGCATTGTTTGGTGGTAATCCGAACGTTGGCGAAGAAGAGTCCGACACGCGCACCTTCGGCGTGGTCATCACACCTCGCATATTGCCGAAACTGGCCGTGACGTTGGACTACTTCGACATCACGCTCGACGGCGCGATCGCGCAACTCGGTGGCGGCCTCAACAACACGTTGAACCTCTGCTACAACATCATTCAGAACGCCAACAGCGAGTTCTGCCAGGCCGTCAATCGCAACCCGGTGACGGGCGAGATCAGCATTCCGTACTACGCCGAGATCCGCCAGGCAAACACCGGCGGATTGGAGACCAACGGCTATGACTTCTCCGCGCGCTATGGATTCGATTTCGGCTTCGGCCTGTTCGGCAACGGCAGCACGTTGAACATCAGCACGGCCTGGACCAAGACGAACGAATTCACCTCGACGCCGGTGCAGGCGTTCCCGAACGTGAAGAATCGTTGCGTCGGCTCTTACGGCACCACCTGCGGCGAGCCCATTCCCGAATACAAGGGCGTGACCCGCTTCACCTGGAGCACCGGCCCGCTCAGCCTGAGTCTGCGGCATCGATACATCGACGATGTGACGGTCGATCGTTATCTGCTGCCGCTGCGCTCGGGTGCGACGCCGCCTGCTTACGCCGATCTGGTGAATCCGCGCCTCAAGTCGCAGAACTACCTCGACTTCTCGTTCTCATATAACTGGGGCGACAAGGTGGAATTCTTCGGCGGCGTAAACAATCTCGCCGACGACGATCCGCCGGTGGTCGGCAGCGCGCAGATTCGAGCCAACACCTGGCCCGCGACCTACGATTACAACGGTCGCACCATGTTCGTTGGAATGACGGTCCGCACGTTATGATCGAAGCGTGGCGGCGTGACAGTCACCCCCATGCTGTCACGCCGTCACAGGGATCCTCATGAAGTCGATAGCTCTCGCGCTGACTGGAGCGCTCATTCTAGCGACGGCGCTCGTCACTCCGACGAGCGTCGCGGCGGCCGATGCCCCGCCTGTCTATCGCAATCCGGTCCTGCATTCGGACTACTCCGATCCAGACGTCATCCGCGTCGACGACAGCTACTACATGGTGGCGTCGTCGTTTCATTTCTCGCCGGGCCTGCCGGTGCTGAAATCCAAGGACCTGGTGCACTGGACGCTGATCGGTCACGTGCTGCCCCGACTGAGCTTCGATCCCAACTACGATCTGCCCGGGCCGGTGGAATTCGACGACACCGCCGAGCGCATTCCTTTCAATACCAAGATGGGCCATCGCTACGCCGCCGGTGTGTGGGCACCGTCTATCCGTTTTCACGAGGGGCGCTTCTATGTGTATTTCGCAACGCCCACCGAAGGCGTGTTCATGGCCAGCGCTGCACGAGCCGAGGGACCGTGGAGCGCGCCCGTCAAAGTCATCGATGAGCCCAACCTCGAAGATCCGTGCCCGCTGTGGGACGACGACGGTAACGCCTATCTGGTTCATTCGCGCGTCGGCGCGGGCCCGCTGATCCTGCGACGAATGACCGCCGACGGCACCAAGGTGCTCGATGCCGGCAAGGTGATCGTCGAAGACAAAGTGCGATTGCCCATTCTCGAAGGACCGAAGCTGCTCAAACGCGACGATTACTACTACATCTTCGCGCCGTACGGCGGCGTTGGCGAAGGTCCGCAGGCGGTGCTTCGCTCGAAGAACATCTACGGGCCTTACGACATTCGCACCGTGCTCTCCAAAGGAACGACGCACGTGCAGGCGCCCCATCAGGGCGGCTACGTCGAGACACCTTCGGGCGAAGGCTGGTTCTTGCATTTCAACAGCACCGGCGCGTACGGACGCATCGTTCATATGCAGCCGGTGCGCTGGGAAGACGGTTGGCCGGTGATGGGCGACAACGGTCAGCCCGTGATGTCACATCGCGTACCTCACGTCGGCGGCACATTCGATCCCGTGCAGATCCAGACGTCCGATGAGTTCTCCGACCCGAAGCTCGGCGTGCAATGGGAATGGAATCACAATCCTTCCGATGCACATTGGAGCTTGAAGGAGCGCCGTGGTCATTTGCGATTGAAGGCCATGCCCGCGACGAACTTCGTCAGTGCGCGCAATACGTTGACCCAGGTGCTGCATGGTCGATCGTCTCAGATCACTGCGCGCATGCTGATCGGCGAGATGCGTGACGGCCAGAAAGCCGGGCTCGCCATGTTCGGCAAGCGTCCCAGTTGGATCGGGCTGACGCAGCAGGCTGGCAAGCGCCATCTCACCTTCTCTTACGCAGGTACGGACACGCTCGGCGATGCGCTCACCGCCGACTCTCTGCTCCTCCGCGTGAACGTCGACGATGAGTTCGCCCGCTACTCGTACAGCACCGATGAGGGCAAGACGTTCAAGCCCTTTGGCACGCGCGCGAAGCTGATGTTCAGCTGGTGGAAAGGCGCGCGGCCTGCGCTGTTTACTTTTACATCGAATCTGGCCGGCGGCGGCATCGCGGATTTCGATTGGGTACACGCCGAGGACACGAGCATCGATCGGAAAGCGCTCGTCACTCGACACAATCCCACACTGACGAGCATCGACCCCTCCTCGCCCTTGATGGTCGGCAACGGCAATATCGCTTTCACCGCCGATATCACGGGGCTGCAGACGTTCGACAAGCAGTACTCGCCGTTGGCGCCGCTGATGACTCAGGCACAGTGGGCGTGGCACAGCTTTCCCAATCCGAAGCAGTATAAATATGAGGACAGCCTCAAGGCCGTCGACGTTCGCGGTCAGCCTCAGCAGTATCCCTGGCTACACGACTGGTCGGAGGCGAAGCGGCCCGAGATTCAGTGGCTGCGGGAGAATCCCCATCGTTTTTCGCTCGGGCGCGTGTCTCTGCGTCTGCTTTCAAAGGACGGCAAGCCCGCGACGTTCGCCGATTTGAAGGCGACACGACAGACCCTCGATTTGTGGAGCGGCACGTTGCGCAGTCACTTCGAGTTCGAAGGCCAGCCGGTCGAGATCGAGACGAGCGTCCATCCTCGGCTCGACCTGCTTCAGGTGAGTATCCAGGCACCGACCCTCAACGCTTCGCAGCTTGCGGTGGATTTGAAGTTTCCAGGCGTCGCAGCTCAGCTCAATCCTAATCCGGCCGATTGGGAGCATCCGGAGCGTCATGTCACTGAGATCGTCGGGAAGACCGCACGCGGGATCTCACTGCAACGCCGGCTCGATGACACTCGCTACTTTGTCGAAGCCGCGAGCGATGAGGACGTGTCGTTCGATTCCGTCGGCCCGCATACGATTCGAATTCAACCCAAGGGCGATGTCTTCCGCTTCAGCGTGCTGTTCTCTTCCGAGCGGCCTTCGCAACCGCTCCCGTCGGCATCAGCGACGCACGACGCGGTGACGGCGCACTGGGATTCCTATTGGAACAACGGCGGCGTGATCGACTTCGCCGGCAGCACCGACCCGCGCGCCAGTGAGCTCGAGCGACGCGTCGTGCTCTCTCAGTACTTGATGGCGTTGAACGCCGCCGGAACCGTGCCGCCTCAAGAGGAAGGCCTGTTCTCCAACAGCTGGAACGGCAAGTTCCACTTGGAAATGCATCCTTGGCATGCTGCGCACTTCGCGCAATGGGGGCGCACTG
Organism: Steroidobacter flavus; assembly: GCF_042651805.1. NCBI lineage: Bacteria > Pseudomonadati > Pseudomonadota > Gammaproteobacteria > Steroidobacterales > Steroidobacteraceae > Steroidobacter > Steroidobacter flavus. The sequence goes on along the minus strand of NZ_JBHSDU010000003.1, from coordinate 3,496,169 downwards.
AGCTGCTCGAGCGCAGCATGCCTTGGTACCAACAACATTTGCCGCAAGCGAAGGCGCGAGCCGCCTCTCATGGCTTGAGCGGTGCGTGGTGGCCGAAGATGGTTGGACCCGAGGGTCGCGAAAGCCCGAGCACCATCACGCCGTTCTTGATGTGGCAGCAGCCGCATCCGATCTTTCTGGCGGAGCTGATCTATCGCGACCGACCGAGCCCGCTCACCTTGGCGCAGTATCGAGAGCTCGTGTTTGAGACGGCCGATCTGCTGGCGTCCTTTGCTCATTACGATGAGCAGACCGATCGCTACGTGCTCGGCCCGCCGCTGATTCCGGCGCAGGAAGTGTTTCCGCCGCTGACGACGTTCAATCCCACGTTCGAGCTGGAATATTTTCGTTTCGGCCTGGCCACCGCCCAGAGCTGGCGCGAACGACTGAAGATGCCGCGTAAGCCTGAGTGGGATCGCGTGCTACAGAAGCTCTCGCCGCTACCCCAACGAGACGGCGTGTATCTCGCTGTCGAATCGTTTCCTCAGCAGTGGGAACAGGCTCGCGGTGCCCCTTGCTCCAACGGACACACGGCCGATGAATGTTGGAATCGCGACCATCCTTCCTTTGTTGGTGCGCTGGGCTTGCTGCCGGGCTTGAGTGTCGACAAGGAGACCATGCGTCGGACGTTGCGCGCGGTGGAATCGCATTGGGATCTACGCCAGACGTGGGGCTGGGACTTTCCGTTACTCGCCATGACGGCGGCTCGCTTGCACGAGCCGGACAAGGGGGTCGACTTCCTGCTTTCTGGGTCTCGAAACTTCCAGTTCGGTGTAAGCGGCATGACACCGCGCGTGCATCTCAACGAACATGCAGCGGACCTCGTGCCCACCTCCACGGGTGGCGCGAGCGCCGATGCTGGCTACCGCCGCCTCGCGGAGACATACTTTCCCTCCAACGGCGGCTTGTTACTTGCCGTCGGATTGATGGCGGCCGGGTGGGAGGGCGATCTCACTTACCTGCCCGGCTTCCCGAAGGAAGGCTGGCACGTGCGTGCGGAGGGACTGCGGCCACTGCCTTAGGGAAGCCGCCGTCCGCCTATACGCTAATGCGTATATCTTGATTCTATACGCTGCAGCGTATAATCTGACTTTATACGCTTTAGCGTATGTCAGCGACCATTGCCATCATGAACCGTAAAGCTCGCAGTCCCGACCAGATCGCCGCAATCGTTCGTCAGCAAAGGCGCGACCGCGGCCTGTCACAAGCGCAGCTCGGCGAGCTGATCGGAAGGAGGCAGGCGACCATTTCCAAGCTGGAAAAGGGCGACGCGGGGATCCAGCTCGGCACTCTGTTCGACGTGCTCGCGGCGCTCGACCTGGAGCTATTGGTCGCACTTCGCTCTACCGGAACCCGGAACAGCATCGAAGACGTGTTCTGATGGCTCGCGTGCGCCTGAACGTTTTTCTGAATGCGCGCCTCGTCGGGCAGCTGAGCAAGGAGACGTCGGGCGCCAGCGATTTCCGATACGACAAATCCTGGCTGCGATGGGAACACACATTTCCTATTTCGTTGTCGCTCCCTCTGCGCACGGACAACTATGGCGGTGAAACGGTCAACGCCGTCTTCGACAATCTGATTCCCGACAGCATGGACATTCGCCGCCGGATCGCCGAGCGCGTCGGCGCGCACAGCGCAGACGCATTCGATCTGTTGTCCGCCATCGGTCGGGACTGCGTCGGTGCCCTGCAGTTCCTTCAGGAAGACCAAGAGCCCGCACCTGCCGGCACAGTCGACGGTGAACGTATCACGCCGCTGCGCATCGCAAAACTGCTGACAGATCTCGGTAGTACGCCGTTGGGCCTCTCGACAGATGATACCTTCCGGATCTCCATCGCGGGCGCCCAGGAGAAGACCGCGCTGCTTCGTTGGAACAATCGGTGGCACCTGCCCCGTGGCAGCACGGCCACCACGCACATCATCAAACCGCAGATCGGAGTCTTGAAGAACGGACTCGACCTGTCGCGCAGCGTCGAGAATGAATACCTTTGCATGCAGCTCGCCGCCGCTGCGGATTTGCCGGCGGCGAAAACCGCGATCGCCGATTTCGCCGGACAGCGTGCGTTGGTCGTCGAGCGTTTCGACCGTCAGTGGACCAAGGACGATCGCTTGTTGCGATTACCGCAAGAGGACTTGTGCCAAGCACTGTCTGTGCCGCCGACGCGAAAGTATCAAAGCGAGGGAGGGCCGGGCATCCATCGAATTCTCCAGCTCCTCAAATCGAGCGATCGGCCGGGCGAGGATCAACTCCTGTTTCTCAAAGCACAGATCTTCTTCTGGCTATTGGGAGCGACTGACGGGCATGCCAAGAATTTCAGTATCTTTCTCTATCCAGGCGGCGGCTTCCGGCTGACACCGCTGTACGACATCTTGTCGCTGCAGCCGAACTATGCCGCGCAGCAGGTCAAGCGCAACCGGATGAAACTGGCCATGTCGGTCGGCGACAGCCGTCACTATGTCCTGCACACGATTCAACCCCGCCACTTCATTCAATCAGCCGCGCAAGCCGGCGTTTCCAGGCGCATCGTGGAGCGCGCCATGGACGAGCTGCAGGAACGAGTGCCGGTCGCCATGGCGGAGGTCGCGGCAAAACTCCCGAGCGATTTTCCCAGATCGCTCCGCAAGTCCATATTCTCAGGCATCGAAGAACGCCTGAAGACCATGGCCGCGCGCTCCTAGAAAGTCATCGCGCATCGCCGTAGGCGACAGCGCCTGCTTCCTTCTGAATCCCGGCGTTCTCCATCACACGGCGTGCTTCAGCGGGCCACTTGCCGCCTTTGATCAGCTGATTCCCTTCCATCAAGTTGTTGTTATACGCATCCCACAGCCCGCCGACCTTACCTTCGGTGTGCCAGTTGCCGACAGCCTTGTTGTCCGTCGACGTTCGCAGCGGCTGATAACTACCGACCGTGTTGATGTTCAACCAGGTCCCCGCCCCGTCGACGACGTTGTTACGTATCGTGATGTACCTCGACCCCTCGTCGAGATACAGCGCAATCCGATCCGGAATGTTGTAGACGTAATTCTCGGCGATGAACGTATCCGGGCTGGCGGACAAGTTATAGATCGCCCCGCCGTCATGGAAGCGTGTCTTGATGTTGTACAAGCGGTTGTAGGCCACCATCACGCGCCGATGCAACGTCGGTGTGTCATAGATGAGATTGTCGGGATGATCGTAGTGACCGCGCTCAGCGATGCGATACACCGCGTTACCGCCGACATCATTGATGCCCCAACCCCACCCGATATCGATGCCGTCGTAAGGCGCATCGGAAATGTCGTTGTGAAGGATGATGGCGCTATCGACATAGGTGCTCAGGATGGCGCTGTTGTCCATGTACACCTGACTCACCGTCTTGATGCGATTGTTGGCGATCACGACGTTTCGATTCGCCATGCGCGGATTGGACGGATGATGCGCATCGCGGCTGATGCCGCCCGCCAGGATCGCGCCACCGGCGAGATCGTTGAATACGCTCCGCTTCACTTCGATGCTGCGCGCTCCAAGACCGACGCCGGTCGCGTGGGCGTTGTCGTTGTTGCCAATGCCCAGGCCGATCTGCCCAAGGTGCGCGAATACGACTTGATCGAACACGATGCGCTCGGCGGCCGAGACCTGCACGGCTGCGGGAATCTGCGACCAATCGTTGCGGCGAGTCTCGAAGGCGCGGCAACCCCACACACAGCTCTTGAACGCATCCTTCGGACGCCCCGGCGTCACGCCGGTGAGATACGCGCCGCTCTGCTGATCGGCATAGCCTTCGGGAGAGGACGGTCCCATCCAGCTGGTGTAAGAGAACCGAATGCCTTTGAACGTGAGATCTCGAACCGGCCGCTCGTAGCTGCCGCCGATGGCGACGAGATACGGCAATCGAGGCAACTCAACTGTCATCTGCTCCGGCGTCACGCCCGCCGCGGGCCGATAGTAGAGCTTGCCGCCCTCCGGATCGACATAGAACTGATTCGGCTGAGTCAGAAACGCCAGCGAGTTGTTGAGATAAAGATGCGCTGACTCGGATCCCACCGGCGCGTTGAGCGTGTCATAGCCCCAAGTGTTGTTGTCCCACGCCGGCTGCTGCATGAGGAGCTTTCGACCGGCGATGCTCTTCACTGGCGAGAGACGATTCGTGAAGTAACCCGTCGCCTGCACTTCGATACGATGCTGAGTCGGCAGGCTCGCGAGATAGTCGTACTTCGGGTCGTTGATCGTCATCCCTTCGGCATCGAATTCGATCGCCGAGCGCGGAATCTCGATGGACGCGGGCTTGGCCAATCGATTGTTCACCCACAACTGCCGCGTATCCGTGCCGGCCGGCACGTCGGCGACGTAGATCTGGCGAGCGGCGTCGGAGATTTTCCAGCCGGTCACCGGAAGCGAGCCGGCGATCACCGGCGAGGCGTTCGGTGCCGACTGCCAGGTGACGTTGTTGCCATCCTGGCCGCCATCGGCCGGGGTGAAATGCAATGGATCGGCGATTCGATAGATGCCGTCGGCGAGCAACACGACGACGTTTGCATTGGAGTTGACCGAGCGAACGGCTTGCTGAGCCCGGGCCAGCGTTTTGAACGGGCGAGTCGCGGAGCCATCGGCGCTATCATCGCCCTGAGGAGAGACCGTGAACGTGACAGTCTCGACGTTGCGTTGATTGTCGGGCACGAAGGCGCTGAAGCCCACGACGGGCCAAACACACAAAGCCAAGGCCGTGCCGCGAGCCATCCCGAGCAAAGTCATACTTATCCCCCGAAACAAACTCAGCGCCGCTGAAACACCGGCGCACGCTTCTCTTTAAACGCCGCCCGGCCCTCCGCAGCATCCGCGGTGGCGAAACAAATGGTCTGCAAGTCGCGCTCGTATTCCATTGCCTTCTCGAGCGGCATCGAACACGCCGCACGCAGATTCAACTTGGCCGTCTCGGCCGCGATGGGCGCGCGAGAAGCAATGGTCTCGGCAATTGCGCGGGCGCGTGGCATTAATTCTTCTTGCTCGACCAACTCGCTGATCAGGCCCCACGACAACGCCTTCTCGGCATCGATGGGATCGCCGGTCATCAGCATCAGCGCCGTGTTTGACAAACCGATGCTCTTGGAAAGAAACGCCGCCATGCCGCCGCCGCCGATCCAACCCAGCTTGATCTCCGGCGCCGCGAAGCGCGCGTTCTTCGATGCGATGCGAATGTCACAAGACAATGCGGTCTCGAGACCACCGCCGAAGGCGTAGCCATTCACGGCCGCGATGCTCGGCTTCAACAAACGATGAATGGCATCGCAGTAGTCCGCACGGTTGCGGAAATCCCAGGGCGTCGCGTAGGTATCGAGCTCCGCGATGTCGGAGCCCGCGCAAAAGGATTTCGGCCCGGCGCCCGTCACGATGACGCAACGGATCTGATCGTTACGATTGCACTCCTCCGCCGCGGCCACGATGGCCTTGGACATCTCCGGCGTGGCGGCGTTGAGCTTCTCGGGTCGATTCAGCGTGATCGTGGCGACGTGACCTTGCACGTCGAACAGAACCTTGTCGGTCATGATCATGTCCTCAGGCAGCAGCCGCGCGGAACGAGGCGCCGTACGCATCTTGAATATCGCCCAGCACCGCACGATGCGACCGTCGCTCCGCCAGCCCGTCGCGGATCAGCTGTGAGCAACGAGTCTGGAAAGCAATCGCGCCGTTGAAACGGGGCCGCACGTACGCCTTTTCCAACGTCTCGGCAGTGTGCTCATAGAAACGATTCCAACGCTCGTTCACGGCAGCGTTGTGCCACGACGAGCGACGGCTCGGCTGGCCGTCGTGCGACGGAATGAACACGCTCTGTGCGCCTTCCGAAAGCAGCCATCGCAAGTGGTTCAGCAGCTCGGGCGACGGCTTGCATCGAGTGGAGATACCGATTCCGGTGCCGCCGAGCGTCGATCCGGGCCGGCCGCCCGCAACCTTTCGCGGCGCATTCGAGAACGAGATGGGAGCCGCGCCGGACTGCGTCGGGCTCGCATAGTTCACGTAGCCATAAATCAGCGGGCACAACGCAACGTCTCGCGACTGCGCCATGTGCCCCAGGATGCCGATGGGATTCAGCGCCCACACGCTCGACGGACTGCGGCTCGCGAGCCGAGCCATCACATCGAGCACCGCCAGGCCCGTCGCCTCGGAAACAAACAACTCGGGATCGCGATTCGCGGGCGGCTCGCCGAACGAAGTGGCGATGGACTGAAAACTCAACGCCGCATGCGGCCCGGCGACCGACAACGCGACCGGCGCGCGTTCCGACAACGCAACGACTTCATCCCACGTCACCGGCGCCTCGCCACCGACCAAATCGGCGCGGTACGCCATCACCTGGGTGGCGGCATCCAACGGCAGCGCCCAGTGCTGACCTTCATATTTATAGCTGCTCAGGCAGGGGCCAATAGTGTCCGCCTCCAGCGACGCGATCTCGACGGCGGAGAACAGCGATTCCAGCGGTTGCAGACATTTCGACGCAACCGCCTCACCCACGTGCGGATGATCCAGCACCACCAGATCGTATCGAGCACACAGATCCGCAATCGGATGCGCCTCGAAGCCTTCCAACGGTTGCTTCTGCCAGGCCAGCGTGAACCGGTCCCGATTCACATCGAGTCGAGCAGCGGCGGCGGCTAAAGCGTTATAGCCGCGAGGATGATCCCAGGTCAGGCCGAGATAATGCATGCTCAGTCCTGCTTCACGACGCCCGCGCTGATGAGGCTGCTGATCTTCTCCGGCGCAAAGCCCGCTTCCTGCAAGATAGCGCTCGTGTGCTCGCCCGTCTGCGGCGCGCCGCGCGAGATGCTCGAAGGCGTCTTGCTGAACTTGATCGGAAAGCCTGGCATTTTGACGTGACCTTCCGTGGGATGGTCGTACTCGACGAACGTGCCGTTATGCGCGATCTGCGGATCCTTCACCACATCCTCGTAGCCGTACACCGGGCCGGCCCAGATATCGTTCTTCAGGAACAGCTCGATCCACTCCTGCGACTTGCGCGCCACGAGTCGTTCGCGCGTGCGGGCGAAGATTTCATCTCGATAGGTCCAGCTGTCCTTCTCTTCGTCGACCATGTCGGCGAAGCTCGGCTCGCCGATCAGCTCGCCCAGCTTCTTCAGATTCGCGAACGCCATGACGATGTAGCCATCGGCAGTCGCAAACACGCCGTACGGAGCGCGAATGTAACTGTGAGCATGCGGCTCGGCCGATCGAACCTGCGGCTTCTTGCCGACCGTGAATACAGAGAGCTCCTGCATCTGAATCGCGACAATGGCGTCCAGCATGTTGACCTGCACGAGCTGACCTTCACCGGTGCGCTCGCGATGTAACAGCGCGGCCAGGGTGCCTTCGAATGCGGTGTAGGCTGTGACTGCGTCGGCGAGATATTGTCCGGCGGGCGTCGGCGGCTCGCCCGCGCGACCGGCAGAGAGCATCGCGCCCGACATGCCCTGCAACAGCAGGTCCTGACCGGGGCGGTCCACGTAAGGACCAGTCTCCCCGTAGCCGGAGATCGATACATATATAAGACGCGGATTGATCTTGCTCAGCGTCTCGTAGTCCACGCCCAGGCGCTTGGCGACACCGGGCCGGTAGTTCTGGATGAATACATCCGCGGTCTTCACCAGCTCCATCAGCACCTGCTTGCCTTCCGCCGCCTTCAGATCGACGGCGAGCGAGCGCTTGTTCCGGTTCAGCGAAAGAAAGGAAACATTGATGCGATTGCCCGTCGCGCCACCGGCCGCGCGGAAGCGCTGCCATTCACCGGCGACCGGCTCGACCTTGATCACATCGGCCCCGAGATCGCCGAGCCGTTGCGCGGCGAACGGCCCCGCCATGGCGATCGAACAATCCAGCACCCGATAACCCTTGAGGACGCTCATCTGTGATTCCTTAATGCATCACCCAGCCGCCGTCGACGTTCAACGTCTGGCCGGTGATGAAGCCCGCCTCGTCGGAGGCGAGAAAAGCCAATGCGTTTGCGATGTCGAGCGGGCTGCCGCGACGTTTGACGGCCTGACGCTCGAGCACGAAGCGGGTGTAGCCTTCCGGATCCGGATGGATCTTTTCCGCGTCGGTCGGGAAGGCGCCCGGAGCAATTGCGTTCACGGTTACGCCGTACTCGCCAAACTCTCGCGCCCATGCGCGGGTCAAGCCGACTAGTGCCGCTTTCGATGCGACGTACGGCGAGAGAAGGGCCCAGCCGCCGTAGAACGTGACGCTGCTGACGTTGATGATGCGGCCCCACTGTTTCGCCCGCATGCTGGGCAGAGCGACTTGAACCGCAACGATGCCGGCATCAACGTTCACCCGCTGAACCGCTTGATGTTCCTCTACGGTGAATTGCTCGAACGGCTTCGCGGGATAGATGGCCGCGTTGTTGATCACCACGTCATAGCCGCCGACGCTCTTTGCCATCGCTTCGATGTCAGAACGGAACGCCGCGAGGTCGCCGAGATTCGAGCGCAGGACCTTCAAGCGCGACCGTGCCGCCGATGGAACCGCCGCTTCCAGTGCAGCGATCTTTTCCGCGTTGTTGTCGACCGCAACCACCGTCGCGCCACGATCAAGAAACGCGACTGTCGTCGCCAGGCCCAAGCCGCCGGCTGCGCCGGTATAGAGAATGGTTTTGCCGGAGATGCTCATGAAGTCACCTGCGTGCTACAGACGAGCCCGTCGCCGGCGCAATTGATCCTGAATTCCGGTACGCGCGATAGCGCGCTACCGGCGCGCCCCGCCGGTGCGGAACGCCGCACGAAGAGGAACTGGTTCATGCCGTCCGCCCCGGGATCTTCCGGTACTCACCCGACGGCGCCGGATAATCCTCTTTCGGTTGCTCAGCGATGGACCGAATCCGTTTCTCCGCGGCGCCAATAGCGGCCGCGCCATCGAGCACTTTGAATACCGTGTCATAGCGACGCTCGTCGCCATGCTCCAGCCAGATCATCTCGTCGCGTTGACGGGCGAACTGCTTGCCGAGCACATGATGCGTCGACGGCTCGATGCCGAGCGCGTACTGGCCCGCCTGCAGGTTCTGCCACTCGTACTGACAAGGAAACTGTTCCTTGCGTGTCTCAACCTGGAATCCAAACCCAATCGCATCGTTCACAAGCGCGACCGGCACATTGCCGGCAGCATCCGCCGCCATCTCGTGCTGCCACACCTGCTCGTGAAAGCCCATCTTCGGCGCAGGCAACTGCCGATAACCAACGCCCTGCGCGCGATATTTCTCACCTGCATGCGCCGCCCACACAACATCGCGAATTGGCGCGAGATAGCGTGAGCCTTCGGCGAGCACCGGATGCCCCACGTTGATGTGGTAGCAGAGCATGTGAGGCGTGCGATAGAAGCCATGATTCACGACGCGATCCATCAATCGAATCTCATCGGAACCAACCTTGGCCTCGATGCGACGAATCAGCTGCAGGTCCTCGCCAAACACAGCGGACTGCTGCACGATGCCTTCACACCACAGCGTGCACTCATCGCCATCCCAACGCTCGCCGTAACCGGTGAGACGAGCCGGGATCGTGCCGATACGACCATGCAGCGATGACTTCACCGACGTGCGCGGGCCGTAGACGTACTGACTGGCATCGTCGTCATCCATGAACAGGATGTGATCCAGGCCGCACGTCACAATCAAACCAGAGAACGAGCGCAGCCACGACAGCCCGCCCTCGCCTTCATATTCATGCAAACCGGGATGACGAAAGCCTGTCGGCGAATGCCATCCAATCGCGCGGCCTTTGTGCTCGCACTCGGCGATGTCGAGCGCGCGATCGACGAGCACGGTGAAGCGCAAGCCGGTGCCGGTGCGAAACTCGAGCATACGAATGCCGCGTTCCACGCCATCCGACAGCTCCATCAATCGCACGCCAGCGAACTGAGACAACATGCCGGCATGCGCGGACACGTCGCGTCGTGAGTTCGAATGCCCGTAGAGCTCAACCATGATTGCCCCTCGCCGCCAGACCGTAAACTTGGGCCGCCGTCTTGCCCCAGATCCACTCGCGATCCGCCGCGGAAAGTCGCGACGACCAGCGCTCGATGATGTCGGCAACCTCGGCGTACTCAGAAACCAACAGGCACACCGGCCAGTCGGAACCGAACATCAAGCGCCGCGGCCCGAACATCTCCAACGCAACGTCGAGATAGTCGCGCAGATGGTCGGCGTCGAACTTGCCAGCAGCGTCGTTGGCTTCAGTAACCAATCCCGACAACTTGCAGACGACATGAGGTAATGCCGCGATCGCCGCGAGATCCCGCCGCCACGAATCGATCTGTCGATGGCGAACATCCGGCTTGCCGAGGTGATCGAGCACCAGCCAATGTTGATCGCTCTTACGCGAGAACGGCGTAATCGCAGGAAACTGGTCGGCAGAGACCAGCAGCTCGTAAATCATCTTTCGGCTTTGAATCAGCGCCACGCCGCGCTCGAACGCGGCGCTCGACACCAAGGCACCGGCGTTGGGATCGCCCTGAAGCACATGACGAAAGCCGATGAGCTTCTTCTGCGACGCCCAGCGCTCCAATCGTCGAGCCAGCCGCTCGTCGCACAGATCCACCCAACCGATGACACCGGCAATCCACGGATAGCGAATCGCGAGATCCAATAGGAAATCCGTCTCCGGCTCGCTCATGCGTGCCTGCACGGCGATACAACTGTCGATGCGCGCCTGATCCAACAACGGGCGCACATCCTCCGGCAGGCGATCGCGTTTCAGCGCCTGCATATCCGCGCTCATCCACGGATACTCCCGCGGATCAAAGCGCCAGAAATGAATGTGCGAATCGACGCGCATCAGGCACCGTATGCCTTCACGACCTGACGCTGCTCACCGAGCTTGTCGATGCCGAGGCGAATGACGTTGCCCGGCCGCAGATAAATCGGTGGCTTGAAACCGAGACCGACGCCCGCGGGTGTGCCGGTGGAAATCACATCTCCGGGCTGCAAGCTCATCATGCCGCTCAGATAGCTGATGATGCGCGGAATGCGGAAGATCATGTTCGAGCTGTTGCCGTTCTGATAGCGCTTGCCGTCCACTTCCAACCACATGCCCAACGTATGCGGATCGGGCACTTCGTCTTTGGTGACCAGCCACGGGCCGGTCGGACCGAACGTGTCGCAACCTTTGCCTTTGTCCCACGTGCCGCCGCGCTCGAGCTGAAACTCGCGCTCGGAGACATCGTTGATCACGCAGTAGCCGGCCACATGCGAGAGCGCGTCGGCTTCTTCGATGTAGCGACCGCCCTTACCGATGACGACGCCCAATTCGACTTCCCAATCGGTCTTCTGCGAGCCGCGCGGGATCTCGATGTCATCGTTCGGGCCGACGACGGCGCTGGTCCATTTGCCGAACACCACGGGCTCGGCGGGAATGGGCAGGTTCGATTCGGCCGCGTGATCGGAGAAGTTCAAGCCGATGCAAATGAACTTGCCAATGCGGCCCACGCACGCACCGAGCCGCACTTTGCTGTCCACAACGGGCAGCTTCGATGTGTCGAGCGATGCCAGCTTATCGAGACCGGCGGGCGTCAATGTGTCGCCGCCGATGTCGGTGACGACTCCGCTCAAGTCGCGGATCTTGCCCGTGGCATCCAGCAGCCCTGGTCTTTCCTGGCCCGGCAGGCCGTAACGAAGCAGTTTCATAAGCTCACTCGATCGCAAAAAGAAAATGGGTCAGGGCTGCGCAGCGAGGGAGTAGATGCACTCCATCGGTTGCCACTTGCCGGCGTTCACGCCGGGCTTCGCAAACGGCAGCGCTTGCTGAAGCGTGTCCATCAACTGATTCCACGCTTGCACATCGGCATTGGTCGCATCCGCACGCTCTTTGGCTTCCGGCGAATAGCGCGCATCGACATCCATGATCATGAACAGTCGATTGCCGATCAGATAAATCTCGAGCACGGCGATGCCGCCTTCACGCAGCGACCGCGTCACACCCGCCGGCGGCCCGCCCGGCGCGTGCCAGCGTTTGTAACTGGCGATGACCTCGGGATCGTCCCGAAGGTCGACCGCGAAGCACATTCGCCGCGTCGTGGTCATGCGGTCCAGCCACCATCGATGGTGTGTGTCTGACCGGTGACGAACTTCGATTCGTCGCTGGCCAGATACAGCGCAAGCAGCGCGATCTCTTCGGCTGTGCCCAATCGACCCATGGGCTGACGGGCAATAAAGGCTTTGTGCGCGGCTTCGTAATCGCCGGTCGCCTGCATGCGCTGATGCAGCGACGGTGTATCGACCGTGCCCGGACAGATCGCGTTACAACGAATGCCGCGCGAGATGTAATCCACCGCGACAGACTTGGTGAGGCCGATGATCGCGGCCTTCGTCGCCGAGTAGGCGAAACGATTCGGCACCGCCTTGTAGCCGGCGATCGAGGACATGTTGATGATCGAGCCGCCGCCGGCATCGAGCATCTCCGGCAGGAAGGCACGAATGATTCGATACATCGGCGTCACATTCAGATCGACGGATGTGCTCCACGCATTGTCATCGCACTCGAGAATGGTGCCGGCGTGCACGATGCCCGCGCAGTTGAAGATGACATCGACCGTGCCGAGTTCAGCAGCGAGCGCATTGATGGCATCCGCGGATCGCACGTCGAGCCGACGCGTTTCAACGCCTTGCAGCTCGGACAGCTTGCCCGCATCGATGTCGGTGGCAATGACCCGAGCGCCTTCGCGAGCGAACAGCTCGGCGGTGGCGCGACCGATGCCTTGAGCGGCGGCGGTCACCAATGCAACTTTGTTAACAAGCCTCGACATCGAAATCTCCAACCGGCTGCGCTCAGCGCACGGACTTGATGGGCAGCACGAAGAATGAGCCGGCGAAGACGAACACCATCGCCGAAATGAACAGCCACTGATAGTTGTTGCCGGACAGGTTCAGCAACCAGGCACACCAGACCGGGCTCAGGATCTGCGGCACATTGACGGCGCTGGTGAGAATGCCGAGGTCCTTGCCGGTGGACTCGCTGCCCTCGCCGCTCAGCGACTTCGGCAACACCTGGGTCATGAGCGCCATATCCACCGACATGAACGCGCCGTAGCCGATGCCCATCAGTGCCGCGTACCACAACATGCCGGGCACGGTGTCGAGCACCAGCGGCACGGTGAGCGCGATGCCCATGATGAGGCTGGAAAGAAAAACCAGCGGCTTGCGACGGCCGATGGCGTCGGACAACAAACCGGACCCGAGCCCTGCGATCACCAGCGCGATGAACGTGACCGTCGACAAGGTCGCAATCATGCGATTCGCATTGTCGAGGGACAGGCCGATGTAGTCCTGCAAGATATAAAGCAAATACGTGACGATGCCCTGGTAGCCCATGTAGATGGCGAAGCGTCCGCAGAACGCCCAGGCGAAATCGGGATGCTGACGCGGGCTGATCCAGAAGCTTTTGAAGAACGCGCCGAGTTGCATCGAGCTCGGCGCAGCGCCGTGGTAGCGCGGCTCGGGATTCAAGAGCACGAAGGCCACGCAGCCTACCGCGATAGCAACAGCAAACAATAGATACGCGAGCGTCAGTGTCGATGCCATGTAGCCCGCGACCACGATGCCGATCGTGCCGCCCGCCGTCATGCCTGCGCCAACGAAGCCCGACACCGTGCCGCGCTCTTTCTCAGGAAATCGATCCGCGACGATGGTCGTCAACGCGGCCTGCATCGAGTTCAAAGCAACCGTCGCGCCGACCCAGAAGAACGTGATGGACCACAGCTGCCTCATCTGAGAAGCAGCAAACAAACACAACGCACCGACCACCGCGCCCACGGCGATCCAAGGAGTACGTCGACCCCAGCGGCTGCGCGTCCGATCGGAGAGCGCACCGGCAATCGGCGTCGTCAACGTGCTGAAGATCGAAGTGACCGCGAACACGATCGCAAGATCGCGCGCCTTGTTCGCGGGATCGATGGCCTGGATCTGATTTGGCAGCAGCACCGAGAGCACGGCGCAGTACAGAGCCAGCAGGATGAAGAAGACCGTCGTCAGCGAGCCCAGCAGCAACCAGCGGCGCGAACCGCTGACGTGAGCATACGTATCCACGGCGGCCTGCTGGGCCGGGGCGGCGCCACTGGAGACTGGATCGGTCAACACGGAGCTCATCTTAGCTGGTTTGACGGCTGGTTTTGACGGCTGGCCTGGCAAGCTTCCAGTGAGCGAAGCGCCGTTACCCCACGTGTTGCAAGCGCTGCTGAGGCGGCACATGCCCCAGCTCGGCGCGGGCCAGCACGTCCGGCCGGCGCCAGGTGCGACGGGCCAGCTCGCTGATGACAAGTCCGTGGCCGGGCTGGTTCGAGCCCCAGATCCGTCCATCGCGAATCTCATACGGCTGCTCGACCAGGTGCTCGAAATTCTGGAACGAGTATTCCACCCACTCCACGCCCGGCAAGGCGAGCGCCATATTCACACCCAGCTCGAGGAACGTGTTGCCCATGGTGATACGCGCGCCCATGTCGGCCGCGAGCCAGCCAATGCGCATCACGTCGGTCACATGACCGTGCACGTTGAGCAGATCGGACACTCGCGCCTCGAGCAGCTTGCGCTTGCCGGACACGTCCAGATATTCGCCGGCGTTCACCAGCGTCGGACCGCACTGGTCTTGAATGAGCTTCAGGCCGGCGAAGTCGTCGCGCAGGATGGGATCTTCCACCCAGTAAATATCGTGCCCCGCCTTCTGCATCGTCAGCAGATTGCGAATCGCCTGCTTCGGCAGCCAGGCCTCGTTGGCGTCGACCATGATCAATGCGTCCTTGCGCACGACCTTCTTCAGCAACGCGAGCCGATGCAGATCGCGCTCGAAGTCCGGATGGCCGACCTTGATCTTGAAGGCCTTGAATCCCTGCGCGTCCGCCTGCGCGAACAGCTTCTGGAATTCGTCATCGGACAGATGGAAGTCGAGGCCGCTCGCATACGCCTGCACGTCACGGCGCTCGGCCCCGAGCAGCTCCCACAACGGCAGCTTCACCGACTTCGCGAACAGATCCCAAACCGCGTGCTGAAGCGCTTCCTCGAAAGGAAGCGTCAGCTTGCGAATGTTGCCGCCGCGCGGCCGACGCACGGCATGCGCGACAGCCTCGACCTTGCGACCTTGCAGCTTCGGCCAGACTTCCTCGCGAAACACCCGCTCGATCTCGGCTTCGGCCGGCAGCGGATGAAACAACGACTGCACGAAGCCAAGGCCGGTCTCCCCTCGCTCGCCGATCAGCTCCAGCGTCGCCAGGTGCACGTCGTCGGCGCGCACCTGACTGTCGCCGATGACGCGATCGCGGGCGAACTGAAAGCGGGTGATACGGAAGTCGACAATGTTCATCATGCGTCTCGTCAGAACGTGGTCCGCACACCCAGGATGTAGCGGCGGCCGGTCGTGCGGTATTCCTTCGTGCGATCGGCTGTCGTCGAGTAGATGAACTCTTTCTCGTCGTTCAGATTGATGCCCTCGAGGGACACGGTGATGGCATCCGTGACCTTGAAGCCGAAGCTGGCGTCGAGCTGGCCGTAGTCGTCGAAATATTCCGGATCGCCGTTGCGTCCGCTGGCCACCTGCAGGAAGTTCTCGCGGAAGGTGTAAGCGAGTCGTGCCTGGATCCGATCTTTCTCGTAGAAGCCGACGAAGTTATAAGAGTTGCGCGACAGGCCCTGCAGGCCGAACGAAGCGCCCGACACCACGTTGGTGTACGAAGCATCGCTCTCCACATAGGTGTAGTTGGCCTGCACGCCGAAGCCATCGAACGGCGCCGGCAGCATGTCGAACACCTGCTGATAACCGAACTCCAGGCCCTTCACCTTGGCGCCCTTGCCGTTCTCGGGCTGCGTGACCTGGAACACCACCTGATCGACCAGCTGCGGCGTGGTCGCATCGGCGACGAACGACTCGATGTCCTTGTAGAACGCCGCGCCCGACAACACGCTCAGGTCGGCGAAGTACCACTCCAAGCCCACTTCGAACTGCTTGGCGCGGAACGGATCGAGATCCGGATTGCCGCGATTGATGGTCTCGTTGCCCGGGTTGCTGAGAATCGTCTGCGCCGGCGACAGATCCGACAGCGTCGGACGCGTCATCACCTTCGACGCCGAGAAGCGCGCCACCAGGTCGTCGGTGAGATCGAGCTTGACGTTCAACGACGGCAGGAAGTCATGGTAGTCGCCGTCGAAGCTGATCGGCACCACCGGCGACAGCGTGATTATGTTCTGACCCAAGCCGTTCGGCACAGCGCTGATCAAGGTCTGAGCGGCGCCGGAGGAGGTGAATTTGGTCTGCTCATAACGCAGGCCGGCGTTGATCGAGTACGGCAGGCTGCCGAGCTCGCCTTTGAACTCGACCATGAAGTACGCGAGGTTCACGTCTTCGCTGACCACCGAACTCTGCGCCGGATCGAACGTCGGATCGACGTAGCCCACCCAGCCGGCCGCCAGCTGCGCCGGCGTCGGCACATAGTTACGCAACGCATTCACGAGCACGCGCGGGTCGTAATCCACCCAGTCGCGAACCGCGTTACCGCTGTGCGAGGAGAAGAAATCCATGTTGGTCGGGCGGAAAATGCTCGACGGCATAGGCACGTACACACCGCCGCCGCAGAACGCACACTGCGAGGAGAACGGCATGCTGATCGTATCGATCGTCTTGTCACGCTCTTCGCGGCCGATGCCGGCATACAGCGCGACGCCCGTGCCCGCATCCCAGGAGCCATCGAGGCGGAACTCTTTGGTCTCGTCCTTGTAGTCCGAGCCGCCGTCGTTCTCGTAGTGCGCACCGATGTGACTCAGATCGGTCGCGGCGTTGGCGTAGTTCGGATTGGAGAAGCTGTAATCGTAGATCTGGCTGCCGTTACGACGATCGTATTCGAGCGTCATGCCGGTGCGGCGGATGGTCGAGAAGTAATTGTCTTCTTTGCCTTCGCGCGTAGCTTCGGACGCCGATGCGTCGAACGCGAGGCGGAAGTCGCCCGGCGTCCATGCGATGTTGTAGCCGATCAGCTTGGTTTCGGTGAGGCGCGGTGCGCGCGTCACGATCTGATCGACGAAGCCGTTCTCGATTTTCTGATACACGGCCTTGTTGCCCTGGACGACCTGCTCCACCAGCGTGCCGCCGCTGAAGTCATAGGCCAGGCCCGTGCTGTGATCCATCTGATCGAGCTTGGAGTAGAAACCGTCCAGGCTCATGGTCACTTCGTCGGCGGGCTTGTATTGAACGGTCAGGTTCACGCCGGTGCGTTCGCGCTCGCTCAGCACGAAGAACGGCGACAGGTTCGAAGGCATATCGACGTTGCTGAACGGCGCAACGTTCGGGCCGGTGCGGTTGTAGAAATAATCGGTCGGCGACACGCTGCCGCGCTTCACATGGCCGGCGCCGATGGTGAATTCGTCATCGCGCAGATCGCGCTTCTCATAAGAGGCCACCAGCGCCACGCCGAAGTCGCCGGCGTCGTTGTGGAAGCTCAACAGACCCGAAGCGGACGGACCGTAGTCGTCGGCGAGGTCGTTATAAATCGTGCGCAGCTGACCGCCGGCCGAGAACCCATCGCCTTCCAGCGGCCGGACCGTCTTGATGTCCACGGTCGCGCCGATGCTGGCGCCGTTCAAGTTGGCCTGCGGGCTCTTGTAAACATTGGCGCCGGAGATCAGCTCGGACGGCAACACGTCGAAGCTGAATTCGCGACCGACGTTTTCGGTGGCGAGCGTGCGGCCGTTCAATGTGACGACGTTGAATTGCGGACCGAGGCCGCGCACCGAGATGAACTGACCGTCGCCGCGATTACGCTCGATGGTCACGCCGTTGATACGCTGCAGGGACTCGGCGACGTTTTGATCCGGCAACTTGCCCAGATCTTCGGTTGCGATGGCATCGACCGAGCCGATGGCCGTGCGCTTGATCTCCACCGACTGCTGCAAGCTGCTGCGCAGACCGGTGACCACGATTTCTTCGAGGCCCCCTTCCGAGCTGCCGGTGTTCTGCGCGGCAGGTTCGGCCGCGGGCGCGGCTTCTTGAGCGAAGGCTCCGTGAGCCAGGACCAGCGAAGCCGCCGGGATCAAAGAAGAGAAGTACGGACGAAAGCGTCGTTTATGCGCGTGTGCCATTGCCATCCCCCAGACTGCGATACGGTTGTCGCGTATTAATATCGCGAATCGATTGACTGATATATTACATCGACAAAATAAGATTTCAATAGGATCATCTGTACAGTCAATCGCGGGAGGAAGGTCCGTTCCAAGCCCTGACCGCGCCAGGAAATTTTGCATGTGCGGGCAGTGTTGCCAGCCGGCGCGAAAAACCCGTAACTCAGTGATATATCATCCAGCCATGCCCAGCCGACGACCCCCGCAAGCGGAACTGCGCCCTGCACCCCAGGCCTCTTCAGAGGTGGAAGCCACAGCCGATGGCCGCCGCCTGAGCGAAGTGGCTTATCAGGCCATTCTCGAAGGCTTGTTCAATCGCAAGGTGCCGACCGGCGCGTTCCTGTCGCAGAGCGACCTGGTTCGTATGCTCGGCGTACCAGTGCAACCCCTACGCGATGCCTTGCGCATTCTCGAAGCGGAAGGCGTGTTGACCATTCATCCGCGCGCCGGCATCGAGTTCCTGAAGCCCGATCTGGAGCTCGCGCGCAGTACTTATCAATTCCGCTCCATCATCGAGCGCGCCGCGGCTCGTACTTATGCGGAGAACGGCGATGCCGCCGCCATCGCCTCGCTGGTTCACGACCACCAGTCGTTGATCGAGCAAATCGGCGCCAAGGGATTGTTGCCTGAACATCTGGCGCCCCTGCAATCCCTGGAAGATCGCCTACACGGCGAGATGGTGGCGAGCCTGCGCAATCCGTTGATCGAGACTACCGCGCGGCGGCTGAAGAATTATTTGATTCTGATCAAGCTGGATCGGCGCATCACCGCGCCGCTGGCATTGCGCACGCTACGCGAGCACATGGAAATTCTCGAAGCGTGTCAGAAGCGCGATGCCGATCTGGCCGAGGCGGCGCTGGGCCGTCACTTCCAAGCCGCGCTACAGCGGATTCTCGGCATGGTTTGAGTGCCGGCTGAGCACGGCACGCTCGGGTGACAGACGAATCACCAGATCGGCGCGGCCCGGCATCTCGATCAGGATGTGACGAGTCAGACGCTCGTAGTGCTGGATGAAGCGCGCCAGCTCCGCATCCGTCATCACACCGGATTTGTTTCCTGACTGCTCGCGCAGCTCGTGCTCCTGCTGAGTGCGCCACTTCAACACCACGTCGAACGACGGCGCCGCGAGCAGCACCAGAAAGTCGATCTTTCCAAACAGCCGCTGATACTCGCCGCCGAGCGCGTCGTTCACATATCGACGCCACCGGCCATCGACATCCTCATTCGCTTCGAGCGCATTCACGGGTTGATCCAACGGCCCGAGCGATTGCGGCCGCGCGCCCACGCACCAGCCTTCGAAGAACACCAGCTGCGCCGGCCCTGCGACTGAATCCCACTGGGCCTTGGGGCGACGATCGTCGATGGACTTGTCGAAGCGAGGCAGCGGCACTGGTCCGCCATGCGCGAGCGCATTCAACGTGTGAACGCCCAGCTTCGTATCGTGCGTGCCGGGCACGCCGCGGGTGCGAAGCAATGGATGCACGTGCCTCGCCAGCGTGACTCGCTCTGCGAGCGGCAAATACAAATCATCGAGAGAAAGATTCGCGACTTTGAGGCCCGCCTGCGTGAAGCGGGTCGTCAGCGTCTGGCAAACCGTGCTCTTGCCGCTGCCCTGACTGCCGCACACCCCGACGACGAGCGGACGTTTCGATGGCGCGGCAAGCCGCGCGCCTATGGCATGTGCGATGATGTCAGCGGCGGACTGCGATTCAGGCGACACGGTTCGGTGGCGTTCGGCCGGCGAAAAAGCTGTCCAGATTGTCGGCCATTTGCATGCCCATGGCAGTACGCGCTTCCAGCGTTGCGCTTCCCAAATGCGGCAGCAGGACGACGTTTTCCAACTCTTGCAGTGCCGGTGACACCGCCGGCTCGCGCTCATACACATCGAGGCCGGCCGCGGCGATCTGTCGTTGCGCAAGCGCCGTCGCCAACGCGTCCTCGTCGACCACGCTGCCTCGAGCCGTGTTGATCAGAATCGCCGTCGACTTCATTCGCGACAACGTGTTCGAGTTGATCAAGTGGCGCGTGGCCGCCCCGCCCGGACAATGCAGCGACACTACGTCAGATGCGGCGAGCAAACTCTCCAGCGTCGCATGATGCTCGGCGCCGAGCGCACTTTCTTCTTCGGCACTGGCCCGACTGCGCGAGTGATAAGCGATGCGCATGCCCAGCGCAGCCCGAGCACGACGCGCCGCTTCCTTGGCGATACGACCGAAACCGATCAGGCCCAGGGTCTTGCCCTTCACATCCATGCCGAGCAATTGGGTCGGCGCCCAGCCGGTCCACTTGCCTTCACGTAACAACCGCTCACCCTCACCGGCACGACGGCTCGCCATCAGGATCAGAAGAACGGTCAGCTCCGCGGTCGCATCGGTGAGCGCATCGGGCGTGTTGGTAACGATCAAGTTCGCTTTCTTCGCAGCCTCCAGATCGATGTGCTCGAAGCCCGCGCCGAAGTTCGCGATGATGCGCGTTCTCAATCCTGAGTTGAGTAACAACGCCGCATCCAGCTTGTCCGTGATCGTCGGCGACAGCGCGTCGAAGCTTCGCAGCGCCATCAGCAACGCTTCGCGCCCGAGCGGGCGATCGTCGGGATTCACGGTCACTTCATAGCTGGCGCGCAGCCGCTCCAGCACCGAAGCCGGCAATCGACGGGTAATGAGCAGAGTCGGACGAGACATGGCGGCCTCCTTGTCAGGCGAGAATCGAGCGATCGATTTCGCTCACATTGCAGACGGCGGTCAACGCCATCGCGACTCGCATTTCCTTCGCAAAAATCTCCAGCAACTGACTGACACCGGCGCCGCCATTCGCGGCCAGCGCGAATACCCAGGCGCGGCCCAACATGACACCCTCGGCGCCCAAGGCCATGAGACGAACCACATCGAGGCCCGATCTCACACCCGAGTCGGCGAGAATCGTCAGCTTGCCTTTCACCGCGTCGGCAATTGCCGGCAGCGCCCGCGCCGATGACAACACGCCGTCGAGCTGACGGCCGCCGTGATTGGAAACAACGATGCCGTCGGCCCCGATGTTTGCAGCGGAGATCGCATCCTCCGGATCCAGAATGCCTTTGATGATGAGCGGCCCCTGCCACTCCTGTCGCAGCCAATCCAGATCGGCCCAGCGAATGCTGGGATCGAAGTTCGCACCCAGCCAGCCCATGTAATCGCCGAGCCCGCTCTTGGTGCCCAACACGGATTTGAGATTGCCCAGCGAATGCGGCCGACCATGTACGCCCACATCCCAAGACCACTGCGGCCTGCCCATCGCTTGTAACACTCGACGCAGCGGCGCACCGCGGCCAGACATGCCCGAATGAGCATCGCGATAACGAGCGCCGGGCACCGGCATGTCGACGGTGAACACGAGGGCCTGCGCGCCAACCGCCTTGGCCCGCGACAACATCTCGCGCATGAAGCCGCGGTCTTTGATCACATACAGCTGATACCAGATCGGCGCCGGACAATTCTTCGCGACTTCTTCGATCGAGCAGATCGAGACCGTCGAGAGTGTGAACGGCACGCCGGCATTGCACGCGGCCTGAGCGGCCTGCACCTCACCGCGTCGAGCGGACATGCCCGAGATGCCGATCGGCCCGAGCACCACCGGCATCGACAGCTTGCGACCGAACAGGGTCGTGCTCAGATCGATCTTGGAAACATCGCGCAACACCCGTTGCCGAAGCGCGATCTCGGTCAGATCGCTGACGTTTTTCTCCAGGGTGCGCTCGTCGTAGGCGCCCCCATCGATGTAGTCGAACAGAAAACGCGGCAGACGACTTTGGGCGGCCCGGCGGAAATCTTTGGTCGAAGCGAGAATCATTCGGTCACCGGCAACGGAGCATCGGGTCGAACCAGTCCTTGAGCGCGCAACTCGGCCCAGAAGGCGCCGGGAATCGGCAGCGTCAGCCACTCCTTCGCTCTGTGCACCTCATCCGGATTGCCCATGCCCGGAATCACCGAAATCACTTGCGGATGGGCCAGCGGAAACTGCAGCGCGGCCGCGGCCAGCGGTACATCGTGACGAGCGCAAACGGCTTCGATGGCCGACACCCGAGCGACGATGTCCGGCGGCGCCGGCTGATACTCGTACATCAAGGGGCCCGTCCTCCGCGTTCCATTGCGCCCGTCATGGGCAAGAATTCCGGAATTGTACGGGCCTCCGACCACGATTGAGACCTTTCGCTGCTTACACAACGGCAGAAAGGTCTCGAGTGCCCGTTGTTCGAGCAGGGTGTAACGGCCGGCGAGCAGCATGATGTCAAAGTCGCCATGCGCCAGCGCCTCTTCGCACACTTGCCACTCGTTGACGCCGAGCCCGATAGCCTTCACCGCCCCGCCATCGCGCAGCTTCCGGAGCGCGCGATAGCCGCCCTCCATGAATTCGGCAAACAGTTTCGGGTGCTTGTCCCCATGGGCGTAGCGCCCGAGATCATGGACATAGAGAACATCGATGTCCCGGCGCAGGCGAGCACGACTCTCTTCATAAGAGCGCATGACCGCGTCGTAGCTGTAGTCGAACACGCTTTCGAAGGGCTCGGGCGAGACAAACCCCTGTCGCACCTGGCTCAGATCGGCGTCCGGCCGCGGATCGAGCCGTCGTCCCACCTTGGTCGAAATCACCACCCGCCGACGCGGATCGAGCTCGGCGAGCGCGGCGCCGAGCCGCTTTTCGCTCAGCCCGAAGCCGTAGTGAGGCGCGGTATCTATATAGAGAACGCCTTCGGTCAACGCGGTCTGGACGGTGGCGAACGCCAGTTCGTCGGTCACCGGGCGGTACAGATTCCCGATGGCAGCACTGCCAAAGCCCAGTAGGCTGATGCGGTCTTGAACACGGGCCGGCATGGGGTTTCACTTCGTATATCAGATCGTGATTATAATATATCAGTCCCTGAAGCTGCGCTAACGGAGGTCGCATGACCGCCCCTGCCCTGATTTCCGACCTGCCCCGCGACTGGCGCTCGGCCACCCTGGTCGGCCGACTGCAACTCCAAGACGGCCCGACCCCGGTCGTAATCACTGGCGGCCGGGTTCGCGACGTTTCGCGCCACGCCGCCACGGTCTCAGAACTCTTGAGCCAATGGCAAGGCAGCCCACCGGCCGGCGAAGACCTCGGTCCCTTGGAAGAATTATCGATCGACCGAGCTTACGAAAGGACCCCGGCAGTTCGACTGCTCGCCCCCTTCGATCTGCAATGTATCAAGGCCTGCGGCGTGACCTTCGCGATCTCGGCGGTCGAGCGCGTGATCGAGGAAAGAGCGCGAGGCAATGCGGATCAGGCTCATTCGATCCGTTCGGCGCTGAGTCAACGCGTCGGCGCGGATATTCGCTCGGTGCAGCCGGGCACCGATGCCGCCGCTCGTTTGAAAGCCGCGCTGATCGCCGACAACTTGTGGTCGCAATATCTGGAAGTGGCCATCGGCCCCGACGCCGAGGTGTTCACCAAGTCGCCGCTGCTGTCGTCCATGGGCTGGGGCGACTGGATCGGCATCCGGCCCGATTCGCATTGGAACAATCCCGAGCCGGAAATCGTGCTCGCCTGCGATCGCCGCGGCCGGACCTTGGGCGTGACGCTCGGCAACGATGTGAATTTGCGGGATATCGAAGGGCGCAGCGCGTTGCTGCTCGGCAAAGCCAAGGACAACACCGGCTCATGCGCCATCGGTCCGTTCATTCGAATGTTTGACGACACCTTCAGCATCGACGACGCGCGCAAAGCGGTCGTTTCACTCGAAGTGCTGGGTGAGGACAACTTCCAGCTGTATGGCGACAGCTCCATGTCGTTGATCAGTCGCGATCCGCTGGAGCTGGTGCGACAGACCCTCAGCTATCACGATTATCCGGACGGCTTCGCGCTGTTCCTCGGCACGATGTTCGCTCCGACGCAGGACCGCGACACGGTGGGCCGCGGCTTTACTCACAAGGTCGGCGACGTCGTGCGCGTCACCTCGCAGAAGCTCGGCACGCTGGTCAACAAAGTCACGACCTGCGACCGGGTCCCTCCCTGGACCTTCGGTGTCACAGACCTGATGCGCAACCTCGCATCGCGCAGGCTGCTGAGTTAGCGCGGATACTCGAGACTCGGGTACCAGTCGGCCTTGCGACCTTCCGGTGTGCAGTCGAGCACGGTCCAGATCGGCATGAGATCGGGCGCGCCGCGCGGGTCCTGGCCGGGGTCGGCTTGCTCGAAGCCCATCTCACCCGCCCAGAAGTGACGAATGACGCCGTCGCGCTTCGTGAATACATTGACCGCGGCGGTATCGGCGAACTCGGGCGTGTTGGCCAGATAGTCGACGCTGTATTCGCGGCTCGTGTCCGAGTAGAGCTTGAGATTGCGCCAGCCGCGCTCTTTCTTGAATGCAACCAGGCGCTCGATCGGCGACTGCGCAACGACCGCGAGCGCGATGTTCTGCTCGATGTCTTGTGCCTCGCCGTCCCATGAGCTGAGCAACGAAGTACACATCGGACACGGCCGGGCGCGCTCCGGTCCATACATATAGCTGTAAACAAGCAGCGTCTGCTTATCGCCGAACAAGTCGGCGAACGTCACCGGGCCGCGCTCGCTTTGGAACTGGTAGTTCTTTTTCACCTCGCCGCCCAGCGGCAGCGCACGGCGCATTTCCGCTACGCGCTCGATGTGACGGCGCAGCTCGATCTCCTCGGCAAGCAATGCGTTGCGCGCACGGCGGTATTCGGCGCTCTCATTCGGAAAGCTGATGTTGTTCCGGGCCGCGAGCTCGACGGCCGGAATCAGGGGAGTCGCTGTCTTTGTCTGTGCCTGGGCCATTAACGTCTCCTCGTCCTTCGCCACTATTGGCCCAAGGACGAGTGACCCGGCGCGGTTCCGACAGCGCAGGTTGGATATTTTTCGGAGGCCCTCAATCGCCGTGCGGCTCAATGCAAGCATGTCCCGGCCCTCAATCGCCGTACGGCTCAATGCAAGCATGTCCCGGCCCTCAATCGCCGTACTCAATGCAAGCATGTCCCGTTTGGACCGCACGACTGACTGTAAGGATGTCTTGTTTGAGCCGTACGGCGATTGAGGGCCTCCGGACGCTCAGTCGTGCGTCTGACCCCACAGCGGGGTCGCGAGCATGGAGCCGCGCTTGCTGAATTCATCGAACCAGCGTGTCAGCCGCGGCCGGTGCCGAAAGGTCGGCAACTCGCGAAATTCCAGCCAGCTCAAGGCAGTGGCCAGCGCGATATGACCGATGTCGACGACCCCTTCGATATCGAATTCACGTTCCAGCCAGTCATAGCTGGCGAGCAATTTCTCCACATAGCCGTCGCGCAACGCCGGATAGCGCAGTTCCTTCGGCCGACGCTGCGTCTCCCAACGGATCGCGATGCCGGCGTCGGCCAGGCCCTGCGCCATCGCCTGCACTTGTAACGCACGCCAACGCGCCTCGCCTTCGGCCGGAATCAGCTTCGGGCCCGCATGTAACGTGTCGAGGTAGGCGCAGATCACGTCCGAATCGAATATCGCAGGCAACCCCGGCCGCAGCAGCACCGGCACCTTGCCGAGCGGATTGGCTGCAAACACGGCTTCATTCCGCCGTAGCGGACTGGTTTCGTGATGAATGACTTCGACCGCCCCGGCGAGCCCGGCCTCATGGGCAAACACCAGCACCTTGCGGGCATAGGGGGAATGAGTTTGATACAACAGTTGCAGGGGCGCGTTCATTGACAGGTTCACCGCGATAGTCACGTGGGCTACGATGGTAGAAGTGCAACAGCGCGCATCGGCCGCGATTCCATTACGCTCGCTGCGGTTTTTCCGCGCTCTCCATCGCTTTCTGAACCGACATGGATCTGGATCGCTTCGACCGTCAGCTTCTCAATCTGGTCCAGCAGGACTCCGCGCAAACTGCAGAGCAATTGGCAGAGCACGTCGGCCTGTCGCCTTCCGCCATTCAGCGGCGCTTGAAACGAATGCGCGAGCAAGGCGTCATTACGCGTGACGCTGCGATCGTCGATCCGCGCTCGGTCGGGCGGCCGACTTATTTTGTCGTGTCGCTGGAGATCGAGCGTGAGCGGCCGGAATTGCTGGCCCAGCTGCGTGAATGGCTGACGAAGCGCAGCGAGATTCAACAGGCTTTTTATGTCACCGGCGAGACCGACTACGTGATCATCGTCACCGCGCGCGACACCGAAAGCTTCGACGCGATGATGTCGCAGCTGGTCCAGGAGAATCCGAACGTGCGCCGGTTCACCACCAACGTCGTGCTGAACCTGGTCAAACAAGGCCTGGCCATCCCGGTGCCTTTGGACGACAGATAGCGGTTTAACTGCAAAGTTGCCGTCCTTATTGCGGCGGCCCGCTGCGAAGCCTCGTCCATACTCGTGGCATGCAAGACCTGAAAGCACTCTGGGCGCTGCTTTGGCCGGACGCCCGCCCCACGCCGTTACTCGAACTGCCCGCGCTCGCTCAGTTGGCCGGCGTCGGCCGGGTGTTCGTCAAAGTCGAGGGTGAACGGCCGCTCGGCAGTTTCAAAGCGCTCGGTGGAATGATTGCAGGCATTCGTGCGCTGGCGAGCGCCAGCGGTGTGGCCGATCCACGCGAACTCTTCTCCGGATCGCCACGAACCCTGCCTCGATTGATCTGTGCGAGCGAAGGCAACCACGGTTTGTCCGTGGCGGCCGCTGCAAACAAAGCCGGCACCAGGGCCACCGTGTTCCTACCCCGAGACGTCAGTGCCGCTCGCGCGGCTCGCATCCAAGCGTTCGGAACGGAGCTCGTTCATATCAACGGAACTTACGATGCCGCCGTGCTCGCCGCTGAAGCGGCGGCAGAGCGAGGCGAAGGATTATTGATCTCAGACACTTCCAGCGATGAGGACAGCCCCGTCGTCAACGACGTGATGGCGGGCTATGGATTGTTGGCGGACGAGCTCATCGACCAGTTTCGGGAAAGGTCACTCGAACGACCGACCCATTTGTTTGTGCAAGCCGGTGTCGGCGGATTGGCCGCGGCCATGGTCGAAGGCCTGCAACCGTTGCTTCGCGGGCCGAGCAAGTCTCTAGTCGTTGAGCCAGACGCCGCGCCCTGTGTCGCACAGGCATTGCGAGCCGGCAAACCCACGCTCATCAAAGGCAATCTGCACACTGCTGCTTCGATGCTCGCTTGTGGCATGGCCTCAGCTCCGGCGCTGCGAATCCTGCAACGGTACTCTGCGAGCTCTGTCGTCGTTTCAGATACTCAGCTGCTCGCCGCTACAGCTGAACTGCAAAGCGCCGGCGGGCCTGCGACCACCGCCTCCGGCGCGACCGGTCTTTCCGGCCTGCTCCGCGTCGCCTCTCGCCCGGAGCTGCGCTGGTTACATCAGCTCAACTACGAGAGCGTCGTCCTCCTGATCGCCACCGAGCGCGCGTAAAATCCGGCCGTGACACCCGGGAACTTTGCATGACGCCGCTCTCTTGTTTCGGGCATGAGCAAGCGCAAAGAGTTTCCCAAGCCGCCCTTCCCCAAACAGGCGCAGTCCCTGCCCGGTTCGAGCAAGGCGATGAACCCCGAGCCCGACTACGGCGAGGACAGCTACCAGGGTGCGAATCGACTGACGGATAAAAAGGCGCTGATCACCGGTGCCGATTCGGGCATCGGTCGCGCCGTCGCGCTCGCCTTCGCACGCGAAGGCGCCGACGTCGTCGTGAGTTATCTCAACGAGCATGAAGATGCGCGTGAGACGCAGCGGCTGGTCGAATCAGCCGGTCGCAAATGCGCGTTGATACCGGGCGACATCGCGCAAGCCGAACATTGCCGGACGCTGGTGAAAAAAGCGGTCGAGACGCTTGGCCACATCGACATTCTGGTCAACAACGCCGCCCATCAAATGACGTTCGATGCCTTGGAAAAAATCCCCGATGAGGAATGGGACAAGACGCTCGCGACCAATCTTTCGGCGATGTTCTATATCACCAAGGCCGCGATGCCGCACCTGAAGGAAGGCGCCAGTATCATCAATACTGCATCGATCAACGCCGATGTTCCCAACCCGACGTTGCTGGCCTATGCGACCACCAAAGGCGCGATCCAGAATTTCACCGCCGGCCTCGCGCAGCTGCTCGCCGAAAAAGGCATTCGAGCAAACACCGTCGCACCCGGACCGGTGTGGACACCGCTGATCCCGGCCTCCATGGAAGCGGACAAAGTTCGGGAGTTTGGCGCGAAATATCCAATGAAACGGCCGGCGCAGCCCTGTGAGCTGGCACCGGTGTACGTGATGCTCGCCAGTGACGAGAGCAGTTATGTTTCTGGCGCGACCGTCGCAGTCACTGGCGGCAAGCCACTGCTTTAATGATGCACAGGCGCGGAGCCGCGCAGCTCGTTAGCGCGACGCTCCAATGACGCGGCCACCGCCTGGCGCAGATCGTCATATTCGCGGCGACCGGCTAGTTTCGCGCGGGCTATCGCCTCGTCATGAACCGGTCCAACCCATTTATTCTCATAACGACTCATCGGTAACACAGCGCCGATCAGTGCGCCCGCAGCGAGTGCCAGAGCGCCGAGCGTGAACGGTTGCTCATGCATCGCGCGATCCAATCGCGACCGGGCGTAGCGCGTGCGCCTGCGGATGGCACGCACCGGTACATAATCACGGGCAGCCCAACGATCCTCGGAGCGCGAACGCATCAACGTGCCCGCCCACCAAATCAAACCGGCCACGGTCAACAACACCGGCCCGGGATTTCTACGCATCGATGCTCCGGCCTCGCGCAACAGCTCCGGCCCCCGGTCGCGGACAAAATCGACGGAGCGGTCGACGAGCTCGCCGGACGAGAATATGCGACCGATCTCATCCAATGTGCGATCCAGGTCGGCGCGGATCTGCTCGCCCCGGCGCTCGAGATCTTCGGCGCTGCGCTTGTCAGTCGTGGCGTTCATGATGTCCTCCGCGCGACCACCGTCGCATCTTTGTGTAACGATTCCTGAGTTCGATCGAACTGTTCGCCGAGGTGGGCCCATTTACGCCGGCCAGCTTTCAACAGCATCCAGCCGGCCGCCAGCAGCACGATGCTGACAATCAACGCCGCCAGCCACGGCCGCATCACTTCGGAAAGTGCCAGCACCAACGTAGCCACCAGGGTCAAGGCACCGGCGAACAGCACGCCGGCGGCAATGGCGAACGGCGCGATGCTCAGCTTTACATCGCGCATGGCGCCGCGGGCCTCGGCCCTGGCCAGCGCAATCTCGTTTCTTGCCAGGGCCCGCGCCTCATCCATCAATCGTGAGAGCAAGCCCGCGAGCGAGCCCGTCTCCGACGCCGATGTCATAACCGACGTCCTTCGATATCCGTGGATTTCATGAAGCGAGCGACCGCGACGCCGAGCGCGGCGCTGCCCAGTAGAAACATTCCAGGATGGCGCATCGCCAGCACCCGGGTGCGGCGATATAAATCCTCGAAGCTTTCCTCGCGCAGATGCATTGCGAGGTCACCGACGCCGTCGGCTATTTTTGCCGCATAACTGGCCAGCATGGGCTGTGTTTCATCGAGCTGCGCGCCGGCGCGATCGATGGCGTCCGCGATCTCGGAGATTTGCTCGGCCGCGGCGCGTTTGCCGCGTTCCATCGTATCTCTGCCGCCCTGCTTCAGCCGCTGTTTGAGATCCTGGCTCATGCGCCGCTCCCGCTGGAAAATCGCGACCCGACGATTCTCAATCGCGCGCATGCGGGAAGGTTCCGGCGTACGACAGCCGACCGTTGCTTCACCATCTGCGTATCCGGCGTGCGGCGACGCGCACGCCGCGACGGCGCGCGTGATCTACTTACACCCCGACCTCCGGCGGTGGTAATCGCGCACGCTACGCACCAATTCCGCAGGATTGCGTAGTCATTTTGTAATTTTCGAGCGGCCCCGGCCTCGTTCCGATTCGTTGCGCGGGGCGCTTTGGATGGGCGGCTCGCGACATTCCTTTTGCTTTTTTACCGGATCAGCGCTCATTTCCGGTCGATATAAATTCGTTTAGATGCTTGCCCTGCAGGGAATATTTCGGTAGTAGCACGTACGTGACAGATACATTTGTCGGCCTCGTATATATAAATGCCTGACGTTTATTTGGTACGATAGCGCCGTTCCGTTCCAAACATGGTCATATCGAACATTGATAATCCGTGCCCTTCGCCCAGATTGTGACTTTTTGTAACTGACCCCCTAGTAGAGAACGGACCCAAGTTTCATAAGCGACCGTCGATGTCAAGCCGATGTAACTGCATCGGCTCGACGAATTCAGATGAGTTCACGACCGCGGAACTCGTCGCGACGGCCGCGGATTCAAGCGGCGTTACCCAGAGGACTAACCATGGCAACTAAAGCAAAACGTTCGAAGACTCCTGCTAAGAAGAAGAGCTCCAAGGCCACTTCCCGCGTTCGTTGGACGAGTCAGAATGACCGCGAAATGAAGGCGCTGATCAAGGAACAGACTCCGGCTCGCGCCATCGCGACCAAGCTGAAGCGCACCGAGGCGGCCGTCCGCCAGCGCATCCATAAGCTCGGCCTGTCGCTGCGCTCGTCGAAGAAGAAAGCCCGCAAGTAATTCGGGTTTCATGCGCTGCCAGCGCTGGCTTGCCACGCTGGCGGCTGCATGATTACAAACCTTTAATATTTCTCCCGGCACATTCGCCGGATTGCCGGCCGGTCGTTTGACCGCTGCCGCGGTCGCGCCTATAGTCGCGGCCATGATCCGAATCAGCAAACGCAAACAGCAACAACCGCGCTTCATTGCGGCGGTTGCGTGTGCGTGCGTTCGGACTTTCTAGGGCCCTTTCCGGCCCCAAAACCCAACCAAACATCCGCAACCCCGCCATCCGGCGGGGCTTCGTCGAGCTTCGCTGGTCTCACACCATCAGGAGCTTGACCATGACACCTCTCTTCAGTGACGCCGACATCGAGCGCATCGCGCTGGGCGTGATCGAACGGACGTTGCCTAAACCGGAGTGGACACACGCGGCCCATTTCGCCGCGGCCTTTTGGGTATTGCGCCGGCCTGGCATGAACGCGGAAGCCGATATGCCTAAATTGATCCGCGCCTACAACCTCTCAACCGGCGTGGCGAACACCGATTCGAGCGGTTATCACGAGACGATCACGCTCGCTTCGCTGCGAGCCGCGCGGGCCTGGCTGAAAGGACGGCCGGAAACGCCGCTGCACACAGCGCTGGATGAGCTGCTGGCGAGCCGTTACGGGCGATCCGACTGGTTGCTCGAATACTGGTCGAAGCCAGTGTTGTTCTCGGTGATGGCACGGCGCGCGTGGATCGATCCCGATCTCAAGCCGTTCCCGTTCTGATTATCTGGTCAAAAGTGGCCGAGGCCCTTTTGACACGCCCGGCAAAAGGCGTGACTTTTACCGGGCTACCTCCAACTCCAGGACACGGACAAACATCGGCCGCAGCAGCAGAATGCTCAGCGAGCCGGCGACCGCGACCAGCACATGAAGCATCCAGAACATCGTCGGACCCAATGGCTCATAGAAGCGCGCCAGCCAGCCGCTTGCGATGCCGCCGACGAACAGGCCGAGATAGTAGGAGCCGACCATCATGGCGTTCACCGCCGGCGGCGCTGCGCGCGACACCAGCGCGAGCGCAATCGGGGCTACATACAAGTACGAAGCGGCGCAAATGAAATGGAACACGACCGGCCACCACACCGGCACGCGCCCGGCGCCGGCCAGCCATTGTCCAGCGCTCAACAAGAAACACGCGACGGCAAAGAAGCCGCAGCCGAGCGCGATTTTTCCTAGATCGCTGGGCTCGGCCGCGCGTTCCGCCTGACGACGCCACACCAGCATCACCAGCGGTGCGAACAACAGCACGGTGAGGGAATCGAGCGCCTGGAACCAGGTCACCGGTAACGTCCAGCCGAACGGCAGCGAACGATCGACGTGATCGCGCAACCACACCGGATAGGTGTTCCAAACCTGGGTCTGCACCGTCCAGAACAGCGCGGTGATCGCGAGCAGCACCAATATCACAATGACTTTGCGCAGATCGCCCGCTTGCATGCGCGGGCGGTCGTGAACCTTCTCGCCACGCGGCCCGTCGGCGGGCAAATATTTCGCACCGGAAAGATAAATGACGATACCGACCAACATCCCGATGCCGGCGGCCCCGAATCCGTAGTGCCAGCCGTAGAACTCACCCAACGTGCCACACACCAGCGGCGCGATGAACGCACCGACGTTGATAGCCGTGCAGTAGGCGGTATAGGCGCTATCGCGGCGACGATCGTCCTTGGCGTACAGCGCGCCCACCTGGGCGGCGAGATTTCCTTTCAACAAGCCCGAGCCCACGATCAGTGCGGCCAGCGCCGGCAGAAACGCCGCTTCGAACGCCATCAGGAAGTGACCGACCGCCATGGCCGCCGCGCCGAGCAGGACCGCGCGGCGTCTTCCCATAATGTGGTCGCCGAGCAGCCCCCCGAAAATGGGCATGAAATAAACCAGGCCGATATACAGCCCGAAAATCTGCGCCGCGAGCGCTTGAGTGGACAACGTGCCGAACACCGCCTCGATGGCGCCGCGCAGGCCGGCGAACCCGGCCACCTGCTCGATCACACCGGGTTGCAGCAGATATCCCGACATGTACAGCACCAGCAGTGCCTGCATGCCGTAAAAGGAAAACCGTTCCCAGGCTTCGGTGAAGGCGATATACGCCAGGCCGCGCGGATGGCCGAAAAATTCGGCGCTGGCGGCCGGGGCCGCGACGGGCGATGAGGCTTCGGCGATAGTATTCAACGGCACCCCTCGCGATGGGAATCAGGACTCGCAGAATTTACCGATGTTGTCAGCGGAGCGTTCCGGGTTAGAAGTGCCAAAGCCACCCCGCTTGGTGCCGTTTTCGCACCGGCCGTGACACAATCCGGGCGAATTTCAGTGAATTATTTATAGTCTTCCTCCCCTCCGGGGAGGAAGCTGTGGACCTGAGAGCAGAAAAGGGCCGAGTTTATTTTGATGAGCGAGGAAAAAATCGCACACCCGCCGGCGGCCAGCCTGCCCTCGCGCAAGGCGCTGCCCCCTTTCGAAGCATTGCGGGCATTCGACGCCGTCGCGCGCCTCGGTGGCGTCCGCAAAGCCGCCCAATATTTGTGTCGCGACCATGCCGTCGTCAGCCGGCACCTGCGCGCCATCGAAGACTGGACCGGCACGAAGCTCATTCAGCGAACGCCCGGCGGCGCGGTGCTGACTGAGGACGGCATCCGATATCACAAGCAAATCGCCAGCGCGATCGACACGATCGCCGGCGCCACCGTCGATCTGATGAAACGCGGCGACGATCATCGCCTGCATATCCGCTGCATGCCCGGCTTCGCCTTGCACTGGCTGTCGAGCCGTCTCGGCGAGTTCGAAAAGGCCAATCCGGGCATCGATATCGAAGTACGCCCGCTCGACCGCCTGCCGGATGTGCTCGCCCATCACACGGACGTCGAGATCCGATTGGTCGCGCCATATGCGGATCGCGTCGAGCTCGCCGCGGAATTGCGCAGCTCAGAAATCGTTCACACGCCGGTGCTGGCCGTGGCCAATCGTGACTATCTGGCCCGCTCGGCCCCGATTAACGAGCCGCGCGACTTGCTGACCCATCAGCTGTTGCATGAAGAGAACTTCAACCGCTGGCGCAATTGGCTGAGCTTCCACGGCATCCACGAGGATGTGGAGCTGAGCGGCACGCGGCTGTGGCAGGGGCATCTCACATTGGACGCGGCCCGGCACGGCCGCGGCATTTCGCTGACGAATTATGTGATCGTGGCGGACGATCTGGCCAGCGGCCGACTGGTCGATGTCGGCGAGGGCAAGCCCGCGTTTCAGCCGCTGGCAGTGGGTATTTACTACTTTATCGCGCGCGAGAAGCGCTGGGATTCGCCGGTGATCCGCAAGTTCCGGCAATGGATGATCGCGACCATCCAGAAACAGCACCCGCATTTAAAAGCGGGCACGGCCTGAGCCGCGCCCGTAAGTGGGCGTTACCCTAACCCAAACTTTTTAGCCGTCTCGTCGAGCGCTTTGCGAGCCTTCTCGGTCAGCTCATCGACCTGCGCCTTGGTGATGATCAGCGGCGGGCTGAGCACCATCGACTGATACACCGCGCGCATGATCAGGCCGTTGTTGGCGGCCACGTCGCGGCAGAAATTGGCCGCGTCGTCCTGCGTCGTGAAAATTTCGCGAGTCGGCTTGTGCTTCACCAGCTGAATCGCCGCGATCAGACCGACGCCGCGAATCTCGCCGACGATGGGATGCGACGCCGCCAGCTCCTGCAGGCTCTTGCGGAAGTACGGCGCAATCTCTTCCCGTACGCGCTCGACCAGCCCCTCCGACCGCATCAATTGAATGTTCGCAATCGCCACAGCGCACGACGCCGGGTGACCCGAGTACGTGTAGCCGTGCGCGAGCGCGCCGCCTTCGTTGATTTCTTTCCAGATGCGATCGTGAATGGCGACGCCGGCGATCGGCAGATAGCCCGACGACAGGCCCTTCGCCATCGGCATCAGATCCGGATCGATGCCGTAAGTCTGCGAGCCGAACCACTGACCGGTACGACCGAAGCCGCAGATGACTTCATCGGCGACCACCAGCACGTCGTACTTGCGGCAGATCCGCTGAATCTCCGCCCAATAGCCCGGCGGCGGCTCATACACGCCGCCCGCGCCCTGCACCGGCTCGCCGATGAAGGCCGCGACATTGTCGGCGCCCAGCTCGAGAATCTTCTCTTCGAGCAGACGCGCCATCTTGAGGCCGTACTCCTCGAGCGTCAGCCCAGCGCCCTGCGTGTAGTAGTGCGGATGAGCGATGTGCGCGAACTCAGGCAGCAACTGCCCGTCGAGCGCATGCATGTGAGACATGCCACCGAGGCTCACCGCCGCGAGCGTGCTGCCGTGATAACCCAGGTTGCGTGCGATGAACGTGCGCTTGGTCGGCTTGCCCTTCACGCGCCAGTAGTGACGCGCCAGACGAATGACGGTGTCGTTCGCCTCCGAGCCCGAGTTCGTATAGAAGAAATGTTTCAGGCTCGGCGGCGTCACCTCCGCCAGTACTTTGCCCAGCTCGATCTGCGACGGCGTCGAGGTCTGGAAGAAGCTGTTGTAGTACGGCAGCGTCTGCAGCTGCTGAGTCGCCGCGTCCACCAGCTCCTTGCGACCGTAGCCGACGTTGACACACCACAGGCCCGCCATGCCGTCGAGAATCTTGTTGCCGTCGCTGTCCCACACGTACGCGCCCTCGGCCCGTGTGATGACCCGCACGCCCTTGCCGGCCAGCGCCTTCTGATCGGTGAAGGGATGGACGTGGTGAGCCACGTCCAACGCCCGATAATCCTGAGTGCTACGAAACGTCTGCGCCATTGCCTTCTCTCTAGCTCGAAAGGGGCCGATGGCCGCTTTCAGAAAAACTCAACGTCGCGGGGGCCGAAGGCCCCCAGCGACTCGGGTCAGAACTGATACCCGACCTTGATGCCCAGCTCACGCGGCCGCGTGCGATTGGCGTTGGTCCAGTTGTGATACGGATCGATCCACTTGTTCTGGTTGGTCAGATTGGTGCCGAACAGCTCGATGCTGGCCTGACCGATCTTCATGCCCAGACGCGCCGCCAGCAACGCAATGTCATCCGAGTACTGCGGGGTGTTTTCTCGCGGAAAGGCGGTCAGATCGATGTAGCTGACCTTGTCGCGATAGCTGTAATCGACGCGGAAGAAGCCCGGCAGCGTCGCGCCCCAATCGAAGTCATAGTTCGCGCCCAGGGTGTAGCTGAGCTCCGGCACGTAATCGATCGGGTCGCCCGCGAGGTTGGTGGTATTGCCGATCGCGTTCACCTCGGTGACTTCGCTGTCCAGATAGGTCGCCGTAGTATTCAACGTCAGCCGATCGATCGGACGGAACGTCAAGCCCACTTCGACGCCTTTCACTTCCGCCTTGCCGATGTTGCTGATGAGCTGGCTGGTCTCGCGGGTCGCCGGATCGAACACCAGGCCACGACGCAACATGTCCTTGTAGTCGCTGTAGAACACCGCGACTTCGTACGCGAACACGCCGCCGCCCAGCACGCCCTTGCTGCCCAGCTCATAGCTGACCAACGACTCCGGCTCGAAGTTCGACGCCTCGCCGCGATTGAAGCCGCCGCTGCGGAAGCCGGTGCCCACGCTCGCGTAGACATTGATGTTGTCGGTCGCCTTGAACGACGCATAAACGCGCGGATCGACCGAGTCGAACGAGTCCTTCTCGACGAAGGTCTCGCCGTCCCAG
Organism: Steroidobacter flavus; assembly: GCF_042651805.1. Lineage (NCBI taxonomy): Bacteria > Pseudomonadati > Pseudomonadota > Gammaproteobacteria > Steroidobacterales > Steroidobacteraceae > Steroidobacter > Steroidobacter flavus. Next base: position 3,459,792 of record NZ_JBHSDU010000003.1, on the reverse strand, counting down.
TTTTCCTGGTCGTCCTCGAAGTAACGCACACCGCCGCCGATTTCCCAACGGTCCGCGAAGCGGAAGGAGATGTCGGCGAACAGGGCATAGGACTGGTACGTGTCGCGGTCGTAGTACGGATCGTTGACGGTGTAATCCTCGGTCGTGGGATCGCCATCGACGTACAGCGTGTCGAACAGCGAGAACAGCGACGTGCTGAGCGAGCGGTAATAGCCGCCAACGGTGTAATTGAAGAAGTTGTCGCCCGAGGAGCTGACGCGGAGCTCCTGCGTGAACTGATGCGCACGCGTGCGACGAGCGTCGGTGCCTTCCAGCGCGCCCTGGTAGATCGTCTCCGACCCGCCGATATACGAGGCCGGATAATGATGATTGTGATCGATGTACGTGCTGGAGCTGAGCAGCTCGGCGGAGCCCAGGTCGTACTTCACATCCAGGTTGTACAAGTCGTACTTGAACTCCTTCGGCACCAGCCGACGCGCGCGATCGACCGCGACCGTCACCGTGCGATCCGGCTGTTCATAGCCCAGGCCGAGCTCGCTCTCGTTGCGATGGATCATGACCATGGCCTCCACCGACAACGCATCGGTCGGCTTCCACAGCGCCTTGGTGCGCACGATGCGCAGATCCTGATTGTTGCCGTCCTTGATGCCGGCTTGAGGCTGATCCTGCCAGCCACCGCCTTCCTCGGCATGAGCGGCGATGCGAATACCGAACTTGTCGGTGACGATGGGTGCGTTCAACACGCCGGTGATCACTTCACGCGAATCGCCGCCGCTGATGAAAGATTCCTGCGCTTCGATGGATCCGCCGTACGCGCTCAGATCCGGTGACTTAGTGATGTAACGCAAAGCGCCGGCCACCGTGCCCTGACCGTACAACGTGCCCTGCGGGCCCTTCAGCACTTCGACGCGCTCCAGATCGATCGGGCGCACATCCAGCTGGTCGTAGCCAGTCAGCGTGACCGGCGCTTCGTCGAGATACACACCGACCAGAGCGTCGTTACCGTACTGGTTGCTCAAGCCGCGCATGAAGATCTGATAGCTGCCAGGACCATCTTCGCGCAACGCCATGCCGGGCACCGCGAAGGCGATGTCCTGAACATTCGTCAAACCCTTTTGTGCAATCTCTTCACCGCCGAGCGCGGTGATTGCCACCGGCACGTCGACCAGGCGCTGCTCGCGCTTCTGCGCGGTCACGATCACCTCTTCGACGACCAGCTCCTGCGCCATTGTGCTGACCGAGGTAGTTGCTCCTACCACCGCCAGTGCTGTGATGTACTTCATTCGCGTTGCCATGTTGCCTCCCAAACTTTGATCCCCGGGGTTGAGCCGTTGTGTTAGTTGTACGGTTCGCTACTTCAGCGCAGCCACCGCGCTGTTGAAAAAATCGTTGTCGGGAATCGCCTCAGCGCCTTTCGGTTTGGAGCGGGCGCTCAATACTGCCACGATCACCTGCTCGCGCGGGTTGATGTAGATGTATTGCCCGAAGATGCCGCGAGCGCTGAATGCGCCGTCGGCGAACGATCCGTTGGGTCGTGCGACCGGCCACCACATGTAGCCGTAGTCGACGCGTGCGTTGCCGACCTGACGAGGCTGCGTGGCTTCGGCGATCCAGCCTTCAGGCAACACGCGCTCGTTGCCGATGACACCATCGTTCGCCATGAACAAGCCGAAGCGCGCGTAGTCGCGCAGCGTCGCGTTGATGCCGCTGCCTGCCACTTCCAGTCCGCCGGCCGCTTCGAGCCACCACGTGGCGTCCGCCTGCATGCCGACCTTCGACCAGATCTTTTCTGACAAATAATCCGCGCACCATGTGCCAGTCGCGGCACGCACGAGCGCGCCGACGACATGCGTCTCGCCGGTGCTGTAGTTCCAAACGGAGCCCGGTGCGGCGACCCGCGGCTGGCTCGCCAGAAACTTCATGATCGCGCCGGGCTGCTGAGCGATCTGCAGCTCGAGCATGCGACGACGCTCGGAGGCCGCATCGGTGTGCGTATCGTCCCAATGCACGCCCGACGTCATTTGCAACAGATGACGAATCGACACGCCCTCGTAACTCGTGCCGCGCAACTCGGGCAGATAACGAGTGAGCTGTTCATCGACGCCACCGATGAGCTTGTCTTGAATCGCGGCACCGACGAGCGTGGTGCTCACCGACTTCGCCATCGACATGGAAATCCAGCGCGTGTTGACGTCGGTGCCCAGATCGTAATGTTCGAACGCGATCCGGCCGCGCTTCAGCAACAGCAGGCCAGCGACACGATTGCGAGAGATATAGTCGGGCAGGTCGTACTCCGCGCCTCTGGAATGCACGACCATGTCTTGCAGCTGAATGTCGGCGCGCGGCAGCTCGTGAACAGCACCGCCTCGGGCGATGGTGCGAGTCGCGAACTCCCACTGCGTATCGCGAAACAAGCGCAGCTGGGCGTCGGGGAGCAGCTTGCCCGCGTAGGCATCGCGGGCCTGGCTGGCGGCGACCTGAGGTTGGTCCGCACGTCGGCTGCGGACTTCGGCGTCGCGATGCAAGGTGAAAATTCCTGAATAACAGCGGTGACGCTGTTATATCGCCAGCCTCCCGACGCGCACAGTTGCCAATGCCGACCGCGTCGGTGAGCTGCGATCACCAGGGTTACTTCACCCCGATCTGCTCCCAGTGACCCGGGTTCAGAATCAACTTGCCGTCGGCAAAACGAACGTTGAGGGGATAACGGCCCGGCACCGTGAAGTCACCTTGCGCAACGGGCTGCAACTCCACCGCCGCCGCCTTCTTGATCGCGAACGCGTCGCGAGCACCGGTCGCTTGCGCAACGAGCTTGCCGCCTTCCGCAGAGACCCGCACGGTGACGATATCGCTGAATTTGTAATCGCCCGCGTACTTCTGCAGATCGGCGGCGGCGACTTTGAAGCGTTTGTTGGGCTGGAACGCCTTGGGTTGCTCGGGCACCGACGAAAGAATCGCATCCCACATCACTTCGCCCGCAATGACGCCGAGGTCCACGGACGCGAGCGCGCCCGGTGTCTTGTCATCCACTTCGCCCGTGGAGATTGCGTAGAGCACGTCGCCGTCATATTCGGTCGCGAACGGCTGCAGGCCGCGCGCCATCGACGTGTGCACTTGAACCGCAATCCGCTGTAACAACGCCGGGTCCAAGGTCTGATTCACGACGATCAGGCTGACGGTGGTATTGCGTGCCGCTTCTTTCGGCGGCTGCCAACCCGGCTTGCGACTGTCGGGCATGCCCGCGAGCAGATCGGTGGGGCGCAACGGTTGCGGCCAGTTCGCGCCCGGATTGCACGCGACCACTTTGCCGTCGCGATCCGTCACCACACCGAACGCATTCACCACGGTGAACGCGGCGATCTTCACCGGACCGACCTGACGATACGCGCCGCCCTGACCGGAGTGGACGTTACAACCGAAGAACTGACCGGTGCGCGCCGAGCGCCCCGCACCTTGAGCACCGAGAGGAAACACACCGGGCTGCGCGGCACGCAGCGCTGCCTGCGCCAGTCGCTTGTCCGGATAGATCTCGTTCAAACGGCGATCGCCGAAGTCATAAATGATCGCGCCCACGGACAAAGAAATATTGTCCCAGTTGCCGCTGCGGACGCCGTCATCCTTCAGCGCCGTGGCCGCCGCCGTCGTCGACTCGAGGCCGTACCAGGAGCCGCCCGAGAACACCACGGTGTCCACTTCGGGCACGTTGTAACCCAGACGCAGATAGTCGGTGTTCACGGTACCGGGGCCGCCACCACGAACATCCACCGCGGCCAGCACACGTCGCGCGAAGCGAAACACGGTGACGCCAGTCGGTCCTTCGGCATATTCGCCGGTGCCGATCGTGACCATGGGCCAGTCGAACGCGAGCTTCTTGTCGCCGGCGTTGATCAGCGGCTGCAACGAGTCCTGCGAGGCGGTTTCGGCCGACCAGGCGGTGGCAGTGACGGCGGCCAACAGCAGGGCCGTCAGGGTTTGGCGCAACGTTCGCATCGAGTGCAGCTCCGGGCATTTAATACTGGAGCCATTGAAACACAGGCGGAAACGACCCGGGCGATGCCATCAATGACGCCGTTGGTGCCCTGAGGACACCCCCAACGGATCAGGGTGTGCTGGAGTTCTCGGCGCGCCGTTATGCTCAGCATTAGTGTTCCGAAGTCATGAGCAATCGCAGCCGCTCCGTCACCGCTCCAACCAACGCATCGTCCCGCCCGACAGGCAGTCTCCTGGTATTCGCGGCGATAACCCTGATCGATGGCCTCTGGCTGGGCATGCAGGGAAGGCCCGGCGGGTACATCGTCCTGAATGAGTCGTCGCTTGCCCTGACGGCCATCGGCCTCGGTTTGTGCATGGTCGTACCGTTCTGGTTCCGGGCCCGGCGCGCTTTCGGCCGCTCACACCGCAATCGGTGGGCACGCTTCTCGGCGGTACTGCTCGCTGCCCTGGGCTTACCTCTGTCGTCATACCTGGGTATGCGCGCGGCGAATATCCACCTCGACAACCACGAGCCGCGTGTCTACGAACTGCGCGATGTTCGTGCCGGTGTGAAAGACGGGCACTTTGTGTTGCGCACCTCGAACTGGCCCGCCGATGTATTCCAGCCGGACGAGCTACGTCTCACCGATGCGCAAGTGATAAGCGTGGCACTGGCCGCCGAGAAAACAGCGATCTTGCGCGTCCGCCCTGGCGCGTTGGGTTACGCATGGATTCAGGATCTGACGTTCCCGCCGCCTCCGAAACAGCCCGGTTGGCGCGACTAGCTCGTCGGCTGCATATCGCCGAGCACGGTGGGGATCAGCTCGGACACGGTGGGGTGAATCGGCACCGCCTGTTGCAGCTTCATGTAGGGCACATCGGCATTCATGATATCGATGAGGCCGTGAATGGCCTCGTCGCCGCCGACGCCGAGGATCGATGCGCCCAGAATGCGCTTGGAGCGGGCGTCGGCGATGACTTTCATGAAGCCCTGGGTCTCGCCCTTCTCGATGGCCCTTCCGACCTTGCTCATCGGTCGTGTGCCGATCAGCAATTTTCTGCCGCTGGCCCGGGCTTGAGTTTCCGTCATGCCGACGCGGCCGAGCGGCGGATCGATGTATAGCGCATAAGCCGGGATGCGCTGGCCGACGCGTCGGTCCTCGCCGTCGAGCAGATTCGCCGCGACGATCTCGAAATCGTTGTACGCGGTATGGGTGAACGCGCCCCGACCGTTGCAATCCCCGAGCGCGAACACGCCCGGGACGTTTGTTTGTAAATGATCGTCGACTTTGATGTAGCCACGCGCGTCGACATCGATGCCCGCGCGGTCGAGGCCCAGATCGTTTGTATTCGGCACGCGACCGACGGCCAGGAGCACGTGGCTGCCGACAACCGAGGGCGCACCTTGAGTGCAACTGACGTGCACTTCGACACCTTCGGCATGCGGCGCGAGGCTGATACATTCAGCATGAGTACGAAGCGCGATGTCTTCATTCTTCAGGATCTCGGCTATCGCGAGCGACACATCTTCGTCCTCGCGACCGATCAGCCGCGGGCTCTGCTCGACGATCGTTACTTTCGCGCCGAAGCGCCGGAACATCTGCGCGAATTCCAGCCCGATATAACTACCGCCCACCACGACCAGATGCTCGGGCACAAAGTCCACCTGCAACATCGTGGTGTTGGTGAGAAACGGCACAGTGTTCACGCCCGGCATGTTCGGCACGTTCGCGCGCCCGCCGACGTTGATAAATATGTTTGGCGCCGTCAGGGTCTGTTCACCGACCCGGACTATGTTCGAAGATTCGAACTGCGCCTGACCTTCGATGACCGTGCAGCCGGCCATCGACTTCAGCCAGCTTTCCAATCCCGTGCGTGCATTCAGCGTCACTTGCGCCGCCCGCGCCTGCACGCGTTTCATATCAATACTGATAGGCGCGTTCGTGACGACGCCGTAGTCGGCCGCTCGCCTCGCAAGGTGCGCGGCGTATGCGCTCGCGACCATTGTTTTGGTCGGCATGCAGCCGGTGTTGACGCACGTCCCACCAAATAACTTGCGCTCGATCAGCGCGACCTTCCGTCCCGCCTGCGTCAACCGCCCCGTCAGCGACGGCCCCGCCTGGCCGGCTCCGATGACGATGGCGTCGAAGTTCTGTGTCATGGCAACGCCAACACAATAAGAATCGCCCCGCCGATGGCCACGGCATCCTCGATCAACGCGGCCGGCCGGTCTTTTCCAAACGCCGCCGCCAGCTTTCCTCTAGCCGCCGCGCCGCCCAGCGTACCAATGATTGCTCCGATGATGCCGACAATCGCGCCGACCCAGAGCGACCCGGCCGCGACACCGATGGCGCCGCCGGTGAGCGCGCCCATGAGAATACGCGTGCCGAATTGGACGGGAACTTCGCGACTGGGGGTCGTGGGAAGCTGGTCAGTGATCAGCTCACCGAGGGCCAGCACCAGGAAAATCCACGGCGTCCAGCGATAGCCCAGAAAGGCGAGAAAGGTACCGCTCAGGTTGAGCAGCCCGTAATGAGCCGCGAAGGCTATGCCCGCCGGCGCCGTCATGGCGCGCAAGCCCGCAACGATGCCAATCAGCAGAGCAAGGAAATACACCATGTCATCCCTCGTCACGCCTTGTTGTGATTGACACCATCCTAAACTAACAAGACGCCGCCGGAAGAGGGATGGCAGCAGAAAGGCACGAAGATACCAGCCGGTGCCCCTGCCGGGGCGCCCGACGTCTATTTGTCATTCGCGGTGAGGTAGTCCCACATCCGCTCGAGAATCCGCCCCGACCAGGTCGCTCTCTGCTTCGCGTCCTGCTCAGTCAACAGGCCCTCGTCCGCCAACCCGGCCGCGAGGCAATCGAGCTCTACCCGCGCCGCATCCTCGAGATACCAAGTGAGTACCACCGCGACCTCGATGGACTCGCCGACGATCACGGCGCCGTTACCACGCATCAGAATCGCTCGCTGGTGGCCAAGCGCTTCCGCGAACTTCCGAGCCTGCGCGTCGTCACGTAATAGTTGCGGGTCATCCCACAGCACCGGCGCCGGATAGAAATAACTCCCAAATCCATGTCTTGGCCTCGGCACGCGGCGCATCGCGCCGAGGCTCATCACTTTCGGCGGCATGCAACGAACGATGGCATTCACGTCCGGCCGCAAGCGATAAATCTCACGATGCGCTCTCACCTCGCCCAGCACGCCTTCCGGCAGCGGACCATCGAGCGACACTTCATGACAAGCATCGTCCTCCGTCACCAGCCCCAACGGCTTCGACGGCGACACTCGAAACGTCGTCGCCGACGTTCGCACACTGCAATGACCGTACGCATGCAACAGCCCGTGGCGCGACAACGCCCACCCGGCCGTGCGGATCAGACGATCGATGGCTGCAACGTCGCTCATGAGCCGGGCGGCTTCGCCACCGGCATCGACTTACCCCCGACGAACCACTCGCCTTCCGCATATTCCTGCAGCAGGACCCGGATCGTCTCAGGCTTGGCCTGCAACGTCTGACTGACGGTTTCAGTGATCTTCGCCGCCAGCTCCGCTTTGAGCTCGGGCGAGCGACCCGCCAGGATGTTGACTTGAATGATCGGCATGATTACTCCGCGACCGTAAACGACGTCCGACCCAGACGTTCGACTTCCAACTGCACGTGCATGCCGACGAACAGCTCGAACGCCGCCGTCGCACCGCCGGCCATCACGATATGACCCGCTTCCAGCACTTCACCGCTCATCGCGACCAGACGCGCCGCCGCCACCAGCGAACGCAGCGGGTCACCCATGATCGCCGCCGTCGAACCGAACGTCTGCGGGCGACCGTTCACAGTAACCACCATGCCCAGATTATCGAGCGCCTGATGCGGCGTATTCCACGGACCGATGGTGAGCGCCGACGACGAGCTGTTATCGGCCACCACGTCCGTCAGCGAGAAGCGGAAGTTCTGATAGCGCGAATCGATGATCTCCAGCGCCGGCGCGATGGCCTCGACCGCATCGAGTGCCTGCGGTGCCGTCACGATGCCGGACAGCGGCTTGCGCAACAGAAACGCAACTTCCGGCTCGACGCGGGGATGAACGAAACGTTTCCTGCTGATCGTGCCACCGTCTTCGGCAATCATCGCATGCGTCAGCCGGCCCCAGATCAGATCGGACACGCCCATCTGTTCCATCTTGGCGCGACTGGTGAAGCCCATCTTGGTGCCGATGCGCCGCTCACCGCGGGCAATTCGACGCTCGATGCTTTGCCTCTGGATCTCGTAAGCCTGTTCCAGCGTCAACGTTTCCGTGGCGGAAATTTGTGCCACCGCGGTGGCATTGCGAGCCGCATCGTCCAGTAGCATCGCGAGACGGGGAATATCTACACTCATGCGGCGACCTCTTTCGTCTGCAGGCGCGCTTTCAAATCCAGCGCGACGTCAACGATCATATCTTCCTGCCCACCAACCATCCGTCGTCGACCCAGCTCCATCAGGATCTCTCGCACATCGACACCGTAGTCGCGTGCGGCCTTCTCGGCATGGCGAAGGAAGCTGGAATAAACACCCGCGTAGCCCAGCGACAGCGTCTCGCGATCGACGCGCACCGGGCGGTCCTGCAACGGACGCACCAGCTCTTCCGCGGCATCCATCAACTTGAACAGATCGCAGCCGTGCTCGAAGCCCATGCGATCGGCGGCTGCGATGAACACTTCGAGCGGCGCATTGCCCGCGCCCGCGCCCATGCCCGCAAGCGACGCATCGACCCGGGTCACGCCGTGCTCGACCGCGACGATCGAGTTTGCGACACCGAGCGACAGATTGTGATGCGCATGAATGCCGATCTGCGTGCCCGGCTGCAACGCCTGGCGCAGAGCGCGCACGCGTTGTTCCGTATCGCGCATGGTAAGGGCGCCGCCCGAGTCGACGACGTACACGCAATGCGCGCCGTAGCTTTCCATCAACTTCGCCTGTGCGGCCAACTGATCCGGCGGACTCATATGCGACATCATCAAGAATCCGCACACGTCAAGGTCCATTCTGCGGGCTGCTTCGATGTGCTGACGAGAAATATCCGCCTCGGTGCAATGAGTCGCGACGCGCACAGACCTCACGCCCACCTTCGCAGCGGCATGCAAGTCTTCGATTGTGCCGATGCCGGGCAACAACAGCGTCGTCAGCTTCGCGTGCGTGACCGACGCGGCTACCGCTTCGATCCACTCGAGATCGGTGTGACGACCGAACCCATAATTGAAGCTCGATCCCGCGAGGCCGTCGCCGTGCGCCACTTCGATGGCCGCGACCTTCGCTTCGTCCAACGCGCGAGCGATGGCAATGACGTGATCGAGACCGTACTGATGGCGAATGGCGTGCATGCCATCGCGCAACGTGACGTCTTGAATATAGAGCTGCGTCATCAGGCGGCCCTCTGCAGCTGCGTTTCGACGATGCGATCGGCCGTGGTCATCGCCGCCGACGTCATGATGTCGAGATTGCCCGCGTAGGCCGGCAAGTAATGCGCGGCACCTTCGACTTCCAGGTACACCGCCACCTTCAATCCGGTGAGCGGCGCGTCGCCCTTGCGAAGACGCACACCATCTTTCTCGGTGAGGCGCTCGAACTGCACCGCCTGCTTCAATCGATAACCAGGAACGTAACGATTCACGGCCGCGACCATTGCCGTAACAGACGCGGTAATGGCGCGATCATCCTGTGTCTGCGCGAGGCAATACACCGTATCGCGCATGATCAGCGGCGGCTCGGCCGGATTCAGCACGATGATGGCCTTGCCCAACCCCGCGCCGCCGACGCCTTCGATGGCACGCGACGTCGTGACGGTGAACTCATCGATGTTTGCTCGCGTGCCCGGCCCCGCAGACTTCGATGCGATGGACGCAACGATCTCCGCATACGGCACGGTTGCAACTTTACGAACGGCCGCAACGATAGGAATCGTCGCCTGCCCGCCGCAAGTCACCATGTTCACGTTGTGAGCCTGCAGATGCTCATCCAGGTTCACACTAGGGACAACGTACGGACCGACGGCCGCCGGTGTGAGATCGATGGCGCGCTTGCCGTCCTGTTTCAGAATCGCCGCGTGATGCTCGTGCGCCTTGGCCGAGGTCGCATCCAGCACGATATCGATGTCTTGATACAACGATTCACTGCGCAGACCTTCGAGCCCTTTGTCGGTCGCGAACACACCGAGGCGACGCGCACGCGCGAGGCCTTCGGAGTTCGGATCGACGCCCACCAGCGCCGCCATTTCCAAGTGACGCGAGGTGCGCATCACTTTGATCATCAGATCGGTGCCGATGTTGCCCGAGCCGATGATGGCTACTTTCGCCTTGCTCATCCGACTACTCCTTCGTGAACGCAGCCGCGACGCGACCCAAGCCGCTGATGCGCGCTTCGTACACTTCGCCCGGCTTCACCGTGACCATCGGACCGAGTGCGCCCGACAGAATCGTCGTGCCGGCACGCAGCGGATTGCCGAGCTTCGCCATCGTGGCCGCGAGCCAGACCACCGCATTCAACGGATTGCCCAAACAAGCCGCGCCGCAGCCCGTCGACACCGCCTCACCTCGATTCTCCAGGCGTGCCCCGCACATTCTCAGATCGATCGCATCGATCTTGCGCGGCGTGCCGCCGAGCACGAACAGCCCCGACGACGCGTTGTCCGCGATGGTGTCGAACAAAGAAATCTTCCAATCGCGCACCCGACTGTCGACGATCTCAATGGCAGGCAGCGCATAAGCAATCGCGGTCGTGACCTGGGCAAGCGTCGGGCGCTCGGAGTTCAGATCCTTCTCCAGCACGAATGCGATCTCCGCTTCCACCTTCGGCTGGATCAAGCGTGAGATGGGCACGAGCGCGTCGTCGCCATATTCCATGTCGTCGAACAACATGCCGAAGTCGGGCTGATCGACGCCCAGCTGCTTTTGCACGGCATGCGAAGTGAGACCGATCTTCGCGCCGATGACACGACGGCCTGCGGCCAATGCGTCAGCGGTGAAGCGCGACTGAACTTCATACGCGCCCGCGACGCCAAGCGGCTCGATGAGCGAACGAACCGGATCGCATGGCGCGCGTGTCTTCGCCGCCTGGCTCAATGCCGCGTGAGCTGCCGCGATGGCTTCAGAGTTTGACGCAGACATTCCGCAGCTCCGAATAGAACTCGAGACCGTGAACCCCACCCTCGCGGCCGATACCCGACTGCTTGGCGCCGCCGAATGCGGTGCGCAAGTCACGCAGGAACCACGAGTTGAGCCACAAGATACCCACTTCGATCTGGGCCGCAACCCGATGCGCCCGCGACAGGTCGCGAGTGAACACCGAGCCCGCCAGGCCGTAAGGCGTGTCGTTGGCAAGAGCAATCGCTTCCTCTTCAGTATCGAAGGGCGCGACGTGACAACAGGGACCGAAAATTTCTTCGCGCAGCACCGGGTGAGATTCGGGCAGGCCGGTCCAGATCGTCGGCTGCACCCACGCTCCCTCGGCGAACGCGCCCGGCATGTCGGGAACGCCACCACCCGTGATCAGCGTCGCGCCCGAACTGCGAGCGCGCTCGTAGTAACTGAGCACTTTGCGCCGATGCTCCTGACTGATCAACGGACCGAGCGTCGTGGTTTTCTCGAAAGGATCGCCATGACGCTGGATTTCGGCGGCGGCTTTCAACCGATTTACAAATTGATCGAAGATCGGCCGTTGCACATAGATGCGCTCGGTGCCGAGGCACACTTGACCGCAGTTCAGAAAGGTCGAGCGCGTGCTGGCTTCGATGGCGACATCGAGATCGCAGTCGGCGAAGACGATCGACGCATTCTTGCCGCCGAGCTCGAGCGACACGGGGCGCACGCCTTCAGCCGCCGATTTCATGATCGCCGTGCCGGTGCGCGTCTCGCCGGTGAACGTGATGCCATCGACGCCCGGATGATTGACCAGATGCGCACCGGCGCTGTCGGGGCCAAAGCCGTGCACGACGTTATAAACACCGGGCGGCACGCCCGCTTCATTCATCACCTGACCAAGCAAGGTCGCGGTCGTCGGCGTTTCTTCCGACGGCTTCACCACCACGGTGTTGCCACTCGCCATGGCCGGCGCGACCTTCCAGGTCATCAGCAACAAAGGCAGATTCCAGGGACACACGACGGCGATCACGCCGCGCGGCACGCGAATGGAATAATTCAGCGCGCCCTTGCCATCCGGCGTCGGGCTACGGAACGCTTCGGTGGGATGGGCGAGCATTTGATCGGCAAACGCGGTGAAGTTGGCCGCGCCCCGCGGAATATCCAAATGACTCACGTCGCGGATCGGCTTGCCGGTATCGAGAATTTCGGCTTTGACGAATTCGTCGAAACGACGCGTGATGCCTTCGGCGACTTTGCGCATGATGGCGGCGCGCTCGGCATCGGTCATCTTGCCCCACGGACCTTTCAGCGCTTTGCGTGCCGCTTGCACCGCCTGATCGACGACGGAGGCATCGGCCTCGGCAACCGTGCTGACCACGGCGTTGGTGGCAGGATTACGGTTTTCGAAAGTCCGGCCGCCGCCGACGGACGCTCCGTTGATGAAATGCGCCAGGCTCGAAATCGAGGCTGCCATGATGACTCTATTCTAGGATTGGGAGCCTGGATGGTAGCTTAGAATTTCGATATTTCAACCTGGGGCACAAGATTCGACAGATTTTCGTGTAATCCCTCACAGGGCCATCGAGAACCAATTATTCCCCAAAATTATAGGAGTCCTAGCCAGGCCGCTGCGGTTTCCGAGCCAGCATTGACTTCCATTGGCCGCCCTGACATCGTCCGATTATCGAATTTTTATGACGTGATCCTCAGGGGGACCGACGGGTGAATGCCGCCGTTCAGAACACCGCTCAGAGCGCAGACGCCGGCCGCACCGTCGATGTCACCGCGGTCATCGATTCCGCGCCGCTCGGGCGGTTTCAGATCTTCAGCGTCGTGCTGTGCGGCCTGGTCGCCATGCTCGACGGCTTCGACACTCAGTCGGTATTTCTGGTGGCGCCGGTGCTCGCCGAAGTCTGGAACGTCGCGCCCGGCGATTTCGGCCCCATCTTCGGCGCGGGCCTGGTCGGCATTCTGTGCGGCCAATTCATCGCCGGCCCGCTGTCGGATCGTTACGGTCGTCGCAAAGTCATTCTCGGCTGCACGTTGATGTTCGCACTGCTCACCTTCGCGACCGCGGCCGCCACCAGTCTGCAAATGTTGTTGCTATTGAGATTCCTCACCGGCATCGGCCTGGGTGGCGCGACACCGAACATCATCGCGCTCACTGCGGAATTCTCTCCTCAACGCCTGCGCGCCACGGCGATCACTGTGATGTTTGCCGGCTTTCCGCTCGGTGCTGCAATCGGCGCGCTCATCAGCAGCGTGATCATTCCCGCGTTCGGCTGGCACTCGGTATTCATCCTTGGCGGCGTGATTCCGTTGGTCCTGCTCGCGGTGCTGGCCATGCGGCTGCCCGAGTCGGTGCAATTCCTCGTCGCCGCCGGCCGGCCTCAGCAGGAAATCGGTGCTCTGCTCGATCGACTCGTCCCGGATCGTGAGCGCACGACCGGCGAACGTTATGTATTGAAGGAACAGAAGCTGGAAGGCTTCAGCATGCTCCATCTGTTCCGCGACGGCCGCGCAATGAAGACGCTGCTGCTGTGGGTCGCATTCTTCATGAGCCTGCTGATGATTTATTTCCTCATGAGCTGGCTGCCGCTCGCGCTCAAGCAGGCAGGCGCGAGCATCACATCGGCACTCACGGCATCGGTGTTCTTGAACCTCGGCGGCGCGATTGGCGGCATCGTGCTCGGCCGATTGATCGATCGTCTCGACGCAGCCGCGGTGCTGTGCGCGGGCTATGTGATAGCGGGTGTGAGCACTGCGCTGATCGGGCAAGTCGAATCTCACGTCGTGACCTTGATGACCTGCGTCTTTATCGCCGGCTTCTTCACCATCGGCGGCCAGACAGCGATGAATGCGCTGACGGCGAGCATCTATCCAACGCAAGCACGCGCGACCGGCCTGGGTACCGCACTCGCCGTTGGACGCATCGGCTCGGTCATCGGACCAGTGGTTGGCGGCTTGCTGATGGCGGCGATGGTCACCACCGAGAAGTTGTTTCTGCTGAGCGCGCTACCCGCGGTGATTGCGTGCGTGGCGCTGCTCGTATTGCGAGTCTTGTTACGTCGCTGAAAAAGCTGGCGGCCCGTCGTAGTCCGGGCCGCCATGATCGACTGCTGATTAGAAACTCTTCGTCACAGTCAGCGCGACAGCACGTCCGCTGATCACTGCGTTAGCAGCATCGTAGGACTCTGGCGCATTGCCCGTCACGTAACGGCCTGTATCGATGAACGGCGGCTCTTCGTTGGTCGCGTTCAACACACTCAGGCCCACGCCGGCGCCGCTCAACAAACCATTGCCCGTCTGGTCAAAGGTGTAGTTGAACTGCAGATCCAGCGTGATCCAGTCATCGATCTTGACCGGCGTCGTGTTCAACACCGGCGCGCCATTCGCATCCGGCACGTAACAACCGCTCACGCACTCATAGCTGTCCGTGTAGTTGACCGTGGCGATCGCGCTGAACGGCCCACGCCTATACGACAGACCCTGTTTGGTCTTGAGCTTGACCGGATTGCCGGTGCTCTCGTACTTGCCGAGCTTGTCGTCATAGCGCGCACCCGGCGCGGCCTGAATTTCATACGACAGCAACAAGGTGCCGCTGGCGAACACTTCGAACTTGCCGGCGCCGGTATCGAAGCCGTAGCTCGCACCGAGATCGAGGCCGTCCATCTTCAAGCTCGCCAGATTCGTCTGGGTCGCATAGATCACTGCCTGAATCTGACTCGGCTGCAACGTCGTCCCCGGGCCCACCAAGCCGACGAAGCGCGGATCGTTGTACAGCGACTGCACCAATGCGTCGTCCGGATAGAACAACAGATTGCTGGCGTACGGGCTGCTGCCAGTCGCGAAGTAGTTCGCGAGGATGCCGCCCAACGCACCCGAGGTGATACGCACAAGACGGTTGTCGATCTGCAAGTTGAAATAGTTCGCGCTCAACATCAGGCCCGGCACGCTCTCCGGCAGGAACTCGAGACCAGCCGTCCAGGTATCCGCTTCTTCCGGCTTCAGCACCGGACCGGCGCCACCCGATACCACCATCGCACTGAACGTACAAACGCCCTGGCCGTTCGGCGCGGAATGCTCGACCAGCGTCGTGCCACACGGCGCGGTGTAGGTACCGGTCGTGTACAGAATCGCGTTGCCGCCCGGCACGGGCTGCGGACCGTCGTAAGCAAAGCGCATCGGCGGCGCATGGAAGCTGGTGCCGTAGCTGCCGTGGAACGTCAGGCTGTCGATGGGCTTGTAACGCAGACCGAACTTCGGATCGGTGGACGTGAAATCGCCCAGGCCTTGCGAGTCTTCGTGACGCACGGCCAGCGACAGATCCAACGCGCGCAGGCCCGGCATCGAATTGGCATCGCCGAAGATCGGCACAGCGAACTCGGCGAACGCCGATTTCACATCGCGCTCGGTCTCACCGTAAGGCAGCTGCACCGGCGCGATGCTGCGATAGTTGAAGTTGAGCTCGCCATCGATGTGCTCGGTTCGATAGTCGACGCCCAACGCGAGCTTGAGCGGACCGCCGGGCAAGTCGATGACGGTGCCGTCGGCCTTGATCGAGCCCTGGCGCACCCACGAATCGAACTCTAGATTCTCGTAGCCGATCAGCTGATTCAAGACCTGCGCCGACAACGGATCGGTGGAGTACGGATTGAATGTTTCATAGTTCAGCCCGGCGCAGAACGCCTGCTGAGCCGTGGGAGCGGCGATCGCACCGATATTGCTGGAATTCAAGCCCATCAACGAGCAGGTCACCGAGTTCGGCGCGGACACTATGCCGCCGCCGGCACCGGTCAGGAAGTCATCGATGTTCGCGTCGCGCTCCAGCTGCGACTCGCGCTTCTGATCTTCGCGGCTGTACGAGCCCGTGACATCCAACTTCCAGTCGCCGCCGATGTCGAACGTCACGCCGAGATCGCCGCCGAAGCTGTCGACGCTCACGTCGCGCTGAGTGACGAAGTCATCGACCAGCACGCTGAAATTGTTGGTCACGCCAGCGATGTAGTTCGGATTGGTGGTCGGCACGCTGCCGACCAGATCGACGTAGCCGGTGTGATAGTTACCTTCGCGGCGGGTGTAACGCAGACTGCCCTGCGTGGTGATGCCGCTGGCAAGATCCTGATCGAACGTCACGAACACACTGTGACGCTGCATCTCGGGCAGGATGTCCCAGCCGGCCCAGGGATTCGATGTATTGCCGATGCCGCCCGCCGCCGGCGTGAGCTGCCCGACGGTCAGGCCCGTGCCCGCGCCCTGCGGCACGGTGTAAGCAACAGGATTCAGATAGCTGGCCGCGCCTTGGAAGATATTCGCCGCGCTACCGACGCGATTGGTGTAGAGCGGCCAGTTCACGCCACCCTTGCTCGAGAAATCACCCTTGAGATCGCGATCGGCCGCAGTGACGCGCGCACGATCGTTGTATTCGTAACCGATGACGGCGCGGCCGCTGCTCCAGCCATGGCCGCCGACGATGCTCGCCTGGAACTCATCGCCACCACCTTCGGTGAGCGTGCCAACGCGCGCGGACGTCTGCACGCCTTCGAAGTTGCGCTTCAGAATGAAATTGACCACGCCGCCGACCGCGTCGGAGCCGTACACGGCCGATGCGCCGTCCTGCAGGATCTCGATGCGCTCGATGGCCGCGGCAGGAATGTTTGCTACGTCGACGAAGTCGCCAAACTGACCGGAGGTGGCGACCCGACGCCCATCGACCAGCACGAGCGTCGACAGCGCACCGAGACCGCGCAGGTTCACGCCCGAGCCACCCGTGAGATTCGCGCCGGTGGACGAACCGTCCTGACCGCCACGATTGTTGTCGGCTTGCGCCACGCCGCCCGCGAAGTTGACGGGCAGCGCACGTAACAATTCAGCGACAGTGGCCTTGCCGCTCGCGGCAATCTCTTCCGCACCAACCGTTTGAATCGCGTTGCCGATCGGCGCCGTGCCGCGAATGTTTGTACCCGTGACGACGATTTCTTCGAGCGCTTCGATGCTGCCCTGGCCCACGTCCTGAGCCCAGGTCGGCACGGCAATCAGCGTTGCGAAGGAAGCGGCAGCGGCTCGCGATAGCGGGCCGAAATTGCGTTGCTTGAACATGACGCGAATCGTTCTCCCTGAAATTCAACTGGCGCTCGCTCGAGGCGAACGGGCGCGGACGATGGCAAGGGAATCGACACTCGTCAATGGATTTTCGAAATAGTGGCCGTCCTGCAAGTCGGAATGTCGGACGTCGATCACAATTTCGACGTCTCAATCCCACCAAATTGCTGGATTCCCCGACGAGAGAGCGCAGGAAAGCACTGAAGCGGGCGACCTGAGCGGAGCCCGCCGCGCGTTACATTTCGAAATAATTACGCTCGAGGCTTGCCCGGCCGACGGCCGGCGACGCTGCGCTTTTTGTTCTTGTTGAGCAATTCTTCGTCCCGGCGCTCCAATGCGGCGCGGACCACTTCGGTCGTTCGTTGCAGATGTAGCTCAGTCAACCGGCAGGCGCGCAACGTCTTGCGACCGAGCACGGCTTCGACAATGGCTTCGTGCTCATCGTGCACATCGCGCTCGACGCTCGCTTCAGCCAGCGAGATCATTCGATAACGCTCGGAATGATAGTGCAGCATGCTGCGCAGACGGATCAGCCATTTCGAGCCGCACGCCGAGACCAGCGCCTCGTGGAAACGACGATTGGCACTTTCCCAGCGGGCGAACGTGGCGTTATCGCCTTCTTTCAAATGATCCTCGAGCGAGGACAGCTCTTCGTACGCCTGATTGACGGCGCGCTCCCACTCGGGGCCGCCCTTCTCCATGGCCAGCGACAACGCCTGCGTCTCTATCAGCAGACGCGTATTCATCGTGTCCTGCAGCTCGTCCAGCGAAATCTGCGACACCCAGAAACCGCGCTGACCCTCGGCCACCGCCAGCGCGTCGCCGGTCAACTTCACCAACGCCTCGCGCAGCGGGCTCAAGCCCACGTCGTAGCGCTTGGTCAGCATTTCCATCGCGAGCTTGGTCCCGGGCGGCAGCGCACCGGAAATGATATCCCGGCGAATATGCTGGTACGTCTGGTCGGCGATGGTCTTGGCGACCGCGGTGTTGTCGTTGTCCGATTCGCTCTTCATTCGATCCCCGTTATGACCGCAGTTCCTATGCGCGCTAGAAGCTCTTGGTCAGCGTCAGCGCGACGGCCCGGCCACTGATGATAGCGTTAGCAGCATCATAAGACTCCGGGGCATTGCCCGTCACGACTCTGCCGGTGTCGATGAACGGCGGCTCCTCGTTGGTGGCGTTCAACACGCTCAGGCCGATGCCGGCGCCGCTCAGCAGGCCGCCCGTGCCCTCGAAGGTGTAGTTGAACTGCAGGTCCAGGGTGATCCAGTCGTCGATCTTGATCGGCGTGGTGTTCAGCACCGGCGCGCCGGCGGCGTTGGGGACGTAACAACCGCTCACGCACTCGTAACTATCGGTGTAGTTCACCGTCGCGATCGCCGCGAACGGGCCGCGATGGAACGACAGGCCCTGTTTGCTCTTGAACTTCACCGGGTTGCCGGTGCTTTCGTACTTGCCCAGCTTGTCCTCGTAACGCGAGCCCGGCGACGCCTGCAGCTCATAGGACAACAGCAACGTGCCGTTGGCGAACACTTCGAAGTTGCCGAGGCCGGTATCGAAGCCATAGCGCGCTCCCAGATCGACGCCGTCCATCTTCAAGCTCGCCAGGTTGGTCTGCGTGGCATAGATGATCGCGGCGATCTGATTCGGCGTGCGCGTCACGCCCGGGCCCTGCAGGCCGATGAAGCGCGGATCGTCGAACAACGACTGCACCAGTGCGTCGTCGGGATTGAACACCAGATTGTTGATGTACGGGCTGGTGCCGGTCGCGAAGTAATTCGCCAGGATGCCGCCGAGCTGACCCGACGTGATACGCACCAGACGGTTATCGATCTGCATGTTGAAGTAATTCGCGCTCAACATCAGGCCCGGCACGCTTTCCGGCAGGAATTCCAGGCCGGCGGTCCAGGTGTCCGCCTCTTCGGGCTTCAACGTGGGACCGGCGCCGCCAGACACGATCATGCCCACGAACGGACAGGCACCCGACGCATTCGGCACCGCGGGCTGAATGAGCTCCACCAGGGTCGTGTTACACGGCGCCGTGTAGAACGAGTTGGCGTAGAAAATCGCGTTGCCGCCGGGCACCGGCTGCGCGCCGTTGTATGCAAAGCGCATCGGCGGCGCATGGAAGCTGGTGCCGTAACTGGCACGCACGGTCAGGCTGTCGATGGGCTTGTAACGCAGGCCGAACTTCGGATCGGTGGATGTGAAATCGCCGAGCCCCTGCGAGTCTTCGTGACGCACGGCCAGCGACAGATCCAAGGCGCGCAAGCCCGGCAATGAATTGCGATCGCCGACCAGCGGCACGGCGAACTCGGCGTACGCGGACTTCACTTCACGCTCGGTCGCACCGTACGGCATGTGCACGGGATCGATACTGCGATAATTGAAGTCGAGCTGGCCGTCGATATATTCCTTGCGGTAATCCAGACCGACCGCGAGCTTGAGCTGACCGCCGGGCAGATCCATGACGGTGCCATCGACCTTGACCGTGCCCTGACGCACCCACGAATCGAACTCCAGATCCTCGTAACCGATCAGCTGGCTCAACACCTGCGCCGACAGCGGCTCGGTGGAATAAGGATTGAATGTTTCGTAGTTCAGGCCGGCGCAGTAGCTCTGCGCGGCGGTCGGCGCCGCGATCGAGCCGATGTTGCTGGAATTCAGGCCCATCAGCGAACAGGTCACCGAGTTCGGTGCGGCCACGATGCCACCGCCCGCGCCGGCGACGAAGTCATCGATGTTCGCGTCGCGCTCGAGCTGCGATTTACGATTCTGGATCTCGCGGCTGTAAGAGCCCGTCACATCCAGCTGCCAGTCGCCGCCGATATCGAACTTCACGCCGAGATCCGCACCGTAGCTGTCGACCTGCACGTCGCGCTGAGTGAGCACATCGTCGACGAGCACGCTGAACGCATTGGTCGTGCCCGCGATGTAATTCGGATTGGTGGTCGGCACCGCACCGTAAATGTCGACGTAACCGGTGTGATAGTTGCCGTCACGACGCGTGTAGCGAACGCCGCCGTGCGTGCTGATTCGGTCCGTGATGTCCTGGTCGAAGTTCAGGAACAAGCTGTGACGCTGCATTTCCGGCAGGATGTCCCAACCGTCCCACGGATCGGAGGAGTTGCCGAATCCACCGGTCGCCGGCGTGAGTTGCCCGACCGTCAAGCCCGTGCCCGGACCTTGCGGCACCGTGTAAGCGACGTTGCCGTTAAAGGCAGCGGTCGTGCCCGCAAAAATGTTTGCAGCGCTGCCGACGTGCGTCGTGTAGATCGGCCAGTTGACGCCGCCCCGAGAGGACAGGTTGCCGTTGAGATCGCGATCGGACGCGCTCACCCGTGCACGATCGTTGAATTCGTAACCGAGCACCACGCGACCGCTGTCCCAACCGTGCCCCCACACAGCACTGGCCTGGAACTCATCGCCACCGCCTTCGGTGAACGTGCCGATGCGCGCCATGGTCTGCAGACCTTCGAGGTTGCGCTTGAGAATGAAGTTGACGACACCGCCCACCGCATCGGAGCCATACACGGCCGATGCGCCGTCCTGCAGGATCTCGATGCGCTCGATGGCCGCGGCCGGAATGTTCGCTACGTCGACGAAATCGCCGAACTGACCCGAGGTCGCGACCCGACGGCCGTCGACGAGCACGAGCGTCGAGAGCGCACCCAAGCCACGCAGGTTCACACCGGAGCCGCCCGTGAGATTCGAGCCGGCCGACGACGTGTCCTGACCGCCGCGATTGTTGTCAGCTTGCGCTACGCCACCCGCGAAGTTCACCGGCAAATCACGCAGCAGTTCGGCAACTGTGGCCTTGCCGCTCTCGGCGATCTGCTCGGCGCCGAGCGTTTGAATCGGATTGCCGATCGGGGCGGCACCGCGAATGTTTGTACCGGTGACGACGATTTCTTCGAGCGCTTCGGGAGGACTGGCCACTTCCTGCGCCAGCACCGGCGCGGCGAGCAGCGTTGCGAAAGAAACAGCGACAGCTCGCGACAGCGGGCCAGACTTGGCGTTGGACATGGCGCTACCCACTCTCCCCGAAATTTAGTTGTGCTGCCGCCCTTCGCGGCGCTTGTCACGGAAGATAAGGTGCCGCGACGGAACACGTCAATGGAATTTTCGAAATAATTACCCGACTCGTGCGGCTCGCGTTTCGGCCCTCTCGCCGGACCGCCGGCCGCGGGTTGCTGAGAAATCTTTTTTTCAGCCAGAAATCTCGAATCTGCGGCCATGAGGTGGCGACCGGGCCCCTCTCGCGGGCCGTTCGCTATCGATCATATTTCGAAATAGCAGCCCGGCGCTGGGCTGCCCGCCTGATGGGCGGGCGCGCAGACTACGGTTTTGATCGCAAAAATTGAAGCGCGGTGAGCACCTGCGCTTTGACGCCGATCGCGAGCACGCGCTCGTCGATATCGAACTTGGGGGAGTGATTCGCCGGCGTCGAGGCCTTGTCCTTGAAATCCCGGGTCGAGCCGATGATGTAGTACACGCCTGGAATCTCTCGCTCGAAGTACGAGAAATCCTCGGCCGCGGCTCGCAACGGCGCCTGCGTATCCACGCCCGCCGCGCCCGCCGCTTCTTTCAGCGCCGGCATGATGGATTCGAGAATCTTTGGATCGCTGCCTGTCACATACGCCTGCTGCCGGAAGTTCACCTGCGCGGTGGCGCCATAGGTTTTCGCCAGGCCGTCGACCGATGTGTTGATCAGCTCCTTCAACCGCTGTAACCGCTCTTCGCTGAAAGTGCGAATCGTTCCCTGCAGCGTCGCATCGCCGGGCAGGATGTTGCCTCTGACGCCCGCCTGCACCATCGCCAGGGTGACGACGTTCGGCACGTCGAATACATCCACCTGCCGGGCCGAGATGGTCGTCAGGCTCTTGATGATGTCAGCGGACAGATTGACCAGGTCGGTGCCTTCCCAAGGACGGGCACCATGAGTCTGGCGACCTTTCAAATCGATGCGCAGATCGGTGGCGCTGGACAGCAGCGCACCGTAGCGAACGTCGATGCGCCCGACCACGCCGGGCTCGACATGCAAACCGAAGATCGCCTCGGGCTTGGGATTGCTCAGCGCGCCGTCTTTGATCATCAAATCGGCGCCGCCTTCTTCACCCGGCGGGGGACCTTCTTCGGCGGGCTGGAAAATAAAAACAACGGTGCCGGCGATCTGACTGCGCATGCCTGCGAGCACTTGCGCGGCGCCCATGAGAATCGCGGTGTGCGCATCGTGACCGCACGCGTGCATCACGGGCACGATCTTGCCATTGAATTCCGCTGTGACTTTCGAAGCGAACGGTAGCCCGGTTTGTTCTTCCACCGGCAGCGCGTCCATGTCGGCCCGAAGCGCGATCACGCGCCCCGGCTTCGCCCCCTTCAGCACGCCGACAACACCGGTCTTGCCGACGCCCGTACGCACTTCGAGCCCGAGCGACTGCAGATGTTTCGCAACCAGCGCCGCCGTGCGCTCCTCGCGATTACTCAACTCAGGGTGCTGATGAATATCCCGCCGCCAATCGATGACCTGCTGCTCCACCGCCGCGACCTTCTTGTCGACCGCCGCGGTCTGCGCGAGCGCGCCAGTGGCCAGCAGAACGCCGGCCAGGATCAGCGAGACATGCGTGCGCACTCGACTCATTTCAATCAACCCTCTGGCGGCGGCTGCGTGCCGTGCTTCTCATCCATCTCCTGCCGCTCTTCATGCAACTTCCGGTGCTGCAGATAAGTCAGGCCCGCATTCAACGAATATTGAAACTGCTGATTCCACGCCATCCGCTGCTGCTCCGGCAGCTTGCGCACCCGCATGCGCAGCTTGTACCGCTGATCCGCCGTGAGCTTCAGATATTCCTGCGCCGTCGGCACCTTGATGCCACCGGGCGGCTTGCCAGTACTCACAACGCGATCGGCCGGCTTTGGCGCCTGGACCGTGGGTGCCAACGCAAACCGCACGCCGCGAGAAATGGCGGACGGAATCACCGTGCCATGATCTTCCCCCGGGAACATTACAAACTTCGCTTCGACCCCGCCGATCTTCGACAAGTAATCGGCAAACTCCCGCGCATTATCGACCTGCTGACGTTCCTTCAGGATTTCCGGATTGGAGCCCTGCCCCTGCATGGCCGGGAAATCCGGATCCGGCGTCTGCTCATATTCGCCGACGGTGATCAGCACTCGCGGCGTCACCTGCTGAGTCTGCACCTTCGGCTCGAGGCGACCGCGCACGTTCGCCTTCTGCATCATGCGGCCCTCGTACCAGATCGACGGGCTGGCCGCGACGAAGTTATCGACCAGGCCGGGCGAATTGATCAGCGCATACAGCGTGAACAGACCACCGAACGAATGACCGAATAACGTCTCCCGCGTCGTATCGATCTTGAACCGAGACGCGACCTCCGGCTTCAGCTCGTTCTCGATGAAACGCAGGAACGACTCCGCCTGACCGGTTCCGTCCTTCGGCGTGGAGCTGACGGAAGGCGTGAGATCGATCTGCCGCTCGACATTGGCTTTGAGATCGTCGGGATACCCGATACCGATCACGACCGTGCCGCGCCCGGTCGGCCGCCGCTCCGACGCCCGCACCGTCTCCACCATCGTCGCGAACATGATGTTCGCATCGAGCACGTAAACAACCGCGTACCCTTCCGCCGGCTGCGGCTTGGTCGGCTGCGCGGTGTAGATCTGATAGCGCCGGCCGTTTTCCTTGCCGACCATCTCGCGAATGTCCACGTTCGGCAGCGCCTCCGCCGCCCTCGCCGCGCCCGCCCATCCAACCAGCGCAACAGCGAGAATCGCCAGTGCGCGCGAGCACTTGGCCAAATCGAAACTGAACTTAGTCATGCGTCACTCGAAGCGGATCGACGTTGTTATTTCGGCGCGAAAATCGCCGTGACTTTGCTGGAATTGAACACGTAGGTTTCCACGAAGTCCGACCAGGTGCACCGCTGCCTCAGCTCGTTCATCGCGCCGGCCAGCGCGTACCAGTTCAACAATTCATGCTCGCCGGAGCGCTCGAGCGTCTCCAGCTTCGTGTTCGTCCAGACATCCCAATCGCTCCGGGTCAGCGCCTCGTACATGCGCTTGTCGAGCGCCACGTCCGGCTGCATGCGATAGGTTTGATCGTTCAAAAACGCATGCGACCAGCTGGACGATGCGACCAGCGCCACTCTGTACGGGCTGTCCCGGAAGATGCGCGCCACTTCGGCGCCCAACTTGAAGATGCGCTTCGGCGACGGCGACGGCGGATCGAGCTCGCGGCCCCGATCGGCGAGCCGGCTGATGAAACCGCGATAACTGATGACCGAGCGGCCATAGCAGTTCACTTGAAACGGCACGACGGGATAGGGGAAGCCGCGGCGGTCGTAGTCGAGATACAAAATCGAATTCAGGAATGCGTGGGGCAGACCTTCGTGATGCAACGGCTTGTAGGCGTACGCAACGTCGAACTCCCGCTCCAACAGCTGTTCGGTAAGGAATTTCGCGGCTTTTCGATGGCCCCGCACCACAATGGAGTGATCGCGCTTTTCCTTCCAAACATTGGGCTTGCCGCCGCCCCACTCGTCTTCGTGCGACTCGGAGAACATCGCCGACTCGGACGCGTGCGCCCAGGGCTGGATGTTCATATCGTCGTAGGCCATCACACAGAATGGCGGGACGATGTCTTCCTTGAAATTTTCATACTGATCGTCGCCCCAGATCACGACCAGATCCGGCTTGAATTCATCGATAGCTTGGCGCGCTTTGGTGAGCCCCACGCGCATCGCCGCCCGGTGCCTGGCGGCGCCGGCTCTGCCTTGGTCGGTGCCCCATTCCTCGCGCATGAAGGGCGGCCAGTTCGCGGGGTCCTTATGTGAGGCAGGCACATCGGGATCCTTCAGCCGGCCGCGAAGGATATTGGCCATATCCTCATCGCGCCCACTGAGCGGCGGATAGTGCGAGATACCAATGCCAAGAATTTCCGCCATCGCATCAACCTGTCTAATCAACCGATTGCCGTCTGGCCATCCCGCCGCCGAATTTGATTTCGAAATTTACCCCAAACTTTGGCAAGTATGACGATCAGAGCGAACAATATTTGGAAATTTCGACCAACGCAAGCCCGCCCCTCTTACGCCACCGACGTCCAGGCCTCGCCAGGGTCGGGTATCTCCTCCCGGCAGATTCGAGGTACAGGGACGTGTCCACGTATCAGCGCACATCATGGACGTGCGCCCAGGAGCGCGAGGCGCGACGGGCGAGCGCGGTGCCGGGAGGAGATACCCGACCCTGGCGAGGCCGGCCACCGCCGCCCCAACCGCAGCCTCTTATAGCAACCCTGACTGCAACCCTTACCGCTGCTTCCGAAACTCAATACCCGCCCGCGTATCCTCCGGCCCGCGCTGAGCCGACACTGACAGGCTGCGAGAAAGTTTGTACCGCAGAGTGATGACCTCGCCAGGCTCAAACAAACCGACGCCGTAACTGAGATACACGCGAGGCGAGAGATATTGACCAACGGTAAGCGCCGCCCCGCCGAGCATCGCCTCATCGGTCACCGAGACCTCATCCGCCCCCAACCGGCGACCTAAGTTCTTCGCGAGCAATCCACCGGCCGCTGCCCCAAGCGAACGGGTTGCCGCCTGCACGGCATCGCCTTCACCCGATCCTGAGCCGATGTCCTCGAGCGGCTTCCCCGCGACAATGTATGAAAGCGCATTCGCCTGCGCCATCGGCGGATCGGAAAATACCGTGAGCTCCGGACTCTGCGCGCTGCCTCGAATTCTCAAGCCCGCAGTCACTTCATCAACCGTTCTCGTCGCCTCGATCCGCAGACTGGGATTGTCGAGTGGCGTCGACGCATACAGCAGCTGGCCTTGCTGAATCGTCAAATCCTGCCCGTACGCTTTATAAGTCCCCGTGACATTCACATCACCCGACGCCACCGTCTCCGTCCCCGGCCGCTCTCTCACATCGAGCTGCCCGTTGACCTTCGCCACCAGGCCGAAGCCGGTGAGATTCACTGCCTCTTCCTGAAGCGCACGCCCTCTGTCCTGCCCACCGACAATCACAGTGATATTCGCGTACAACGGAATCGCCTGTTCCGCCGCCTCATCCTGCGTTTCCGCATCGACCACGACCACATCCGGCGACGCTGCCTGTGCCCGATCGCCGCCCTTCGGCAGCTTCTGCAAATTCACATCCGCCGAAGGAATCGTGACCTTGCCGGACAGCGTCGTTCGCTCCTCATTCCTCACGACGTCGATGTCAGGCGTGATCAGCACCTTCGCGCCCGGAATATCCGCGGCGAGGAACCGATTGCCATCGACCTTCATATTGATCGCGCCACTCGTCGACGCCGTGCCCGCGAACTTCAGTGTGCCGCCGCCGGATTCGATGCCGCCCGACACCTGAAACTCCGTCGTCGATTTCGGTCGCACATCGAGCCGGCCGTTCTTCAAGTGCAACCCTATCGCGGGAATATCAGCCATGAGATCCGCTGCCGTCACCTCACCGGTAATCGCCGGCTCCTGCAACGTCCCAGTCACACTACCTCGCGCATCCATGCGCCCATGAACATTCGCGAGCTGCGGCGCGAACACAGCGAACGGTGCGAGGTCCGGCAGACTCGCATTCATGCGCGCATTGATCTGCGTGTTCGCCTGATTGAGCCCGGTCACTTCGCCTTCACCTTGCAGCGAGCCTTTCTCCTGCAATCCGGTGCTGATCGAAGCACGCGCATCCGATCCCGACAGATTCGCGTCGACTTTGAAATCCCGATAGGTCAGCAAGGTTTCTTCTTCCGCCGGCTCCGTCTCCCCCTCGAACACCAGAACCCGCGACACGCTGCCCGACGGCGAGCTGATCGACGCCGTCCCGAATAAATTGCCGTCGGCATCGCGACGAATATCGCCCTGCCCCTGGATCAGCCCTTTGAACCGCAGCGGCAAGTCGTCGCTCGTCATCGAGTTCGCCAGCGCCAGCGGCACATTAGCGAGCGAATAGCTGCCTCGCATGGAGCCATCGGGCTGCATGCCTCCTTGCAGGCACAGCTCGATATCCCGATCGACGAAACATGCACGCGAAACATCGACCGCCATCTTCTGGTCCCGCATCTTCACATCGATGTTCGCCGGCTCACGCAAGCTCAGGCGCGCGGCGTCTTCCACGTCGAGCACCAGCCGCTGCACAGCCCCGGACCAACCCTCCTCCTTCTTACCGCCTTCCACCGCGATCGAGAATGCGAGCGGCTGACCCGTCGTGTTCACTTCCGCGCGATGCGAGGCCGAGTTGCCGGACGCATTCGCCTGCAATGTTTCGAACTCGAATCCCGCCGCCGACAATCCCGTCATCCTCAGCCGCGCTGAACCTTCCGGATCGAGCGGTTTGTTCACATCGGCGTCGAGCGTGATGTCCCGCAGCTGCATCTCGTTCAAGTGCAGCTCATGACCACGCGCGTTGCCGTTGATCGCCACCTCGGGCCATTTGCCGAGCACACGAAAGTTCGCCGCCAGCTGACCGCCGGAGTTCGGCACCCAGTCATTCAACGAAGCCACATCGAGCGAAATCGTAGCGTCGATCTGCTCGCCCTTCGCCGCCTGCACTCGCAACTTGCTCTGGCCGGAATTCAGCGCGAGCTTGACCGCAGGCATATACGGTGCGGTGAGCGTCATATCCGCATCGCCGGAGATCGGCCGCCCTCGCAGCTGGCCGCGCAATTCAGTGAGCTTCAATGTCGCGTCGGGCCCTTGCTCCGTCATCTTGCCTTGCGTGACGAGTTGGAACCGCAGGCTGCCCGGCCATTCGACCGCGAACGCGCCGGGATCGAAGTTCTGTCCGCGCGCATCGACGGCCCATGCCAGCTGCGGTTGCAAATTCACTTTGCCGGTCGCGGCCAGCCGGCCTTTCGGTTGAACGATGTCGAACTGTTGCAACTCGATCAGCTCGGGCGTGCCTCGGACCTGCAAGGCGATGTCAGCCTGCTGTTCCTTCGGCCCCAGCGTGAGCTGTCCCTTCGCGTTGTACAGCTGCGGATTGCCATCGAAATTCAGCTCGCCCCGCGTGAACAACTCCTGCCCGACCCAAGCGGACGGCACGACGACATCCTTCCAGCGTGCGCTCGCTTTGCTGGTCCACGATTCTTCTGAGAATTGAATATCCGCATTGGCGCGCAACTCGCCCGCGGTCGCGCCGATCTTCAGCAGCGTCTCCAGCGACAGCTGTTCCTCGCTGCGAGTGAAACGAACCGACTCCAGCTCCAGCGGCTCGTCATTGATCGTGACGCGCCCGGTAACAACGCCCCGATCCAACGTGCCCTCGCCATGCAAGGACGCCGCGAGACTTTGGAAGCTCGACCCCGGCATCAGCTGTTCGCGAGGATCGAAGCGCGGCACCTCCAATTCCACCTGCCAGCCATGATCGGCCGCTTGTGCCACCTTCGCGTGCAAGACGGCTTCGAGCGGCGAGGACAATTTGCTGCTGACGACAGCGTCCGATTCATTCGCCGACACCAACAACGTGCCAGCAAACTTCTGCTCGCCCGCAGTCCACTCGAAGCGCCCTCGGCCCTCGCCAACGTAGGCAGTGTTCTGCACGACGCGGCCGTTGAACGTCACGAATCCCTGCGGCGATTGCACGTTCAATGTTTGCACGGCCAGCGCCTCACTGGTCCAGCGTCCAGCGAAGACGGCGCGCGTGACTTCAACGAGCGTGGCTTCGGGATTGCGAACCTTCGCATTGCGCGCGATGAACGAATCGACCGCGACATTGATCGGCGGTTTCAACGTGAACGGCTCGGAGGGCTCCTTCGGCGGCGGCTCCGTCGGCTCTTGCGTCAAGACATCGATGCCGGTCACATCCAAGCGAGCGACATGCACCAGCCGGTGTCTGAGATCGCTCAACACCAGATCGATCTCGAGCTGCGCGACCGACGCGTCGATGCCGGCGGCGGGATCGCGATAACGAAAATTAGTAATGCGCAGCGGGCCGGCGATCGAGCCGTCGATGGAACCGATGGCGAGCTTGTCTCCCATCAACGCCGTCACACGAGCGGCCGCGAAGCGCGTGCCGGACTGAGTGTTGATCACCCACAGCACCGCGCCGATCGCGAGCAGGATCAACGCCGCGATGACGATGCCGGTCCAGGCCAGCGTTTTCTTCAGCACGCCGCTCACAGATCCGGCCCGATGATCAGGTGGATGCGCCAGCCGCCATCCAGATCGGTGACCACCGGGCGCGCGACATCGACACGCACCATCCCGATGGGCGACTTCCAACGCAGGCCGATGCCCGAGCCGACGTTGACATCGAAGCTGGACTTGAAAGCATCGCCGGCATCCACAAACACCGCCGCGCCCCAGTTGTCGAGAAAGTAATGCTCGTATTCGGCGCTGCCCGCGACCAGATATTCGCCGCCGATGACGCCGCCCGACGCGTTGGTCTCGCCGATCGCTTGATAGTCGAAGCCGCGAATCGAACGGTCGCCGCCCGCGAAGAAGCGCAGCTCCGGCGGCAAAGCGTCGAAATCGTCCACGATCATGGCGCCGAGCGCGGAGCGAAAGATCACGCGGCCCTTGCTGCCGACCTTGCGCAACCATTTTCCTTCGGCGCGAACCTGCGCGAATGAGGTGTCCGATAACAGCTGCTCGAACCCGAAGCGCAGGCCGTACAGCACGGAATAGCCCGCGGTCGGAAAGTAAATATCGTTGGCCCGTTTGCGCGTGAGCAGCCCGTCGGCGTAGAGCAGACTGGTCTGGCCGCGCTCATCGGCGATCTCGAAATCGCCGTTCAGGTACTGCAAGCCGAGCGTGCGAGTGAACCCTTTCCAATGGTCCGCGACCTGCGTGCCCGCGAGCCGGAACATGCGCGACCGGCTCGTGTCGGTCTCCTCGTCGCGATAGCCGAGGCCGATCGTATAGTTACGTGCCTTCGGGCCGGGATGGGGGATCTGATACTTGACGCTGTATTCCTCCAGGCGCGAGTTATATTCGATCTCGCCGCTCAACTTGTGACCGCGATCGTTGAGCCAGCGTCGCTGCACGCCGAGCTTGGCGCCGGGGCCCGAGTCGGTGCTGAAATAGATATTCGCCGTGTACAACGTGCGCTTGGCCGGAACCAGCATCACGTCGATCGGCACCTCGCCATTCACCGCGTGCTCCAGGTCGGGCGCGACGCCCACCGAGGTGAAATAGTCCGCGTCGACCAGCGCCTGCTGTAACTGCAGCAGCTTTTCGGCCGAGTAATAATCGCCGTCCTGCCACAGTTTGAATTTCTGCAGAAACGCATCCGGGAACTGCGCCTTCGAGAAGCGCAGGTCGCCCAGGCGATAGCGCGGCCCCACATCCCACGCCAGATCGATGTCCGCGGTATTGGCACTGCGAACGACTGACACTTTATGGCGCACCAGTTGCGCGGAGAGATAACCGTCGTTGGCGAGCGCCTTGGAGATCTGGTCTTTACTGCGCTCGTAGAGCGCGTGATCCAGCCGGTCGCCGTGCCTGGGCTCGAACCGATCCACCGCGGCCCGGACCGGTTTGAGCTCGGTGGCCTCGGGCGCGACTTCGATGCTCGATTCCTGAACGATGACCGGATCGCCGGTCTTCACATCGAACACCGCGTGAAATTTACCTGGCTCCGGTCGTTCCAGGCGGCCTTCGACGGTCGGGTTGTAGAAGCCGAAAGGCTCCAGCGAGCGCACGATCTGGTCCTTGCCCCGGTCGAACAGCCGGCGCGCCTGGGCGGCCGACACGTCGCGCTCCTCATATTGTTTGAGCTCGAGATTGGCCCGCGCCGATTCGAGCATCTGTTCCTCGAGACCGTTGATGGTGACAGTCACCCGCTCAGCGAGCGTGGTTCCGCTCCAAAACGCGCACAGCACGAACAAGCCAGCCCCGGACAGAATCCGCACATTCGTCATCGGCCGGGCAGCCGGGCGTGGGGTACAAACCTCATTCAATAGGGACGTTCTAGGGCTCGGGTTGTTCCACGAGCAGGTCGCGGGAAGTCGCGGCTTGCGGTGCTTGAAAGCCGGCCGTCCACGCCGGACAATCCGCTCGCGACTTCAACCGCACAGCAGGTAATCCGATGACAATCTCAAGAATTCTCGCATCCACCGTTCTGCTCGGCGCGCTCAGCGTCTTCGCTCCGCTCACATATGCCGCCAAGACCTGCGAGCTGACCATCGAAGGCAACGACGCCATGCAGTACAACAAGACGTCGCTGGCCGTCGCCGCCGATTGCACCGAAGTCAAACTGACCCTGTCGCACCCGGGCAAGCTGCCCGCCAGCGCGATGGGCCACAACTGGGTGCTGACCGAAACGTCCGCGTTCCAGGCGGTGGCCACCGCCGGCATGTCGGCCGGTCTGCCGAACAACTATGTGCCGAAAGACGATGCTCGCGTGATCGCACACACCAAAGTGATCGGTGCCGGCGAGACCACCAGCGTCACCTTCCCGACGTCGAAGCTGAAGAAGGGTGGCGATTACACGTTCTTCTGTTCGTTCCCCGGCCACTGGTCGGTGATGAAGGGCAAGCTGACTTTCGGCTGAACCCGTAACACGGCGATGCCAGCCAGAAACAGGCTGGCACCGCCGATGACCAGGGCATAGACGGGCTCCCCGCCCATGAATGTCCGCAGCAGAAAGCCCAGCACGCTGGCCGCCAGCAGCTGCGGAATCACAATAAAAAAATTGAAGATGCCCATGTACACGCCCATCTTCTCGGCGGGCAGGTTATCGGACAGCAACGCATAGGGCAGCGACAGGATCGAGGCCCACGCGAAGCCGATCCCGATCATCGCGACCAGCAACCACTGCGGATCGCGAATCGCCACGAATGACACGAGCCCCGCCGCGCCGAGCCACACATTGATCAGGTGACTCACGCGCAATCCCCATAGCCGCACCATGAACGGAATTACGATGGCGGCCAGGGCGGAGAAGCCGCTGTACGCCGCGAACAGCACACCAACCCAATTCGCCCCTTCGTTGTACGCGGCGGACTGAACATCCGTCGTGCCGAAATGCATTTGTGTGACGGCGGCCGTCGTGTAGATCCACATCGCGAACAAGGCGAACCAGGAAAAGAATTGCACGACCGCGAGCCGTCGCATGGCCTCGGGCATGTGGTGCACGTCGGTCATGATGGCGGTAAACATGTTGCTCGAGCGCGAAGCACTGAGCACGAGCAAGGCCGCGCCGTAAACGCCGATGCCGCCCGCCAGCAGGTATAGCTGCCGATCCCACTGCAACATATATATGGAGAGCAACCCGACCACACCGGCGCCCAGCCAGACCGCGCCATCGCGACGTGACCTTGCGACATCGAGCGGCCGCTCGCGCACCACACCGGCATCGTCGAAGTTCTTGAGTTGTTCCGGCGGATACTCGCGCGTGCTGAACACCGTCCAGCTCACCGCGCCGAGCATCATGACGCCGCCGAAATAGAACGCATATTTCACGGTGTGGGGAATCTCGCCCGGCACGGCCGTGTTCTCGACGCCCAGCCGGGTTAGCATCCACGGCAGCAAGCTCGCGATCACCGAACTGACCCCGATGAAAAAGCTTTGCATCGCGTAGCCCGTCGGCCGTTGCGGCGGCGGCAGCTGATCGCCCACGTAAGCGCGAAACGGCTCCATGGAAACATTCAGGGATGCATCCAGCAGCCAGAGCAGACCGGCCGCGATCCACAGCGTCGGAGAATTCGGCATGAACAACAGCGCCAGGGTCGCCGCGACGGCACCGAAGAAAAAGTACGGCCGCCTGCGACCCAGACGGGTCCAGGTGCGATCGGAGTAATAGCCGATGATGGGCTGAACGATGAGCCCGGTCAGCGGCGCCGCCACCCACAACATCGGAATCTGATCCAGGTCCGCGCCCAGCGTCTGGAAAATCCGGCTCACGTTGGCGTTCTGGAGCGCGAAGCCGAATTGAATCCCCAGGAATCCGAAACACATGTTCCAGATCTGCCAGAACGACAATGCGGGCTTCTGCTGGCGGCTCATGTCTCATCCTGCGCCGCGCACACCACATAGCTCAAGGGCTCCAGCGTGACTTTGTAGCTGCCCGGCGCCGATGGCCTCCGCGTGCAGGTTCCCTTCAACGATCGGAACGCGCGAGCTCCCGCATCGACTTCCACGTTGGCCTGTAGCGGCTCGGTCGACGTATTGAACGCGATCAAGATCTCCTGCTGCGTTTGAGGATCGATGCGGGAGACCGCGAACAGCCCGGGCTTCTCGGCGTAGTTGCGAATGATCTGTTTGCCTCGGCGTAACGCGGCGTTCTCTTTTCTCAGCGCTGACAGGTCGGCAATCGCTGCATATAAAGGATGATTGCGGTCGAAATTGCTGACCGCGGTCGTGGCCATGGTTCCGAGCAGAACATTGTCGTTGTAGCTCGCGACTCGGCTGGGGAACATATCCTCGCGCGCGTCTTGATCGATGCCGTCGCCCGCAAACCCCTGCTCATCCCCCGAATAGATCACCGGCACGCCCCGCAACGTGAACATCATCGCGTGCGCCAGGATCATTCGTTGCAGGACTTCGGCATCGCTCACGCCAGGCAGATTCTTGCGCGCATAAAAGCCGAAACGTCCCCAATCGTGATTGCTGACGAACGTCGGCAATTGCAGCGCCGTCGCCTCGCCGCCTTCGTAGAGCGCGTCGCCGTTGAACATCGCCGCCAGCTTGTCGGGCCCTGAGTTCAGAGTCAGCGCGTCGATCACGGCTGCGCGAAAGGAAAAGTCCAGCACGGTGGGCAGTTTGTCGACGCGCGTCGCCCGCGTCAGCGCCGGAATATCGACGGCATCGGCCGCCACCTCGCCGAAGATATGAAAGTTCGGAATGCCCCGCGCCGTCGCCGTCTTCAGCATCGCTGGCGCGAACGCCTGCCAGAACTCGGAGTTCACATGCCGCGCGGTGTCGATGCGGAAGCCATCGACGCCGAATTCTTCGATCCACCGGCCGTAGATGTCGATGAATCCCTGCACCACGCGCGGATTCT
The DNA here is from genome assembly GCF_042651805.1 of Steroidobacter flavus. Lineage (NCBI taxonomy): Bacteria > Pseudomonadati > Pseudomonadota > Gammaproteobacteria > Steroidobacterales > Steroidobacteraceae > Steroidobacter > Steroidobacter flavus. Next base: position 3,425,623 of record NZ_JBHSDU010000003.1, on the reverse strand, counting down.
CGGTCATGAGATCGTCGAGGCCGACGAAGTCCCCCATCGTGCTGCTTTCGCCACGGAACAGACTGTTGCCGCGGTTGTGATACCAGATCGGATCGTTGAGCCAGGCGGGCACTTTCACGTTGGCTTCGGCGGCGGGCACGAAGACGTCGTAAGCGTAGTCGGCACGCTTCAGCTTCGCGAAGTTCGTGTCGGTCTGAACGGCATCGCCCAGGAAGCCCTCATTGATCGAGGCGCCGTTCGTGCCACCGGCTTTGCTGTACGGATAGTCGGCGCGTGAGCGATAGGCGCATTCGCTGCCCGGGCACTGCCGATAGGAAATCACATCGGCGGTGTGGTTGGTGATGATATCGAGATAGACCTTGATGCCGCGCGCATGCGCGTGCTCGACGAAGTCCTTCATGTCTTGTTGCGAGCCAAAGTGATCGTCGACACGCGTGAAGTCGGTGATCCAGTAGCCGTGATAACCCGCCGATTCCTGGCCGGGCCCGCCCTGCACCGGCTTGTTCTTGTAAATGGGGCCGAGCCAGATGGCGGTGGCGCCGAGCCCCTGAATGTAATCGAGGCGCTGAATCAGTCCGCGCAGATCGCCACCGTGATAGAAGCCTTTGTGCGTGGGATCGAAGCCGGTCTTGAGACGATCGCCCTTCAGCCCGCCGCGATCGTTCTTCGGGTCGCCGTTCTCGAAGCGGTCCGGCAACAGGAAATAAATGACTTCGTCCTGCGGCAGACGCGCACGGAAATCGTCGGCGCTCGCCCAAGCCGTGCAGGCCAGGCCGAGCAAGGCGGCCAGATACTTCGTCGCTTTCACTCTTCCCCCCAGCTCTCTTATGCGCAATGGCCCGCGACGAAATCGGCATGCAGGGGCATGGCGCCCGTCTCGTGCTGAATCACTGAGCGAATCATATTCATGAACTCGGCCAGCTCACCGGCGGACAGCTGCTCAGCCAACGGATGATATCCCGCCGGGCGCACGCCTTGTCCGAGCAGCACTTGTAGCCAGCCCACTTCAGTAAACAACTCGTCGTTGTGTCGAACGATGCGACCGCCGGCCGCGAACAGATCGATCTTTCGTTGCAGCTCTTCCGGGATCGGCATCGTGCGGCAGTCGTCCCAGAACGGCGTGTCGTTACGTTCCACAGCTTTGTAGTGAAGGATCAGAAAGTCACGGATGCGCTCGTACTCGAACGCCGACTGCCGGTTGAATTCATCGATGTCCGCCTGGCGCGGCTCGCCGTGGGGCAGGAAGGTCAGCAAGCGCGCGATCGCTGTCTGCACCAGATGAATGCTGGTGGATTCCAGCGGCTCCATGAAGCCGCCCGCCAGTCCGATCGCCACGCAGTTGCGGTTCCAGAATTTCTTGCGCTTGCCGGCCACGAAATGCAGTGGCCGCGGGTCAGCGAGCGCTTCGCCGTCGAGATTGGCGAGCAGCGTCGCCGCCGCTTCGTCATCGCTGAGATGACGGCTGCTATAAACATAGCCGTTGCCGGTTCGATGCTGCAACGGAATGCGCCATTGCCAGCCGGCGGGACGCGCCGTCGAGCGCGTGTATGGAGTGAACTCACCTGCCCGGGCGCAAGGCACCGCCATCGCGCGATCGCATGGCAGCCAATGTGACCAATCGTCGTAGCCGGTCTTCAATGTCTGCTCGATCAGCAGACCGCGAAAGCCGGAGCAGTCGATAAACAGATCGCCGACGATGCGCTGTCCGTTCGCGAGTACGACCGCGTCAATGTAGCCGTCATCACCGCCTCGCTCGACACGATCGACCTTGCCTTCAATGCGATCGACGCCGCGCTGCTCGACGCGCTCGATCTTGCCCTCGCTACGAGCGATACCGCGTTGCTCGACACGGTCGATCTTGCCTTCGATGCGAATGACGCCGCGTTGCTCCGCATAGTTGCGAAGGTACTTCGCATATAACGACGCGTCGAAGTGAAACGCATACGTCATCGGCGGCAAGGCGGCATTTGCTGGCTTCACCTGCCGCGAGAATTTGTTCTGCAAGGCCGCCGACGCATTCAACGAGAACGCATCGAGCCCCAACTCGCCCCCGCCGGCGCGATAGCGCAGCCAATATTGATGGAACGGCAGCAGCCCGAGCGGCCGACCGATCTGTCCGAAGGCGTGGATGTATCGATGCCCGGGCCGCAGCCAGTCGACGAACTGGATGCCGAGCTTGAAGGTGCCGTGCGTCTGGCGAAGAAAATCGTTCTCGTCCAGGCCCAGTGCCTGGTTGAACAACTGGATCTGCGGAATGGTCGCCTCGCCCACGCCCACCGCGCCGATCGCGTCCGACTCAATCAGTCGGACGCGATAGCGCGGGTCGAGAAAGCGGGCGAGCGACGCGGCGGTCATCCAGCCGGCGGTGCCGCCGCCGACGATGACGATCTGGCGAGCCTCTGCACTCATGCGAGCATGGTGTCAGAAGCGACTCAATACTTGTAGCTCGCGCCGAACAGATAACGGCGACCGAAGATCTGGTGATCGAGCACCTGACGCGAATCGTTCAACTCGTGAGTGATGAACGGCTCGTCGCTGAGATTGGTCCCTTGCAATAGCAGCGTCAGGCCGCGCATCGTGCCGTCCTGGAACTCGTAGCTCATCTGCGCATCGATCAGCGTCTCGCCCTTCGCCATCCGCAGCAGCCGCTCGGCGCCGACACCTTGCACTTCAGCGATGAACGACGAGCGATGGCGCGCACTGAGACGCGTCGAGAAGCCCGCACGCTCGAAGTACACCGTCGCGTTGATCACGTCCTCCGACAGACCCGGAATGGGCCGCTTCGAATTGGTGGGATCGGGCTGAATATTGCTCTTGGTGAACGAGTAGCTGGCCTGAATACCGAAGCCGTCCAACGCCTCCAGCGCCATATTGAATGGAATGGTCGCGGCCAGTTCGTAACCGTAGATCTCACCGCCATCGCCGTTTTGCGGAGTGGTCACATAGCCCTGACGCAACACCGGCTCCGGTCCGCCGGTGACCGGGAACGTGCTGAAGTCATAGACGGCCGCTTTCGTATAGATGTACGACTTCAAATCCTTGTAGTACAGCGAGCCGGAGATGTAACCCTCGCGGCCGAAATACTTCTCGACGGACAGATCGACGGCGTCCGCGATCCATGGCTTCAGCTTCGGATTGCCGCCTTCGCCGCCCCACGGCGAGAACTCGATATTGTTGTTGCCGGCACGCGCGCTGTCGTAAGTGAAGCTGATCGACGCACGCATCTCATCCATGCGAGGCCGCGCCAGCTGACGGGCCGCACCGAGACGCAGAATCATGTCGTCCGTCATGCGCAACGACAGATTCAAGCTCGGCAAGGTCTCGGTGTAGCTTTGCGAAGTATCGAGCGGGAACGGCTGCGCCGGATCGCCCGAGGCGCCGAAGCCGGAGGAATCCTGTTCGGTACGCACGAACTGCACACCGAGATTGCCGGTCAGCGCTGAGTTGCCGAGCATCGAATCGAGACGAAGCATGGCGAACCCGGTCATCACATCTTCGCCGACCGACCATTCGCGGCTGTAAACCGCGGCGTCGGCGGCAGGCACGAGGTTGTACATGCCGCTGTAAGCCATGGCGATCGGGTCGTAGCTCACCATGCCCGGGATGCCGATGTAGCCGAGACGCGTCGGTCGCAACAACGAGCCTGAAGGAATAGACACACTCAGATCGTGCTGAGCATCGCTGGCATTGGCGACCAGTCCGAGGAAATAACGGTCGGGGTCATAGTCCTTGTCGCGCGTGGTGTAGTTGACGCCCACATCCACCGCCTTGAGCAAACCCGTGTCCAGCTCGCGGCTCACGCTGAAGCGCAGCGCCGTGAGCTCGTCTTTGATGTTGGGACTGTTGATGAAGCCGTCCTGGCCGCCGGTAATGGAATTGCCTCCCCAACCCTGCGGGCTGGTCAGGAAAATCTGGCCCGCGTTGCTGTAGTCGAGGCTCGAGTTGAAACGCACCACGCCTTCGCTATTGATGTTGTAGCTCAGCGTGTCGGTGGCACCGCTCGGCGGGCGCCCGGTACCGGAATACGTTTCCAGAATGATGTCGCGGCGATCGACCGTGGAATAATTCACATCGCCGTTGAACGTCCAGGGGCCCGCGTCGAGCTTGCCGTTCCAGCCCACCGACCACAGATCGGCGTCGCGGCGATTGGCGTCGTTACGGACCACACCCTTGACGTTGGTGAAGGTGCCGCTGGTCGCCACGCCGTCGGTGACGGTGTAGCCCGGCTGCAGCGTCGCTCCGCCCCACAACAGCGGCAGCTCGATACCACGCATCAGCTGATCGTCCTTGAACTTGCTGTAGTACACGTCGAGCACAGTATTGAAGTTCTCGTTGGGCTGGAACTCGATGGTCGCCATCACACCGGTGCGCTTCAGCTCGGTGGACACGACATACGGCTTCACGCCGCCCAACGCGAGCACGCCGCCGTCCACGGTGGGATAACCCCACGCGTTGAACTTCTCGATCTGCGTCGGCGACATCATGTGAGCGATGCCGATGGCAATGCCGATCTTGTCGTTCGCAAACTGATCGATGTACGTGCCGCTGGCGCGATAGCCGGTGTCTTCGGAGCCTGCATTGAGTTTGCCGAGCGACAGCGTTTCGCCACGCACGTTGCCCGCCAGCGTGCGCTTGCCATAAGCGAGCGGCCGAGTCGTGCGCAGATCGACCGTGCCGGACAGACCCTGGCCGATGAGGCTGGCCTGCGGCGTCTTGTACACACTGACAGCGCTGAGCAATTCGGCCGGATATTGATCGTACTCGGCGCTGCGGTTGTCGCCGGTCGTGACCTGTTCGCGACCGTTCAACAGTGTGGTGGAGAAATCCGGGGCGAGACCTCGAATGCTGATGACCTGCGCGCGTCCGTCCAGGCGCTGTGTGGTCAAGCCGGGCGCGCGTGCGATGGACTCGGCGATGCTGTTATCGGGCAGCTTGCCGATATCCTCGGCGGAAATCGTTTCCACGATCTGATCCGACTCGCGCTTTTCCGCGATGGAGTTCTGAATGGCGCCTCGATAGCCGGTGACCACCACCTCGTCGATGCTCTGCTCGCCGCTCCCCACGTTCTGCGCCTGAACTTGCGCGATTCCGCAGCTCGCTGCGAGCAATGCGTAGGCAACCTTTCTGCTCATTTGTCGACTCCCCCATTCCACTGGTCCGCGCTCGGACCTTAATCGTTGTTTTGAGATCGTAGGACCGCGACCGCGCGACCTACAACTCTATGCATACGTATTCATGAAATTGTCTGGCATCGAGATGCGGCGACGACGGGTTGTTCACCGCCGTCGCCGCGAGTAACAGCAACTACATCAGGGCTGCCATGTGTAGACCGTCGTATCCGAGCTGCCGGTCGAGCTCGATGACGAGGTGAAACTGCGGTTGCTGCCGCCCTCCCAGGTCACCGTGCCGCCGTTCTTCTTGATGAACTTGAACTGCAACGTGGTGTTCTTTGGCACGCTCACCGGCAAGAACCACACGGGATAGTTCGGATTCATCATGGCCTCGGGCGCCGCGGCGGGATCCCAATTGCCCAGCTCGGGCACGTTGCCTACCACATGCACGTTCTCGCCGAGCACGGTGCTGGCGTTGACCTTGAAGATCACCTGCACCTGATCGTCCGAGAGCACGTCGTAGCGGAATGTGTTGCTGGTGTTGCCGCTCTTCACGACGGTGATGTTACGGATACCCGGCGTCACGGCCGGCACCGTCGCGGTGATCTTGGTGTCGCTGTTGGAGACGACGGTCGCGTTGGTCGTATCGAACTTCACCGTGATGGTGCCGCCGAGGCCCGTGCCGTAGATGTATACGGTGTTGCCCGAGCGTCCCATCGTCGACACCACATCGCCGATGCGAGGAATGGTCGTGCCCAACGACGGGTTATACGACCACACGCACACTTCGCCGCCCGACAAGCCGAAGCTGGTGATCTTGTTCTGCCCCGACACGTTGGTCACCGTATTCGAGCTACAGAACAACAGGCCGCCCAGCTCGTCCGCATACGTGCCCGTTGGCAGCGTCGTGTTCAACGCCGGCACCGTCGCCGACACGTTGGGCTGACGATTCACGGCGACGATGACCTGCTTGTCATAAAACTGGCGCTTGTAGACCAGCACGTCGTTGGTGCTGTACAGGATCTCGGTGCCGCCATAGGCCAGCGCGTCATTGCTCTGGCGCAAGGCCGACAGCGTGCCGATAACCTGATACGCCGTCGTCGACGTGTTGAATGCCGTCTCGGTCTGCATGAACACGCGACCGGCGATGTCGCTGCCATTCGCGGACGTGAGGTACTGCTCCGTGCCGTAGTAAATGTTCGGCGTACCGCGGGAAGTCATCAGCGTCGCGATGGCCGCGTGATACGGCTTGTCGTTCGGCTGGATGTAACGGAAGCGCGTGACATCGTGGTTGTCGAGGAACGTGACCGCCTGGTTCTCGTAAATGTAGTCGGTGCTCGTCTGGGTCATCATCGAGCCGAACTGCGTCATGGTCTCAGAGAAATTACCGAACGCATTGGTGGCCGCGCGGTAGTACTCGAAGTCCAGGTTGTTGACGCCGGTGCGATCCGGGAAGGTGCGGTATTCGTCGTACTTCGGATCGGGGCGACCGATGAAGAACTCGCCGAAGTGACTCAGCGGGCCGCCGGTGTCGGTGTCGATGGCATCCTTGAAGCCTTTGACGAACGCCGGATTCATGTGCAGCGTCGCGTCGTGACGCATGCCGTCGATGCCCTTGGACTTCCAGAACTTGGCGGCCTGCTCGAGATGCGCCACCACCTGCGCGTTCTCCTGCGAGAAGTCCGCGAGCGAGCCCAGTTCCTTGTGACGGAAACCGAAGCGCGAAGAATCGGAGCCGCGATCGCCGAGACCGTGGAACCAGCCGTTCACGTCGTTGTGCGGATTGGCGAGCAAGTTCTCGTAATTGCCATCCGAGTTCCAATCGACCGGATTGCCATTGGCATCGAACACATAGTTGCCGCCATTCTTGTCCGGCTCATACAGCCGACCGTCTTCGGCGGAATTGCCGTTGGTGGGATTCAGCCAGCGACTGGTGTGGTTGCTGACGAAATCGATGATCAGCTTCATGCCTTGCGCGTGCAGCGCGTTCTTCAAGGCTTCGAAGTCCTGCATCAAGCCGAAATGTTTGTTGGTCGCGAAGTAGTTGCGGACATGGTAACCGTGGAAGCTGGTCCATCGGTCGATGCCACCGCCCGACTGATAGTCCAGGATCTCGGTATCGCGATTCTCGTAAGGCGCGGAGATCCAGACCGCAGTCACACCCATGCCTTGCAGGTACGGGATCTTGTCGATGATGCCTTGCCAGTCGCCGCCCTGATACAACTTCAGGTCGTCGCCATTGCCATGGCCGTCCAGATCGGGATCGTCGAACAGCGTGCTGTCGAAGCCCGCCGGCGTGTTGTTGGCCGTGTTGCCGTCGGCAAAGCGATCGGTGATGACTTGATAGACGACGTCCTTCGGCGTGATGGGCGTGGCCGCTTCGATCGGCGCGGCTGAGAACCAGGCAAGCGAAACCGCCGTGGCGCCCAGCCACGACATCCGTCGATGCACGGGTGAACTGATCATGAAATATTCCCTCATTGCTGCTGCTGAAGAGCGCAGGCCGCGATCGCTCGCATGCGATCGCGTATCCCCCTGCTGATGATCGGCGCGGAGATCCTATGACCGCGCCAGCTTCAGCCACAATCCTTTGCATACGTATTCATGAAATGTTGCCGAGGCAACGATCAGCGTTTGGATGCGACGAACCGGATCGCTTGTCCGCCGCCGGAGGCGAGCCGTAGCATCATCTTCTCGCCGCGCCTCACCGGGCGCTTCTCAATGGCAATAGAGAAAGGCGCGCGTTGCCAGTCCGCGTCGTTGCCGTCGCGATAGATCTGCGCCGTGTAACTTCGACCTTCGTCGAGAAAGTCCAGAGTCACCTCCACCAGACGCGCGTGCTCGTCGGTGACGGCACCGAGATACCAGTCATTACTGTTTCTATCTTTGCGCGCAATGGCAACGTAGTCGCCGACCTCGCCGTCGAGCACTCTCGTGTCGCTCCAATCCGTCGGCACGTCTTCGATGAATTGAAATGCGTCCAGGTGCTTTTCATAGTTCTCGGGCAAGTCGGCGGCCATCTGAATCGGGCTGTAGATCACCACGTAGTTGGCGAGCTGCTTGGCGATGGTCGATTGGATGCGCTGGCCATTCTTGCCCACCAGGCTCAGCACGCCTGGCGTGAAATCCATGGGACCGGCCAGCAGGCGAGTGAAGACGAGATTCGGCTCGTGCTCGGGCGGATTCGGCGGATCGCCCCACGCGTTGTACTCCATGCCACGCGCACCTTCGCGCGCCACCCAATTCGGATACGTGCGGCGCAGGCCGGTGTCTTTGATGGGCTCGTGAGGATCGACGGCTATGTGACGTTTCGCCGCCTCTGTGACCACTTTCAAGTGATGGCGCGACATCACCTGTCCGTCGTGCCATTCGAAGCGCGGCTTGCCATCGGGACCGATCGCCTGGATGCCGCCGGCGTCGGCGACATAGCCGGTCTTCACGCTATCCACGCCGAGGCGTGCATACAAATCCAATGCGGTGCTCAGTTGTCGCTCGTAGTTCGCGATGTTGCCGGAGGTCTCATGATGACCGATCAGATGCACACCCTTCGACCTGGCGTACTTGGTCACCGCCTCGAGATCGAAGTCGGGATAGGACTCGGTGAAACTGAAGTCGGCGCCGTTGGCGAACCAGTCGCCATCCCAGCCTTTGTTCCAACCTTCCACCAGCACGCCACGGAAGCCGTGCTTCGCGGCGAAGTCGATATAGCGCTTTGTGTTCGCCGTGGTCGCGCCGTGATGCGGGCCTGACGCCCAGGTTTCCGTGCCCAGGTGCATGCCCCACCACACGCCGACGTACTTGAACGGATGGACCCAGGAAACATCGCCGAGCTTGTTCGGCTCGTTGAGATTCAGGATCAGATCCGACATCACCAGCCCGCCGGCGCTGTCGGCAATCTGCATCGTCCGCCAAGGCGTGTTGAAGGGCGCGGTCCGCGACACTCTCGCTGCCGATGACGAGGGCGACAACGTGCTCTTCAGTCGCTGCCCCGTGACTCGACGCAGCCACATCGAAGAGTAATCGACCAGCGCCGCTTCATGAAACGCGATGTGCAAGCCGCTGTCGGTGCGCACCGTGATTGGCGTGTGTGCTTGGCCGACTTCGGCGAGTGGCGTCTTGTTGTAGAGATACTCGTAACGATTCCATTCACCGGCGGGAATCCACCATGCCGTCGCGTGTTCGGGGACCGCGAACTCGGTCAACTCGTCGCCGATGTTGACGGTCGTGAGCGCCGGCTGTTGCGGGAATTCATAGCGGAAGCCGAGCCCGTCGTCGTACACACGAAACACCACGTCGAGCTTGCGCGATGGAGCGATCTTTTCTTGCAGCGTCACGCGCAGTTCGTTGTAGTGATTGCGAACGTAGCGGCGCTCGCCCCAAGGCTGTTCCCACGTGTCGTCGTGGCTGTTCGTCGATTGCGCGGAGACCGAGAGGTTCCGCTCGAACTTCGGCGCGTCCGTAAACAAGAAACCGAGCCGGGAGGCGTCGATGACCGGACGACCGCGACGGGTCACGCTGTAGAACGCGTGCCCTTCGTTATCCAGAGACACTTCGACCTTCAGCACACCGCCCGGCGAAGCTTGCGATGCGGCCGCCGCGGCAAGTGCCGCTGGCGACACGACAACCAACAGCGCCATCAGCAGCGCGGTTGCGCATCTAGCGATCATCTAACTTCCCCCGTTTGAACGACACCGGTCATTGCCGGCGCTCGCAATCAACCACGCCGAGCTGGTCAGAACCGGCCGAACATCACGCCGTGTCCAGGCAGCGTCAATCGATCACCGCGCAGCTCGCCGGCCAGCACGCCGATGCTCTCAATCTGCTCGGTGCCTGCTGGTAACTTCACGACCGTCTGAATTGTTTCCGACGACAGGTTGAACGCCGCGAACATGCGCGAGTCGCCATGCGTCCGCGTGAACGCCAGCAGCGGCTCCGGCACATCGATGAACTCGACATCGCCCCATCGCAGCGCCGGATGACGTCGACGCCACTGCAGGAAGGCGCGCGTTGCATTCAGCACCGAATGCCGATCGGCAAGCTGCGCCTCAATATTCAAAGCTCGATGCTCCATCGCCACCGGCAGCCACGGCCGCACCGAGCTGAACCCCGCATGCTCGCCGCCATTCCACGGCATGGGTGTGCGACAACCGTCGCGGCCTTTGAAGTTCGGCCAGAAGGCAATCCCATACGGATCGCGCAACGACTCGAACGGCACGACCGCCTCCGTCAACCCCAGCTCCTCGCCCTGATATAAACAGACCGAGCCGCGCAGCGAGCACAACAACGCAATCAGCTGGTTGGCGAGATGTTTCGACGGCTGCTCGCCGCCCCAGCGGGTCACGACACGCCGCACGTCGTGATTCGAGAACGCCCAGCACGGCCAACCGTCGGTCAGCTTGGCTTCGAACCCTTCGACCACCGAGCGAATGTGTCGCGCCGAATATTCTTCGGACAACAGCTCGAAACTGTAGCCCATGTGCAGGCGGTCACCAGTCGTGTATTCCGCCGTGGTCGCAATCGAGTCCTCGGAGGAGATTTCCGCCAGAGTCGTGGCATGGGGATATTCATCGAGCAAGGCGCGCAGCTCGGTGAGAAATTGCAGGTTCTCGGGCTGCGTATTGTCGTAACGATGATATTGATAAGCGTACGGATTCTCCGGACTGAAGCCGCGAGTGGTCCGCCCGTCCGCGGGCTTCGGCGGATTGTCACGAAGCGCGCGGTCGTGGAAACAAAAGTTGATGGCATCGAGGCGCAGGCCATCGACGCCTTTGTCCAGCCAGAAGCGCACATTCTCCAGCACGGCCCGACGCAACTCCGGCTGATGAAAATTCAAGTCCGGTTGCGAAGACAGAAAGTTATGTAAGTAGTACTGGCGCCGGCGCGGCTCCCAGCGCCACGCGACCCCGCCGAAGATCGACAGCCAGTTGTTCGGCGGCGTGCCATCGGGCTTGGGGTCGGCCCACACGTACCAATCGGCCTTGGGATTGTCCCGGCTCTGTCGGCTCTCGCGAAACCACTCGTGCTCGATCGAGGTATGACTGAGCACCTGATCGATCATCACCTTCAGGCCCAGCTTGTGAGCCTGCGCCAATAATTGATCGAAGTCGGCCATGGTGCCGAACAGGGGATCGACGGCGCGATAGTCCGCCACGTCATATCCAAAATCCGCCATGGGGGAACGGAAGAACGGCGCGATCCAGATCGCGTCGACGCCGAGCTCGGCCACATATTCCAGCCGCTGCACGATGCCTGGCAGGTCGCCCACCCCATCGCCGTTGCTATCAACGAAGCTGCGCGGGTAGATCTCGTAGATCACCGCGCCACGCCACCACGGCGGTACTGACATCGTCTCGCATCCCCTGTTCTCGGACGCGCAAAGATTACCTGCAGCCCCTGCCCGATCTCGACAGGCTGCATACGTATTCATAGGACGCCGTGCCTCGCGCGGAACTCACCCTCACACAATTCGTTAGGTTCATCGCCCGCCAGCCGCATTGCCGAGCCCGCCATGACCGATGAATCCCCTCCGGGCGTCGATCGACGCACCGTTTTGAAAACCGGTGTCGCAGTCGGAATGATCGCGAATCTACCTACGCTCACGAATGCAGCGGACGCCGGCGGCAAGCCCCCACAGCGCATGGACATGACGGTGACCCTGCGTATCAACAATCGAAGCCATCCGCTCACACTCGATACGCGCACGTCGCTGCTCGACGCCTTGCGTGAGCACCTCGGCATGACCGGCACGAAGAAAGGTTGCGACCATGGTCAGTGCGGTGCCTGCACCGTGCTGGTGAATGGCCGACGCATCAACTCGTGCCTGACGCTCGCCGTCATGCATGACGGCGATGAGATCACGACCATCGAAGGCGTCGGCACGCCGGAGGATTTGCACCCGTTGCAGTCCGCGTTCATCGAGCACGATGGCTTTCAATGCGGCTATTGCACGGCCGGACAGATCTGCTCCGCCATCGGCATGCTCAAAGAAGCCGCCGATGGCTGGCCCAGCCATGTGAGCACGAATCTCACCGCTCGCGTGACACTGACGGACGCCGAAGTACGCGAGCGAATGAGCGGCAACATCTGTCGATGCGCCGCGTATCCAAACATCGTCGCGGCCATTCAGTCGGTGCGCGGAGTCGACGCATGATTCCTTTTACATACGAGCGCGCGGCCGACGCCGCCAATGCGGCGAAAGCAGCGTTGCAACCCGGAGCAAAGTTCATTGCCGGCGGCACCAACCTGCTCGACTTGATGAAGCTCGAGATCGAAAGGCCGACGCATCTCGTTGACATCACTCGCTTGCCGCTGCGACAGATCGAGGCCGCAGGCGACGGGGTGCGCATCGGCTCGCAGGTGCCAAACAGCGACCTGGCCGCGCATCCGCTGATCCGCGAACGCTATCCGGCGCTGTCCAAAGCGCTGCTCGCCGGCGCGTCAGGACAGTTGAGAAATAAGGCATCGACGGGTGGCAATCTGTTACAGCGAACCCGCTGTTATTATTTCTATGACACATCGCAAGCCTGCAACAAGCGCGAACCCGGCTCGGGCTGCGCGGCGCTCCAGGGCTTCAACCGAATTCACGCAATCCTGGGTGCGAGCGAGTTGTGTATCGCCGTGCATCCCTCGGATATGGCGGTGGCATTGACGGCGCTCGATGCATCTATTGAAACGGTGCTACCCGATGGCTCGAAGCGCACGCTGCCCATCGACGAGCTCTATCGGCTGCCCGGCGATACGCCGCATATCGAGACCTCGCTGCGTCCCGGCGAATTGATCACGGCAGTCGTGCTACCTCCGCCGCCCGCCGGCACTCAAACTTATCGAAAAGTTCGCGATCGCGCTTCGTACGCCTTCGCCCTGATTTCGGTCGCAGCCATCGTTCGGGTCGCGGCCGGCCGCGTTGCAGATGCGCGAATCGCGATGGGCGGTGTCGCTCACAAACCCTGGCGTGCGCTCGACGCGGAACAATCGTTGCGCGGTCAGCCGGCCTCGATGGAAAGTTTCGCGAGCGCGGCACAAGCGGCTGTGCAATCCGCCAGGAGCTACGGCGGCAACGATTTCAAGATTCCGCTCGCACGACGAGTACTAACCCGCACATTGGCCGATGCGGCGGGTATCGAAGGAGCGGCGTGATGGCCAACCGATCCCCGCTCAGCCCCGCTGTCAATCCGGTGGAAGAAAACACCCAAGGCTCGATCGGCAAACCGCTCGACCGGGTCGATGGACCGCTCAAAGTCACGGGGCGCGCCAAATATTCGTATGAGTACCGCAGCATCAAGGACACGGCCTATGGATTCATCGTCGGCGCTGCCATCGCCAAGGGTCGCATTTCTGCAATCGATACATCGCGCGCTGAAGCTGCGTCACGTGTGCTCGCCGTGCTCACGTATCAAAACGCACCCAAGCAAGCGCCGCCTCATCCGAGAGAACCTGGCGAGAACCGCTACGATCGTTCCGAACCGTTCCTGTTTTCGCCCGACGTGCGCTACCAAGGCGAGCCGGTGGCACTCGTCATCGCAGAAACGTTCGAAGCCGCGCGTCATGCGGCGGGCCTCGTCACAGTTGGGTACGTGAAAGATCGCGAGGCCAAATTCGATCTAGTGGCCAATCAATCGCAGGCATACAAGCCGAAAGGCGTCAACGCCGGCATGAAGACCGACACCAGCGAAGGTGACTTCGACGGCGCGTTCGCAGCCGCCGCCGTGAAGGTCGATGTGACCTATCACCTGCCCCACGAGCACAACATGCCGATGGAACCGCACGCTGCGCAAGCGGTATGGGAAGGCGATCGCTTGACCCTGTACTCGGGCCAGCAGATTGCAGCGGCCGCACAGTCCACGATCGCGAAAACGCTACAGATTCCAGTGGAGCACGTACGCATCGTGACGCCGTTCATCGGCGGCGGCTTCGGCTCGAAAGTGCCGACTCACGCTCAAGCTGTGCTGGCGGCGCTCGGCGCGAAGGCCGTGAAGAGGCCCGTCAAGATCGCGCAAACGCGGCCGCAGATGTTCGCCAACACCAACCATCGCCCCGAATGCCTGCAACGCATGCGGCTCGGCGCGAACAGGGATGGCACGTTGACCGCGATCGCGCACGATGTGTGGACGCAGACGACGCCGCACGATGAATTCATCGAGCAGACCGCGTCGTTCAGTCGGGTGCTGTACGCAGCACCGAATCGTCTCCATCGGCACTGGGGCGTGATTCTCGACTTGCCGTCGTCCGACATCATGCGCGCCCCCGGCGAGGAACCTGGCAGCGTGGCACAGGAGTGCGGCATGGACGAGCTGGCGGTCGCGCTCGACATGGATCCCATCGAGTTGCGAATCAAGAACGAGCCGAAGGACGACCCGGAAACGCATCTGCCCTTCTCCAGCCGTTCGCTGGTGGAGTGCTATCGCGAAGGCGCGCGTCGTTTCGGCTGGTCGAAGCGACCGAAACGTCCCGGCACCTTGCGCGACGGTCGCTGGCTGGTGGGCTACGGCGTCGCCAGCGCAATGTTTCCAACCTTCATGCGTCCCTCCTCCGCCGTCGTGCGCCTGAATGCCGATGGCACCGCCATCGTGAAGACGGACATGACGGATATCGGCACGGGAAGTTACACCGTGCTGAATCAGATCGCCGCCGAAAGCCTGGGCCTGCCGACCGACCGGGTGAGCGTTGAGCTTGGCGACACGCAGTTCCCCAAATCGGCCGGCTCCGGCGGATCGTTCGGTGCGGCGAGCGCCGGCTCGGCGCTCTTGCTCGCCTGCGAGCAGGTGCGCTCGCAGATTGCTCAACTCATCAGCAAAGATCGCCGCTCACCGCTGGCTGGCATCGAGCCCGGCAAAATCCTGCTCCAAGGTGGCCAGGCCGTCGCCGGGAAGAAATCCGAGCCATTGCCCACCGCGTTGTCGCGACTCGCGCCGTCGGGCATCGAAGGCAAAGGCGAGCATCAGGGTGCGGAGAAGGAGCCGAAATATTCCTCTCATGCATTCGGCGCGCAGTTCGCGGAACTGGGTGTCGACATCGATACCGGCGAGATCCGTGTCCGCCGCATGCTCGGCGTGTTCGGCAGCGGCCGCATCCTGAATGCCAAGACAGCGCGCTCGCAGTTGGTCGGCGGCATGATCATGGGCATCGGCGCCGGGCTCACCGAGGAGTCGATAGTCGACCTGCGCGACGGCTCGTTCGTGAATCACGATCTGGCGGAGTATCACGTCCCGGTGCACGCCGATGTGCCGCAGATCGATGCGATCTGTCTGGAGGAAAAAGAGCCCTACGCCAACCCGCTCGGCATCAAAGGGCTCGGCGAAGTCGGCATCGTCGGCGTGGCCGCCGCGCTCGCCAACGCCGTCTACAACGCCACCGGCATCCGGGTTCGAGAATTCCCCATTACGCTGGACAAGGTGCTTGGCGGTCTCCCCGACACCACCGCGACTTGAGCCTACCGCAAATAAAACGAGCGACCCACCGGATTCGGGGGTCGCTCGCGTGCACTGACGATTCGTTATCAACCGCCAGTCATCGTGCCTTCAGACTCTTACACTGTTCTGACCTTTCGGTCGTCACCCGAATGGGAGCAAACTATTCCCAGTAGCGGGGTGAACGGTAGTAGTCGAAGGCTCGATCCCGATAGGCGCGGCCGTCGTCCCGGGTCAACTCTGACAACGAATCCGCCGGCGCCGCCTGCAATTGTTCCTTGGTGATGTTCACCACGTACCCGCTCTCGTCCTCTTCGTACTTCAGCATGCTCCACGGAATGGGGTGATACTTCTCATTCACGCCGAGCAGACCGCCGAAACTGACCGCCGCGAACATGATGTTGTTCGAGGTCTTGTCCAGCACGACGTCCTCGATCTCGCCGATCTTCTTGCCGGACGGATCTTTCACCGAGGTCCCGATGACCTTTTTGGCCCGAATCGCTTTGGTGTGTCCGCTTGCAGTAGGCATGACTCGCTCCTGTTTCGTCGATGAATTAGCCTTTGGCCATTCAATGACTGGAGCCGCGCGGAGTTCCTTCAGAAATCTCTGGCCGGGCGTCAGAGATAACTGAGCCACCAATCGCGACGCTCGCGCTTCACACGCGCGAACCATGACGAGATCGGATAGAGCATCAACACGACAGCCAGCCAGACACCGTACACGATGGGAAGCTCGTAGCCTTGCCCTGTCGTCGCGCCACCGAAGCGTGCCAGGAAATCGAGGTAGTACGACGCCGACAGTCCCCCAAGCACACCGATGAGCATTGCGACGCTGTGCGCGAGGTAAACGTGTAGCACATACGTGAACAGCGAAGTGCGACCGAAGGCCAGCAAGAATCTTTGTAACGGCGCCGCCAACTTATCCAGCGCAAGGAACAACAGCATCGAGACTCCGAGCGTCACCAGCACGTACATCAGCGACGGCGGATACTTCGAGACGTTGATGAATGACAGCACCGTCATGATGGGGCTCGACTGCACCGACCACGGCGCCGGATCGCCGTAGCCATTGATCGCACGCAATACCACGAACGCCATAAGAAAACTCAGCGCCAGCATCCATACGCTTCGCCGCCGCTGTTCTGGCGCCTGACGGAAGATAAATCCGAAGCCGTAGCCCAGGCACATGACACCGAACCACGGGATGACGGGATAAGGAATGTAGCCGCGCAGAAACAACGTCGGCCCCGGCTGCATAGTGAAAAACCACGCCTGCGTCCACGGGCCCAACTGAGCCGCGTCGATCATCGAGGCCACGAGTTGATGACCGACAACAATCGCCGCGCCCAAGCCGAGCACCGCGCTCGCCGGCAATCTCACCACCAGCGACATGAGCACCATGCTCGCGCCGATCGCCCAGATCACTTGCGCGAACGCCACCGGCGGGCCCCAGTTGAAGCCGAAGCCAACCAGGGTGAACTCGAGCAGGATCAACCACAGACCGCGCGTCAGCAAGAATCGGCTGAGCGCGCCCGGCTCCTTGCCATTCGCCCGTTGCATGAAGATCGACACGCCCGCCAGAAACACGAACGTCGGTGCGCACAGGTGCGTGACCCAACGCGTCATGAACAGCAGCGGGTTGGTTTGAGTCAGGTCGGTCGGGCTGATGACGAAGGTCTGCGCGTGCACATAGTCACGAACGTGATCGAGCACCATCAGCACGATCACCAGACCGCGCAGCAGATCGATCGCATCGAGGCGCAACGCGCCGGCGCGGGTCAGAGCAACTTGATTCGTAGTGCTCGATGCCGAACGGGCAGGGGCATCGACAAATTCGGGCGCAACGGAAGCCTG
This sequence comes from Steroidobacter flavus, assembly GCF_042651805.1. Lineage (NCBI taxonomy): Bacteria > Pseudomonadati > Pseudomonadota > Gammaproteobacteria > Steroidobacterales > Steroidobacteraceae > Steroidobacter > Steroidobacter flavus. The sequence continues at coordinate 3,408,252 of NZ_JBHSDU010000003.1, read as the reverse complement.
GGCGCTGGGGTCCATACTGACACTCCAAGGGTTCCCCGAACGGAATCGCCGGGGTCCGCATTGGCGCATATTCCCTGCGCCAGCCGGCACCCACTTTGGTCAGCGCCAGTGCCCCGCGCAAGGCATTGCGCGGCGCATATCTTTATTTGAATAGATCCGCGAGCGCTTCGCAGGCAAAGTCGATCTCAGCCCGCTGGATGAGCAGCGGCGGCGCCAGGCGCATCGTGTTGACGTGCGTGTCCTTGGCGAGCAGCCCCTTGTCCCGCAACCGCTCGCAATATTTGTAAGCGCCACCCGCCTGCGGCTGCAGCTCGATGGCAATCATCAAACCTCTGCCGCGCACTTCGCGAATCAAGTCGCTCTTGATGGTGCGCAGCTGACTCATGAAATATTCGCCCTGCACGCGCGCGTTCTCGATCATCCCTTCTTCGACGAGCACACGGAGCGCAGCGCGAGCGATAGCACTCGCCAGCGGGTTGCCGCCGAACGTGCTGCCATGGGTGCCCGGCTGCAAGACTTTGAGCACATCGTTATTCGCGAGCACCGCGGAGATCGGATAGAAGCCGCCCGACAGCGCTTTGCCCAACAACGTCAGATCCGACTTGATGCCCTCATGTTCCTGCGCGAGCAGCTTGCCGGTGCGACCGAGACCGGTCTGAATCTCATCGAGCACCAGCACGATGTTCTTCTCGGTGCACAGCTCTCGCACGCGCTTGAAGTAACCGGCGGGCGGGATCAGCACACCAGCCTCGCCTTGAATGGGCTCGACCAGAAAGCCGACCGTATTGTTGTCGATGGCCGCGGCCAAGGCGTCGAAATCACCGAACGGCACGGTCTTGAAGCCGCCGGCAAACGGACCGTAGTTGTTGTGCGCGAGCGGATCGGTGCTGAAGCCGACGATGCCGAGCGTGCGGCCATGGAAATTATTGGAGCAAGTGATGATGTTCGCCTGATCCGGCGCCACACCCTTCACCTCGTAGCCCCACTTGCGCGTCACCTTGAGCGCCGACTCCACCGCCTCCGCGCCGCTGTTCATCGGCAGGATCATTTTCGCGCCGGTGAGCTTCTCGAGATCCTGATACAGCAGTGGCAACTGATCGTTGCGAAACGCGCGCGACGTGAGCGTGAGGCGCTGCGCCTGCTCGGTCATCGCCGCCAGAATCTTCGGATGACAATGCCCTTGATTGAGCGCCGAGTAGGCGGACAAGCAATCGAGATAGCGTTTGCCCTCGGTGTCCCACACCCAGACACCTTCACCGCGAGTCAATGTGACGTCGAGCGGCTTGTAGTTGCGCGCCCCGAGGCGAGCTTCGATGGCGTAAAGATCACTGGCGGATAAAGTCATGTCGGCTACCGGAACGCGTCAGCCACGGCGCACGGTGGCCGCGGGAATGACGCCCTGAGGACGAAATAGCAAAATCAGAATGACGCCGCTTAACACGAAGGCATCACGATACGGCACAACGGACGGCGGCAATACCGCGTCCAGGCCAATTTCAATCGCGCCGAGTAACAACCCTCCGACCACCGCGCCAGGAAGGCTGCCCAGGCCGCCGACCACCGTTGCGATGAAGGCTTTGACGACCGGCACGGCGCCCATCAGCGGATCGACCGATGCACGCTGCGCGACCCATAACAGTGCGGCGATACCCGCAAGCACACCGGACAATGCAAACGCCGTCGCAATCACTCGTCCGGCCGCGATGCCCATCAATCGCACGACCGGAAAATCCTCGGCCGCCGCGCGCATGGCCGTGCCAGTGACCGTTCGACGCAGGAACAACTCCAGGCTGATCAGCGCGACCACCGAAATCACGATGGAAATCGTCGGACCTACACCGATCGCTACATTGCCCACTTGATACGAGCCCGTCATCCACTGTGGCATGGCCAGCGGCTGCGGTCGAGCGGACAGGCCATTTTGGAATATCACCTTCAACAGCGCGCTGACGGCGAAGCTCGTGAGCAGCAAGCTCGTGACACTCGCGCCGCGCATGGGGCGAAACGCGATCCGCTCCATCGCCATTGCCGCCACCGCCGTCGTCGCGATGGCGATCAGCACAGCCGCGGGGAACGGCACACCGAACAACAGCGCGCCGAGCGTCGAATAACCGGCGATCGTCATCAGCTCGCCGTGCGCGAAGTTGATGAGCCCGACGATCGAGAACACGATAGCAAGACCCAGCGCCAGCAGCGCATAGATGCCGCCGAGACTGATCGCATTGACTACATGTTGAAGCAACATGTCAGTGCACTCCGAGGTAGGCCTGACGCACCAGATCCGACGACGCCAGTTCCTCGGCGCTACCGCTCAACGCAATGCTGCCGCCGCGAAGCACGCTCGCTCGATCCGCGATCTCCAACGCGAGCCCGACGTTCTGCTCCACCAGCAGAATGGACAGCCCCGCTTTACGAAGTGCGACGATCAGATCGAATACCTTATCGACCATCTGCGGTGCGAGCCCGAGCGACGGCTCATCCAGCAACAGCAACTTCGGTCGAGACATCAGCGACCGCGCGATGGCCAGCATTTGCTGCTCGCCGCCAGACATGTTGCCCGCCTTCTGAGTCATACGACTGCGCAATACAGGAAACAGCTCGAGCAGTTCTTCCTGTCGTTGTACGCGTTCAGCTCGGCCCGCGTGAGCGGCGCCACCGAGCATCAAGTTCTCCGCAACCGTGAGCTGACCGAACACACGCCGGCCTTCAGGCGTCAACGCCATGCCACTGCGCGAGATCTTGTCCGGGGCCCAGCCGGTGACATCGGTGCCTTGGAATGTGATCTTGCCCGCCACCGTCGGCAACAAGCCGCACAACGCGTTCAGTGTCGTGCTCTTGCCGGCGCCGTTCGCACCGATGAGCGCGACCACTTCGCGCTCGCCCACGCTCAGATCGACGCCGCGGATGGCTTCGATTTCGCCGTACCGGACCTTGATACCTTCAGCGTGCAACATGATCAGAGCGGAGCCGGAATTTCCGAGGCAGCCGGCGTGACCGACTGCAAACATTGCGCCTTGCCACCTTCATAGCGCAGCAGGGCGACCGATCGAACCGGAATGCGCCGGGTGCCGCGATAGGTGATCGTGCCCGTGACGGCCTCGAAGTTCTCGAGATTGTCGAGCGCGTCGCGAATCGCCGTGCCAGTCATCGACGTCGCTGCTTTGACGGCGGCGTCCAGCAACAGACCGATCTCATAGCCATTCACTTCATACGCGGAGCTGGGAACGTGGCCGGTCACTTTGTTGAACTGCTGGTTGAACGCTTCCAGCTTGCTGCCCTCTGTCGCACAGCCCGCTGACGTGAACACGACGCCATTCGCCAACTCACCTAGCCCAGCAATCGTCGGCGTGCCAAGTGCGTCCGCTCCAAACACGGGCGTGGTTACACCCGCCGCGCGCAGCTGACGAACGAACGCCGGAAAGTCCGGCTCGTAGGCGGCGGTCATGATCAGATCGGGCTGTTCCTTGAGGTTACGAATGGTCGTAACCGCGACCGAGAAATCCGGCTGGTTCATCGAGAAGCTGCCCTTCCCAACGACCGTGCCGCCGAGCTTGGTGAACACCTTGCCGAAGTACTCCGGCAGCCCGGACGTGTACGTCGTGTCTGGCGACACCAGCAGATACACCTTTCGCAAACCGGACTCGTAGGCGTGCTTCGCCAGCGCCGTCGCTTGCAGGTTATCGGTGGGATACGTAGTAAACATCATGTCGCCCACCGCGCCCGGCAGAATCGGCGATGAGCCGCAGAACGTCAGCGTCGGCACGCCGGCCGGCTGCGTAACCTGGCCTGCGACAATGGAAGGATCCGCATCGCACGGCGTGATCATGATCTTCGCGCCCTCATCCACGAGTTCCTGCGCGGCGGCGGCGGTCGTTGCGGTGTCCGATCGCGTATCGCGCACCAACAGCTTCACTGGATGTTTGCCTCCGAGCCCGCCACGTGCGTTGATCTCATCGATGGACATGCGAAACCCGGCGAGCGAAGGCTGATCGTAAGACGCGAGCACGCCAGTCTGCGCGGTGACGACACCGATGACGATGCTTGAATCGTCCTGCTTGGAGCCGCAACCGCCGAGAACGAGCGCGATGGCACCCGTGACGATGGAAATAGGACGCACTGACTCAAGCATGCGCGAGCTCCCCAGACGAGAAACGCCACCAAACATTTGGACCGCTCCACGCATGCTCAATTGGACCCCGCGGCCACTGGATTCAGACTTGGTTGATTCGTCGCGAGCGATTTGGCCGCCACGCGGCTGCCGAGATACGCGGCGATGACAGCCGGATGGCTCTGCACCTCCGCAGGCGTGCCGTCGGCAATCAGCCGCCCTTGATCCAGTACGAGGATGCTCTCGCACAGCTGCATCACGAACATCAGATCATGCTCAACGAGCACGATACCGATGCCTCGCTCTTTGCGAACGGCCGCGAGCAGAATCATCAACTCGCGCGTCTCCGCAGGATTCAGGCCCGCCGCCGGCTCATCCAACAAAAGAAACGTCGGCTCACAAGCCAGCGCGCGTGCGATCTCCACACGCCGACGCATGCCGTAAGCGAGACTGCCGGCCAATGCATCCGCCTGCTCAAGCAACCCCACGCGTGCGAGCTCGCGCCTGGCCGCTTCTTCAGCCGCCGCGACATTCGAGTGCACACCGCGCGCCGCAGACAGCACGTTCTCCAGCACCGTCATCCGCGTGAACACCCGAATGTTTTGAAATGTCCGGCCGAGGCCAGCACGCACGACTCTGTGTGCGGCCGTCTTATGAACGGCGGTTTCGCCCAGATGAATCTTGCCGTCCGTCGGCGGCACGTGACCCGCGAGCATGCTGACCAGTGTGGTCTTGCCCGCGCCGTTCGGGCCGATGATGCCGGTGATGCTGTCCGGCGCGATCTCAAAAGAAACATCGGACACAGCGACCAGGCCCGCATATCGCTTGGTCACCGCGGCAACACGCAGAACGTCGGCATTCGCGCGCTTCACTTCCATAGGCACGACCGGCGCTGCCGGCTGCTTGCCGAGCCGACGCAGAAGATTCAATTCCAAACCGCCGCTCAATCCTTCCGGCCGACGCCAGATGACCAGAATCATCGCAATCGCCAGCGCACTCTGCGTCAAGCCGAACACCGACACCGCGCTCTCGACCTGGCGCATGACTTCGATCAAGACCGTCGTCGCCAGCAAGCCCGCCAACGCGCCAAGCGACGAGCCCATGCCGCCGACGATCAAGGTCACCAGCAACGTGAACGCCAGATCGAAATAGAACGTATGCGGCGTGAACGCGCCCAACACTTGCGCCAGCAAGCCACCCGCCACGGCCGCGAGCGTCGCGCTCAGCACCCAAGGAAAGAAAAAGGCCGCGCGCGGATTGATGCCAACAGCAATGGCACCGGCCTCGTCATCCGCCGCGGCTCTGGCAGCCAGGCCCCAGGACGTCTCACGAAACGTCCGGGTAATCACCAATGTGAGCATCGCGAACAGCGCCGTGGCCCACAGCCCCGCGTCTCGCGGCACACCATAAAAAGGTTGGCTGCCTCGAGTGATCTCGCGGGCCGCGGCCAGCAACGTATAAACAATGATCAAGAACGCGAGGGTGGCGATGGCGGCGGCCGAGCCCGACAACCTCAACAGAGTCGCGCCGCTGATCACACCGGCTATCGCGCCGACCAGCGCCGCGACGATCAACGCATTCCAGGTCGACAATTCCAGATCGGCGAGCAACGTCGGCAGTTGGGGCAATGCGTTGTGTTGCAGCTGAGCGTTTAAAGTGAGAATGCCCACCGTGTAGGCACCGAGCGCCATGAACGCGGCGTGGCCGAAAGAAACAATGCGAGAGTTGCCGGAGAACAGTTGCAGCGCCAGCACCGCGGATAGCATGACGGCGGCGTGGGCGACCACCCGCTGCATCGAGGTGCTGCCAAACAGCGCCGCGGCCACCGCGATCAGCAGCACTGCGGCTGCCATGGCGACCGAATCGGCCAACGCACTGCGCATTCCGGAAGACAAGTGATGCCCCATTTCGGCCGGATGCCCGGCCGCCAACCCCGTGTTTACAGATTAGAGGGGGTCGCACCGTCGATGTCAATAATCCTTCAGAATTGCAAGTTCGAGCGCCATATGTAATTCTGCCGTCAGAAACGGAGTGCTCCCTTGAACGCTGTTCCTCCCATTCGGGATTTGCTCACTCAGCATGGCCTGGCACTGACGCCGGCCGAAGCCAAGATAGCCCAGGTGCTGCTGGGCGATTATCCGGTAGCCGGCCTCGGCACCGCCACCGCATTGGCGCGTCGCGCCGGGGTCAGCGATCCCAGTGTGATCCGCATGGTGACCAAGCTGGGCTTCGACGGCTTCGCCGCGTTCCAGAAGCGCCTGCTCGAAGAAGTCGAGGCCGGGCTGCGCTCGCCCTTGATGATGATGGAAGCGAAGCGGCCGGCCCGCGCCGCGGCCACCGGCGGTCGCAGCGTCGAGGAAACATATATTCGCTCGGCCGCCGCCACCGTCGAATCCGCCGCCGCCATGACCCTGCCGCAGACCTATGGCAAAGCCGTGCAGTTGATCATGGAAGCCAAAGGCCGAGTGTTGCTGCTCGGTGGCCGCTTCAGCCGCCACATCGCCGGCATGCTGGCGGGTTACCTCGCTCAGTTCCGTCCCGGCGTGATCGAAGTGCCGTCGCTGTCGGCCGAGAGCTTCGATCTGCTGCTCGATGCCGGGCCACGCGACACCTTGGTCGTGTTCGATCACCGCCGTTATCAAACCGACGTGATTCGTTTCGCTGAGCAGGCCGCCGAGCGCGGCGCGCAGATCGTTCTATTCACGGATGTATGGCGCTCGCCCGCCGCCGAGCACGCGAAAGTCGTGATCGTCGGCCCGATGGAAGCCGATTCTCCGTATGACACGCTGGCACCGGCCGTGGCTCAGATGGAAGCGCTGGTCGCCCGCATCGTCGCCGAGCAACCCGACAACAACGGCACGCGCATGGAGGAGCTGGAGCGGATCCGTTCCCGCAATATCGCGACCGTCGATGGCACCAAGGCACCGGCCAAGCGGGCCGCCGCCAAGAAGAAACGTTGATGAGCCAGTCCATTCCCAAACGTGACGAGGCCTTCCGGCCCGGACAAACCGCGCTGCTGCTGATCGATCTGCAGCGTGCCTGGCTCGAGCCGGGTGCCGATCCGGATCATCCCGGTTCGCCGGACGATTATTTCTATCGCGAAGCCGCGCAGCGTGTGATTCCGAACAACGAGCGCCTGCTGCAAGCGGCGCGTGCGAACGGTGTCGAAGTGATCCACACCATCATTCGCAGCCTGACGCGCGACGGCCGGGATCGCGGTCTTGATCACAAGATGACGCCCATTCACCTGGGCCCGGACGATCCGCTCGCGCTGCCCGTGCCGTCGCTGATGCCGGTGGGCGATGAGATTCTGTTGCCGAAGACGTCCTCGGGCGTGTTCAACTCCACCAACATTCATTACCTGCTGCGCAACCTGGGCATTCGCAATCTGATCGTGTCCGGCATCATGACCGATCAATGCGTCGACATGGCCGTGCGCGACGGTGCGGACCTCGGCTACATGATCACCTGCGTCAACGACGCATGCGGCGCCAAGACTCAACAGCGGCATGAGACTGCCCTGAAGGCGTTTGGCGGATACTGCTGGACTGCGGACACGACTACGGTCGCGGCTCGCTTCGCCGCGCTTCGCTCATGAGCACCACGACACCCGGCCTCGAGCCATTAGTTGGCGTCACGACCACCGACCTCGCCGCGATCACGCGCGGCCGCTTCGTCGCGGCGAAAAATCTGGAGCGCATCTCCAGGCACGGCATCGGCTGGCTGCAAGCAAACATTTGCCTGACACCGTTCAACTCCATCGCGAACCCGAACCCGTGGGGCGCACGGGGCGATCTGCGGATCATTCCGGACCTGAAGGCCCGTTACCGCACGGAACATACCGGCCGCATCACTCCTTTCGACATCGTGTTCGGCAATATCGTCGGTCTGGATGGCTCGCCCTGGAACTGCTGCACACGGACGCTGCTGAAAAATGCGCTGGATCGCTTGCGCAATGAGCATGGCATCAATCTGCTCGCCAGCTTCGAGCAGGAGTTCCAGTTGTTCGGCGCCGCCCTGCCTCCTTCACATGCGTTGTCGTTCGCTGCCCTACGCAGCGCCGACGAATACACCTCGCGCCTGATGGCGGCGTTGGAACAAGCCGGCGTCGATCCCGAAGTCGTGATCTCCGAATTCGGCGCCGATCAATTCGAAGTGACTTGCGGGCCGAGCGATGGCATCACGGCGTCGGATCGTTGCGTGGTCATTCGCGAAGTGGCTCGTGAGATTGCCCGAGCCAAGGGCTGGCATGCGAGCTTTGCGCCGAAGACTTCGCCGGACGGCGTCGGTAACGGCGTGCACCTGCACTTTAGTTTCCGCGACGTGAATGGCAAGCCGCTGACTTATGCAGCCGAGGGTCCTGGCGGATTGTCGCCGCAGGCCGCAGCATTCTGCGCCGGCATCCTCAAACATCTGCCCGCCATCACGGCGCTGACGGCGCCGAGCCTGCCGTCGTACTACCGACTCAAGCCACACGCTTGGAGCTCGTCGTACACCTGGTTGGCCAATCAGCATCGGGAAGCGACTTTGCGCATTTGCCCGGTCGTATCCATCGGCGGTGCCGATCCATCCCCGCAATTCAACATCGAGTATCGCGCCGCCGATGCGACCGCGAATCCTTATCTGACGATGACGGCGGTCGTGCTCGCGGGCCTCGAAGGCTTGAAAGCCAAGATGCCCTGCCCGCCACTGGTCGATGACGATCCGACCGAGATGAGCGATCAGAAGCGTGCCGAACTGGGGCTCGTGCGCTTGCCCGAGACCTTGCCGGCCGCGCTGAAGGCGTTCGACGCCGACGCCGTCGTGCAAAGCTGGTTCGATCCGCTGTTCATCGAGTCCTTCCATGGCGTGCGTAAGGCCGAGCTGGCGACGCTGGCCAGCCTGTCGCCTGCGGAAGTGTGCGAACGCTACCGGACGTTGTATTGATGCTGGCGGACGTTGGCGCAACCGATTGGCCTGACGCGGTTGAAGCTCTCAATGAGAACGGCCGCTCGCCGTTCGTGCTGATCTGCGAGCACGCCTCCAATCACATCCCCGCCGAGTACAAGAAGCTCGGCCTGAACGACAGCGACCTGGCGCGTCACATCGCCTGGGACATCGGCGCAGCCAATGTCACGCGCACTTTATCGAAGCGTCTCGACGCGTCCGCTTTCCTCAGCGGCTACTCCAGATTGTTGATCGACTTGAACCGCCCGCTCCACGTGGCTGACAGCATCCCGCTGCGATCCGAAGCGACAGACATTACCGGCAACCTTTCACTGGACGCCAGCGAACGGGAACGGCGCCAGCGGCTGATGTTTCATCCGTTTCAGGATCGCCTGCGTGCGCATCTCGAACAGCGGACGGCGGACGGCCGGCGCAACGTACTGGTCGCGGTTCACAGCTTCACGCCGGTGTATCTGGGCCAGCAGCGCTCGTGGCATGCGGGCGTACTGTTCGATAAGGCCGCCAACTTAGGCCAGGCCCTCATCGCGCAGTTGAGCCGCGATCCGTTGTTGAACGTCGGCGCGAATGTTCCGTATGGCGTGAGCGCAGATGCCGACTACGCGCTGGTCGTCCACGGCGATCAGCTGAACAACCCGGCCGTGCTCATCGAGATCCGCAACGATCTGATCTCGGATCCCGATGGCGTGGAAGTGTGGACGCGCAAGCTCGAAGAGGCATTGCGCGCCTTGGAAACATTCAGCTAACGCGCGAGATACACCTCGCGCCCACCGACGACGGTGCGCACGACCTTCACCTTGTCGATCTCGGCTGGCGGCACAGCGAACAGGTCCTTCGACAGGACGGCGAAATCCGCCAGCGCGCCCTGCTTCAGCACGCCGACCTTGCCTTCCTGAAAGCCCGCCCAGGCGTTCTCCGCGGTGTATGAGCGCAGCGCCTCGGCGACTGTGATCTTCTGCTGCGGCTGCCAGCCATTCGGATTCGCACCGTCGGTGGTTCGTCGAGTGACGGCGGCATAGATGCCGGTCAATGGATCGAGCGGCGCCACCGGCCAATCCGAACCGAATGTGAGATGCGCTCCAGAGTCGATCAAGGAGCGGAACGCGTACGTACCTTTGAGTCGCTCTGCGCCGATGCGCTTCTCGGCCCAGCGGCCGTCGTCGATCGCGTGATACGGCTGCATGGACGCAACCACGCCCAGCGGCCCGAACCGCTTGATCGCGGCGGGCGTGAGATGCTGAGCGTGCTCGATGCGGAAGCGCCAATCTTTCTTCGGCCCGGCCTGCTCGATTTTTTCGAACGCGTCGAGCAACCAGTCGTTGGCGCGATCGCCGATGGCGTGCACGGCCACGTGCAGGCCCGCCTGATTCGCCTCGACGATACCCGCACGCAACTTCTCCGGCTCGACCATCGTCAGCCCGGTGGTGTTCGGAGCGTCGTCGTAGGGCTTGTGAAACCAGGCGGTGGTCGAGCCGAGCGAGCCGTCGACGAAGCCTTTCACTCCGCCCCAGCGCAACCACTCATCGCCCGTGCCGTTTTGTTTCTTGTACTCCGCTGCCTTCTGTCGCTCAGCCATCGGCACGAACGAGTAGATGCGCATGCGCAGCTTGTCGCTGGCGCGAGTGCGCCGATAGAGATCGAGCACGCGAAAGTCTTCGATGCCGCCCATATCGTGCACTTGGGTCACGCCACGCGCGACGGCATGTTCCATCGCGCGCTCCAGGCCCTGCGCCAGTTCCTGATCCGACACCGGCGGAATCACCTTGAACACCAGGTTCATCGCGTTGTCTTTCAGGACGCCGGTGGGTCGACCGCTCTTGTCGCGAACGATGGTGCCGCCTGCGGGATCGGGCGTCTTCTCGTCGACGCCGGCGAGCTTCAGCACCAGCGAATTCGCCAGCGCCATGTGACCGTCGAGGCGCGAGATGAACACCGGCGTGTTCGGTGTGTCCTTGTCGATCCAGTCGCGGGTCGGCAGCTCGCCGCCCCACAACTCGTGATCCCAATTGCCATCCTTGATCCACTGCCCTTTGGGCGTCTTGGCCGCGGCCTCGGCGATTCGCTTCGTGAATTCAGCGCGAGTCGCCGCGTCACGCAGATCCACTTGCGCCAGCGCCAGGCCGCCGTTGATGAAATGCACGTGGTTGTCGATGAACCCCGGCACCACGAAGGCGCCCTTCAGGTCGACGGCGTTGGTCTTTGCATCCGCCAGCTTGCGAACGTCTGCACTGGTGCCGACCGCGACGATATTGCCGTCATCGATGGCGATCGCTTCGGCCTTGGGTTGCTGAGCGTTGCCCGTCCACACGTTCGCGTTGAAATAAATGGCATCGGGCGCTGCTGACGCCGCGACACTCACCGACTGCAATACAACCGCCGCCAGCGTGGCGTGGATGATTTTTCTTAGCATTTGAGACGTCCTCGCGATCATCCCTGGTATTTGTGAGCCGTCAGCGCGAAACGCGCCTCGGGCTTCGACAGCTTACCTGTCGCGAGCTCGCTGACATAGCGCCCCACCGCCGGGCCATGCTTGAAACCGTGGCCGGAGCCACCGCCGACGATCAGCACGTTCTGCCACTTCGGATGCTTGTCGATGATGAAGTCGCCGTTGTCGCTGTTCTCATATTGGCAGACGCGCGACTCGGACAGCGGGCGCTTGGAGATTGCGGGGAACCGCCGCGCGAGATAGGCACGAATCTGCTTCAGGCCTTCGGCAGAGATGATGCGATCGTTGGTATCCGGATCGATGCGTGGACCGTGCCCGTCGATCGCAAGCTTGAAGCCCCGTGCTTCCAGCGAAGGGAATCCGTAGGGAATGCCCGGCTCGTCGGGGTCCACCCACGCCGGCATCTGCGGCGGATCGAATCGGGTATCGCCCGGATCCGGGCCGAAGAAAAAAATCTCTTGTCTCGTCGGCACGATGCGCGTGCCGACCACATCGGGAAATAACTTGGGCAGCCACGGGCCGCAAGCAAACACGAACTGTTTGGCACGCACAGTTTCGCCGCTCAGGCTGGTGATCGCATCGAGCGCGGCGCCAGCCTTCGGTGGCTGAATCGCCAGCTGCTGATAGGTGCCGCCCTCCTCGACGAAATGCTTTACCAGCGTCTGCACGCCCCGCCGCGCCATGAGCGCCCCCATGGTGGGCTGCAGAACCGCGAACTGAATTCCATCCAGTCCGATCTGCGGATACCGCTTCAACAACTCGGCGCGCTCGATCCGCTGCATCGGCGCACCGTGCTCCTTGTTGAGCGCGATGCTGGCGGCAAGCGTGTCCGGCTCCTTCTGGTAGATGTACAGCGCGCCGATCGGATGGAAGATCGGCAGCTCGGCCTTCTTAGACAGCGCGATCCAGTCGCTCAACGCTTCCCAAGCGAAGCGCGTGTAGATCTGGTCACCGCCGTATTCGGTTCGCGTCAGTCGTGACTCGCCACCCGACGACGCGCGTGCGTGACTCGGCCCCCACGCATCGACCAGCAATACTTTCTTCCCTTGCTTGAGCAGTTTGTACGCCGACCAGGAACCGAACACGCCCGCACCGATGACGACGACATCCCATTGCTGCCCGGCCACGCGCGGAGCCGGTGTTTGCGCGCCGGCCTCAGTTCCACCAACGACCGCGGCGCCGGCCAGTGCGCCCATGACAGCGCGACGGGTGATCATATGCTTGGTCACGACTTCAGCTCCGATTGATTTATTGCTGTACTGTCCAGGCCGCCGCGTGTGCGCGCAGCCAGGCATCCACTTCGGGCAGGCGCTCGCGACGCACTTCATCGCTGAACGTCACCATCGAACGCGCGCGTTTCAAGCTTTCACGCCCCGCGTCGCCCACTTTCTCGGCGACGAACTTTTCCAGGCGCGGCAGCACGGAGACATCGACGGCATTGCTCGCAACGCCCTGCGCCACACCGACTCGCGCAAACGATTCCAGTCTGGCTCCAACCGACTCGTACTTCGACGTGACGAAATCGAAGGTCGATACGGAGTGCGACTCAGCGACTTGTCGCAGCATGTTGCCCACCAGCGGTGCCGGTATCGCGTCCGTCAACGTGAGATCGAGCACGCGCTTGACCAGCACTGGATCTTGTACGCGCGCGGCCGCGAGCAGATACATCTGGCTCTCCGCCGAATCAGTCGACTTCGCGGCGCGTGCCAGCAATTCGTCGAGCATCTTCGCATCGGCGGACATTCCTACCGCATTGACGATTGCCTGCCGCATGCCGCCGCTGATGAGCGACGGATCGGCGTCCACGCCATGGAAACGACGGAGCGCTTCCTTTTGAGTTGCCGGATCGCGCAACGACACCAGCAGCTCCACCAGCTCCGCACGAGCAATGCTGACATTCGCCGATTCGTTCGCGCGCTCGACCCAGCCGAGCTGTCGTAGCGCTCCGCTGGCTTTCCATCGAGCGAACGCACGGAACTGCTCGTGATCGGCACGGCCTTGGTAAACCCTGTCGAGCACGCGCATCGAACGCGTCAGATGCAGCCACAACACGGGATCGGCCGAGACCGGCACGTTCAGCACCAGATTCAGATATCCCGCGAACGGGGTGTAACCTCCTTCGGCGAGATTGAAGCTGTCATTCATCAAGCCCAGTTGATCCTGAGCGGGCAGCTTGCCGAAGCTCTTATCGAGCTGCGCGAACGAGGCCGAGTCATAACGCGTGCGGTAATAGCCGGCTTCGCCGAGATTCACCTTCACTGGACCGCATCCTTCCAATGTGATGTTGGCAGGCGCGCTACCACGCACGACCTGACGGGCAACCTTGTTCGTGCCAACCACGGTCGCCGTCACCGGCACGCGCCATTCCTTCGCCTGTTTAGACGTCCCATCCAGACCGAAGCGACTCTGTCGCACCGACAACGCAGTCTTGTCGCCCACGCATTTCGACGAAATCACATCGATCAGCGGCACGCCTTCCTGCACGGTGAAGTCACGCGCGATATCCGACACCGGAAACGGCGAAGTGATTTCCAACTCCCGCCACAAATCGTCGGTGATGGCATTGTCATAGGCGTGCTTCTTGACGTGCGCGCGAATGGCCTTCCTGAACGCATCCTCGCCGACGTAGGCCTCGATCATGCGGATGACCTGATTGCCTTTCTCGTACGTGATCTCATCAAATGCCAGCTCGGCCTCTTCGTACGTGCGCACCGGGCGAATGATGGGATGGGTCGAGTCGCGCGCATCCAGCCGCATCGCCTGCTCGCGGCTTTCCGAATCCATACGCCACACGTTCCATTCCGGCTTGTAATGATCGGTGGCCTTGCTCGCCATCCAGGTTGCGAAGCCTTCGTTGAGCCACAGGTCGTCCCACCACTTCATCGTGACCAGATTGCCGAACCACTGATGCGAGACCTCGTGCGCGACGACGACGTACACGTCCTGTCGATTGCGCTGTGTCGCCAGCTTCGGATCGATCAGCAGATACGGCTCGAAATAGAAGATCGCGCCCCAGTTCTCCATCGCGCCGAAACCGCCGGCGCCGGGGAACGCGATGCTGTCCAGTTTCTTCAGCGGGTAATCGACGCCGAAGTATTCGTTGTAGAGATTCAACGAATCGACGGTCGCTTGTAGCGCGAAGCGCCCCTGATCTCCTTTGCCGGGCTGCGTGTACACCCCCACCTCGGTGTCACCCGCCTTACCGGAGATGTGATCGAACTTGCCGACTGCGAAGAACAGCAAGTACGAGCTCATGCGCGGCGACGGTTCGAAGCGCACTTTCGACTCGCCTGACGGCAACGTCTCGCGCTTCGCGACCGGCGTGTTGGATACGGCGTCGAGACCGGCCGGAACGGTCAACTCCAGCTCGAACACCGCCTTTTGATCCGGTTGATCCCAGAGCGGCGCGAACTTGCGAGCCGTGCCGATACAGCACAGATGGGTGAACAGCATCTGCTGACGCTTGCCGTCGCGCGACTGCTGCTCCACTCGGAACACACCCTCGATATTTTCGGTAATCAGGCCGGTGTATTCGACCTCCAGCTCATGCTGGCCGCGCGTCAGGGGCTTCTCGAAACTGAAGATCGTCCGATGTCTGGCCGGATCGGTGCTGACCTTCGGGGTTGCGCCATTCTTCAGCTGCGCTTTGGAGATCGTCAGGTCGCGCGAGTTAACGACGACTTGCGCAGTGGGCGTCACCACCTCGAAGCGCAACGTCGCTTTGGCCGAAAATCCCGTGTTGTCTTTATTGGGCCGTGCCGAAATCAGGTAGTGCAGCGGGCGGGTGTCGCCCGGCAATCGCTCCAGGCCATCGCCCGACGCGGAGCCCGCCGCCTGGCCGCTGCCGGCGAATAGCAGACAAACGAATACCAGGCACGCGCAGGCCTCCGCCCGTGCCCGACGCAATAGAGTTTGAGTCATGCAGCTGCCGCCCCCTTCAAGATGATCATCTCTCATGAGACGAAACACATCGCGCCAGCGACACTTTTCCAGACTCGAAAGTGCCCGAAGCCGTTTCGACAACGTGCCCGTGTAGCGCATCCCCGCTTCCGGACATTCGGGCGCGCAGCCCGGTAATGGACTATAGCCAGTTGGGCGCGGCCGAAGGCCGCCGCCGCGGGTGGGCTGGGCGCGTTAGTGGGTGGTGGCGGCGTGCAGAACGACCCGGCCCGACGCAAGGCGCTCCACAGTCAAGGGCAGGGCGAGCTGCAGGCTGTTGAGCATCTGCTGCTGATTCTCCGCCCGGAATGACACCGAAACTTTGAGCTCGCCCAGGCCGGCATCGGCCAGCTCGACCGACTGCTGTGAATAACGATTGGCATCGGCCACGATCTCTCGCAGCGGCGTGTCGATGTACATGCGCTGCCCCTTGCGCCACGAGCCGGGCTGCATCGGGCCGTTCAGTTGCGGCTCACCCAACTCTCCCTGCCCGGTCGCAACCACTTGCTGGCCGCCGTGCACTCGTTTGATCGCCTGGGGCTCACGCTCGCCAACCACTTCGACCGTGCCTTCCAGTACGCCGATCTCCACTTGCGACACGCCCCGCCGCACGTCGAACTGCGTGCCGACCACGCGCAGGCGGGTCTCGCCGGCTGAAACAAAGAACGGCCGCTGTTTATCCGGATGAACGGATAGGAGAATTTCACCCGCCCGCAGCTCGGCAAAACGGCGGCTCTCGGTCATGCGAATCGCGACGACCGTTTTTCCGCCCAGGGTCAGTGCGCTGCCATCGGAGAGCGCCAGCTCGCGAACTTCGCCGACCTGCGTCTGATAGACCTGCGGACGCTGCAGCGTCCATATCAATAGTCCAATGATGGCGACCAGCGCGACGCTGGCCGCGATGGCTCGCATGCGCCACGAATCGTTCGCAGCCGGGGCTTGAGGCTCGACGAGATGCTTCAGGTCCTGCAAGGTCGCGGCGTCCGACCAGGTACGTGCGATCTCATCGAACGCCTGCGCATGCGACTCACTCGCCCGATACCAGCGCTGGAAAGGTTCGCTATGTTCGAGCGATTCGCCGTCGAGCGCCTGGCGCATCAGCCAGTGCCGCGCCTCGCTGCGAATCGCCTCGTCTTTGCCGGTCTCGGTCACCGGGCCTGTCCCTTGCGCAAAGCCGCGTCGATATCGGCCATGGCGAGTGTGATGTGTTTCTTGATGGCGGACTCGGAATAACCGTCTCGCCGCGCGATCTCGGCGCACGACAACCCATACAAACGATGTAACAGAAACGACCGTCGACGCTCCGCCGGCAGCGCCTGAATGGCATTGCGTAACGACTCGAGCCCTTCGTTGGCGATGAACACCCGCTCCGGCGTGATCTCGTCGTTATGCGTCCCGGTGTCCGCGAGCGCCGGCGCGACGCCGTTACGCCAGCTGCTCAGGCGACGGCGCTCGTCGATGAATATATGGTAAGAGCTGCGATACAGATAGGCCCGCGGGTTGAGCACCTGGCTGCGATCGGCCAGTGCCGCGAACTTCGCGAACGCCTCATGCACCACGTCCTGCGCGTCGGGTGGGCCGGCGCCGAAGGTGCGCCGTAAATAGCTGCAAAGCTCGGCGCAATAGTTCTCGTAAAGCTCGGCGAGCTTGCCGCCGGCGGCGAGCTCGCTGGCCACGCCATCCGCCAGCGCCGGCCGCAGCTTTACTTTCAGGGACCCCTTAGCCATGGACTCTCCCGATACGCCATCCCCACGCCGGCTCATCTTAATAATTGGAGTGCCGGCCCAAGCCGATTTAAGAGCCGCTTCCGGCCTCTGTCAATAGTCCTTCAAAATTGAAATTCGACGGCCGCTGTGTAATCTTGTTTACATGAAGCGCTCACCCGGGCGCCTTCTGAAAGTCGACCGAATCCCCGGAGAGCGCGCTTGAGCACAGCCGAATCCTCGTCACTGCGGGCGCGGGACGCTCGCGTCATCGCCAACATCGGACGGCTCAGATTTTCGCCGCTCGCCGTGGTCGGCGGCGTCGGCAACCGCCTTATCGAAGAAGGGGGCCGGCAGGTGCTCGACCTGTCCGCCTCGTGCGGCCCCGCCATTTTGGGTTACAGCCACGCGGGCCTCGCCGCCGCGGTCGCGGACGCCTGCAAAAGCATGGCGGGCGCGAGCTTGCTGGCCTATCCGAACGAAAACGCGGTCGCCCTCGCCGAAGAACTGCTCAGGATCACGCCGGGCAGCGGCGAGCGACGCGTGTGGTTCGGCCATTCAGGCTCGGACGCGAACGACTGCGCCATGCGCGTGTTGCAAGCGGCGACCGGTCGCTCGCGATTCATTTCATTCATCGGCTCGTATCACGGCAATCTGTCCGGCTCGATGAGCATCAGCGGTCACACCGCGATGACGCATTCGTTGCCGCGTGCTGGCCTGCTGTTGCTGCCGTATCCCGATCCGTATCGGAACAACTTCACCGCCGACGAAGTGCTGAAGTTGCTGGACTATCAGTTCGCAACGACCTGCCCGCCGCATCAAGTCGCAGCGGTGTTCCTCGAGCCCTTGATGTCAGATGGCGGCTTGATCGTACCGCCGCCGGGATTTCTGAAGGCGCTTCAGGACCGCTGCCGCAAGCACGGCATTCGCGTCGTCGTCGATGAAGTGAAGGTCGGCCTCGGTCGCACCGGCAAGATTCATTGCTTCGAGCACGAAGGTCTCGAGCCCGATGTGGTCGTGTTCGGCAAGGCACTGGGCGGCGGATTGCCGCTGTCCGCCGTCGTCGGCCCGAAAGAAATCATGGATCACGCGCCGGCCTTCGCCTTGCAAACAACGGCGGGCAATCCGGTCGCGACTGCCGCGGGACGCGTCGTTCTGCGTGCGCTCAAAGAGGAAGGCCTTGCCGCGAACGCAGAGCGAGTCGGCAACGCGTTCATGCACGGGCTGCGAGCGCTGGGCAAAGATCACAGCATCATCGGTAACGTGCGCGGTCGCGGCCTGGCCGTCGGCGTCGAGCTCATCGACGGCAACACAGGCGAGCCCGTGCCGGTCGTCACCACCGCAAAGATCATCTATCGCGCGTATCAGCTCGGCGCCGCCTTCGTCTATGTGGGCTTGCGCGGCAACGTGCTCGAATTCACCCCGCCGCTGACATTGACTGAAGCCGAAGTCGGTGAAGCGCTGGGAATCATCGACCAGGCGTTGCGCGATGTCATCGCCGGCCGAGTATCCGATGCCGAAGTCGCTCCTTTCATGATGTGGTGAAACGATGAAACTACAACGATCTTTGCTGAGTGCTGTCGTTTCTTTCGCTCTGCTGGCGGGAGGCGCGCAGGCATCACAGAGCAACGCGGCGCTGCCTTCGGAGATTCCGGAACATTTCGAAGCCAACATTTCGATCTTCGACTACACGCGCGAAGAAGTGATGATTCCAATGCGGGACGGCGTGAAGCTGTTCACCGTAATCTGGAAACCGAAACACTTGGCGGCACCGGCGCCCATTGTCATCACGCGCACGCCGTACGATGCGAGCAACCGCCAGACCTACACAGGTCGCCCGCGCAGCCCGACCGCGACTGCGGCCGTACCGATGCCGGACGCACCGTTGCTCGAAAAAGGTTACATCCGCGTTTATCAGGACGTGCGCGGCAAGCACGGCTCGGAAGGCAATTACGTGATGACGTTGCCGCTGCGCGGGCCGCTCAATCCTGGCCCGGTCGATCAATCGACCGATGCTTACGACACCATCGATTGGCTGGTGAAGAACGTTCCGAACAACAACGGGCGCGTCGGGATCATCGGCGTGTCCTATGAGGGCTGGACGTCGTTGATGGCGCTGTTCGACTCTCATCCCGCGTTGAAGGCGGCGATTCCCATGAACGCCATGGTCGACGGCTGGGTCGGCGATGACTGGTATCACAACGGCGCGTTCCGCCCGTTCTCGCTCGAATACGTGTATCGGCAGACGACGCTCAAAGGCGCGAACGAAATTCCGATGGGCTCGCGCGATGCCTACATAACGTACTTGCGTGCCGGCTCGACCAACGACATGGCGAAGTCGCGCAACATGGATCAGTTGCCGGCCTGGAAGAAATTGATCGACAACCCGGCTTACACCCAGATCTGGCAGGCGCAGGCCGTCGACAAACTGATCGCACGCACTTCAGTGAAGGTACCGACCCTCATCGTGCACGGCCTGTTCGATCAGGAAGACAACTACGGCTCACCGGCCGTGTTCGCGGAACTTCAGAAGCAGGGAGCGCAGAATCAGCTGGTCATCGGCCCATGGTTCCACGGTCAGCAAGATCCCTGGTTCCATACGTACAGCGGCTCGCACCTCGGCGCGCTGCAGTGGAATTCGGACACGACGCATTACTTTCTGTACCAGGTGATGCTGCCGTTCTTCGAGCAACACCTGCGCGACAAGCAACCCGCCTCGCCGACGCCGAGAGTGCGCGCGTTCGAAACAGGAACGAACGAATGGCGCTCTTACAGTCAGTGGCCGGCACCGGGCGTTTCGACCCGGAAGATCTATTTGGAAGCGAATGGCACGCTGTCATTCACAGCGCCCGACGCCAAAGCGAAATCGTTCGACGAGTATGTTTCGGATCCCGCCAAGCCTGTGCCGTATCGCGTGCAACCGATTCTGCCGAACGACTCGCACGACACGACTTGGGGCCAATGGTTGGTCGACGATCAGCGCCCGTTCGAGTCGCGCCCCGACGTGCTGACTTATGCGAGCGAGCCGTTGAAGGAGCCCGTGACTTTGGCCGGCGGCATCTTTGCCGAGCTGCATGCATCGACCACGGGACAGGATTCGGACTGGGTCGTGAAGCTGATCGATGCGTATCCGGAAGAAGTGCCGCTGACACCGGAGCTGGGCGGATATCAGCTGATGGTCTCAGCTGACATCCTGCGCGGCCGCTATCGTGAGAGCTATGAGGTGGCGAAGCCGATCAAGTCGAACGCGACACTACCGTATCGCGTCCGCATGCCGCACGCGAACCATACGTTCCTGCCCGGCCATCGCATCATGGTCCAGATCCAGAGCAGCTGGTTCCCGCTCTACGACCGCAATCCACAAACGTTTGTGCCGAACATCGCGTACGCGCCGAAGGACGCCTATAAGAAGGCGACGCAGCGGATTTATCACGGCAGCTTTGTGGAGCTGCCGGTCCTTAAATAGAGCCACCCTGGGTACATGGATGTACCCCGCCGCCACAGGCGGCGGCGAGCGGCAAAAAGTCACGCCTTTTTGCCAGCTCGCACGAGGGTCGTGGCAGGATGCCCGATCCCTCGTTTAATATGCGGCAATCAGCCCCAGAGTTTGGGCGACGGCCAGGACATCACGCCCGTGCGGTCGTATTGAATCGGGTGTTCCCAATCTTCAGCCTGCAGCAGCGGGCCGTCGAGATCCACCACTTCGCACAGCTGCGCGAGCACCATGCCCGGTGCCATGCCGACTGAGCCGGTGACCATGCAGCCCACCATCAATCGCATGCCTTCGGCACGCGCGGCGTGGGCCAGCTCCAGCGCGGCGGTGAGACCGCCCGTCTTGTCGAGCTTGATGTTCACGAACTCATAACGGGTCTTCAGATACTGAAGATCGTCGATGGTGTCGATCGATTCATCCGCGCACACCGGGATGGGCGAACGGCCGAGCTCGAGATCCTTATCGCCGCCGACCTTCACCGGCTGTTCCAGCAAATCGACGCGCAGCTTCGCGAGCTGTGGTCCCAGCGAGTACAGCGTCGGCACGTCCCACGCCTGGTTGGCGTCGACGATCAAGCGGGAATTCGGCGCTCCGCGACGCACGGCCTCGATGCAGCCGAGCGGATCGTCGTTGTTCACTTTGATCTTGATCCAGCGATAGTGCGCCAGACCGCGTGCGGCCTTTTCATAACCTTCGATGGAACGAATGCCGATGGTCATGGCGCTCGCGATCTCGCGAGTGTTGCCGACGCCGGCCAGGTCCCAGGCGCGGCGACCGGTGCGCTTCGCCTCCAGATCCCACAACGCCGCATCGAGCGCGTTACGGGCGCCGCCGATGGGCAGCAGCTTCAACAACTCGGCGCGTGTGACGCCCGCTTCGATCTTGCTACGGACAGCTTCCACCTGAGCGACCATCGAGTCTGGCGTCTCGCCGTGATAGTCGACGCCCGCCGCTTCGCCGCGGCCGATGTGGGGACCATCCTGCAATTCGACGATGATGACATCGCTGGTCGTATACGTGCCGCGCGCAATGACGAACGGCTCGCTCAGCTTCCAGTATTTCGTTTGAACGGTTAGCTTCACACGGACTCCTGACTCAACCCATGGGTCTCGGGCTGTACGTCCGCCGCGGCGAGTTTGGAATGCCGCAAGCCGTACACCCAGTAGATGACCGCGCCCAGCGCGCAATAGCCTCCCAGCAACATTGCCGGGATGGCGTCACCACGCAGTGCTTTCTCGACGATATCGAGCAGCAGCGGCGCGACCATAAGGATACAGAAAACTATTCCCAAGGCGGGAATGAAAGCAATTTTCACCCCGTTGACTCGAATGCCCCCACCGGGCACTTGAAACGGCCGCTCGAGATCCGGACGCACATTGCGCAACCAGATGACGCTGATGCAGACAATCCCGAACCCCAGAGCCGTCCCCAGGGTCACCATGTCGGAAAGAATGGTGATGGGCAGCAAGCCCGCCGCCAGGGCGATCGCGACACCGAGAACCAGCGTACCGATATGCGGGGTGCGCCGCTTAGCATGAACGCGCGAGAACAATGCAGGGAGCAATCCGTCGCGTGACATGGCGTAGAACACACGCGTTTGACCATAAGTGGTCGCGAGCATCACCGAGAACAGGCCGGCGATGGCGCCCAGTTTGACCACCAGCCCGAACCAGGGAAGATTCATGACATCCACCGCCACAGCCATCGGGTCCGCCACACCGAGCTGGCGGTACGGCACGACGCCGGTGAGCACGGCGGCCACCGCCACGTAAATCACGGTACACACGACGAGCGAGCCGATGATGCCGATCGGCAAGTCACGTTGGGGATTGCGCGCTTCGGCGGCAGCGGTACAGACGGTTTCGAAGCCGACGTACGCGAAGAAGATCACCGAAGCCGCGCGGAAGATGCCCGGCCAGCCGTAGGAGAAGCCGCCTTCATGCTCGGGGATGAACGGCGTCCAGTGTACCGAGTCGATGTATTGCGAGCCGATGATCGCGAAGGCGAGCAGCACCACGATTTTGG
Source organism: Steroidobacter flavus (assembly GCF_042651805.1). Classification (NCBI taxonomy): domain Bacteria; kingdom Pseudomonadati; phylum Pseudomonadota; class Gammaproteobacteria; order Steroidobacterales; family Steroidobacteraceae; genus Steroidobacter; species Steroidobacter flavus. Next base: position 3,385,594 of record NZ_JBHSDU010000003.1, on the reverse strand, counting down.
CCATGACCACGAAGCGAGTCACGGCCACGGACGTCTCGATGCCAATCACGAGCAGGATCGAGACGACGAACACGCCGATCACCGCGACGAGGTTGAAGCCTTGGCCGGCCACGAAGCGAATGCCGTCCGGAGTGCTCACTGAGTTGATATAGGCAGTCGCGAGCTCAGGCGGCACTGTTATGCCGAAGTCACGCAACAGACTGACGGTGTAACCGGAGAACCCGACCGCGACGAGCGAGACGGCAATGCCCAGCTCGAGCACCATCAACCAGCCGGTGATCCAGGCGACCACTTCACCGAGAGTCGTGTACGAATATGTGTAAGCAGAGCCGGTGACAGGGAGCGTCGATGCGAGCTCAGCGTAACAAAGTCCCGTGAGCGCGCACGCGAACCCCGCAATCAGAAACGACACGAGCACCGCCGGCCCCGCAAAACTCGCGGCGGCATTGCCCGTGAGCACGAAGATGCCGGCCCCGATGATACAACCGATGCCGAGCATGACCAGATCCACCGGCCCAAGCACTCGCCGGAACGGCTGCGCCCCCGCTTCGGCTCGGACTCGTTCGACGGATTTTTTGATGAAGAGGCGGCTTGGTTTTTTTGTAGTCGTCATCGTTGCTTTCTTGCCAGACGGTCGCTAGCCGAGCATCCGTTGAATTACCGAATCACTCGACGTCTTCAACGGATCGAAGCTCGGCACGGCCAATTCATGCTCAGCTTGCGACAACGCACGCTCGCGCTCGGCCTGCGACAAAGCCGATGTATTCAAGCTCACTCCCACCAACCTCACATTTGCGTTGTTGAGCTGCGCTGCCTCGATGTAGCGGGTGGCGGCAAGCTTCAGTGACGGCATCGCGGCATGCGGGTGATAGGCGATGTGCTTGCGCGTCGGGTCGTGACAAAGAATGAGCGCATCGGGCTGGGCTCCGTGCACGAGACCGAGCGTCACGCCGGCGTAGCCGGGGTGAAACAGCGAGCCCTGCCCTTCGATCACGTCCCAATGATCATCGGCCGCTGCGGGAGTAAGTTGCTCAATCGCGCCCGACACGAAATCCGCCACCACGCAATCCAGCGGCACGCCGCTGCCCGCAATGAGAATTCCGGTCTGACCCGTCGCACGAAACGTGGCCGCGACCCCTCGCGACTGCAGCGCCTTAGTAATCGTGAGCGCGGTGTATTTCTTGCCGAGCGCGCAGTCAGTGCCGACAGTGAGCAAACGCTTCCCACTGCGCTTGATGCCATTGCCGATGGGCAGATCTTTCGGCGGCGTGCGAACGTTGATCAGCTGCACCTTGTGCTTCGCCGCCAGCTCCGCCAGACCTTCAACATCTTCGAGCCGCGTGTGCAGTCCACTGACGATATCGAGGCCCGCCTCAATCGCCTTCCTCAAACCCGGCACCCACGAAGGAGGAACGCGACCGCCGCCGGGCGCGATGCCAAGCAACAACGAACGGGCACCGATCTCGGCAGCAGCTGCCGGCTCCTTATCGGGCAGGCCGAGATCGACTTTGCATTCGGGTAGTCGCCATTGAGCGAGACAATCCTGCTGCGACCAGTCGCGCACGCCGAACGCGGTCTTGGCCAGTACGGGCTCGGCGGCATCGCCGAGGAAAATCAGATAAGGCTTGCGGATCGACATACGTCCTTCTTGAAATACGCCATCGCGTAAACGTGCCTTTGACGAGCACGCGTCGAGACCGCGATGGATTGGTGATAAACGTTGGCGGAAATGTGCTCAGCTGTTCAACGTATCTCGCAGCCAGCGCGCCGCTTCGGTGAACGCACGGTCGGCAATTCGTGCAATCGACACGGCCTCGAGAAAACTGTGCGTGGCTCCGGCGTACACAGCGATATGTGACTTCACACCGGCGCGACGCAGCTTCTCCGCCATCGCCATGGCCTCTTCATACATCACGTCACAATCCGGCACGGCTGAGAATGCCGGCGGCAGATTGCGAACGTCGGCGTGAATGGGACAGGCGAGCGGATCGGTCATGGGTGTGTCGCCGAGGTAGTTGCGCCAGAACGCAGCCATCTCGCCGTGATCCCACATATAGCCGCCTTCGCCGTAGCGCTTGTAAGACTCGTTGTCACAAGTCGCGTCGTAGGCACCGTAGTTCAGCACCATGGCTTTCACCGCGTCGGTCTCGCCGGCATCGCGCAACTTGATACAGGTGGAAATCGTCATCGCCGCCCCGGCCGAGTCGCCGCCGACAGCAATACGATGCGGGTCGACGCCATAGCTCGTGCCCTTCTCCCGCAACCAGCGCACGACCGCGACGGCTTCGTCAATAGCGCGAGGGAAGCGACTCTCAGGTGAGAGCGAGTAATCGACGGCGATCACGATCATGCCGCTGCGAGCGGCGTACTCACGCATCAGACGATCGTGCGTGTCGATGCTGAAGATGGTCCAGCCGCCGCCGTGCAAATAAACAAACGCGGGACGCAGGCCGTCGTTGAGTGGATCGTGAATGCGAACGCGGACCGGGCCTTCGGGCGCGGGCACCCTGAGCTCTTCGGTGCGCGCCATCTTCGGGCCGCCCCGAGTCCACGCCGATCGCACTTCTTCGGCGATCCGTCGCGCTTCGGGGAATGAAACTTTGTCCAGCGGCGGATGCTGACGCCAGCGCTGGCCCATCAGCTTCACGAAACGACGGATTTCCGGATCCAGACCATCATCGGTCAATTGTGTCGACGACATGAGTACCTCCGCCGGCGAGCGTACGAACTCGCTGACGCAGGTGCCTTCGCGGCGGGGTCTCCGACTATCTCGATCGAGCCATCATCCGAAGCGGCGATCGGCGACGAACGGATTGGTCTGTCGCTCCTGCCCGAACGTCGACAGCGGCCCGTGCCCGGGCACGAAGCGCACGTCGTCGCCGAGCGGGAACAGATTCTCGCGAATGGATTTGACTAAAGTCTCGTGATCGCCGCGCGGAAAGTCGGAGCGACCGATCGAGCCGGCGAAAATCACATCGCCGACCCAGGCGAACTTCTGCCGAGGATGAAAGAAGATCACGTGGCCCGGCGTATGACCGGGACAGTGCCGCACTTCGAGGACCTCCTCGCCGACAGTGACCTGATCGCCCTGTTCCAGCCAACGATCCGGCGTGAACGCCGTCGCCGGCGGAAAGCCGAAACGCTGCGTGGCCTCGGGCAATTGATCGATCCAGAACTGATCGTCCCGATGCGGCCCTTCGATCTTCAGATTGCGCAGCTTCGCCAACTCCGCGGTGGCGGCCGCATGATCCAGATGCCCGTGCGTGAGCAGGATCTTTTCCAGGTGCAGCCCCTCTCGATCTACTTCCACCAGCACCCGATCCAGATCGCCGCCCGGATCGACCACGGCCGCGCGCTTGCTGCGCTCGTCCCAGATGACGGAACAGTTCTGCTGAAAGGGCGTAACGGGAATGATCAGAGCTTTCATGGGCCCATGGTAACCCATGGGGTAGAATCCTCGCCCATGCCGATTCAAACCCTTTTCCCCACCTACATTTACGCGGCTCCACTGCAACGGGGCGAGTGGCGCAAGCTCAACAAGCAGCTGTTGCGCGAATGCCTGCAGCTACAGCTTGACGATGAGGCCGGCCAGAAATGGTCCGAGAAGAATTATCCGGGCGGCTACACGTCCTATCACTCCGCGCACCGGATGCAGCAGGTCTCGCCGACCTTCGCGCAGCTGGAAAAACACGTGCGCCGACATGTGAAATCGTTCGTGAAAACGCTCGAGCTCGACATGACGGGTCGCGAGCTGGAGATGACGGATTGCTGGGTGAACATCATGCCGCAGCAGGTCGCGCACAGCATGCACTTGCATCCGCTGTCGACGATCAGCGGCACGTACTACGTGCAAACGCCGAAGGGCTGCGCCGGCTTGAAGTTCGAAGATCCGCGACTGGAGAAATTCATGGCCGCGCCGCCGAGACGGGCGGATGCGAGCCCGGCGAATCGCGCGTGGTCGGTGGTGCCCGCCGAAGCGGGCAAGGTCGTCTTGTTCGAAAGCTGGCTGCGACACGAAGTGCCGGCGAACCCGGTCGTCGGCGAGCGCATCAGCATCAGTTTCAACTACAACTGGTTCTAGCCGAACACCGTCGGCAGTTCTCTCAGCGCTCGATGCACGAACTGCACGCAGACCGAGCCCTCGCCCACGCCTGAAGCAACACGCTTCACGCTGCCCGATCGCACATCGCCGATGGCGAACACACCAGGCAAGCTCGTCTCCATGATGTACGGCGCGCGGGACAGCGGCCAACGCGCCGCCGTCAGCTCATCCTTGCTCAAATCGGCGCCGGTGCGCACGAAGCCTTTCTCATCGAGATTGACGCAGTCCTTCAACCAGTCGGTGTTCGGCGCTGCGCCGGTCATGAGAAACACATGCCGAATCGGCCGCCGCTCGCGCTCGCCGGTGCGCGCGTCCGTCCACGTCACATGCTCCAGCTCGTCCGCACCTTCCAGACAACTGATCTGAGTGCGAACGTGCAAAGTGATATTCGGCGATTCCTGGATGCGTCGGATCAGATAATGCGACATGGTCTCGGCGAGGCCGTCTGAACGAACCATGATGTGCACGTGACGACAGCCGCCGGCAAGAAACACCGCCGCTTGCCCGGCTGAATTGCCGCCGCCGACCACGATGATCTCTTCGTTCTGACACATCCTGCCTTCGAGATGCGTCGCTGCGTAGTACAGGCCCACGCCCGCGTATTTATCCAGGTTCGGCAGCTCGGGCTTTCGATACTGCGCACCGGTCGCGATCAGCACCGTGCGAGCTTGCACGATGCGGCCGTCCGCCATCTCGACACGATACGGCCAGCGATCACAATGCAATGCCACGGCGTCGCAGGCGACATGAAACCGCGCACCGAACTTTTGTGACTGTACCAACGCGCGACCGGCCAACGCCTGACCGGTAATGCCGGTGGGAAAACCCAAGTAGTTTTCGATGCGCGAGCTGGTGCCCGCCTGGCCGCCTGGAGCGAAGCTGTCGATCACCCGCACATCCAAGCCTTCCGATGCGGCGTACACCGCGCCGGCCAAACCCGCGGGCCCGGCGCCCACGACCAGCACATCGTGAATGGTGTTCGGATCGATCTCCGGATTGATTTCCAGGAACTCCGCCAACTGCCGCAGGCTCGCATGGGATAGCGCGCGGCCACGACCGATCACGGCGGGGACATCGGCTGCCGTGAGGCCCGCGCGCTGTAACAATCCCGCCGCTTCCTGGTCCATGTCGGCGTCGAGATAAAAGTGCGGGTGCGCGTTTCGCGCCAGGAACTCACGCAACATCAACGTGTGGCCGCAATAGCGCGAGCCGATCAATGTCATCTCGGTGTTCGGTGCCGAGATCAAGCCCATGCGTCGCAGGATGAATGCGCGCATGAAGATCTCACTGAGCTCCGCATCCGTCTGCACGACGACGCGCAGATCGCTGTCGGTGATGACCAGCACCTCGCCCGGCTCACCGACTTCCACCCGCGCGAAGCCAGGCGTGCCACGAAGCGTGCTCATCTCGCCCGCGAAATCTCCGGGCACGAGCGGCTTGATGACCTGCTCGTCGACGCCAGGGATGGTGATTTTCAAGCTGCCGGAGAGCACCACGATCATCTTGTGCTCGTGATCGCCGGGCTCGATCAAGACCTGCCCTGCGCTCGTCGGCAGATGCACGCCATGAGGCTCGAGGCGCGCGACCTGCGCCTTCGTGAGCTTCGGAAACATCTGCTCCGCGCGCTTTTCGTATAGCTCGTTTGGCATGAGAGCACCGGTGCCTTACTTGCCCAGCAACGCCTGCACTTTGTCGAACAGCGATTGCATGCCAGCGGACACGTCGTGAATCTCGCCATTGAGAAAGATGCCGGGCGTGCCGCGCACACCGCTGCGACGACCGCTATCGATGTGCTCGCGAATCCGCTGCCGATAGATCTCGTCGTCCATCTCGGCGGTGTAACGGGCCATGTCGAGATTCAACTGCTCGGCATAGCCGCGCAATTGATTGGACTTCAAGTGCAGCTGATTGGCGAACAGCAGATCGTGCATCTCCCAGAATTTGCCTTGCTGAGCTGCCACCTCGGACACCTCGGCGGCGCAGAGCGCATGCGGATGCACTTCCTCGAGCGGGAAATGCCGGAACACCAGCCGCACCTGGCCGGGGAAGCGGCTCAACAACAGCTTCAGCGACGGCGCCGCCTGCTTGCACGTCGGACATTCGAAATCGCCGTACTCGACGACTGTGATCGGGGCGTGATCGGGGCCGAGCTTGTGATCGATGGCGGTGACGGGCGCCACCAGGTCGTGCTGCTGAGTCATGCATCCTCCTGCGCCGGCCGGCAGCCGGCAACCAGCAGCGATACTACCGCCGATTGCGGGCAGCGGAGCTTGAATCTCAGTGCTTTTCGGTCGGCGGGCCCCATAGCAGCTTATGGCCGTGCCGATATCGGTAATTTCTGGGTGAATCCACCAGAAATGCGGCCGCTTTGACCCGCCTTCCGGTGGTGTCATGAAGCCATGGACACCGCACACCGATCTTCGACGCGCAAGGCCACGGTACTTCTCCTGGTCGAATCCACCTTCGTGACTGGAACGCTGTGCGTGCCCGCCCTCGCACTCGCGGCCCCACCGCCGCTGTTGCTCGCCAATGATTACGACGATGTGAACGTTGACGTCTCCCGGTATTGGGTCAGTGAGAAATACGACGGCGTGCGGGCGTATTGGGACGGACAGCGCCTGATCACTCGCGCCGGCAATCCCATTCACGCTCCACAATGGTTCACGCGCGGCTGGCCCACGGAGCCGCTGGATGGCGAGCTTTGGGCAGGCCGCGGTCGATTTGAGCAAGTCACCGCGACGGTGCGCGATCTCGATCCCGACGACATTGCCTGGCGCGACATCCGTTTCATGGTCTTCGATTTGCCCGCCGACGAAGGAGTCTTCAGCGCGCGGCTCGAGAAGCTGCGATCTGTGTTGGCGCCGCTGCGCATCGATTGGCTGCGCGAAGTCACGCAGTCACGCGTCGCGGACGACACCTCACTGCACCTTCAGTTGGCAACCATCGCCGCAGCCGGCGGCGAGGGCTTGATGCTCCATAAGGAAGATTCACTGTACCGCGCCGAGCGCAACGACGACCTGCTGAAACTGAAACCCCATCAGGACGCCGAAGCTCGAGTCATCGCGCATGTGCCCGGCCAGGGAAAATATCTCGGCATGCTTGGCGCCCTGCTCGTGCGCAACGCCGACGGCACCCAGTTCCGCATCGGCACCGGGTTCACCGACGCACAGCGCCGCGATCCGCCCGCCATCGGCAGCTGGGTCACTTACAGCTATCACAACGTCACCGCCCGCGGCATCCCCCGCTTCGCCCGCTTTCTTCGCGCGCGACCGCCGGATTAGGGGGAAAAATCAGGTTGATTCCGTGTACAGGCAGGTGTACACGGAGCGAATGATTAAAAGTTATGCCATCGCCGAAGCACGGGCCAACTTGCCCACCCTCATCGACGAGGTGGAGGCGGGCGCGGCCATTGAACTCACTCGTAGAGGAAAAGGAGTCGCAATCATGATTTCAGTCAACGAATATCAACGCTTGCGCAGCAAGCGCCCGACCTTTCAGGATGCCTATCAGCGCCTGCTAAAGAAACATTCGCTCGGGGAAGTGGGTCTGGAACAAGACTTTGCCCGCCGGCTCCGCGATCGGAGCCCCGGACGCAAAGTGGATTTCTGAGCTGGCGCCGTGCTGCGTTATTTACTGGACACCAACGTGGTGTCGCAGCCCATGATGAAGACGCCCCACGCCGGCATCATGCGGAAGCTGACGGCGATCGCGGATGAGTGCGCGATCGCCGCCCCGGTCTGGCATGAATTGCAGTTCGGCTGCAAGCGCCTGCCGCCGGGCAAACGTCGCAATGCTCTGCAGGACTATCTCTCGGATGTGGTCAACACTTTCGAGATTCTTCCCTACGATGACCTGGCAGCGAAGCTGCACGCAATCGAGCGCGTGCGCCTGCAGGAACTCGGCACAACCATACCCTTCATCGATGGTCAGATCGCCGCGATTGCGCAGATCAACGAGCTCATCCTCGTGACCTCCAACGTGCGCGATTTCGCGCCTTTCAATGCCCTTGTCGTGGAGAACTGGGCTTAGGCTCACGCCGGGTTAGAATCGGCGCACCTCTCCCAGCAGGATGGCGCCTTTGCAGCTCTCACACGTCGATTCTGGAATCATCGGCGTCTGGCGGTGGGAAGCGGCCATTGCGACGTTGATTGTCACGATTGCCGTGACCGCGTTCAGTTTCTCGGTACGGCCGCTGTGGCCGCTCGCGCCGCTGCTGGTGTTTGTTGGCGGCATGCTTCGGACGTGGTGGTGGCCACCGCTTTCGTATCGATATTTGCGTTTCGGCGTCGATGACACGGGCATTGCCATCGAGAGCGGTGTGCTCTGGCGCTCGCGAATCGCGCTTCCGCGTGTTCGCATACAACACACCGACGTGTCGCAAGGGCCGCTCGAGCGACGTTACGGCATCGGCACGTTGAAGTTGTACACGGCGGGCAGCCGGCACACCAGGATCGAGCTGCCGGGCTTGCGACATGAAGACGCCATCGCTCTGCGCGACGCGTTGCTCGCCGAAGGTGCCGGCAGTGGCGTCTGACTCCGACTTTCAGCCGAGGCTACGGCTGCACGCGCTCTCCTGGGTGTTCGGCCTGAGCGGTGCCATCAAACAAATGGTATTGCCGTTGATCGCCCTGCTCTTCTTCAACGTGCGGGATGACACGCCCGGTCCGTTCGGCCCGTGGATCGTGCCGATCGTCGTCGCCGCCGCGGCGATCCATGCCATCTGGATTCAACTCACCTTCCGCTACGGCTTCAGCCCGACCGGCCTGGTCGTGCGCAAAGGAATCATCTTTCGCAACGTTCGACACATCGAGTACGCGCGCATCGAGAACATCGACACGGAGCGCGGATTGTTACATCGACTGCTCGGTGTCGCCGAGGTACGCGTGCAAACGTCCACGGGTGGCAAACCCGAAGCGCTGATCAGCGTGCTCGATCTTGCCGCGGTTCAAGAGATGCGCGAGCGCGTCTTCTCAGAAGCGAAGCCGGCTGCGCAGACCATCCAGGAGCGCGCCGAGACGACGTTACTCCACTTGACCATCGGCGAGCTCGTGCGCCAGGGCCTCATCGACAATCGCGGAATGATTCTGGTCGCCGCGGCATTCGGCGTGTTGCACGAAGCGGGCGTGTTCGTGATCAACCGGGAACTGGTCGATCGGGTGCTGGAGTCGTCGTCGGCCGCCGGGCTCGCGGCGCTCGGCTTGATGATGCAGCTCGCGCTCGGCGCGCTCACGATACTCAGCGCCATCATCGCCGTACGCATCCTGTCAGTGATCCTGGCCATCGTGACCTTCTACGATTTCAGACTGACTCGCGTGGCCGGCGATCTCCGCGCTCGTTATGGCCTGTTCACCCGCGTCGCGCTGACGTTACGAACCCGGCGCATTCAAGCCGTTCATCAACACGAATCCCTGTTGCATCGCTGGTTCCATCGGGTCTCGCTGAATGTCGATCTCGCCGGCGACAGCGGCGGCGGTCAGAACGAAGCTGACAATTCTCGAATGAGGACGCGCTGGCTCGCGCCAGTTTGCCCGACGAACGCAGCGCCGGCGCTCATCGCAGCGGCATTACCTGCGTTGGATTGGAGCACCGAGCCCGACTGGCAACCGCTCGCATCTCGCGCGCGAGGCCGCATCTTTCGCAAGACAGCGCTGTGGTCAGTGTTGATTCTGACCGCACCGGCCATTTGGTATTTGCGAGAGGGCGCGATTGTCGTGGTGCTGAGCTGCATCCCGTTGGCGTGGATGCATGCGCATTTGTATGTGAAGTACACGCGCTGGGCGCTGGTCGGCGACGCCGTGCTGTTTCGTCATGGCTGGCTGAATCGCCGACTGACCATCGTGCCCCGAGACCGCGTGCAAACCTTGAGCGTCGAGGCGACGCCTTTCGATCGACGCAGTCGCATGGCGAGCCTTTACGTCGACACCGCCGGCGCGAGCGCGATGACGGCAGGAATCAGGATTCGTTATTTGCCCGCCGACGTGGCGGAAAGACTGGCGACCGCGCTGTATCGCACGGCCGCCGTGACGACTTAGTCGCGTGCGAGCGATAACATCCGCGAGAACGGCGAATCGGTCCTGCGCCACAGGCGCCGACGCAGCGACGCCATCGCGATGATCATGCCCGGCAGAATGCCGCTCAACGCGCTGTACAAATAATTTCGATCGGTGAAGTGATCCTGCTGAACCAGCAGCGCCAATCCCAGCAGCGTGCCGAACACGGCCCCGATGAAGGCCACCTCGAATCTGAATCTTCCCGCGGCGATCCGCCACCGACGGGTCACGTAATCCATGCTGCTGGCCCAGACCGAGCCGCACAACATCATCACCAGGCCGTTACTGAGACCGGTCAGCTTCTGCGCGACGACCAGCACCAACCCGATCCACATTACCGTCGCGATGAACGCCGCGATGACGTGACTCCGGTACCGCGAGCGGAAGAAGGTCTCGCAGAACTCCACCATCAATGCCGTGCCTATGCCGACGGCAATGGCGGATGGATACATCCATTCATGAATGCGTCCGATGCTCAGACTGTCGAAGAAAGCGAACAGCGCACCGGCAATCGTGCCCAGCGTGATCGCGCGACCGAAGGCGTTGAAGATCGCGCCGGCCCCATCGTCCTCGCGACGAGCGACGATCCGACTCTGCAGCTCACGCAGCGAATCGAATCGAGCATCGGGCCGGGGCGACATGGCGCGCATGATGGCGCGAGCGATTTGACGAGGAATGTCGCGACGAACTCTTTCAATCGGCTGCACGGCGCCCATCGGCACGCGACCGGTGAACAATTCATACATGAGCACGCCGAACGCATATTGATCGGCGCGCCAGTCGACTTCCTTCGCATCGGCGTGCTGTTCGGGCGCCATGTAATAGGCCGTGCCTAAATTCATGCCGGTGCGAGTCAGCTCGTTGTTCTGATAAGCGCGGGCGATGCCGAAGTCCATCAGCTTCACGACGCCGCTGCTGTCGATCCAGACGTTCTCGGGCTTTAGATCGCGATGAACGATGAAACGATGCGCGTGGCGCAGCGCTTCGAGCAGCTGTTCGCCGATCGCTGTCGCCTCTTCGATGGGGAACGGCTTGCCGGTCGCGAGCTGCGCCTGCATGCGACGGCGCAAACTCACACCGCGCAGACGCTCCATCGTGAAGAAATAACGACCGCTGGCCACGCCGACGTCGAACACCCGCACGATGTTCGGATGAGCGAGCTTGCAGGAAACTTTGGCTTCGGAGAGGAAACGAGTGCGAGCGGCGTTGCTCGATAGCAGCTCGTTACGCAGCACCTTGATCGCGACCTCTTCGTCTTTCAAACGATCGCGAGCCGCGAACACGCGCCCCATGCCGCCGTCGCCGAGGACGGCTTGAATCTCATAACGCCCCTGAAGCACGACGCCGGGGCCGATGACCACGTTCGAGCCCTGATGAACCTGGGTCTCGGGCTCGGCAACGTCATCCATGCGCATCATGGTGACGGCTTCGCGATTGACCTGGCGGGTGGCGGGCTCGGTCGCGCTACGCGCGGTCTGGTAGGCAGCGACCAGTCGGGCCAGATCCTGCTGGGCCGATTCCTGGGCTACTGGAGTTTCAGCATTGATGAGCTTGTGCTGAAGAACCGCCAGACGATCCGTATAGTTTTGCCATAACGTGGCAGGATCGTCGGCTGACTCCAGCCCGAGCAGCATCAGCGCATTCTCCAGACGGCTGGACATAGTGGTTGCGAATACTTCCGTGCAAAAACCAAAAGCGACGATTCGTCCCGGACTGTTTTAATCCCGCATATCGATTCCGGGAGGGACACATTGCACTAGGGCTGACTGCTTGAAAAGTGCCTCCACGAACAGACACTGTTCGTGAAAGGTGAAACCTGATAGTGAAAGGCTCAACGCGGCTCTAACAAGGGCTTTTTGACCAGTTATCGGTCTCGAGCAGCCGGTCGTCGGCCGGAGAACTTTCGGCAACCCTAGCGCAATCGTCGCGTTTGCGCGCTCTGTCGCCGATCGACCACGAGCCCTGCGCAAAAGTCGCCCAACCACGCGCCTCGTTACGACATAACTTCCCCAGGATGAACGGGGCTACTTTTCCTGGCCGTGCCGGCGATGCTTGCAGCGCATGGCCCATTGGTGACGGGCATGCAGACGCTCGGCTTCGCTATCGGCCTCCGGGGGCAGCTTGCGTAGCGCTTGCAGGGCAGCCGAGTGCGCGATGGCCACTTCCGGGTCGGTTTGTAACAGGGCGCGATAGCGCTCCAGGAAGGCCTGCTCGACCGGCGCCCCCACCCCCGACAACAAGGCAATCGCATGGCCGCCGATGGCCGCGACTTCGGACAGAGGCAGGTCGCCCTCGTGAACGGCGTGATCGACGTCGGCGATCAACTGATACAGCGGGCGTAACCATTCCCATTGCGGATCCTCCATGATCTGACGCAGCAGGGCTAACGGCGATTGCTGGCTGCCGAACTTCCTTTCGACCGCGATCACCACTCCCAACAGCCCGCGTAAGGCGCGGCTCGCATCCTCCAGCGCATGCAAATCTGGCGGATCGGAATGAGTCATGGCGCAGCTCCCATCGGCAGTGCCCGCTATCCTGCGCTCATCCACCATTTTTTTCACGTCGATGGCGCGTTCAGCGCGATGGCCTTCGTGGGACCTGCGGGGGGCTCACTCAGCGCTCCTCAACGATCTCTCGACTTAGAGAGACCCTCGCCCGCATGGAAGAAGCCTATGTACCGGCGAGAGTCAGCAGGTCACCGCGCTCAGGTTCCCCCTTGCGCGGCAGCTCCTCCTCCGCAGCGACGGGGCCGGGCGAGGGTCTTCTCTTTCACTCATCCTGTTTTGGGATCTAACATTTTTGTCAGGATCTGGCGCGTCGCCGCTTCGGCGCCGCGGCTGCCGCCCGCCCCGCCTCGCTGACGCGCACCGCGTGCGTGGACTTCACTTCTTCGAGCACGAAGTACGTCTGCGTGTGACGCACGCCGCGCACGTTCACGATCTTGTCGCCGAGCACACGGCGGTATTCGTCCATGTCTTGCACGCGCGTCTTGATCAGGTAGTCGAAGCCGCCCGCCACCATGTGGCACTCAACGATCTCCTCCACCAGCCGCACAGCTTCCTTGAAGCGCTCGAACACGTCCTGCGTGGCGTGATCGAGTGTGACCTCGGTGAACGCCAGCATGCTTTGCCCGAGACGCTTCGGGTTCAGGTGCGCGTAGTAACCGTCGATGAACCCTTCCCGCTCGAGGCGGCGCACGCGCTCGATACAGGGTGTCAGCGTCAAATTGACGGTGCGGGCCAGCTCCGCGACGGTCAGTCGCCCGTCCGCCTGCAATAGCGATAAAAGCTGCCGGTCGACGCGATCCAGTTCACGGCTTGGAGGATTGCTGCTCATCGAAGTCTAGTAATTCCTACTGTTCTGGCAGGCTCGTTTGGCAGACTCTGCTGCTTAACAGTCGGTATTGTAGCGCAATATGCTCCGGGACAGGCGGAGCGGACCAGCACCCGCTTTCGCCAGACCATAACTCCAGCGAATCCGTACCAGTAATGTTCGATCATCCTTCGTTCGACCAGCACGAGCGCGTGCTCTTTGCGCACGACGCTGCCACGGGCCTGCGCGCCATCGTGGCCGTGCACTCGTCCGCGCGAGGCCCCGCGGCCGGCGGCTGCCGCTTCTGGCACTACAATTCCTCGCACGACGCCATCGCGGACGCCCTCCGGCTCTCGCGCGGCATGAGCTACAAGAACGCGATGGCGGGCCTGCCGCTCGGCGGCGGCAAAGCCGTAGTGATGGTCGACGCCGAGCGGCCGAAGACCCCGGCCATGCTCGAGGCCTTTGGGCGGTTCGTCGAATCGTTGCAGGGTCAATACATCACTGCCGAGGATGTCGGCGCTTCGGTCGCCGATATGGAAATCGTCGCCGGCCAGACGCGTTACGTGAGCGGCTTGCCGCGCACCGCGGTGAGCTCCGACGGCAATCCCAGCCCGAAGACGGCCCTCGGTGTATACCTCGGCATCAAGGCTGCGGTGAAATTCAGACTGAAGAAGGATGAGCTGCGCGACCTGACCGTCGCGGTGCAGGGCCTCGGCGGCGTGGGCTACGAGCTCTGCAAGCTGCTTGCGGCGGACGGCGCCAAGCTGCGCATCGCCGATGTGCGCGAGGCAGTGACGCAGAAGGCGGCGGCGCAGTTCGACGCCGTTGTATCCAGCCCGGACCGCGTGCTGTTCGAGCGTGCCGACGTGATCGCTCCCTGCGCACTCGGCGCCCTGTTCGATGCCAACACCATCCCGAAACTGCAGACCCCGATCGTCGCCGGCGCCGCGAACAATCAGCTCGCGACCGCCCAGGACGGCGCGCGACTGCATGCCGCCGGTGTGCTGTATGCCCCTGACTATGTGATCAATGCGGGTGGCATCATCAGCGTCGGTCGTGAATATCTGGGCGGCGCGACGGCCGAATCCATCGTCGCCGAGATTCACCGTATACCTGTCCGTCTCACGGAAATTTTTGCGCGTTCCAGCGCCACCAACCGTCCGACCAGCGAGCTGGCGGACGAGATGGCGCGTCAGTTGCTTGCGGAGGCCCGATGATGCGATCCCGTCTGCACGTTCCCAGACCGCCGGCTCGTCCCGGCGAGAAACCGGACTTCAGTTACGTCCAGGTTTCTCCGGCTGGCGCCGCCGCCCGCCCGGATCCGAACGCGCCCTTGAGCGAGACCGAATTCCTGTCGAAGGAAATGGTCCGCGTGCTCGATGACAACCATCGCGCCGTCGGCCCCTGGAACCCGCACCTCGCGGCCGCCGATCTCGAGCTCGGCCTGCGTCACATGATGCTGACGCGCGCGTTCGACGACCGCATGCATCGCGCTCAACGCGGCGGCAAGATCACCTTCTATATGAAGTCCACCGGCGAAGAAGCCGTCTCGGTGGCCGCCAACATGGCGCTGAAGCCCAGCGACATGATGTTTCCTGCGTATCGCAACCAGGGCCTGCATATCTCGCGCGGTCTCAAGATCGTCGACCTGATGTGCCAGCTGCTGTCCAACACCCGCGACATGTGCAAAGGCCGTCAGCTGCCGGTGATGTATCACTCGGTCGAAAGCAATTTGTTTTCGATCTCCGGCAACCTCGCCACTCAGTTCCCGCAGGCGGTGGGCTGGGCGATGGCCGCGGCCATCAAAGGCGAAGACCGCATCTGCGCCACGTGGCTCGGCGATGGCAGCACGGCTGAAGCGGATTTCCATTACGCCTTGCTGTTCGCGCAGATCTACAAAGCGCCCGTGATCCTCAACGTCGTGAACAATCAGTGGGCCATTTCCACGTTCCAGACGTTTGCGGGCGGCGAAGGCCGTTCGTTTGCTTCGCGCGGTCCGGGCTACGGCATGCCGGGTATTCGCGTCGACGGCAACGACTTTCTCGCCGTTCACGCTGTCACTCAGTGGGCCGCCGAGCGTGCTCGCACCGGTGCCGGCCCGACGTTGATCGAGCTCGTCACCTACCGTGCCGCGCCTCACTCGACCAGCGACGACCCGTCACGCTATCGCCCGAAGGATGAAGAGAAGAGCTGGCCGCTCGGCGATCCGATCGAGCGACTGAAAGGTCATCTGCGCAACCTCGGCGCCTGGTCCGACGAGCAGGACAAAGCGGTTGAGAAGGAATGCGAGGAGCACGTCAACCAGGCGTGGAAAGAAGCGAACACCTACGGCACGCTCACCGACGGCCCGCAACTCGATCCTGCAATCATGTTCCAGGATGTGTTCAAAGAAGAGACGCCCAGCCTGGCACGCCAGCGCATGCAGCTGGCTCAGGAACTGAAGGAGCGCGCACCGAAATGACTCAGATGAATATGATCCAGGCGCTCAACTCCGCCATGGATGTGATGATGGCGCGCGATCCAGGCGTCGTATTGATGGGCGAAGACGTGGGCTACTTCGGCGGCGTGTTCCGTGCCACCGAAGGCTTGCAGCGCAAGTACGGCGAGCATCGCGTGCTCGACTCGCCGATCGCCGAAGGCGGCATCGTCGCCACGGCCATCGGCATGAGCATCAACGGTCTGCGCCCCGTCGCCGAAATTCAGTTCGCCGATTACATCTATCCGGCGTACGACCAGATCGTCAGCGAGCTGGCGCGCATTCGTTATCGCAGCGGCGGCGACTTCTGCGCGCCCGTGACGATCCGCACGCCGTGCGGCGGCGGCATTCGTGGCGGCCAGACGCACTCGCAAAGCCCGGAAGCGATCTTCGCGCACGTCTCGGGCTTGAAGGTCGTGATGCCTTCGAATCCCTACGACGCCAAAGGCCTGTTGATCGCCTCCATCGAAGAAGACGACCCGGTGATCTTCCTCGAGCCCAAGCGTCTTTATAACGGCCCGTTCGATGGCGACCCGAACAAGCCGGCGGTGGGCTGGAACTCACATCCGAAGGGCGATGTGCCGGAAGGTCATTACCGCGTCGAGCTCGGCGTGGCTGACATCGTCCGCCCCGGCAACAAGCTCACCATCATCACTTACGGCACGATGGTGCACGTGTGCCTCGCCGCCGCCGAGAAAGCCGGCGTCGATGCCGAAGTGATCGACCTGCGCTCGTTCGTGCCGCTGGACATCGAGACCATCGTGAATTCGGTGAAGAAGACCGGCCGCTGCATCGTCGCCCACGAAGCGACGCGCTTCGGCGGCTTCGGCGGCGAAATCCTGTCGACCATTCAGGAAGAATGTTTCTGGCACCTGGAAGCGCCGATCCTGCGCGTCGCCGGCTGGGACACGCCCTATCCGCACGCGTTCGAGTGGGAATACTTCCCTGGCCAGGCGCGCGTCATCGCCGCCATTAAAGCAACGATGGAGGCGACATGAGCCGTCATGTGGTGAAACTGCCGGATCTCGGCGAAGGCACGACCTCCTCCGAGATCGTGGCCTGGAAGGTCAAGGTCGGCGACGTCATCGGTGAAGACGACCCGATGGTGGAAATGTCCACCGACAAGGCCGTGGTCGAGATGCCCTCGCCGGTCAGCGGCAAAGTCGTTTCGCTCGGCGGCCAGCCGGGCGATCAGATCGCCGTCGGCGCCGAGCTCGTTGTGATCGAGACCGACGCCGGCGCAGCCGCCGCCGTTAGCGCGCCGGCCGCCGCTCCGGCGCAGTCCGCACCTGCCGCTTCAAGCGCCCCGGCGAAGGCTGCCCCCGCCGCCCACAATGGCAACGGCGCCGCGCCGCCAGCCAACAAACCTTCGGGCGGCCGAGTGATGGCCTCCCCTGCGACACGCGCGCGTGCGAAGCTCGCCGGCATCGATCTCACAACCATCAGCGGCACCGGTCGCGATGGCCGCATCCAGCGCCAGGATCTCGAAACCGCAATCAACGATCGTCAGGCCGGCAAGTCCCCCGCTCCTGCAGCGACCCCGAGCGGCCGCCAGGTTCGCACCGGCACCGAAGAAATCCGCATCCTTGGCGTGCGTCGCGTGAGCGCGCAGCGTGTGGCGGATTCGAAGAGAAACATTCCGCACTTCGCCTATGTCGAGGAAGTCGACATGACGGAGCTGGAACGCCTGCGCAAACATCTGAACTCGCAGCAGCCGAAGGGCTCGCCCTCTTACACCTACCTGCCGTTCCTCGCGATGGCGCTGGTGCGGGTCGTCGAGCAGTTCCCGAAAGTGAATTCCCGCTACGACTCCGAGCGCAACGTGCTGGTCCGCCATGACGGCATCCACATCGGCGTGGCCACTCAGACCAACGACGGTCTGAAGGTGCCCGTGGTGAAACATGCCGAATCGCTGTCTCTCAAAGAGATCGCGGCCGAGATCCGTCGTGTCACCACCGCGGCGCGCGAAGGCACGGCGAGTCGCAACGAGCTGCAAGGATCGACCATCACGATCACCAGCCTCGGCAAGCTCGGCGGCATCGTCTCGACCCCGATCATCAACGCCCCGGAAGTGGCCATCGTCGGCATCAACAAGGCCATCGAGCGCCCGGTCATCGTCAATGGCGAGGTCGCGGTCCGGCTGATGATGAACCTGTCCTCGTCGTTCGATCACCGCTTCATCGACGGCTACGACGCCGCCGAGACCATCCAGGCGCTGAAAGAAAAGCTCGAACAGCCCGCGACTATCTTTATCCGGGATTGATCGAAGCGGTTTAGGCCCAAGCGGCGGCCGTGTGATGCACTTCACACGGCCCGTCCCGCGGACGCCCCGGCATCGCACCGCACGACCCGATTTCCTGGCTTTTTCCTAACTTGTGATAAGTCGTTTGCGAACGGCTTCTCACCGCGCCGTCAGCGGCCAACATACATTTGCCGTGTCCTACCGGACCGTCTATGGACTCGGCAACCAGCACCATCCGCCAGTTTCTGATCGAGGCGCAGCGACGCATCAGCTGCCATGCGGCGGCCTTTACCTCGCCGTCGCGCGATGAATTTCATTTCCAGTGCCATAGCGACGACGCCCGCGCCGTGGAAGAGATGCTGCGTGGGATCGCCGATACATTTCTGTTCCAAACGCGCGAGAGCAACGGCCCGGTGATTCGCAACCGCGTCCGCTATGAGAACGGCGGGCCGATGATCGGACGTTTCCTGGTGGCACCGGTGTTCGAATCTTCCGGCGAGCTGGC
The DNA here is from genome assembly GCF_042651805.1 of Steroidobacter flavus. Taxonomy (NCBI): domain Bacteria; kingdom Pseudomonadati; phylum Pseudomonadota; class Gammaproteobacteria; order Steroidobacterales; family Steroidobacteraceae; genus Steroidobacter; species Steroidobacter flavus. The sequence continues at coordinate 3,366,904 of NZ_JBHSDU010000003.1, read as the reverse complement.
CGGCATCGTAATGATGTATCGCCTCACTGCTCAGGATGCTTTTGAGCAGAACGATCTCAAGAAAGGTTCACAGCTGAGTCTTCAGCTCGCTCAACTGTTGTCTCTGCCCGCCGATCCCGTCACTGGACTGATGGCGCGTGCCGGCATCGAGAAGCTGGTCGATTGGCGCTTGAAGTCGCTCGGCGAGCGCGCCAACTCCAGCGTGCTCTACGGCGATATCGATCAGCTGCATGTCGTGAATGATTTGTTCGGCTTCGAAGCAGGCGACCGCGCCATCGCCGTCGTCGCGAATGCGCTCGCGGGCGCGCTTGCGAGCGAAGATGCCGTGCTCAGCCGACTGTCCGGCGATCGCTTCACCATCTTTCTTCCCGACTGTCCGCTGCATCAAGCGCAGAAGATCGCCGCGCGTCTGCGAGACGCCGTGCAAGCGCGCTCGCTGCCGGTCGATGACGACAAGTATCCGCTGTCGATTTGTTTTGGCGCGGCGACGTTGCGCGACGGCGAGCGAAGCTTCGATCATTCTCTGGCCGGCGCCGAAGTCGCCTGCAAGGCCGCCAAGGACCGAGGCCGCAATCGTGTCGAGATCTATGAGGTTTCCGACACGAGCATGATCCGCCGGCGCGATGACATTTCCATCGTCGGCCGGCTGCGCAGCGCTTTGGATCAAGGGCGTTATCAGATCTTCGGTCAGCCGATCGCCTCGCTGCTGACCCCGGACTCAGTGCATCGCTACGAGATGCTGTTGCGGATCATCGACGAGAAAGGTCGCATGGTCCTGCCCTCGCACTTCATGTCGTCGGCCACGCGTTACCAGTTGCTGCCTCAGATCGATCGGCTCGTCGTGATCGACGTGCTCAAGCATCTGCGCGAAGCCGGCACCCGACCGGGTTTCAAGCCGCTGCATGTTTCGATCAATCTGTCCGGCCCGACGATCAGCGACAACGCCTTTCTCGACTGGATGCAGATGCAGCTCGATGAGAGCGGCGTGAGCGGCGAATGGCTGACTTTCGAGCTGACCGAGACCGCTGCGGTCAGCAACATGGAACAAGCGCAGTTACTGATGAGCAAGCTCGGCGCTCGCGGCTGCCGCTTCGCCATCGACGACTTCGGCACCGGCCTGAGCTCGCTCACGCATCTGAAGAACCTGCAGTTCTCTTCGTTGAAGATCGACGGCTCCTTCATCCGCGACCTGCTCCACAACGAGCGCTCGCAATCGCTGGTCGGCGCCATCGCCCAGCTGGCCGGCGCGATGGGCATGGAAACGATCGCCGAGTACGTCGAGACGCCGGAAATCTGCATGCGCCTGATCGAGCTGGAAGTCCAATACGGCCAGGGCTACGCCATCGGTAAGCCCCGGCCGCTCAACGGTATCCTCGCCCCCGCCGCCGGCCTGCTGCACGCGAGCTGACGCGTTTGCGTTAAGCTAGCTGCACTCATTCCTATCAGATGGCGCCGCTATGCCCTGGCCGGACCCGATTTCCTTACATGGGGATACTGTCTTTCTCGAGCCGCTGACGCTGGCCCGGCACGACGAGCTGGCCGAAGCCGTGCAGGACGGCGAGCTGTGGAAGCTGTGGTACACGTTCATTCCGTCGCCCGAGCAGATGAAGGCGGACATCGAGAAGCGGCTCGACCAGCAGCGCAAAGGAACGATGCTGCCGTTCGCCGTCATCGCAGCGGACACCGGCAAGGCCGTCGGCGTCACGACTTATATGAACATCGACGCGAACGAGCGGCGCGTGGAGATCGGCAGCACGTGGTACCGCAAGCAGGTCCAGCGAACGTCGATCAACACCGAATGTAAGTTGATGCTGTTGACGCATGCCTTCGACAACCTCAACTGCATTGCCGTCGAATTTCGCACGCACTTCTTCAATCATCAGAGCCGCCGCGCCATCGAACGCCTGGGCGCGAAGCTCGATGGCGTGCTGCGCAATCACCGTCGCTCCAGCGACGGCACGCTGCGAGACACCTGCGTATACAGCATCATCGCAAGCGAATGGCCGACGGTGCACTCCCACCTTCGCCATCAACTCGCACTCCGCAGCGCTAAATCTCCTTGAGATTGGCGAGGAAGTTCGCTCGCCGCTCGGCATAGATCTGCGCCGACATCAGCAGCTTCTCCACATCCTCATCGGTCAGCTGTCGCGCCACCCGCGCCGGCGCGCCGATGATCAGCGAGCGGTCGGGGAATTGTTTGTTCTCGGTGATGACCGCACCGGCCCCGACCAGACATGACTTGCCAATCACCGCGCCGTTGAGGATGACGGCCTGAATGCCGATCAGCGACCCGTCGCCGATCGTGCATCCATGCAACATCGCCTGATGCCCGATGGTGACATTCTCACCCACATTGAGCTTCAGCCCCGGATCCGTGTGCAGCACCGCGCCTTCCTGCACGTTCGAGTTCTTGCCCAGCGTGATGACGTCGTTGTCGCCACGAATCGTCGCTCCGAACCAGACACTGGTGTTCTCGGACAGCACGACGCTGCCGATCACGCTGGCATTCGGCGCGACGAAGACGCTTTCGTGGACGGAGGGGATGCGCTCGCCGTAGCGGTAGATGGGCATGATCTTAGACTCCGCAGGATCGGTTGGCTGGTTGCGTCCGGCATTCTAGCCGGAGCGGGCGCGGAAGTTTCTGCGGAAACGCCGAGCGCGGTGATCGACGCGGCTCAGCGCCCCGCCGCCTTGAGCTGCTCGCCCATCTTCGTGCCTTCCTCCGCGATCTCAGCGCACTCTCGATACAGCGCGCCGTCCGTGTCCAATGACTGTGCACAGAACCGCATCAACGCACCGGTGGCGAACTCGATCTCCTGACTGGACCACTTTCTCAACAGCGTGCGCTTGTAGTCGACCAGGTAGCTGCGCAGGTACCACTCGGCGCTCTCTTCGACGTCGGCCTGGCTGGAGATTTTGTTTAGGAGTGTGCTGATGGATTGGATGGGGTCGGGCATGGCGAGCCATGATACATGCCCGAGAACCTCATCGCGGCCGGGATGCGCGACTTTGAAATCACAGTTTGTGATCTCTAACGAGGGCGCATCGGACCGCGAACGCACTGCGACCTACTGTCGCTCGTAGATAGAAACGAACTCTCGCTTGGGCCCTCGTCCGCCCGAGATCTTCGTAGAGACGACCAGTTGTCGACCCTCATCGGTAAGCGAATAGTTACGCGTCGCGCTCGGCCCGTCTTTGATGGAACGTTTGACGACGAAATCATTGCCCTTCCATCCGGCCTCTCGCTCCACCACTCCTCTGCGCGCCGACTCCGTCACCTTCTCGCCGTAAACGAGCTTGGTGGGCACGCCGTCGGTCACGAGATTCAACTCGGCGGCTGCTTGAGTAATAGACAACTTCTCCGGTTGATCCAGGAATTCGCGCATCGCGCCCGGCCCGCCGGCCATGCCACCGCTGCCACGACCACCATGTCCACCGAATCCGCCACCCGCACCGCCCGGGCCGCGTCCGCCCATTCCGCCCATGCCTCCACCACCCGGTCCGCGGCCGCCCGGGCCCATTCCGCCGCCGCGCTGACCATGCCCCGCCCCGCGCTCCATTGCCGAAGGATCCTCACTCAATTCCGAGTTCAACCGCCACTCGCCGGAAAAATCCACGTTCGCCGGCGGCTTAGTGCGCAAGCCGGCGCAGCCAGCGACGAAGAGCATCGTGATTACAGCAAGCTCGAAAGCCGCGCGCCGTCGGTCACGAGCCGTGCCCGTGCAACCATTGAGAGCCATATGAATTCCGTGAGTGCAACCAGCGCACGCGCGCCGTCACTCACTATGACTCTCGACAAGTGTGAGAGTGTGAGGATTCGTAACAAAGTGTACGGAGCGCTTCAGCCTGTGGGCGGATGAGGCAGCCGCTTCAAGGTCGCAATGTGCGACCCTAAACCACGATCCTCATCCCAATCGTCGCTATCGAGCAACCAATAGATCGTCGGCATTCCGGCTGCCTTGATCCATGCGGTCAAGCGCAACCTCGAGCGCTCTCTGGAGGATTTAGTGCTCTAGCTCACTGCCGGCGAATGGACTTCTTCGAGATCACACCTTGTGATCTCAAACGAGGCGCGCCGCGGACGGCGATACCAGCCAACCGTTTCGAACGGAGCAACCACTCATCTGCCATGGACGGCGAACATTGATGGACCTGGAACTGCCAAGAAATGACACGAGCTGCGCCAGCGGACCTGACTGCGTGCAACGTCAGTGACCTTTTCATGTTGGAGCAGAATCACCATCTCACTGAGAAGCATCTTTTCCTTTGGTCGTCGCCGCCGACTCGATATCAAAGAAAATAAAACTCTCGTTCGCCAGCAGCTTCCACGGAGGGAACCCCTCTTCAACATCATCGACTGTCAGCTGCAGCGTCGAATCAGACAACTCCACGATTCCCTCGTGATTGCGTACGCGCTCGAGCACCTTACGTTCAGCTTTCTCGATCGCTTCCTCCCGCGTCTGCGCACGCACGTACTCATTTCGCACGAATCCACAGACGTCGACACCATCATGGGTCTTCAGCAGGACCTTTTGCCCCGAGAACATGACTCGAAAGATCGCCATCTCAAAACTCGTCATAGATATCTATAACGTCCTGAGGGGCTGACAGTGGGTTAAACCAGTCCACCACCTCAAGCAGTGTCTCCTCCGCGCAATCGGTGCACGAAGCGTAGTTCGCTGCAGTCAGCCCTCCTGCTATCGAGTAGAAAATGTGACTTCCAGTCCGCGGATTCGGATGATAGTGCGGCATCCGCCCCTCCGTGCTTCCCGTCCTTGGGTCCGGGTGGATTGGATCACGAATGGGCTTCTTTCCCCCGCTTGCAAGGCGCCCAACTTCTCGCGCACCGGAATGCGAGCTTGCTTTGATGTCACCAGCCCCCCTCCTCGCGATACTCACCGCCTCTTTCTTAGTAAGATTGCGAATGACTTTGTACCCCTTAGCACAGAGCTTGATCAATTTGAAAGGGCTCAACCCCTGCGGATCGATCAGCATAAGAGGAGACGCATCTACATACGTGTACGTAGCCGTGCCTCCGTCCAATCCAATGGGGTCGCTTTGGACATAGCGCCCTGTTGCGGGGTCATAATCACGGTAATAGTTGTAATTCAGCCCCGTCTCCGCCATCGCAATCTGCCCCGGAAACCGCAGATCGAAGTTGAACACACCCACGCCCGACGGATTGTTGTTAATCGTACCCCCGCCGAACGGCTGACCATCCCAGCGCCAGCGATCGCCGGGGTTTACGGAGCCCGTGATGACACGCGGAGTGTTCAGATGATCGGTGTGGATGTTGTAGATGTTGATGCCGCCACCCACCTTGGGGCGCAAGGAGACGATAGGCGTATCGCCCAACCATACGATCTCCTCAGTCAGCGCGCCGCTACCGTCGTAGATGCCGATGATGTGACCGGCCTCGTCGTAGTAGTACAGCGTGCTCGTACCCTTCTTGATGAGCTGGCCGAGAGCGTTGTAGATGTAATTCGTGGTAACGCCGCTCTTCGTCGAGCTCTTCATTCGCCCGCGGTTGTTGTAGGTGAATGTGATGCCGGTGAAGCTCGTGGTGTTGCCGGCATTGTCGTACCCGTACGTGCGCGCGAGTGCGCCGGACGTACTCGTGAGACGATTGCTGTTGGCGGCGATCGTGAATGTTGACGCGGCGGCGCCGGTTTGGATCAGGCGGTTACCGTTCGTGTCGTAGGTATAGCCGAGCGTCGTCCCCGTCTTCGAGGCGCTGGTGAGACGATCGAGATCATCGTAGCCGTACGTCCAGCTCAGCGCCGAGTTGGTGGTGTCGGTGATGCCGGTGATACGGGAAGCGTCGTCATAGCTGTACGTCTTCAAACCTGCGCTGTCGATCTGCGCAATCTTGCCGTCTTGATCGAACGTGCGCACGGCCAGAGAGCCATTGGCCCAGGTCCACTGGCGCAGCGGGCCGAACGGATCGTAGAGGATGTTCGACACGAGCACGGTGCCATTCACACTGACGCCAGTGATCTTGCCGTTGGTATAGCTATACGTGATGACCTGCCCCGACGGCGTCGTCATGCTCTGGCGCAGACCGTTGGCATAACTGTAACTCGTCGTCTTGCTCACCGAGCCGACAACCTGCCCCGCAGTCACCACGCGACCTTGATCATCGTAGGTCCAGGACAACGAGTGGTCGGCATCCGAGACGCCAGTCAGGCGGCCCTTGCCGTAGGTCCCAGCGTCGTAAGTGTATGTGAGCGCCTGATCCGTGGTCGAGCCAGAAGCGAATGCAGTCGTCGCGACGCGGTTGAGCGCATCGTAGGTGTATGTGGCGACGGCGCTGCGAGCGTCGGTGCTCGTGGCCAGGTTGCCGCCGGAGTCGTAGGTGTTGGTCGTGACCCCAGTGTCTGGGCTCGTCTGCTGCTTCAGGTCACCCAAACCACTGTACGAGTACGACGTGACCAAATTCCGTGGATCGGTCACAGAGATCAATTGATCCAGCGCGTTGTAACCGTACTGCGTCACGCCGTTGAGCGGATCAGTGACTTGCTTGACCCGGTTCAGTTCATCGTAGGCCTGCGTCGTGTCCCGCCCGAGCGGCGCGACGGTGGTCGTTTGATTCCCATTGCTGTCGTAACCGTAGGTCGTCGTGACCGCGGCTGTTCCGGCGGCGGCAATCTCCTGATAGAGCTGGTTCAGTGTGTTGAACACGCGGGTTCGCGTACGGGTCAGTGCATTCGACAGGTCGTATGCCTGTTCACCGGTTCGGTTGCCCATGAGATCCAACATGTAGTGGAAACGGTTGCCTTCGGCATCGTTGATGTCAGTGAGGCGATGGGCGGCATCGTAGGTGTACTCGAGGTAGCCGCCATCGGGCAGCGTCGCCTTCCTGAGCAGACCGGTCGGCCAATAGTCGAAGCTCGTTACTTCACTACCGACAGTCCGTGTCTTCAACCGTTGACGCAGGTCATAAGTGAGCGTTGTAACCACGCCATTCGGATCAGTGATCGTGAGCGGTTGGCCGTGGGCGTTGTACGTGTTGTAGGTGGTGACGTGTCCCGCGGCATTGGTGACTGTTTGCAACTGGCCGCACTGAGTGCCGGTACTGCAATTGTAGTAAGTGTAAGCCGTTACATCGGAAACATCGGTGCGAGGCCCGTCAGCAGTGAGGACTTGGCCGAACCAGTTATAGGTGTATGTCCAGGTTCTTGAGATATTGGGGGTCGACGTGAGATCCACGATCGTTCTGGTTAACACATTACCATCGGCATCGTGAGTGAACTGCGTTCGTCGGCCCGGTTCATCGACCTGGGTCTGGAGGCGATAGGTTGGATGCCATTGAGTAGTAATCGTTCGAGCACGCGGCGTAGAAGAAGCCTCGGTTCTAGAGGTCTCGAGGTTGCGCGTCAGGTCAAATGTGCGAGTCGTGACAATGTTGTTGAAATCTTTTCTGGTTGCCACATTGCCGTTGGCGTCGTATGTCATCTGCTTCGCATTTGCCGGGCAATCCTGGCAGTAGGCACTCTGGGTGCCCAGCTTGGAAACGCCCTGCTCTATCGCAAAGCTGTAATTGATCGACGCGCCCAGCGCAGTCGTGAGCGTGGCATTGGAAAACCCGATGGTCGTTCCCGGATACGTCAAACTGACGCGCTCGACGCCATTCGCAAGTTCACTGAGGTTTGCACGTCCTACCGAGTCGTAGCCATACGTCGCATAGCGCTGTCCCGCCTCATCAGTTATCCCCGTTAGAGCCCCGCGGAAGCTCGAATTCTCGTAGTGGTACTGGCGAGAGTTGCCATCGGGATAAGTTACTGACGTTAGCCGATCATCCGCGTCATAAGCATAGAGATATGCTCCGCCACCTGGCACGGTGACCGAGGCGATGCGATGGGCCGGAGCAGCGGCCGCGCACGAGTCCACGTACCCGAAGGAAATCGCATTCCCGAAGGAGTCGACAACGCTGGATAGCCGATTGCAGGTGTCGTAGCTCAGCGTCTCCGTCACACCGGAGCGACTGCGGATCGAGAGTAGCCGGCCAGCAAGACTGTAGGTTTCCTTTGCGTCGGCAGAGCTCGTGAATAGCCAACCGATCTGCACTCCTCCGCTGTCGACGACTTCCTCCAACCGCTCGCGGAAGTCCCGCTGGCCGTACCACACGCCTGCCATCTTGGTAAATGTGAGCACGCGGCCATCCTGCCGATAAGCGAACGCGCTCGTAAGCAGAGTTCCTGACGATGGCACGATGGCTCGTTGATACGTGTGCCGCCAGCCGGCCCCCACCAGCCCGAGGCCGACAACTGAATAGTGCGTTGATGATTCGCTGGGCTCTGCAGCGGCGCCAGAGTATCCGGCCATGCTCGTGGATGGCGAAGCAGATATTCCCTTGTAATGCCCGCTCGCCGGGTTGTTCAGCGGCAGACTGTTATAGAACCGCCCAAAGGTGAGCGGTGAATTGCCGCCAGCCTTATAGTCGAGCTCGGATTTGATCTTGTTCCCGACTGCAATGTTGATGGGGTTCTTGGTCGTCGTACAACCCTCCGATGGACATCCATAGTTCTTTGCGTAGTCCTGGACAGCAGGAACGCGATAACAAACATCTTGAGAGAAGGTCTGGTAGCCCTCCGGGCAGAAAAAGCTGCGTTCGCGCCGCACGGTGGCATAGTCAAGCGTCCGGGGATTGCCACAAGTTGGCCACGCCCCTTGGTCCGCTGTCACGGTCTCCAGAGACCAGTTGGTTGCCTCTTTTCCGTAGAACATGACCGGGTAGTCGGAGGGAGTCCCTGCGCACGCGATTACAAAATCTGTTCCGGACCTCTTTGGAGCAGACGGACTTATCCAGCCCTTGGGAGAAAAGGAGATCGAACACTGGAAATTGGACCACAGTTGCCGATAGACGTTGAACGCCGCCGCTTCCGTTTTCTGAACTAAATTGGCGCAACTGCCAGCCAGGAAGCTATACGGCCCCGGAAATCGCATCGCGCACTCGAAGCTGGCGCCGGAGTTTGGTCGGCAGTTGGTTGGCACTGTTTGCGCACCGACGATTGCCGGATGCAGCACAGCGCCAATCAGCGTAAGGAGGAGAACGAAGAACGGTTGAAAGGGAAATGCGACCAGGGCGCTCGAACGGCGCCTCATTTGGCAAAACAGCTTCATCCTGACCTCCTGTGCATCGAGCCAGCACCAGGCAGGCTACGCGCCCATCCATGGCTGACGATTTGAAGCGTGGGGAAAACTACGCTGCAGACGGTCAGGGGGTCAATCAGGGAAAACGATGGATATACGACTCGCTCTCTCTCGGTGCTTGCGTTGACAACGCCCTCGCTGCGAGGACATTCGTCATTCTCGCTCTGTCGAAGCAAGCGATCGGATCGTCGCGATAGTTTGAATTGAGCGATACCAGGAGAACTCATCAGGCCCAGTTCAAGGTCATCGAGGAGCTCGTGCCCCGGAACTCCTCCCCACCCCCAACCCTTCCCCTAACAACTCCCTCCCCCGTGGGACCATTGTCATGCGCACCCCTACAAAAACCGCCACTGCATCTTTCACTACATCTCTACTTGCAGCGGCCCTCGCGACGAACGCCGCCGAAGTCACAACCCAAATGTCCCCCGACCAAGGCTACGGCGCCAACCCCGAGCTCCCCGCGCCGGACAAATCGCTCATCCCCACAGTGCACGTCGCTAAAGCGAAGCCGTGGAAACTCGACGAAGCACCGACGCCAGCAAAAGGCTTGGCTATATCAAGATTCGCGTGCGATCTAGATCATCCGCGATGGCTCTATGTGCTTCCCAACGGTGATGTATTGGTCGCCGAAACAAACGCGCCCGAGCGACCTGACGATGGCAAAGGCATCAAAGCTTATTTCCAAGGTAAAGCGATGAAGAAAGCCGGTGCGAAAACTGCAAGCGCGAATCGGATCACGTTGCTACGGGATGCCAACAGCGACGGTCAGCCGGAGATCAAAGCGAAGTTCATCGAAGGATTGAACTCACCCTTCGGCATGGCACTCATGGGTAACTATTTCTATGTCGCGAACACGGACGCGGTGATGCGCTTCAACTACACGCAAGGCGTCACGGAAATCAAAGAGAATGGAATGAAGCTCGCCGACCTGCCCGGTGGGCCAATCAATCATCATTGGACCAAGAATCTGATCGCCAATCCGAAGGGCGACAAGCTCTACGCCACCGTGGGCTCGAACAGCAACGTCGCAGAGAACGGCATTCAGGCGGAAGAGAAACGTGCAGCGATATGGGAGATCGATCCGGCCACGGGTGCGACGCGAGTATTCGCCAGTGGACTGCGTAATCCGAATGGCATGGACTGGCAGCCGCAGAGTGGTGTGTTGTGGACAGTCGTGAACGAGCGCGATGAGATCGGTCACAACCTCGTGCCCGACTATCTCACCTCAGTGCAGGACGGCGGCTTCTATGGCTGGCCATACAGCTATTGGGGCAAGAACGTCGATGAGCGCGTCGAAGCACAGCGGCCCGATCTGGTCGCGAAGGCCATCGTGCCGGACTATGGGCTGGGCTCGCACACCGCATCGTTGGGGCTGACATTCTATAAGGACGACTTGCTGCCCGAGAAATATCGCAATGGCGCGTTCGTCGGGATGCACGGCTCGTGGAATCGCGAGCCGCGCAGCGGGTACAAGGTGGTGTTTGTTTCTTTTGCCAATGGCCGTCCCATTGGAATGCCCGAAGACGTGCTCACCGGATTCGTCAACCAGCACGGCGAAGCGCGCGGCCGACCGGTGGGAGTGGCGGTCAGCCGCGATGGCGCGTTGTTAGTGGCCGACGACGTCGGCAACTGTATCTGGCGAGTTACGCCGGCTGAGTCGCAGGTGAGCCAAGCTGCTGGCGCATCTGCTTCCGGAGCAACGTCACGCTGATCACCGCCTGCACGGCGCTCGCCGCGATCGACAGGTACCAGACGTGCTCGATGTCGTAGCCCGGTTGTGAGGTGAGCCACACCAGCGGCACCGCGTAGACAACCAAGCGCGAAGCCGAGCTCAGCAGCGCCGGCACCGTATTACCTAGCGCCTGGAACAATCCCGAGCAGGTGAAGATCAAGCCGCTCATCACGAAGTTCCAGGAGATCAGGTGCAGGAACAACGCACCGACGCGGATAACCTCGGGGTCGTGCGAGAAGAAGGCGACGAGCGCTTCCGGCCGCCACTGACACAGCACCATGATGCCCAGCATGATGCCCACGCATTGCACAGAGGCAACACGGAACGTCTCACGCACCCGCTCCATGCGCTTGGCGCCGTAGTTCTGGCCCGCAATCGGCGCGACCACGAACGCGATGGCCATGGCCGGCATGAAGATGCCTTGCATGATGCGTGAGCCGATGCCGAAGCCGGCCTGGGCCGCGGCGCCGAAGTCGCGAATCGCCCAGTAGGTGATGGCGGTATAAAGAAACATCAGCGCGAACTCGCCGCCCGCCGGCAAGCCGACGTTGAGCATCCGACGCCACACCGCGATGCGCGGCTGCCATTCCTCGGGATGGAAGGAGACATACTTCTCCAGCCGCCCGAAATAAATCGACAACAGCACCACGCCGCCCGCGATCGCAATTGTGCTCGCCAGGCCGGCGCCCGCGACGCCCATGGCGTGGCCCGTGCCCCAACCAGCGATGAGCACGGGCGCGAGCGCGGTGTTGAGCAACACCGTCAGCACCTGCACGATCATGGTCGGTTTGACGATACCGGTGCCGCGCAATGCGGACGACATAGCAACCAGTGCGAACTGCAGCGCCAGTCCGGGGAAGAACCAGAACAAATAGGCGCGGCCCGCCTCGATCGTCGCGGCGTCAGCGGCGACCGCGCTCAGGTACGGCCCGGCCAGGAGATAGCCGAAGACCAGCACGAACAAGCCGCACAGGGCCGCGATCACCAGCGACTGATTGAAAATCAGGTTGGCGTCCTGCTGATCCTTGCGCCCCACCGCGTGCGAGATCAGCGCGACCGTGCCGACGCCGAGCACCTGAGTCAGGGCCAGCACGATGAACATGACGTTGCCGGCGGCACTGACGCCCGCCACCGCGGCGTCGCCCAGCGCGGCCACGAAGTACAGGTCGACGAAGTAATAGAGGGTCTGGAACAGCATGCCCGCCGCTGTGGGGACCGCGAGTGAGACCAGATGTCCGGCGATGGAACCTTGAGTGAGATCTTTCATGCGCTATCGGTCATGCGCCGCCCGTCCGGGGTCGGCTTCGGGTCAATGGAGCTTGGGGAGACGCATATTGTGCTCGAAAGCGGGCCTGCTTGCGGGCTTGTATGCGATTTTTGTCGTCCCCATTACTCAGGAGACCTGCCCGACGCGTAATACAGACCTCATGAGCCAATCCACGACCTCCGCCGCCGGCATCCACCTGGTGTGCGGTCATTGCGATTCCGTAGTGCGGATACCCGCCGACCGCCTGGAGCAAGGGCCGAAGTGTCCGAAATGTCATCACGCCCTCTTCGAGGGGCATCCGCTGGAATTGACCGCTGCGGCGTTCGACCGGCACCTGACCCGCAGCGACCTCCCCTTGATCGTGGATTTTTGGGCGCCCTGGTGCGGCCCCTGCCGGATGATGGCGCCTCACTTCGAGGAGGCGTCTCGACGGCTGGCGACTAAAGCGCGGTTCGCGAAGGTCAACTCGGATAACGAGCCGTCGTTGTCGTCGCGCTTCGGCATTCGAGGCATCCCGACCCTGATCGCATTCAAGCAGGGCCGGGAGATCGCGCGGCAGTCCGGCGCGATGGAGCTCGGGGGGTTGCTACGCTGGCTGCAACCCCACCTGCAGTAGCTTCTTATTAGAGGGTCACGCCGAGAGCGTGGCCCACAAGTCTTCGATCTTCTTGCGACCCTTGGCATCCGGCAGACGGCCGCGGCCGGCGAGCTGGTTGTCCTTCAAGTGCGTGAGCTTGGTCGTGCCCGGGATCACCGCCGTCACGGCCGGGTGCGAGATGTTGTACTTCAGGAAGAGCTGCGCCCAACTGGTCGCATCGTAATCGGCCGCCCAGGCCGGCAGCGGCTTGCCCTGCACCTTCGCGAGCACGCTGCCGCGACGGCCGCCAAGCGGCACGTTCGTCAGCACCGCGACACCCTTCTCTTTCGCGAGCGGCAGAATCTTTTCTTCCGAGCCGCGATTGTCGATCGAGTAGTCGATCTGCAGGAAATCGAACTTCAACTTGTTGAGCGCGTCGACCACCTGCGGATATTGATCGTCGGTCGAGGTCGTGATGCCGATGTAACGAACCTTCTTGGCCTGTTTCCACTCCTGCAGTTTCGGGAACAGCGCCTCGATGCCGTTGAAGTTATGAATCTGCAGCAGGTCGATGCGATCGGTCTGCAGGCGCTGGAACGCGAGCTCCAGCTCGCCGTCGCCCGCCTTCGGGTCGCCACGATTCGGCGTCTTGGTCGCGAGGAAGATCTGATCGCGATTGCCCAGCTCCTTGAGCAGATTGCCGATGACGACTTCGGACTCGCCATAGCCGCGCGCGGTGTCGATCACCTTCGCGCCGAGCTTGGGGAAATTCTCGAGCACTTCACGTCGCGCGGCGATCTCTTCGGGTGCCGTGACGCTGTATTGATTGGTGCCAAGACCCACCACCGGCAACTTCTCGCCCGTGGAAGGTATGGGCTTGGTGATCTGAGGAAGGTCGGCTGCTTCAGCGATAGCGCCGCTCAGCGCAAGACCGACGCCCGCGGCAACGCCGCCCTGAAGAACTTCCCGACGCGTGAACACTGAACTCACAACGACCTCCGAAAACGATTCCCCCGAGGGAACCACACTGACGAATTCGACTGACCTCAGCATGACTCGAAGCTGACGTCACGCTGACAAACTGAACGTCACAAACGGAGCGCGTTTATCTCGTCCGCACACGATGCTTGTCAATAACATCGACGTAACACTGCATCCGATCTCTGCTGCATTACCGAATATTGGCATCGAGAGCATCGCAGCTCTCCCGCGACGGCACCGACCACGCGGCCATCTTGGACTGTTAATTCACCAGAGGTCGAAAAGTCATGAGATCGACAAGGACATCAGCGGCATGGGCCGCAGTGGCGATGGCCACATCGCTGCTCGGCGTAACCATCGTCAGTGCGCAAACGACGACGGCGGTGGCGACGAGCGGTATCGCGAAAGGCGTCACGCTCCCCAACTCGCGTTTGTATGCGCTCACCAGCGACAACTCGCTGTACATCCTCAAGCCCGGTGCCACTTCGTATGTGCGCGGCGGCCGCGTCGACGTTTCCGACGGCGGCAATCTCATCGGCATCGACTTCCGCCCGGCCGACGGTCTGCTGTACGGCCTGACCGATCGCGGCGGCCTGTACACCATCGATCTCTCAACCCGTTACTTCGGCGCGAGCACCAAGGTCAGTCAGGTCAGCCCGCGCTTCACCGGCGGCTTCGGCGCGCTGGTGGACTTCAATCCCGTGCTGAACGCGTTGCGTATCGCTGGCAGCAACGACCAGAACATCGCGGTCGTGAACGGCGCCAACGGCGGCAACCTGAACACCACCGCGGTCCAGACCAAATTCACTTATGCGCAGGGCGACGTGAACTTCGGCAAGGATCCGGAGCTGGTCGGCGGCGCGTACAACAACAACTTCAACGGCGCGACCGCGACGCTGTTCTATATGGTCGATCACGACCTGGACACGCTCGTGACCATTTCCAACAAGAACGCCACCGGCAGCTCCAACACCGGCAGCGGCCTGTTGCAGACCATCGGCTCGTTCGTCGATGAGTACGGCAATGCCCTGAACATGTCGCCGACCACGGATTTCGATATCTACACCGACTCCGCCGGCAACAACTTCCTGGTCGGCCAGACCACGCGCCTGCTGTTCTCCATCGATCTGTCGCAGATCGATCCGAACCTGCCCCTGGGCAGAACGCAGAAAGTGGTGGTGAAGCGCGGTCAGCCGGCGGCGCTGCCGGGCTCGAGCGCGCCGCTCACCGGCGGTGTGTTCGACATCGCGATCGTGCCGCGCCCTTGATGCTCGAGACTTCGCACCTCACGTGAATCCAGGCCCGGACACCCACACGAATCAGGGCCACTGATCAACATCGTTTTCCCGGAAGCCATCGTCGCGGGGCTCGCGGCGGTGGCTCTTTTTTTGTCTGCGTTATCAGTAGAATCGACTGCCCGTTCATCTTCGGACAGCACAAGGACACTGAATGCGCACGCCACTGTTAATGACGACATTGCTGGCCGCCCTGCTCGGCAGCGCCACGTTCGCCGAGACACCGCAATCGGAAAGCTGGACCGCACCCAACGGCGCCCGCGCCCAGGTCAGCGCCGCCACCAGCGTCTCGAAAGAGCGCCTGGAGAAAATCGATACGTTGATGCAACAGTACGTCGACGAGAATCTGATCGCCGGCGCGGTCGCTTTGATTCTGCAAAACGGCCAGCCCGTGTATGAACACGCCGCCGGCTGGGCCGACAAGGAAGCGGGCACGCGCATGACCGTCGATACCATCTTCCGGATCGCCTCGCAGTCCAAGGCGCTGACCAGCACCGCCATCCTGCAATTGCAGGAACAAGGCAAGCTCGTGGTTACCGATCCGGTCAGCAAATACATTCCCGAATTTGCCAAGACCACGGTGATGGTGAACGGCAGCGCCGTGCCCGCGAAACGTCCCATTACCTTGCGCGACCTGCTGACTCACACCGCCGGCATCTCCTATGGCACGAACCCGGAGATCGCCGAGCAGTACCGGGCGAAAGGACTCGGGCCCGCCGCGGGTGTCGGCTGGTACACCGCCGATAAGAACGAGCCCATCTGCACGACCATGGAGAAGCTGGGCTCGCTGCCGTTCATGGCTCAACCGGGCGAAGCCTTCGTGTACGGCTACAACACAGACATTCTCGGCTGCGTCGTCGAGCGCGCCTCGGGCGTGCCGCTGGATGAATACATCCGCAAGAACATCACCCAGCCGCTGGGCATGAAGGACACGAACTTCTATTTGCCGAAGGACCAGCGCGCCCGGCTGGCCGCCGTCTATGGCACAGGTCCGAATGGAAAGATTGCGCGCTCTGCAAACGATCCCAAGGGACAAGGCCACTACGTCGAGGGTCCTCGCCGCAGCTTCTCAGGCGGCGCTGGTCTGCTCTCGACCGCTCGCGATTACGCTCGCTTCCTCGAAGCCATCCGCAACGGCGGCACGCTCGGCAACGCGCGCATTCTTGCCCCACGCAGCGTCGCGCTCATGACCACCAATCAGATCGGCGACATCTATAACAAGCCCGGCATGGGATTCGGCTTCGGCTTCGAGACCGTCGAGAGTTTCGGCGCGAGCGGCATGGAAGCGCCAGGCTCATTCGGTTGGGGCGGTGCTTACGGCACCAACTATCGTGTCGATCCCACGTCGGGCCTGGTGGTCGTGCTGATGATTCAGCTCATGCCGAACGGCGTCGACTTCCGCGAGAAGTTCGCGAGCCTGGTGTATCAGTCGCTGCTGCCTCAGTAGCAGCGACCTTCACAGATCGGGCGCCAGTATCGAAATCAATGTGAGAAATACCAGCGCCTGCGCCACGGTGACGGCCGTGCCTTGCCTTTCCTGCCGCAACGCGCTCAGCGTTGCGGCAAACCCTTCCGCCAGATCGACCTTGGGCTGCCAGCCCAGCACCGCCTGGGCCCGTCGCGAATCGAAGGCGGCGTCGTTCAGATAGAAATCCATCCGCCGACGATAGATCGGCGGATGGATCTTGAGCATCTTGCACGTGTCCTCGACCACCGCGGCCAGTGCGAGCATCGGCTTCAATGGCAGGCGCGGCCCGAAGACAGGACGATTCGCGGCGTGCGCAATCGTTTGTAACATCTCCCGCAGCGGGACCGCTTTCGGGCCCGCGATGATCAGCTCCTGGTTCCCGGCCTTTGGCGCCGTGCAGGCTCGCAGGAACGCATCGGCGAGATCGGTCACATAGATCATGTGACGCCGCCCATCGCCGGCACCGAACAGCGGGAATCGTCCCTTCTGCACCGAGCGGAACAGCTTCAGCAATCGCTCGTCACGCGGTCCGTAAACCGCGGTGGGCCGGAGAATGACGAACTCCATGCCGGCATCGCTCGCGATCTCTCTCACGCGCTTGTCGGCGGCGAGCTTACTGCGCTCGTAACTGTTCCAGGGACGGATCGGCGTGCTTTCGCTGATCGTGCCGGCGACGCGCTGACCGTAAATGCCAGCGGTCCCGCAATGAACGAAACGTTTGATCCCGGCCGCGGCGGCGGCACGTGCGACATTCGACGTGCCCTCGACATTCATTCTCTGGAAGTAGGCATCGTCGGCCCCCGACTCGCGGAACGCCGCGGCGAAGTGACAAACGCAGTCGGCGCCTTTCAGCGTGTCGGCAAACGATTCGGGGTTGAGAATATCTCCGTGCCGAAGCGAGGCGCCGTGCGAGCGTAACCGTTCTATCACCGCGCGATGCTTGGCCCCGTCGGTCCGATACAAGCCCACGACATCATGGCCTTCCGCGAGGGCTCGTTCGACAAAGTGCGCTCCGATGAATCCCGTAGCGCCAGTCACAAAGATCCGCATACAACCGCCGATACTGTTAGCAACGCATGTGCAAAAGTTATACGCAACGCATGCAAATGCACGAACGCAAATAGTCGTTCCGTAGTTGGGGAAGAATTTCTGAACGAGATCGCGTCCGTCGCATCGGACGCGTAATGCACCCTGCCTGTTGCCATTTGCTAACAAGCGTATTACACCCTGCGCTGGCCCATCGTTCCGGAGTTACAAATGGACAACAACGGTTCTTGCGGCTCGTTTCGTTTGCTCGTCAGCCTGCCCCTGCTGCTACTGACTGCGCCAGTGACGGCGCAAAACGCAGGCAACACCGAGATCGAACAAGTCGTCGTCACCGGTACTCGCGTCGCGAATCGCTCGGCCCTGGACACCGCGGTCCCGATCGACGTAGTCAGCGGCGAGCAATTGCAAAACTTGGGTGTCTCCGAAGTGAGTCAGGCACTCTCGGTCACGGTGCCCTCGTTCAACTTTCCACGTCCCGGCTTGAATGACGGCACCGACACGGTGCGCCCCACCACGCTGCGCGGTCTCGCACCCGATCAGACTCTGGTGCTGGTGAATGGCAAACGTCGCCATCAGTCCGCGCTGATCAACATCAACAACAGCATCGGTCGCGGCTCCACCGCGGTCGATCTGAACACCATTCCGAATGCAATCATTCAATCGGTCGAGGTGCTACGCGACGGCGCGTCGGCGCAGTACGGATCGGATGCGATCGCTGGCGTGATCAATCTTCGATTGCGCACCAACAGCGATGGCGGCGACGCCGGCGTCACGTATGGATGGCGCGAGACCCGTTATGACGTGCTCGTTGCCGCCGCACCCGACGGCGCGAATTACTCCTCGCCGCCGAAGCTCAGTCGTGACCGGTCTGACGGCGAAACATTGACGGTGTCCGCATGGAAAGGCCTGCCCCTGGGCAGTAAAGGCTCGGTAGTCGTTGCCGCTGAGTACAAAGATCAGGAGCACACCGAGCGCGGCGGCTATGACATGCGTCAACAGTATTCGCTGGTGAATGGCGCTTTCGATCCCCGCGAAGCGACTTTCAATCGCTACAACTCCTGGTACGGCGAGCCTGAGCTGGATCAAAAAACCGTGTTCGTGAACGCAGAGTATGAAGTAGCGAGCGGCGCGACGATGTATGGCTGGGCCAGCTGGCAGGATCGCGAAGCGGTGTCGGCGGGCTTCTATCGAATCGCCAGCGACCCTCGCAATATTCCGGAGATTTATCCCGACGGCTTCCTGCCGCTGATCGCACCAGACGTCGTCGACGTTTCGGCGGCTTTCGGTGTGAGCTGGCAACTCGGCCCCTGGGCCATGGATTCGTCGCTGACCTACGGCCGCAACGAAATGGATTACGAGGTGCGGCACTCGTTGAACCGTTCGCTCGGCCTGGCCACCAAGACGACGTTCGACTCCGGCGGCTTCGACTACGATCAATTGACGATGAATATTTCCGGCGTGCGCACTGTCGACGTCGGTCTCGCCTCGCCGCTCAACATCGCGGTCGGCGTCGAAGCGCGACAAGAAACATTCAGCATTCACGCCGGCGAGCCGGACTCCTATCGAAACGGCGGTGCCCGCCTGCCCAACGGCAACGGGACCCAACCCGGCGCGCAAGTGTTTCCTGGCTTCCGTCCCGAGAACGAAGTGGACGAAGACCGCACCGCTGTCGGCGCCTACGTCGATCTGGAAGCGAACGTCACGGACAAGTTCCTGGCGTCAGTGGCGGTGCGCGGCGAGAGCTATTCGGACTTCGGTGAGAATCTCGCCGGCAAGCTGTCGTTGCGTTATGACTTCACCGACCAGTTCGCGTTGCGCGCCTCCGTGCAGAATGGATTCAAGGCGCCATCGTTGCAACAACAGTACTTCTCGACTACGTCGACCAACGTCATCAGCGGCGTTCCGTTCGACATCGCGACCTTCCCGGTGAACAACCCGGCAGCGATTGCATTGGGCGCGAAGCCGCTCGACGCGGAAGAGTCGTTGAACTACTCACTGGGTGCCGTCGTGCGCCTCGGCGATCTGATGGTCACCGTCGACGCCTACCGCATCGATATCGAGGATCGCATCGTGCTGTCGGAGAACCTCACGTCGTCCGACGTCGTGAACTATCTCAACAGCCTGGGTTTCGTCGGCATCAGCGGCGCCCGCTTCTTCATCAACGGCGTCGACACGACGACCGAAGGTGTCGACGTCGTCGTGAGTTATCCGTGGTCGACGCAATCGGCGGGCCGCTTCGACTTCACCGTGACGGCGAACTTCAACTCCACGGATGTCACCAAAGTCCCGACGACGCCGCAGCTGTCGGCGTTGCCCACGCCGCCGGTCCTGTTCAATCGCTTCAACGTGTTGAGCTATGAGAAAGGGACGCCGGAGAACAAGTACGCAGCGGCAATCAACTGGTCGCTCGGCGGTTGGGGAGCAACGCTGCGCGCGACTCGCTACGGCGAAGTGCTGTCGCCGGATGCGAATCCGGCGCTGGACTTCACGTTGTCGCCGCAGACCCTGGTGGACGTCGAAGCGCGCCTGGCGATCACCGACCACATCAAGCTCGCGCTCGGCGCCGACAACCTCACCGACGAGTATCCCGATCCGCTGCCACCGATCAACAATCCCACCGGCACGCAGTCGTACTCGAATTACTCGCCGTTCGGTCGTGCCGGGCGCTTCGTGTACGGGAGAGTCAACTACACCTTTTAACGTGTAGCCACTGCGACGGCGGCGCAAGCCATCGCGGCACCTGTGCCACGATTGATTCTGCGTATCGCCGTCGCGCTCTTGAAGACGCGACGCGCGCGAGCCGCGAGCACCACATAAGCGCCGAGCGTCAGCGGCAACAGGAAGACAATCGCCACGACCATTTCAGCGAAGCCGATCAGTGTGATCTTTTCGAGCGGCACGACTGTCGGCAACAGTGCGAGGAAAAACACCATCGTCTTGGGGTTCGCGAGCGTCAGCGCCAGACTGCCGAGGAACAGTTGAAACGGCTTCTGGCCCTTCTCCTCCAGATCGGGCCCTTCGTCGGAAACGGGCTTGGCCGGGGCCGTCCACAGCTTGTACGCGAGGAACAACAAATATGCTGCGCCCGCATACTTCACCACGACGAACACGGTATGCGCGCTCTGCGCCAGCGCGGCGAGGCCCGTTGCTGCAAATGCAAACCAAATGAGATCGCCCACCAGGAAGCCTGCGATGAATGCCGGCGCGCCGCGAGTGCCTTTTGCGAGCGAGCGTGCGACCACCGCTGCAACGCCAGGACCGGGCGACG
Source organism: Steroidobacter flavus (assembly GCF_042651805.1). NCBI lineage: Bacteria > Pseudomonadati > Pseudomonadota > Gammaproteobacteria > Steroidobacterales > Steroidobacteraceae > Steroidobacter > Steroidobacter flavus. The sequence goes on along the minus strand of NZ_JBHSDU010000003.1, from coordinate 3,346,116 downwards.
CCACCGCAAGTAAATACACCGCAGAAAAAACCAACAGGCCATACAGAGACATATCATTCCTCCCGCCGGCGCATCGTTCGCGCCATCCTTGCGACGATGTTCGCATCAACCACGTATTGAGAATAACCCGAAACAAGAAGTGGCGCAGCGATCAGCAGATGAATCTTGCAACCGTGTGACTGGGCCGCTAGCGGATATCCTCGGGGTGACGCATCGAGCAGACGGGAATATTCTTCCTACTCGGAAGGAGACGAGTTGACGAAGCAGTGGGGGAACGATCATGAACACTGTGTCTTGTTTCTCACGGACGATGCTGACGCTCGGTGCCGCACTGGCCGGCGTTACGCTCGGGGGCTGCAGCACGCACAGCGAGTCCTTACCCAAATCCGTCGTGCAATCGTTTGAGCGGGCTTTCAATCAGGACGATCTCAACGCCACCCTGGCGTTGTTCGATGACGATGCCCAGATTCTGCCGGAGCGAGGACCTGCGATCACCGGTCGCGAGGGCATCTCGGCGTTTCTGAAGGATCAGATGACGCCGGTGGTGTCGTTCAACACCGAAGCCGATATGAGCATGGTCCGGAACGACATCGCGATCGAGCAGGGCCACTATCGGGTACGCGATGTGCGGCGCGGCTCGGATGTCGAGGAAGGCAAATACCTGCACGTGTGGCGCAATCGCGGCCAGGGCTGGAAGCTGTATCGCGTGATGTACAACACCGATACGGCAACGCCGACCGCAGTGTCCGTCGCACAAGCGACGGAGCTGGACGGCACCGGCTGATTGTCATCACTACATCGAACCACCCGCGATGTCGGAGTTGACATCGATCGCGGTGGTTCGGGACAGCGGCTCACCGTTGTAGAACACCGCCGCCTTGATCACGGTGGCGCGTGGTACATCGAAGACGTCTGTGTAGACCTGTGACTTCGCGGTTGGCTCCGTGCCATTGATGGTGTAGCGGATCTCGCCGAGGGGCACTTGCTTGGCGAGTTCGACGGACACACGTCCGCCGGACTCGCCTCGCTTGAACGCCATCGCGCGAAACGCCGCGTCGCTGAAGCGAACGCCCAGGCGTGAGTAACGGCCGAGCATTGCGACCATGCGAGGCTGGAAATCGGGCCAGCGCAATTGAGCTGACGGCGTCCAGCCGATTTCGGCCAGCGCCGCGGCGCGCGGAAAGGTCATCAGCTCGATGGCTTCTTCGTTGCCGTCCGTGCTGGTCCACACATTGCCCTGCACGCCGATCAACCGACTCCGATCCTGCGCCGATAACGCAGCGGGTGCCGGATCGAACCGATACACATCGCCCAGACTGAGAATTTCGCCCGACTTGGCGCGCTCGTTCAACGCCGCGCTTTGCGGACGATTGAAACTCAGCTGACTCGCCGATGAGACCACCACATCGAAGCCTGAAGCGACCGGGCCCAACGCGCCATCCAGGCCGCGCGCCGTCATGATCACCGAGTCCGCCGGCACGCCGCCGCCGAAGATCGAGTCCCAGCCGACGATGCGACGCTTATGTTTCTTCGACAGCTCACTGATGCGCTCGAAGAAATATCGTTGCAAGCGGACTTCGTTGACGATGCCGAGCTCACGCATGCGAGCTTGCACGCTGCTCGACTGCTTCCACTGATCCTTGGACACGTCGCCGGCGCCGATGTGAATGTAGTCAGCCGGAAACAGCGACGCGACCTGCGCGAACACGGCATCGAAGAAAACAAACGTTTCGTCTTCGATGTTATAGAGATTCGAGCCCGCGACCGGCGAGTCCGACGCACGTAGCGCCGGATACGCTGTAACCGCGGCGGTCGCATGACCTGGCATCTCGAGCCCGGGTACGACCATCACGTTGCGAGCCGCCGCATGCTCCACGATCTCGCGCACGTCGTCGGCCGAATAAGAACTCTGTCCGCCGGTCAGCTTGGGATATTTCGGAATCTGCAGCCGCCACGCCTGGTCGTCCACCAGATGCCAATGCAGGACGTTCAGCTTGTGGAGCGCCATGAAATCGATGTAGCGCTTGATGAACGCCACCGACTGATACTGACTCGCCGAATCCAGCAACAGCCCCCGCCAGCGCAGGCGCGGCTCATCGCTGATCCGGATGCCGGGAATTCGCACTTCCGGTACGACCGTCGATTGCAGGCTGGCCAGCTGCCACAACGTCACGGCGCCGTTGAACAAGCCACGAGGATCCGCCGCCGAGACCAGCGCCACCTTGGAGGAGACATCGAGCACATAGGCTTCCGGAGCCGCGCCGGCCGGGCCGCCCAATGAAAAGACAACGGAGCGCTTCGGTGCGCCCTGGGCCGAACCCTGAACGATCACGGGGCGCAATCCTCGCGTGCGCTCGACCAACTCACCAAAGTAGTGCGCGACCGCGCGCACGCGCGCATCGCCGTCGTAAACCACTTGAGTCTGGGAATCGAGCGTGAGCGAGCCGCCCTGCGGCTCCACGCTGGCGGGCCAGGGAACCAGCGAAATATCGGCAGGACGCTCGGCAGCCAGCGCACCGGCGGCCAGGCAAAGCAAGAGCGTAACTGCAGCGGCCCGTCTGCGAATCGTCATTTATTTCGTTCCTCCCAATGCCAACCCACATGCAGGAGGTATGCCCATCGCGCCCCACACAAATCTTATGTGGCGGCCGCGCCGGGGCGTGACTCTAATAGTGGCTGCAAGGGGGGATCAATAAGATGCTTGTTAAAGCTTCAACATGGACTGTACTGATCGGAGCACTGGTCCTGTCAGGCGCACCGGCCCGCGCTCAGGAAGGTGCGAAACCGCCGGTTGCTGCCGATTCCGCCGCCCTGGCCAAGGCGCAGGCGGCCATGGAAACGCCCCATCCCGGCAAGGCCGTCTATCAGCAGAGCTGCGCGGCCTGCCACGACCATCCCGAGGCCACGCGGGCGCCCGCCCTCGATACGCTCAAGGCGATGCGCTACCAAACCATCCTGTACGCCTTGAACGAAGGCAAGATGAAGGTCCAGGCGTCGGCGCTGAACAACACGCAAAAGGCGGCGGTGATCGATTACCTGGTCGGTCGCGAAGCCACCTCGGATGAATGGCTGTCGACCGCGATGTGCGCGCCTGAGCGCCGAAAAGTAAAACTCGATGCCCCGGCGACCGTGGCCGGCTTCGGCTTCGATCCCAAGAATCATCGACACCTCACCGCCGCCCAGACCGGACTGCGCACCGCCGACATGCGCAATCTCGAGCTCGCCTGGGCCATGGGGTTTCCCAAAGCCACGTCGATGCGAGCGCAACCGGCCGTCGTCGGCACGACCTTGTTCCTGCCGGTCGCCGATGCGCAGCGCGCCTTCGCCATCGATATCTCCGGCCCACCGTGCGTGCAATGGGTTTACTCGCACGAAACACCGCTGCGAACCAGCGCCGCCTTCGGCCAGCTGCCCAACGGTCGCAAAGTAATCGTGTTCAGCGATGTGGCATCGAAGGTGCACATGCTGGACGCCGCCACCGGTCAGCTGGTGTGGATCCAATCGGTTGGCTTGTATCCGTTGTCGCTGACCACGGGCACGCCGGCAATTCATGGCGATCGCGTCTACGTGCCGATCTCACAATATGAGATCTCGCTCGGCGGCAACGACGATCACGAATGTTGTCGCACGCACGGCGCCGTCACTGCGCTCGACGCGATGACTGGCAAAAAGATCTGGACCACGCACACGATGGAAGAAGCAAAGCCGGTGCGCGATCGTGGCGACGGCAAGATGATCTATGGCCCGTCGGGCGCGCCCATCTGGACTTCGCCCGCCATCGATGCGAAACGTGGCGTGCTCTACGTCGGCACGGGTGAGGCGACCTCGGAACCCGCGGCGCCGACGACAGATGCAATTCTCGCGCTCGATCTAAAAGACGGCCACATCCGCTGGTCGTTCCAGGCCACCGAGAACGATATCTTTCTCACCGCTTGCGCACGCAACCGGAATGGGTTGAATTGCCCGAAGAGCTCCGTGCATCGTGATGTCGACTTCGGCGCTTCAGTGATCATCGCGCAACGAGCCGACGGCTCGGATGTATTACTCGCCGGCCAGAAAGCAGGCACCGTGTGGGCCCTCGATCCGGATCGCGACGGCAAGCTGGTGTGGCGTCAGGATTTCGGCGAAGGCTCGCCGCTCGGCGGCATTCATTGGGGCATCGCTTACGACGGCACGCGCGTATTCGCGCCGATCAATCGACCGTACGCGTCGGCTGCAAAGGCCGATGGTTCGCAGAAGCCTGGCTTGAACGCTGTGCGCGTCGATACTGGTGCGGTTGAATGGAGTTACGCCGCGACACCCGATTGCACTGGCAAGCGCGCCGAGCTGGTGAAGGCGTGCGCGACGAATATTGGCTTCTCCGGCGCACCCACGGTGATCGATGGCGCCGTGGTCAGCGGCAGCCTCGACGGGTTCTTACATGCATTCGATGCGAAGACCGGCGAGCTGCTGTTTAAGTTCGACACGGCACGCAGCTACGACACATTCAACGGCGTGACGGCGAGCGGCGGAGCCATCGACAACGCGACGATCGTCGCGGCCAACGGCATGCTGTTTGTGAGCTCGGGCTATGGAATGTTCGGGCAGATGCCCGGCAACGTGCTGCTCGCGTTCAAGCCGAAAGCCAAGCCGGCCTCGGCAACGCCGTCGCCCTGACGACTCAGGGCTCGCCGAAAAAGCGTCGATACAACACCAGGAACTGATCCGCCGCGAGCTTCAGATTGGTTTTCCAGTCCTGGCCCGAGGCGTGATCGGCGCCGTCGGTCACATACTTCACGGAGGTGAATGCCACCCGCTCCAGCAAGCACACCTTGGCGAGCGCGTACGCTTCCATGTCCATGACGTCACATTCCATGGCGATTTCGCTCATCACGAACGAGTCCCCGCTGCCGCACTCACCGCCTGGCAACTGAGGGAACAAGCGTGGAAACTCCAGGCGCGCCGGAATCTCTTCGAACGGCGTGACTCCGAGCGGCACCCCGAGACCGGTCACATCCATATCGCGCTGGACGAAGGTGTGACATTCCAGGACCGAGCCCGTGCGATGACGCCGGCTGCCGGCCGTGCCGAAGTTGATCACGTTCGGCATGGGCACACCGGCGCGAGCGTACTCACCCAGCCGTCGCGTCAGCGAGTACGTCGCGTTGACTTTGCCGATGCCGGTATACAGCACCGGGATGCCGGCGCGCTCGAACACGCCCTGGCTTTCCAGCGGCAGCGCCATCACCACCAACGGGTCCGAATAATCCTGGTTGTGTACTGAAGCCATAGTGACCGAATGATAACAGCAGCCCGCGTGACGGAATGTGGGCCTGTACCATTACAATATGGCGACACGAACCCCGGGGAGCGCCATGGCCTTTTGGAACCGCCGCAAGAGTCTCGAGTCCGTCAGCGCCAGGCAGTCGCATAGCGCGCTCCGGCCGACGCTGGGCTGGCTGCATTTGATGAGCTTGGGGATCGGCGGCATCGTCGGCACCGGCATCTACACGTTGATCGGCGTCGGCGCCGGGCTCGCGGGTCCTGCCGTCATTCTCTCGTTCGTCGTCGCCGGCTTGGTCTGCGCATGCGCGGCGCTGGCGTACACCGAGATGTCGACGATGATGCCCATGGCCGGCAGCGCCTATACCTATAGCTACGTGGCGCTGGGCGAATTGCCGGCGTGGTTCGTCGGCTGGACGCTCATCCTCGAATACACCGTCGTTTGCAGCGTCGTCGCGGTCGGCTGGTCCGGCTATGCCGCCGGCATGATTCACGCGCTGGGCATTCCGTTTCCAGACGCGTTGCTCGCCGGGCCCGCCGCCGGTGGCGTGATCAACTTGCCGGCCATCGTCATCTCGCTGGCGGTCGCCGGGCTGTTGGCACTGGGCTCGCGTGAAAGCGTGACGGTCAATCTGATTCTGGTGGTCGTGAAGCTGATTGCGCTGGCGACCTTCGTTCTGCTGGCCATTCCCGCCTTCAACGCCGGCAACTTCGAACCCTTCGCTCCGCACGGCTTCGGCGCGACCGAGATCGAAGGCGCCAAGTACGGAATGATGGGCGCGGCCGCGGTGATCTTCTTCGCGTTCTACGGCTTCGACGCGGTGTCGACCGCAGCCGAGGAAGCCAAGAATCCGGGCCGCGATTTGAAGATCGGCATCATCGGCTCGATGGTCGCCTGCACGATCATCTACATGGTCGTCGCCGCCGCCGCGATCGGTGGCTCGCCCACCGACGCGCTCGCCGCCAGCGGTGAGCCGCTGGCCATGGTATTACGCAATTTGAATCATCCCGGCGCCGCGAAGTTCATCGGCATGGCCGCCATCGTCGCGTTGCCGACCGTGATCATGGCCTTCATGTATGGCCAGTCCCGCATCTTCTTCGTGATGGCACGCGACGGGCTGTTACCGCAGCGTCTCAGTGTCGTGAGTGAGTCGTCGGGCACCCCGGCGCTCATGACCATGATCACGGGCGTGATCGTTGCGGTGATCGCCGGGTTCCTGCCGCTGCAACGAATCGCCGAAGTCGCCAACGCGGGAACGCTCGTGGCCTTCATCGCGGTTGCCGTGTGCATGCTCGTGCTGAGAAACAACGCGCCCAACGCGCCGCGACCGTTCCGCACGCCGGCGGCGACGCTGATTGCGTGGGCCGCGATTCTCGGCTGCGCCTATTTGTTTGTGAGCCTGCCGGGTGTGACGAAATTGACGTTCGTGATCTGGAACGTCATCGGCATCATCGTTTACTTCCTGTACGCGAGGTATCAAAGCGTGCTGGCGCGGGCGTAGTTACTCGCCGGAGGCGGGCTTGGCGGCGTAGCGAAACACGTACTTCATTGCGTCGCCAAGCGTACTACCCCACATCGCCCAGTTGTGCCCGCCGTCGACGATGCGCAACTCCGCTGGCTGCTGATTCGACCTGAGCAGCGAATACAACTTGGTCGCCTCGGCCTCGATCATGAACTCGTCATCGTCGCCCGAGTTGACATACATCGGCACCGGCATCTTCTTCTCCAGATACCCCTGCCACAGCGTCGGATAGTTCAAGTTCTTCCACACCTGTTCGTCGAACTCCGGCTCGCCAAACGTTCCCACCTTTCTCGCGCCCGAATTCGTCGGCGGCAGGGGCACGTAGATCGCCGGCGATAACAGCGCCGCGGCCGCGAACATCTCCGGATACTTCAGCACGAAACGCAGCGAACCGTAGCCGCCCATCGACAAGCCGCCGATCAGCCGGCTTTCTCGCGAGCTCAACACCCGCAGGTTCCGCTCCACTTCCGGAAACAGGTCGCGGATCACGGCCGTTTCCATCTTCTCCTTGCGGTCGACGTACCAAGTGACGCCGGCGTCCGGCATCACGATCACCGCAGCGGGCATGTCGCCGCTCGCGATCAAGCCATCGGCCACGCTTTGAACCTTGCCCTTATCGACCCAATCGCGACCGGCACCGCCGTTGCCATGGAGCAGATACAGCACCGGGTAGCGGAGCCGCGACGTTTCGTAGCCGGTGGGCAAATACACCTCGTACTTCCATGCTCGCCCCAGCGCATTCGATTTGAACTCGCGAGTGACGATCTCGCTGGCGAACGACGCCGAAGAAAGCAGCAGCGCACACGCAGCCAGCCACAGGGACCACCATCGATTGTGTTGAATCATTCTTTCGCCGCCGCAGCCTTCTCTTCCTCGCGCGCTCCCGACAGGATGCCCGGCAGCGCGTAATTACCTTCGTGACAAGCGTACTCGTAAATGTTGGCGTCCACCGGCACGAACGGCAGCTCCCCCGTGATACGCGACGTGAACGTCGCGGGATCGTCGACCGTGAAGCGATAGACGATCTGGTCGCTCGCGACTCGCGTAAATCTTTCGGTGATCACCGCATCTTCGGAGGAGCCCCGGAAATTCTGCTCCGGGCGGAAGTTGCGCGTCTCGACCACGAGCGTGTCGCCCTCCCAATGCCCGACCGAATCTCCCATCCACTTTCGCACCGCGCCCGGCACGTGCTTGTCATCGATGCGGATGATACGCGCGTCGTGAACCATCTCGACCAGGATCATCACGTAGCCGGGCGATTGCACGATCTGGTAGTAGCTGTTGTACATGACCGGCAGCATCGGCGGCCCCGACGCGTAACCGAACGACAGCAAACATCGCTCGCCGAGCGCCCTGCCCTCCGGCCCATCGCTCGAGCGACCGATCTTCGTCGCCGCGATCCGCTTCTGCGCGGCTTCCGTGAGCGGCGGTATGCGGCCGTCGAGCGGTTCGATGATCATCGACGTTCGATGCTCCCCATCGATCGTCGCCACGCTCATGCCACGATCCGTCCAGAACAAGTTGTAATTGCCCACCGGCGGCAACGATGCAGCCGCTTCGATCTTCTTATCCGGATCGCTCGGCCTGGCATCGGCCTCGACCGCCGCGATCGCCGCTTTGCTGATTGCCGCCGCCTCTGCATCGGTGAATGCACGACGCGTCCCCAGCTCGACCGAGCGTTCCATCGGTGTCGCCGTGGCGTTGGTCCACACGCCTTGCAGATCAGGCGTGCCGTCCGCGAGCCGCGGCGGCTGATATCGGCGGCTCGAGGTTTCCCCCGAATGCGCCGCCACGGTGACCACCGCAAGCGCCACCGCGACGGTATTCAGCAATCCCTTGTTCATCCCCCACCTCGTCGATTTGTGACGCGTCACGCAGCTGTCGCGAAATTGTATCGATAGGTCAACACGACCCCGTCGCAGCTCACACATAAGATTTATTAAGGAACCCGTTTCACACGCCTTTTGACCCGGCCGACGCGTGGACAAGCCCGCACGCCCCAACGCACACTTCCTGCTGGCCAAAGTCGTTAAATGGAATTCACATGCGCCACCTTCATCGTGCCGGGCTCCTGCTGTCGACGTTTCTGCTGAGCCCACCGCTCCTGGCCGCCGCCGATGTCGCGGACAATTTTCGCCTGACGGATCACCAGGGCGTCTCTCACGAGCTCTACTATCTCTCCGACATGAAGGCGGTCGTCCTGCTCGCCCAGGGCAACGGCTGCGACGCCTCCCGCCAGGCGGCCACCGCTGTGCAGGCCTTGCAAGGTAACTATGAATCGAAGGGCGTGACCTTCCTGGCGATCAATTCGAATCTGAACGATTCGCTGGCGACCGTCGCCAAGGAAGCGACGCAGGCCGGCATCAAGCTGCCCATCCTGCTCGACGGCGCGCAACTGGTCGGCGAATCGCTGAATCTCACTAACAATGGCGAAGTGCTGGTTCTGAACCCCAAGGGCTGGAAAATCGCCTATCGCGGTAATGCCAGTGGCGTCGGCGGCGCGCTCGATGCGGTGATCGCCGGCAAGGCCGCGCCCGCTGCGACTGCCGCCCAAGGCTGTGCGATCAAGATGCCGGAGCGCGACAAGCGCAGCGCGCACGCGAATATTTCCTATGAAAAGGAGATCGCGCCGCTGCTGGTGCAGAAGTGCGTGGTGTGCCATCGCGAAGGCGGCATCGGCCCTTGGCAGATGACGAACTACGACATGATCCGTGGCTTCTCGCCCATGATTCGCGAAGTCGTGCGCACGCAGCGCATGCCGCCGTGGCACGCCGACCCACACTATGGCGTGTTCAGCAACGATCGCGGCTTGAGCCCGGCGCAGGCGAAGACGCTGGTTCACTGGATCGAAGCCGGTTCCCCTCGCGGCACGGGTGGGGACCCGCTGTTGTCGCAAAAGAAAGATTGGCCGAAGTGGGAGCTGGGCGAGCCGGACCTGGTCATCGAGCTGCCGCCGTTCACCACGCCGGCAACAGGCACGATTCCCTATCAAAACATCAAGCTCGACAACCCGCTCGATCATGACGTGTGGGTCCGGGCGGTGGATTTTCTGCCGGGTCAGCGAGCGGTGCTCCATCACATCATCGCGTCCGCGGGCGGCGAGACTCGCGGCAACATCAGCCTGAACAACTACGTGCCCGGCGCTCAGCCGCTGCAGGTGCCTAAGGACAACGGCATCTTGCTGCCGGCCAAATCGAAGCTGCACTTTCAAGTGCACTACACGCCGAACGGCCAGGCGCTCACGGATGTGACGCGGATGGGGCTGTACTTCATGAAGGACCCGCCGAAGTACAACTTCCGAAGCATGATCTTCATCAACACGAAGCTGAGGATTCCGGCCGGTGACAAGTATCACGTGGAGAAGGCCGAGCGTAAGTTCGACCAGGACGCGGTTATTTTCAGCCTGCATCCGCACGCGCACTTCCGAGGTAAATCGTCAAGCTTCGTTGCTCACTATCCGGACGGGCGTGAGGAGACGCTGATCAACATCCCGGCGTATGACTTCAACTGGCAGTCGACGTACGACCTGGCAAAGCCCCTGACTGTTCCTGCTGGCACGCGCATCGTCTACACGCAGGTGTTCGACAACTCTGTGCAGAACAAGGCGAACCCGGACCCCAATCGTGAGGTCACATGGGGTGAGCAGACGTGGGAAGAGATGGTTTTCGGCGTTATCAGATATCGCAACGTCAAAGAGGACCAGGCTCCGTCCAAGTCGTCTGAGCCAAATCAAGCCGAGCTGTTTAGTGATATGCCCAAAACGTAAGAGACTCGGTGGTTCGCGTCGTCGTGCGGGTCTATCCCCTCCTGGCACCGTGCTCCCCTACTGCCTTCGCTATCGCTCGGCCCGTTGATCCCATTGCGCTGCGCAGTCCCTGCTCCGCGCAAGCCCGGGGTTTACATCCATGTACACCCGCTCGGCGGAGCGAAGCCGTGCTTCGCGCAAAGGCACCGCCGAGCCCCTGGGCGCACTGCCCCGAAAAGGTCCTCTTTTTCGAGGCTGCCAGGAGGAGATAGACCCTCCCGACGCCGCCGAGACGCTTGAGCGGAGCCCAGCCCAGCGAACTTCGTTCGCAAGCTAGCGCGCTCTACGAGCGCTGGGCGTTTCTTGCTGTCGCTCGAAACTGGGAGAGGGAGCGAAGCGTAGCGCCGGCGTGTGTCGCGGTGCCGGGGAGGAGATCCCCCACCCTGGCGACGCCGGACCACCGACGCCTCCGACGACGACAGCGACATCCTCTGTTACATTACCAAACGTTTCTTTGCACTCCCCGCGACGACGTCAACTCTCTGACGCCATCAATTTTGCGCAAGGCATGTAACCCCACCTTGCACACCTAATCCTTCTTTCATCATTCTTCACAAACACCGCGAATCCGTGCATCATAGCCGTGCGGCTCGCGAAAAAACCCGATAAAAACGCAGCCTCCCTACAGCAAACAAACATCCCCTGCGAGCGCGCACCTCACAAAACGCGCAGCTCATTCCTGAGCCTCAGGCATTTCACTCGTTCTAAAAAATGCATTGGCTCGATCTCCCACGCTGCCTACAGTGCCGCCCGTTCCAACGCACCTGTTGTGCTTCAAGGAGATTTGACGATGCGTATGTTGGCGATGGCGAGTGCGGTCGCGGTCTGCACTCTGGCGATGAGCAATCTCGTTTCGGCGGCAGCCCCCTCGTACACCGCCCAGGCGACGCTTGCGACGCCGGTGAAGGCTGCCACCGAAACCGAAATCTCCGGCGTGACGTGGCGCTGTGAAGGCGATCAGTGCGAGGGCAAGGGCGACCGCCGTGGCAGCCTGGACTCGTACATGAAGGAATGCCGCAAAGTGGCGGAGGCGCTGGGCGAGCTGTCGGCTTACACGAGCCGGGGCCGGACCATGAGCAAGCGCGATATCCAGAACTGTAACAAGCTCGCCGGCAAGGGCGAGTGATCGATACGAGCTTCGAGTGGCCGGGCAACGCAGCCCGGCCACATCACAAAAACTACTTATCCGCGCGCGTCAAACTAACGATCTTGCCGTCAACGATAACAACAGCCATGGGCAACGCACTCGCCGACGCCTGATAAATCCACCGCTCGGTGACCGCGACATTCCCCGTCTTCACGCGCATGCCGTTGACGTTGGTGATGTAGACATCATCTTTAGTGACATCCTTCCGCTTCGGCTCGCCGCATTTACTCAGCAGCTCATCGACCGTCACCGATTCGTTGACGACCCATTTACCACAGCGCATGGAATCGGCGCTGGCCACCTGAGGTGCCGCCAGCGCCGCGATACAAACAAGCCAGCAGTTTAGAGTACGCAATCGCTATTCATCCCTCGCGTAACGATCGCGCCTGTCGTCACGTGCGCGCATCTCACGCTCCACGTCCAGGTACGCCTCCGTTACCGGCTGAAAATCCCGCTCCGCCTCTCGACTGTGCGAGCGCTCCACTTCGTCTCTCATCGCATGATAGCGCCTCGAGACATCGCTGAAAGCCTCCCGCACATCTTCCTTCGACGACCGGTGATCCTCGACGGTCCGGCGGAAATCCCGCGCCTCTTCGGCCAGCTCGCGAGCATCGCTCTGGAAACCCGAACGCGCGTCGCCGTCGCGAGCCTCATCTTGAAGAGCATACGAGCTGCGTTCCAGCCGGCTCGCCGAGCTGCTCAAATTGCCACCGGTGGTGGCGCAGCCGCCGACGGACATCAATCCGACCGTCGCGGCGATCAACAAATTGTTCCTCAAAGTCGACATGTCCAACTCCCGCCCCTCGCCGGGGTACCGATGTGAGCTGGCTAAGAAACGAATCGGTCAAGGAGTCGGTTCCGCCCGGGGGCGCGGCAGGACGCCGATACTGCGATAAAGCGCGGCCACTTCGTAAACTTTGCCGTCTTTCACGACCAGATCGGTATTTCTGATATCGCTGATCCGCCGCGCCGGATCGCCGTCGGCAAGGATCATATCCGCGAATTTGCCCGGCGCGATCGTGCCCAGATCGGCATCGCGCTTGAGCACTTTCGCCGCGTTTAACGTCGCGATCCGCAGGACCTCCGGCGCCGATATTCCAGCCTGCACATACATCTCCAATTCACGATGCAAGGTGAACCCCGGCAGGTCGTCGGTGCCTGCCACGATGGTGATGCCCGAGTCGTACAGCAGCTTGATCATTCGTAACAACGCATCGGCCGAGTCGCGATACTGCTGCTCGCTGCCTTTCGGAATCGGCAATCCACCCGTGAGCAGCGAGCGGCGGACTTGCGGCGGCAGCCGGCTCGCGATGGGCGCGTAACCGGGGCCGACGGTGCCGGGCTGCCTCGTGAACATCGTGTGGAAGATGGTCACCGTGGGATCGATCACGACATGGCGATCTTTCATCAACTGCACGAAGGAGCGCACCTCGCTCGAATTCAAATCCAGCTTCGACGCCCGCTGCGCGACGACAGTAAAGCGAGCAGGCGTGCGCGTGTCCTTCACTTCGTCGAAGAAGAAATTCAGAAACACGAAGTTGATGTGCTGCATTTCATCCGCGCCCGCTTCGATGAACTGCCGCGCATTCATGTTCGCGGGCACGTGACCGCCGACGCGCAAACCCTTTTCGTGAGCAAGCTTGGCGATGACGGGAACCAGCTCGGGCTTCATGGAGCTGTAGATCTTCACGCCCTGATAGCCCAACTTCGCGTAGTTATCGACCGCTTCGCGAGCTTGCGCTTCGTTGTCGATCAGGACTTTGGTCGGGCCGGCGAACGGGCCCGGACCTTCCATGATGCCGGACATGAAAATACGCGGCCCGACTTCCTGGCCCGCTTCGATACGACGCTTCAAGTCGAGCAGCGTGTCGGTGTCATTCGCCATATCACGCACCGTCGTCACACCGGCTGCCAGGTGCTGCACGCCATCCTCCTCGCTGATATGCACGTGCATGTCCGCCAGGCCCGGCAGCAGCGCACGACCGCGAGCGTCGATGCGTTCGGCATTGGCAGGAATCGCGACTTTGCCATCAGCACCGACAGCCTTGATGCGATTGCCTTCGACGAGGACGGTAGAGCCCGGGATGGATCTGCCGCTTTGTGAGTCGAACAGGTTGGCGTTGACGATGGCGAGCGGCCCTTTGGGCTGACGCGTCAGTGCTTTCGCGTTGTCGAGGATGCGGGCGTTGTTGCGCTTGTTCTGCAGCTCCAGCAACTCGGGCGCGCTCGATTCCCAGCCTTCGAGAATGAAAGAGGCCCAGCTGCTGACGGAAGCGAAGAAGGCGCCGTCTTGATCGAGCCACACCGTTTCAGGACCGAAGCCCAGGCCGGAGATTTCATAACTCGTCACGCGGCGGGCGCCGACGGACGACTTCACGGTCGCTTCATCTCCTTTCAGCAGCGTCGCCTGCCCTTCCGGCAAGAGCGCCAACTTATGACCTTCTGCTTTCAAAAGCGCATTGGCAAGCAGCGCGCTTTCTTCGGGCGTGCTCTGCAAGCTGATGTAGAACGCTGGCGCAGTCAGCTTCCGCTCGCCGTTCTCCGCATCGTTATGCCAACGCGCCACGCCCTGCTCGAGCGAGAACGTCTCCTTCACCGGCACCTTCAGATAATCGTTGCCGGTGGTTTGAACGGAGACCGGCAGGCCAGCTTCGTTGACCTTGATGCGAGCAGCGAGCTTCGGTCCCCGGCCGCGATCGTTGAATTCGTAGCTGACCTGGCGGGTGCCGTCCGCCGCCACGGACGTTGTTTGTATACCGGCTTTGTTGCCACTGAGGATCACGGTATGCCGCGTTTCGGCCGCCAGCGCCGGCAAGGCGATGAGCGTAGCGAGGAAAGCAATCAAAGCCATTGGTCGCGACATGTCGGCGGTCCGTGACTATTTTTGGATAGCCACGGAGTCTGCCAAGCTGTTCGCTACAACGCCACCGCCAATGACACCAGATAGGCTCGAATCTCTTCGGCCTGAGCCGGCGTCAGCGTGGACCCGAAGCCGACCATGCCCTTATTGGCCCGCACGCCGTCGATCACGATGGACTTGAACGTCTCGCGGTCCACGATGGCGGCCGAATAACGGAGGTCTGGAATCGCCGTCTCGCTGCGCGCACTCATCCCGTGGCAGACCGAGCAAACGTTATCGTACGTGCGCTGACCCGAAGCGATATCTCCCTGCGCGCCCGCCCGGCGCACGTCCGGCGGCTTCCTCGCATTGTTGGAAATCAACGCAGGCAACTGCGCCTTGCCGCCAATCTTGAACGTCACAACGCGACCATACGCACTGCGCGCCTGCGTCGTGCCGAGCACACCGGCGACCGCCACGCCGCCGATGCCTGCCAGGGCCGTTACGTACTGTTCGCCATCCAATTCGAACGTCACCGGCCCGCCGAGAATCGCGTTTTGCACATCCTGCGACCACAACCGGGCCCCGGTATCAGCGGCGTATGCGTTGAACTTGCCGTCGACCGAACCTTGAAACACCAACTTGCCACCCGTCGTGAGCAGTCCACCATTGCCTGCACGCGGATAATTCACTCGCCACACTTCACGTTGAGCGACAGGATCCCACGCAAGCAGCATCGCGCCACCTTTGCTCTTCGCCGCCTCAGCCGCGGACTTCGCATTCGGAGGATCGCGCGAGATCTGAATGCCGGTATTCCAAGTCCGATCTCTAAACTGAAACGCATCGTCGTGTTTGTAATAGCTCGACGCCTCCAGCGCCGGGATGTACGCCAGCTTGGTCTGCGGACTGAAAGACATCGGATACCAGTTGTGCGCCCCGAGCGGCCCCGGAGACACCATCGCCGGCTCACGCAGATAACGAGCCTCCGGCACCATGCCGGGACGGCCCGTCTTCGGATCGAGCCCGGTCGTCCACGTCACATGCACGTAGTTCTTGGCGTGGATGAACTCACCCGTCGCGCGATCGATCACATAGAAGAAGCCGTTCTTCGGCGCCTGCATCAGCACCTTGCGCGCACGACCGTCGATGGTGAGATCCGCCAGGATGATGTGCTGAGTCGCGGTGAAGTCCCACGACTCGGCCGGCGTCGTTTGGAAATGCCACACGTATTCGCCCGTCGCCGGCCGCAGCGCCACGATGGAGGACAAATAAAGATTGTCGCCCTCGCCATTGGAGCGGATCTGGTGATTCCACGGGCTGCCGTTGCCCACGCCGATATAAAGAAGATCGAGCTGCGGGTCATACGCCATCGAATCCCACACGGTGCCGCCGCCACCATACTTCCACCACTCGCCGTGCCAGGTCTTCGCGGCACGCTCCAGCGCAGCGCTTTCGAATCCCTCTTTGGGATTGCCCGGCACGGTATAGAACCGCCACGCCATCTTGCCGTCGTTTGCATCGTAGGCAGAGACGTAGCCGCGCACGCCCATCTCACCGCCGCCATTGCCGATGATGACTTTGCCCGCGATCACGCGCGGCGCACCGGTGATGGTGTAGCGTTTGGTAGGATCGGTCGTCTGCACGGACCACGCTGGCTGGCCGGTCGTGCGATCCAGCGCGATCAACCGCCCGTCGAGCGTGCCGACGAACACGCGATTGCCCCAAGCGGCAACGCCTCGATTGACGACGTCACAACAGGCATCGATGGCCTTGGCGCCTTCGACTTTCGGATCGAAACGCCACAGCTCGCGTCCCGAGCGTGCGTCGAGCGCAAACACTTTGCTCCACGCCGATGTGACATACATGACGCCGTCGATGACCAGCGGCGTCGCTTCCTGGCCGCGCGTGGTGTCGAAGTCATAGAACCAGGCGAGCTTCAGCTCGTTGACGTTGCCCTGATGAATTTTCGCCAGCGGACTGAAGCGCTGTTCGTCGTAGGTGCGGCCGTGCGTGAGCCAATCCGCGTTGTTGGCAGGCGCAGAGAGCAGGCGTGCGGTGTCGACTTCACCGGCGGCTGCCGGGGTCGAATGAGCAAGCACGACGCCGAGAATTGCGCCGTGCAGGACACGTTGTACCGCTGAACGGAATGGCCGCATCGAATCCCCCGATGTGAATCCGCGCGTTGGTACCGACGCGGTTGGGGGGAATCTTATACGTGCGACCCTGGCGGAAGCTCCTCGGAAACGACGAGGAGATGTATAAGAAACGTCAGCGTCGAATCAGCGCAGCGACTGTCGCGCGATATTGAGCGCCGCCTCGAGGACGTCTTCCATCGGCGCGGCCTTGTTGTAGGAAGGCAGGTAAACCCACATCTTCACGACGTCGAGCGACGGCTCGGACGGCGTGTCCTTCTGCGACTGCGCGCCGACTTCCACCGACAGTGCCCCGCTACGCAGGAAACTGATCGACATCACTTCCAGCTTCATGACCCACACTCCATCCAGGTTGTACTTACTTCCGTCAGAACCGGGCCTCGAAGCTGAAGCCCATGAAATTGATACCGCCGCCGGTCTGGCTGAACAGACCGAACACGCTGGAGCGGTGCCACACCATGAAGCCCAGCGATGCATCCTCGATCACGCCCCCCTGGAACAAGCCCTCCAGCGGGTGGAACTGACGCAGCGGCAGATCGATGGTCCACTCCAGATAATTCATCAACTTTTCCGATTCGGCGCCCTTGGTGCCGAAGTCGCGCACCTCGCTCATCGGAATGCGCGACACGTAGCTAAGGCCCTCACCCAGCCCGAGCCGAACCTGCTTGTCGGTCCACGGCAGCTCCCAACGATAGTGAGCTTTGATGTACGTCGTGAGACCGTAACCATCCTGCTGACGGCCACGCTCGTTGAGCCACTGCACACCCACGTTCGCGGTCATCTCCAGCGGCAGCGAGAACAGCGTGTCGCTGTACTGATAGCCGTAGGTCGCACCGACCAGATAGTTCGACTCCGGCGACGCGTCGTAGTCGCCGATCACCACCGTCCCGAAATCGGTCTCGGACGATTTGCTCCAATGCATTCGCAGATTCTGTTCGCCTTCGGCGTGAGCCAGCGGGCTCAGCAAGGCGGCGGCGAGTGCAATGGCGGCGAATGAGCGACGATACACGTTAGGGTTCCCTCGATTGGCGCGGTCGACAATTACCGACGCAGCCGGATTTGGACCGGCCGAATCTTAGCGACTGTCACTTTGAGGCGCTGTACGATGAAACCTTAAGCGACAGTAGTTTGGCGCGGACAGCCCGCCACGAGTGTGACGTGGTCGCCATTAGCGCCGTCAGGATGACAAAACTCCCCGTTCAGATTGGGTTGGACGCTCCGGGGCGGAAAATTCAGCCGCGGACCGGCCTCTGCTCGGGCGGCTCGACGTGTGCAAACTCCTTCAAGGTGCGCACCAGCTCGGCGGCCTGCACAGCTTCGTGCCGCGAGCGGGCACAGACCTTGGGTACTTCGCGCTCCAGAAACTCCAGATCGCAAACGGTTTCCATTTCTCGCAACTCGGCAAGCTGCGCGGCGGCCGGCGTGTGCGTGGCCCGCAACGAGATCAGCGCGTCCCGATAGCCATGGAACACCTGACTCAGCTCCTCGAAGGCATCGCTCAGGAACTGGACGCTGTCGCCGACGTGCTGAATCGGCACATCCAGCTCCGCCAGGCTGCGCTCCAGACGGGCGCGGGCGGCGAGCTCTTCAGCCAGCTGCGCACGCAGCTGTTCGATGAGACGTTGCGCCTCCGGCAGCGATGCGAGCACTTCCGGGGTCGGGGTGAACACAGAGGACGCCATGCCCACAGATTCGCTCTTCGCGGGCGGCTGGATAATGAGGCAGTCGATTAATTGCGACCTGACAATCGCTGTCCCCGGAATCAGACGCGCTGGCGAGCTGAGTCTTTGCGGGCGGCAGCCGATGCCGCATGATGCGTGCATGAGCAAGCATCGTAATCCGCAAGCCGAGCAGATGGCGGACGAGTCGATGGTTCGCAATCTGCGCGCCCAGGCCGAAGCCATCTGGCCGCAGGAACAATCGTTACTCGCACGCTACGGTCGCCCGACACACATTGCCGACATCGGCTGCGGCAGCGGCGAGATCACGAGCCGTCTCGCCGCTGTCTATCCGCAGGCGCAGATCGTCGGTGTGGATATTCTGGAAAGCTCCGCCGCTTACGCTCGCCGCGTACACGCAGCGCTCGCGCCTCGCGTGCAATTCGAACAAGGCGACGCGTTCGAGCTGAGGTTCGGCAATGCGCAGTTCGATCTGGTCGTGTGCCGTCACATGACTCAAGCGGTGCCCGAGCCCGAGAAAGTCATTTCCGAATTGATTCGCATCTGCAAGCCCGGCGGCTGGGTGCACGTGCTCAGCGAGGATTACGGAATGTTACACATGCCGGCGGGCGCCGTGGATCCCGATAGGCTGTGGCATGAAGGCGTGATCGAATTTACGCGCCGGACTCATACCGACGCCCGCATCGGCCGTCGCACCTGGGCCATCATGAACGACCTGGGCGTGCAGGACTTGCACGTCGACTACGTAGTCGTCGATACATTGCGGGTAGCGCGCGAAACATTCGCGACCATCATTCAAGCCTGGCGCGACGGGTATACCGAAGTGCTGGCGGAAAATAGCAAATTGTCGATCGACGAGGTCCGCGCGCTGTTCGATCAAGCCATCGCCTCGATCCTGGATCCACGTCAGTACGTGGTGTGGCACATCCCGGTCATCAGCGGGCGCAAAGCCGGCTAACGCTTCCAGCCGTAGTCCAGCTCGAATCTCAAGCCCAGCACCCAGGAATCGTCGAGCGTCACGTCGGTGCCGTGCAATCTCTCGCCCGGCTCCGGCTGTAACAAAGCGGCCGGATCCCGATCCCGATAGGTCAACTGCCAGGCGTAGCGATGTCTGAAGCCGGGCAGCTCGACATTGGCTTGACCGTCGCGCGCGTCGTAGGCGGCAGCGTATTCAGCAACGGTCGGCGTGGCATCGACCGCATCGCCTTCGACGACGGAAACTTTGTAGGAGGGATAGAGACTGCGCAGGGCTTTGATAACGAACGAAGTCGCAGCATCGACGGCCGCTGTCACATCGACGCGCCCGGTGGGCGGCGGCGGATCGTGTGACACCCGCTCGCAATCCTCACACCGCTGAGCGAGCGCGAGGGGACTGGCGATTAGCAGAAAAAAGGCCGCCACTTGCGCGGCGGCCGAAAAGCGGTCCATCTCTCAACCACTCCCACTCGAATGGGCTTATCTAACGACGCGGGGCTGCGGTTGCTCAGACGCCAGACCGTGCATGCGGCATGAGACATTCCCTGAAGCAGACAGCAGCCACCGCGGCGGGTCCCGGTCCGCATTGTGTTGACAACGCAAGCTGACGATGGACAATCCCGGTCGAGGCTGCGCATCTTTTATTTTGCGGTGTGAGAGGGCTGAACTTCTTGCAACGCAGAGTCGT
This sequence comes from Steroidobacter flavus, assembly GCF_042651805.1. Taxonomy (NCBI): domain Bacteria; kingdom Pseudomonadati; phylum Pseudomonadota; class Gammaproteobacteria; order Steroidobacterales; family Steroidobacteraceae; genus Steroidobacter; species Steroidobacter flavus. The sequence continues at coordinate 3,326,045 of NZ_JBHSDU010000003.1, read as the reverse complement.
ATCAGTCAGGGCAGCCGAAAGGTAGAAAGGATGGGACAACACACTCAGGGACCCTGGATCGTCAATGTCGATCCTCGTTATCCCAACGAGCCGTGTATCGACGCGGTCATCGACGGCGTGGTCTGGCACATCGCCTTGTGCCACAACGCCGCCGGTCCCGATGACGGTAGCGCCGAAGCCAATGCGCGCCTGATCGCCGCCGCGCCCGAATTGCTCGCCAGCTTGAAAGCTGCGCTGCCGTTGTTACGTGCCGAAGTAGAGAAACAAACAGCCGCGGGTGAATCGGTCGCCCTGCGCACCGCGCGCTCGAGATATGAGGTCGCGCTGTCCGTGCTCGGAAAAATCGACGACGCCAGGCCGCAGCGTCAGCAGCATTCCGAATATCATTCAGAGTCTCACTAAGACTGCCAAGAACGGTCAACATCGGTCGTCCTGTCTCGAGCTTCTGCAATACTCGCCACTCACGAGCGATCAATCGCGGTCATCACGGACAGGCGGGACACGATGCAACCGAGCAACGCTTCGAGATCATTATTCCTGTGGACGGCAGTCGGCCTGACGCTGACCTGCTCCGCCGCGCTGGCGGGCAATTACAAAGCCCCTCGCACAGCCGACGGTCATCCCGACCTGCAAGGCGTCTGGACCAACGCCACGCTCACGCCGGTCGAGCGGCCCAAGACCTTGGGAAACAAACTGGTGCTCTCCGAGCCCGAGGCGCTGCAGATGGAAAAGCGCATGCAGGAGTTCGCGGCGCAGTCCGATCAGCCCAGCGACCTGAGCCAGGAGCTGCCCAAAGGGAATGTCGGCGGCTACAACGTATTCTGGTTCGACCCCGCTAACAAAGTCGCGAACGTCAAAGGCGAGCGCCGCAGCTCGTTGATCGTCTATCCCGAGGACGGCCAGGTGCCGGCGTTATCCGAGCCTGGTCAGCAACGCCTCGATGCCCGCACTGCGCGGGCCGCCAAAGGCGCATTCGACGGTCCCGAGCAACGGGCGCTCGGCGAACGTTGCATATTAGGTTTCGGCACTAACTCCGGCCCGCCGATGTTGCCGGTGATGTACAACAGTAACTATCAGATCGTGCAATCGGCCGACACCGTGCTGATCAACGTCGAGATGGTCCACGACGCGCGCATCATCCGGCTCGGCGGCACGCATCAGCCGTCTCACATGCGCAAATGGATGGGCGATTCCATCGGTCGCTGGGAAGGCGAGACGCTGGTGGTGGAGACCGTCAACTTCAACCCGGCGCAGCCGATTCAGATCGGCCAGGGCGCGAGCTATCGAAGCATTCCGGTGTCGCCGAAGCTCAAGGTGACCGAACGCTTCACGCGCACCGAAGAACAGACCATCCATTACGAATTCACAGTCGAGGACCCGGACACCTTCAGTACGCCGTGGCGTGGTGAGATTCCGTTCCACTACACCGACCAGCATATCTACGAGTACGCGTGCCACGAGGGCAACTATGCGCTGCCCGGCATCCTTGCCGGGGCGCGCGAAGAAGAGAAAGCCGCGGCCAACGCCAAACAGTAACTACTGTTTCGCCGGCACGAACTCGGTCATGACGGCCTGCTCCAGCAAATCGAACGGCAGCAGGCCCTGACTGACGATGAAGTCATGAAACGCCAGCGCGTTGAATCGCCCCGCCTGAGCAAGCTCGACGCGCGTGCGTAACGCGTTCAAGCGCGTGTAGCCGTAGTAATAAGAAGCCGCCTGGCCGGGTGCACGGAACGTGTAGCGGTCCACTTCCTGTTTGGCCCGGGGCTCCGACAGCACAACCTCGTCCATCAGCAAGCGCTTCGCCTGCTCGGGTTGTAACATTCCGAGATTCAACATCGGATCGAGGAACGCGCGGGCTTCACGGAACATGCGCGCCTGTAGCGAACCGATGCGCCCTTCGACGGGCAGATATTCCTTCATCACCGCTTCGGCGTAGAGCGCCCAACCTTCGACGTTCGCACTGTTGAATGCGAACACGATGCGCGCCGTCGAAACGCCACGCTCCAGCATGCGGGCAAACTGCAACTCGTGACCGGGGCGCGCTTCGTGCGCCGTGAGCGTCCAGGCGATGGCGTCGTAGCTGTAATCGTCCATTGCAGCGCCGCTCTTGGAATTTGGATTAGAGATGGGCAGCACGAACTCCGCCGGCTCGCCGGTGTTACCAATCATCCGCGGCGGATCGATGTGAGGCGCGGGCTGCGCGGCCGACTCTGCTTCGGAGGCCAGGCGAATCGCCGCCGCCCGCTCCGGCAACGTCACGATATGTTTCTCGCGCACGATGGTTTCGAGCTGGCTCAGCCGGCCTTGATACAAAGCCAGCAGCTGGTCATTGGGAATGCGCTCCTTCTTCAAGCGTCGAATGACGTCCTTGTAGTCGGACTCGGGCCAGTTGCGTTGTTTCGCCAGCTCGGCGGCCGTGAGGATCAACTCATCGCGAGTCTGCACATAGTCCGCAAGCGCCCGCTCCATGACTTCCTGTGGACTCATGTCCACACCGACGTTCTTGAGATTGTCGGCATACAGCTCCGGCGGCAGCTGATTGGTCTTGCGTGCACGCGGCAGAACATTGGCGCGAGCCCACGTGTCGTACTCGGCGAACTGTTTGCGCAGCGTCTTCATGTCACGCTGCCAACCTTTCAACCCGCTCTCTTTGAACAACTGTTCCGTGCCGTTGAGATAGCGAGGAATGTTGTCCAGGTACTGCTGAGCTTCGACGACCCACGGACCGAGCAGCGCCGAATTGCCGGCACGCTCTTCGTACCGAGCGCGAGCCATCGAGGTCAGCGGCTCATAGCCCTTCTCTGCGCCGACGTAACGATGCAGACGCAAGACCGCGGCCTGCTGACGCTGCTTGTCGACCCGCTCATCGAGCAAATCCTGAAAGCTCTGGAACACCAGCACGCCGATGTCCTGGAACGGCAGCAGGAAACGATCGTTGAGCTCGAGCGTCTGCCGCTGATCGACGGCCGCCTTGATCAGAATCTCGATGTCCTGACGCACCTGGGGATCGCTCACCGACGCGCGCAAGGATTCGAGCTTAGCCTGCGCCGCCCGTAGATCCGCTTGCTGCCGTTCCGAGAAGCCGGGCTTCAGATCGACGACGTCCGCATCGTGCCCGTCGACACCAAAGGTGGTGGCGCTTTCGGGCGAGTACTTCGCGAGGATCTCGAGCAGGATCTGCGCGTGCTTGTTGCTCTCCGCCACCCAGGACGGCGGCGACGGGGCTGCGTCGGCAGCCATGACCAGAGGGGCACTGACTAAAAGGATCGCGGCAAGGACGCTGCGAACGCCGAACCGGAATCTTTGCATGAACTCATCGCTCCGTTTTTAGCAAGTATTGAATTGTAACCATTCATCGGCGATTCAGAGTCAGAAACCACACCGATAGGCAAGCGTCGCTCCCCTGTCTTGCGACCAATTGCATCGCCGGCGCATCCAGCTGCGAATGTCACGACCGCTTGCCGTCTGCCTGTTCGTCTGCGCCTTAGTGTTAAACCCACTGGTCGCGGAAAAGTTACGCGCGCAAGACATAAGCAGCGCCCCGCCCGCTGCCTTCGTCGTCGGCGAGATTCGCATCGAAGGCTTGCAGCGAATCAGCGAAGGCACGGTCTTCAATTACCTGCCGATCAACATCGGCGACTCCATCGATAGCCGCCGGCTCGGCGAAGCAATCCGGGCGCTGTACGGCACCGGCTTCTTTAAAGACGTGGAGCTGAGGCGCGACGGCGGCGTGTTGATCGTCGCCGTGCTGGAGCGCCCCACCATCGAGAGCTTCGAGGTCAAGGGCAACAAGGACATCAAGACCGAGGACCTGGAGCGCTCGCTCCGGAATGTCGGCCTGGCGGCGGGCAAGACCTTCGATCAGTCGGTGCTCGACGAAGTACGCCAGTACCTCACCGAGCAATACTTCTCGCGCGGCAAGTACGCGGTGAAGATCGATGCACGCGCCGACGAAGCGCCCGGTAACAAGGTGAAAGTCGCGATCGACATCACTGAAGGCAAGCGCGCCCGCATCCAGCAGATCAACGTCACCGGCAATCAAGCCTTCACCGACCAGGAACTGACCGAACCCTTCGAGCTCAGCACGCCCAACTGGCTATCGTGGTATCGCCAGGATGATCGCTACGCGCGCGAAGCCTTGTCCGGCGATATCGAAAAGCTTCGCTCCTATTACATGGATCGCGGCTACGCCGATTTCGCCGTGACCTCATCGCAAGTCGCCATCGCCCCGGACAAGGAGGAGATTTTCATCACCCTCAACGTGCATGAAGGCGAGGTGTATCGGATCTCGCAGGTCCGGCTCAGCGGCGAAATGGTCGTACCCGAATCCGAATTGCGACGTCTGGTGATGATTCAACCGGGCGACTTGTATTCATTGCGGCGGGTCACGCAGTCCACCGAAGCCATGACCCTGCGCCTCGGCCTCGATGGCTACGCGTTCGCCAAGGTCGACGCCGTGCCCCAGATCGACCCCGACACCAAACAGCTGTCGCTCGCGCTGGTAGTGGATCCCGGCCATCGCGTGTACGTCCGGCGCATCAACTTTAACGGCACCACGAGCGTCAACGACGTGGTGTTCCGTCGCGAGATGCGTCAGCTCGAAGGCTCGTATCTATCGAACGCCGCAGTCGAGCGCTCCAAGCAGCGCATTCAACGCCTGCCTTTCATTCAGAAGGTGGACGCGGAGACGACGCCCGTGCCCGGCACGCCGGACCTGGTGGACGTGGATTTCAAGATCGAGGAAGGCCTGCCCGGTCAGTTCGGCGGCGGCATCGGCTACTCGGAATCGCAGTCGTTCATCTTGAACGGCAACATCGTGCATTCCAATTTCCTCGGCACGGGCGAACGCGTCGCGCTCGAGCTCAACTCCGGCAAGTACTCCAAGGCTTACAGTCTCTCGCACACCAATCCGTACCTGACGCTGGACGAGATCGGCCTCACCACAAGTCTGGCTTATCGCAAGGTCACGCAGCTCACCTCCGCGTCCTCGGACTTTTCGACCGAGACCTGGCTGACGGGCATGGACTTCAGCTTCCCGCTCAGCGAATACCAAAGCTTGCGCGTAGGCAGCAGCTGGCAGTCCGCGCAACTCGCGACCACCGTCTACAGCTCGCAGCAGTTCCAGGATTGGGTGCAAGTCAACGGCTCGCCGTACGAGAAAGAGTCGGGCGGCTACACGATTCTCGGCACCAAGTACAACGTGTTCGAGATCAATCTCGGCTGGGGCTACGACAGCCGCGATCGATTGATCTTCCCGACCCGTGGCGCGAGCCATCAGCTGGCGTTGAGCGCCACACCGCCGGGCAGCGACATCGAGTACTACCTCGCCAGCTACAACTTCAAGCAGTTCATCCACCTTCCCTATCTGGACTGGATGCCACTCAGCATCAGCTCGCGCGTCAGCTACGGCGCGGCGTTCGGCGATACGACCGCGTTACCGCCACAACGAAACTTTTTCGTCGGCGGGCCCGGCTCGGTGCGCGGCTTCAAAGAATCGTATCTCGGCCCACGCGACTCGCTGGGCAATCCCTACGGCGGCGACTTCGCAATCACCGGACAAGTCGAAGCCATCCTGCCCATGCCCGAGAAATTCAGAAACAGCGCCCGCGTCACGTTGTTTTATGACTTCGGCCAGGTCGCCTATCTCGGCGACACGAAGTTCACCGATAAGGGCGGCTTCCCGACCGAGTACGACTTCGACTGGAACCATTTCCGCACCTCTGTCGGCGTCGGCGTGGAATGGCTCGCGCCGCTGGGCCTGTTCCGATTCAGTTATGCGGTGCCCCTCACTTACCGCAGGAGCACGGAGTTGAACTATGGCGATGAGCTCGAAGGCTTCCAGTTCTCGATTGGCAATGCATTCTAAGGGGCACGCGATGCGAACCTGGACCCGAGCTGTCGGCGCTGTGGCGCTGTTGGCATTGCTCGCGGCTTGCAGTAACGATTCGTTGAACGAAGATGAGACGACGTTTCATCTGCGCTCGCTGAATCTGGTCGAGGACTCGCCCTCGCTGCAAATCGACGTCGACGACACGACTGTCTCGAGCGCCGGCTTTGGCGGCGCTACCAGCTTTTCCGCGGGTCATCCAGGTCAGCACACGCTTAGTTTCAGCGCGATCCTGCCGGCGGACCTCGACGACGACGATGACGACGACGAGACCGAGACGCCGGTGAGCGGCGCCTCGGCCTACACCTTCCTCGCCGGGACGGAATACACCATCGTGGCCTACGGTCGCCTCGATGACATCCACACCTACATGATCGAAGGCCTGGATCAGCGTGACGATGTCGCCGACGACAAGCTCGTTCTGCAATTCACTCACGCATCGCCCGACACGCCGGCCGTCGATGTTTATGTCACGGCATCGAAGGCCGGGCTCGCCTCGAGGTATTACGTCGACACGCTCTCGATCACCGAGACCACGACGCCACTGGAGCTGTCACTCGTTCGGGACAGCGACGATCTGGATGACGACTCGACGCTCTCGGCCAACGTGGTCGTGGAGTTGATGGCCGCGGGCACGAGCAATGTTTTGTATCGCTCCGAGTCCATGACATTCACGGAACAGAGTCGGATCATGATGGCGATCGCCGATACCCACGGGCCGACCTCGATCGCCACCCGACTCCTGATCGTCGGCAGTGGCGAGCAACGCGACGCCCGCGACGGTGCCGGCCTCAAATTCGTGCACATCTCGCACGACACGCCGGCGCTGGATATCACGGTGGGCTCCGGGCTCGCCGATCCGCTGGCACAAAACATTGGCTTCCGGCAGTCGACCGACTACGTGCCTATCGACAAGGGCGAGAACGGCATGATCGCTGTGCCCGCGGGCGCCGGCTCGCCGTATGTCTTCTTCGAAGAATTCACCGCCGCTGTCGGGGCGCATTACACGGCGTACGCGATGGGACCGGCGTCTGTTGTCGATGCGGTCGTGCTCTCCGCTGACGCCCGCAGCGTACCGACGCAGGCCAGCTTTCGATTTCTGCATGGCGCGGGCAGTCTCGAAGATTCCGAGCTGCTGGATTTGTATCTGCGCTTACCGGGCGAGACGGTGGACTTCGACGACGACGACACGACACCGAGCGTTTCGTCGCTGGCGTATCAGAACCCCTCCAGTCAGTTCACCCTCAAGGCCGGCGACTACGATGTCTACTTTTACTTCGCGGGCACGTCCACCCTGGTGATGGGACCGACCCGTTTCCACGTCGACAATGGCGACGTGAAAACGCTGGTGTTGACCGATGACGAGAACGGCGGCCTGGAACTGCTACCGGTCGACGATGCGGACCACTCCACTCAATGAACGAAATCGCCCTTGGCCACGCTGTACTTGAGCCCGCCGAACGTTCCATCCGCCGTCAACACCCCGATCTCCCGCCTCAACACCTTTACCCGCTGCGGATAGAGCGCGGCGCCCAGCCCCAGTAACGCATCCAACGGCTTCGGGCTCGCCAGGGCCGAAATGATGGCCGCGCTCTTGGCGTGGCCTTGATGTCGAATATCCGCGATCGCCAGACAGATCGCGGCGGGCGCGCCGTCAAGCCCGTAACGAATGGCGTACTGAGCCATGTTTCGACGGAAGTGAGTGACGCCCACGTCGATCTGCGTCTGACGGTTCAGCGCATCGTTCTGTGCCCAATGCACGAACCTGGCCGCCTGAATCACTTCGGTATCTTCAATCTCCTTGACGGTGGGATTCAGGTAGTCGCACAGTCCGGCGGTCGAGGTATCGGACTCGATCTGCACCGGCCCGGTATCGGTGAGCCGGCACACCCGCTCGCCGACCAGCACCAGATCGGGGAAATATTCCGTGGCGAGCGGTAACTTCAGCAACGCGCGCATGTAAACAACGAAATCACCGTTGGGAACATGGGCCCCGAATTGCAGAAAGGAGAACGTGAAGAACGCGCGGTCGTAGGTGTTCAGGGTATGAAACAACGCGCCCTCCGCCATCGCGGTCGGGTGAATGAAATCCGCCCAGAAGCCGTAACGTTCGCGGAATTGCTTACGATCGTATTTTTGCTGGACGGTCCCGGTGCTGTTGGCGAGCCCTTTGCCGTCCTGATAGGGAACGCGGCTGCCGATGTAAAAACGCCTGCCGTCGATTCGTCCGAAATACTTATTGCCTTCTTCCAAGGAGAAGCTGACAACTTTCATCGTTACCATCCCTGTGTTTTGTTGTGGCGGCAATGATATTCGAATGGAGTATGCACCGTGCGACTGATCCTTTCCTGGCTGATTCTGTCCGTGGCGGTCTGGGTCACCAGCGCCCTCCTGCCCGGCTTCCACGTCAAAGGCCCGAAGAGCGCCCTGCTCGTCGCCGCCATCTTCGGCGTGCTCAACTTCCTGCTGGGCTGGCTGCTGTTCGCCATGTTCACCGTCGCCACCCTCGGCATCGCCTGGCTGCTCGCCTTCATCACCCGCTGGATCATCAACGCCATCCTGCTCGTGATCACCGACAAACTGACCGATCACCTGAAGATCGACGGCTTCCGCTGGGCGCTCGGCGGGGCGCTGGTGATGTCGTTGGTGGGAACGCTGGGCGAGTGGATTGTGAATCGCGCGACGCTCTAGCTGCATAGATTGGTGCTTGCGGCGCGTCACGCGTAGCGATATTCGCTAGTTGGCACCTCTGGCCGCCGGGCGTATACAGACCCTACAACTAACCGGTGGCCTGTTGCTTCCATTGGCAACCTGGAGTCACCGCAATCCAGGGGGCCTCACATGAAACGCACTTTCCTTACTATCGGCACGCTTCTGATCCTGTGCGCCGCCAACGCGCACGCTGACGACAAAGCATCGCTCATCGCGCTCGATAAACAGTGGGGCGAAGCCGTCGGCAAAGGAGACAAGACCGCTGCCGCGAAAATCGTCGCCGACAACTCGGTCTCCGTCGACGAACATGGAATGAAGAATAAGCAGCAACAGCTCGACGACATCAAGGCTGCGCCCGCCGGCGAGAAATATGAAGCCGTCGACTATAAAGTGACATTCCTCAATCCGGATACGGCCATCATGACCCACTCCACGAAGGGCACCGACGCCCACTACAGCTTGCACGTGTGGGCGCGGAAAGGTGGGACATGGCAGGTTATTGCGACATCGACGACGCCTGCGACGCGGGAATAGGAAGCCGAAACTGACGGATCGCCTGATGGCTTTCGCCGGGCCGAAGGGTCAGGCGTCTGCCTCCTCGTCCGATTCGCCCGTCGTTTTTGGGTCGCCAACGAGCCATAGATACTGGTCAAAGACCCTTTCCGCGAACCACTCGTGGGACGCAATCTCAGCTATATACGTCTCACCGCGATCTGCGGCTGCGGTGAAGTGGGCGAATTTCGGAAGGTTCTTCAGGGCGTGATGAATGTCCGCCTGTCGAGACCTGTATGCCAGCTTCCAGGCCTGGCTATACGAAGCGTAATTCCTCTTGTCAAACCTCTGCTCTAGAGAAAGAGCGCGGACTGCGCGACTGTCGTAGATGACAAACGGCGTACGTGAGCGCAACCAGAGAAGCTTCGATGCAGCTGACAAGAGATTGTTTGAATCGAGCTCTCTCTCAAACGCACTAGCCAGCTCCGAGACTCGTGTCGGCGCCGTCTTGGGCGTGACGCGCTTGCTGTGATCGACTAAGAGAGAAGCTATCTTTTTCCCGATATCCGGCTTGGCAATGCCCGCGAAGCCTCTAGAGACTTTGAAGTACGCAAGTGCCGAACGCACGGAGTCAGCATCGGGAGTCTGCATGGCCTTGTGATGCCCGATTTCGCTTCGAACCCAATTGTCCAGAGATCGAGCGGCACAGTATGAGAGACTGGGTTTCATGGTGATGGGATGATAGTCCTAAATCGTTGGTGCATGCCCCTTGTCCAAGGACATTCCATGTTGTGGTCCGCTGCTAGACGCACATGAACCGTCGTCAACTGTTAGCCAGCGCCGGCGCGATGTTGGCACAAGCGGCCCTGCCTCGGGCAGCGGTGCGGGGTGAGAGCGCACGCGCGATCAACAAGGATGTTATCTATGGCAACGACACGCTGCCGCCAGGCATCCGGTCGAATAAAGTCGATACGAACACGGGCGTAACGCTTCATACCCTCGAAGCGGGTCGCTCCGGCGCGCCCTGCGTGGTGTTGTTACATGGATTTCCCGAGCTTGCATATACATGGAGGAACCAGCTCCTTCCCCTGGCAGCGGCGGGCTTTCACGTCATCGCTCCCGATTTACGGGGCTACGGTCGGAGCAGCACGCAGACCGTTCGGTACGAGGACGATCTGCTGCCCTATTCCATGCTCAACCGTGTAAGCGACGTTGTTGGATTGGTGCGCGCACTCGGATATGAGACCGTCGCAGCTGTGGTCGGTCACGATTGGGGTGGGCCGACGGCGCAGTGGTGTGCGCGGGTGCGGCCGGACATCTTTCGATCGGTTGTTTCCATGAGCACGCCATTCCTGAAGCCGCCCACACTGCCGCTCGGCGTAGCCAGCGATCGAGCCAACGCTGGGAACGACCTCGATAAGGAACTAGCCGCACTTCCGCGCCCGCGCAAGCACTACTTCACCTATAGCGCGACGCGCGAAGCAAACAACGACATGTGGCATGCGAAGCAAGGGGTCCATGATTTCCTTCGGGCGCTATATCACTACAAGAGCGCGGATTGGGAAGGAAACAAACCTGTTCCGCTGGCGTCCTGGTCCGCGGCCGAGCTGGCCAAGATGCCGGAGTACTACATCATGGACTTGCACAAGGGCTTCGCCGAAACGATGGCAGCGCAAATGCCCTCCCAACGGCAAATCGCCAACTGCTCATGGATGACGGAAGAAGACCTGCGCGTGTACAGCGCCGAGTTCAGTCGAACCGGCTTTCAGGGCGGGCTCAACTACTACAGGGTTGCAAACGACCCGAGACTCGGGACCGAGTTGAAGGCTTTCTCCGCTCGAACCATCGATGTTCCCGCCTGCTACATCGGAGGAGACCGCGACTGGGCGACATATCAGTCACCTGGCGCGTTTGAAAGCATGCGAAGCGTTTGTAGCCAGTCGCTGTCCATACGCTTCATAAAACAAGCGGGTCATTCGCTGGCAGAGGAACGGCCGCAACAGGTCAACGAGGCACTACTGGAGTTTCTTGCAAGAGCACCCGCCGCCTCGCACTCCCCTTCACCAACGCATACTCCCGATCCGCCAACGTCCCGCCCATGAACTCACGCAGCGTCGGCCCCATGATTCGTGGGCGCGACTTGAAAAGGAACTCCAGCACCTCGTGAACCCAGACGCGCCGGCCGATGCGCGTGTACCAGCGCATCGCGTGGCGATAGTCGGAATCGCGATGGAACAGCGTGCGACCCAAAACTTTCGGGCGGGCCTGCATCAGCACTTCGATCGTCTTGAACCACAGGAACACCCGCCAGGAAGGCACGCCGCGCGCACGCAGAACCTGATGTTTGTAATCCCAGCGGCGCAAATCGAACTGCAACACCTCCCGGTCCTCGACAGTGGCGTAGAAAGGGGTCCAGCGATGCGGATTGATCAGTGTGATCTTCATGGGTGTCACGAGCGAAGCTGCATCCAGGCAGCGCGAACATGCTCGTCGGACACCGAGTCACGAGCAATGAACGGCCCGTGATCGATTGTGGTCAATTGTGGACCGTCGACACGTTCCGCGGCAACGTCCACTGTCAAATTTCAGCTATGATTCCCAAAGCACCATAGAGATCGCGCGACAACTGAATGACAAGCCCCAACGCTTCCAACGAAGCGGACGTTACAGGCCGCGCAGCCGCCCGCCGGTCCGAGGTCTTCAAAACATTCTTGAAGCTGGGCCTGACATCATTCGGCGGGCCCATCGCGCATCTCGGTTACTTTCATCGCGAGATCGTCACAAAGCGCCGCTGGGTCGATGAGGCGCAGTACGCGCAGCTGGTCGCGTTGGGTCAGTTCCTGCCGGGCCCGGCCAGCAGTCAGGTCGGCTTTTCTCTTGGCCTACTGCGCGCGGGATGGATAGGCGGGCTCGCGGCGTTCGTGGCATTCACACTGCCGTCAGTGCTGTTGTTGCTCGCATTTGCGCGGGCCATACCGCTACTCCACGAACCGTATGGTCAAGCGGCGATCCATGGCCTGAAACTTCTTGCGGTCGCGGTCGTCGCGCAAGGTGTGCTGACGATGGCGCAGCGATTGACACCCGACTTGCAACGCAGGCTCATCGCAGTCGCAGGGGCGGCCGTGGCGATCATCGGCAGCACCTCCATCCTTCAGCTGATCGTGATCGTCGGCGGCGCCGTGGCGGGCGTGCTGTTTTGTCGCGGCTCGAGCGGAGCCGACGGCGCGAGCCTGCAGCCGGGCTATGGGCCGCGTACCGGCATGATCCTGATCGTCGTGTGCGCGGCACTCCTTGTGATATCGCTCGTTCTGCCCGCCGATGTATCACCGCTCGCGTCGATCGCCGCTGCCTTTTATCGAACCGGCGCGCTCGTTTTCGGTGGCGGTCATGTCGTGTTGCCGTTGTTACAAGAAGCGGTGGTCGATCCGGGCTGGGTCAATTCCGAAGACTTTCTCGCAGGCTATGGGGCCGCCCAAGCGGTGCCGGGGCCGATGTTCTCGCTCGCTGCTTTCTTAGGCGCACGCATCGAGCAGGTCGATGATCTGCTGGGCGCAACGGTGAGTCTGCTCGCTATCTTTTTGCCTGGCCTGCTGTTGATGGCGGGCATGCTCCCCTTCTGGCACGCCATCGGTCGAACGCCCCGAGCGGCCAACGCAATCGCGGGCGTCAACGCCGCCGTGGTCGGCCTTCTGGCGGCCGCGCTCTACAACCCCGTTTGGACCAGCGCCGTACATGAGTGGACTGACATTGCGATCGCGGCGCTGGCATTTGTGGTACTGACTGCCACGCGTACACCGGTTCTTGCCGTGGTAGCAGGCTGCGTAGTTGCCTCGATGGCGCGACTCGCACTGAGCTCGATGTAACGAACTCAGAACCCATCGAAGAACGATTTGCTCGCTTGAAGACAGAACGCCGGCACGAGCACATCGTGATAATCCTCGACGACCGCGGAGCGGCCCTCGATCCATCGCATCAGTGACTTCGTTTCGGCGAATTTCTTTCTCAGGTGCTTGTAGGGACCGTCGTGCGAGGGCGGCGCATCGATGTCGAGCACAGTGACCGGGCTTTCCGGCGCAGTGACAGCCCAGTAGCCTTGCATCAGCTGCGTATTGAGATAAAACACCACGGGGTCTTCGTCACCGGCGCACAGAAGCGTCGGTGCCACCGGCGCCCAATTTCTCAGATCGTTCTGCTTCAACGCCTGTCGTAACAAATTCGCCGGAGCATCGGGCGGCAACCCCGTCGTCGTGTTCGGATAACCGCCGTCCGGTGCGGAGAACGCATCCTGCAGATAGCTCAGCCGATAATCATTTGTAATCAGATTGTCCGTCCCGAACCCCTGCGCAAACACCGAAGCTAGTTTTCCAGGCGCGGCCGCCGGAGTCATCCAGGCAAGCTCGGGCAGCGGCGGCGTGCTGCTGAAGACCGCGCTGGCAGGAATCAATCCCTCGGCAACGAGCGTGCCGGTGCCGATCATGCCCGGCAGTAGCGTCGCGGCCGACGCGTACTTCGCCTCGAACATGGCCACGCCGCTCGAATCGATGTTCCCATACGCATGCTGGTAGCTCGACCCCAGCATCAAGATCTCCTCCACCGCGCCTCTGCCGACCTGCCCCATGAACATGGCATCGGAGAACGCCACGAGTGCGTACGGCCCCGACATGGGCGCGGAGGCAGTCACAGGAATCCCCGCCGCTTCCAGCGCGCGATGTGTGGCCATCGCGACATAGCCGCCTTCGGAGTAGCCGGTAATAAATAATTTCTGATTGTCGGCAACACTCGTCGACGGCAACGCGACGCGCGCGGCGGCCAGCGCGTCCATCATGTCGGCGGCCTGCTGATCCGCGTTCATGAACGGGTGATAGCCCAGCGTGGATGTATCGTAGCCGGCGTAGTTCGGCGCAACCACGATGTAGCCATCGCCCGCCAGCGCCAGCGCGACGATCAAGCCTTCATAGTTGCTCCCCGACAGATCCGCCATGTTGAAGAATGTGAGATTTCTCTTTCCATGGGCGTACAACACAATCGGTCGCGGGCTCACGCACGCCGCATCCGAGCCCGCTGGAACCATCAGTGCAGCCGAAGCTGTCGTCGGCTCACCCTGCCCGCCGACCGTTCCGTATCGCAACTGATACACGACGACCGAGCACCGCGGTGAAAACGTCCACCGCAGCAGCCAACGTGAGACCGTCCCGTCGGTAATGTGGGAGATCAGATCGGAGGGCGAGTAGAACCCGAGCTGCGGCGGCGGGTTCTCCAGAAGCTGTCCGCGCTCGGGTACACCTGGTGTGGTCTGCGCGAAGCTGTCGCCGACGTGCGCAGCGCTCGCAAACAAAACTACAACGATCAGCAGCGGCCAGGTCCGAGGGAGCATTGTTTTTCCCTCTCGTTCGATCCCTCGGACTTCGCCAGAACAGGCCCTCTATTGCCAATACGTAGATGGTGGGCGTGACATCGGCGGCGCTACAACTCAGCGAGTGTGATACATGCCGAGGTAGGCGCCGTAAACGATCTCGTCGACGCCGTCGCCATCGACATCCGCGAAGTACAAGCTGTTTCGCGACACCAATCCCATCTTCGGTGAGCGCCAGACAATTTTGCCGTTCACTGGATCGAGAGCCACCAATCGCGCTCTCCAGTCATTATTGGCGAGCAACAGGTTCTTGCGCGCGAAAGCTGACTTCTCCACGAACAGCGCGGTGCCGCCGACGCTGAGATTCACCTGTCGCTTTTCTTGGAGCGTCGGATCGAGGACTTGCAGCTGCGATGTTCTCAGCACGTAGATCTCCGGAGTGGAGTCGCCGTCCAGATCCGCGACCGCGATATCGGAGATCTCGGCGGTTTGCCCGCTGCTGGCGCGTTCGACGTAAGCCGTTCCGGTCGAGGCCCGGCCAAAGATGACGACGCGGTTCGACAGCGCTACGACGATCTCCTGATTGCCATCGTTGTCGAGGTCGCTGATCGCCAGATTAATGCCTTGGCCAGGACCGCCCGCGCTACGCCAGAGCTGGGTCTGCGCATGGACGTCATCGATTTCGACCTGGCCGAGGCCGTTCAGCCCGATCAGATCGGCGTAGCCATCGTTGTTCATATCAGCTTGCTTCACCGCGACGGCGGTCGCCGCCGTCGACCAGCCCGGCGCCTGCCACTCGATGGAGCTCGCGGCAAAGTCGTACGCATTGAAACGATCGCTACCGAAGAACACTTCGTCGATGTTGTCGTGATCGTAATCCGCGACGGCGATTGCCTGAGTTCCCCGCGGGTTCACTCCCAGGTCAGCAGTGATTTCCACCTCGCCGGTCATGGGCGTCAACGCGAGGATTCGCGTGCTGTCGGCACGATCGGCATGGGGCGACAGAAACATCAGGCGTGTCGCGCCAGCCCCGATACGCGCCGGCGCGCCGCCGAGGTACGTCAGGGTCTCGGTGATGGCGCTGCTTTGCCATTTCACACTGATCGCAGGTGTGAAGCCCGCGATGACGATCTGATCTCGACCGTCGCTGGATTCCCCCGCGCCCCACACGATCTCGTTCGTTCCGTCGCCGTCGACATCGCCCACAGCAATGCTGGTGACACCATCTTCCTGAGCATCGAGTTGCCACAGCAGCTCGGGTTGATGAGTCGCCGTGTTGTAACCGATGGCCCTCACAGGATCGCCGCCGGCGGACCCGGCGATCGCTTCGACGTGTCCATCGCCATTGGCATCGGCCACCGTGATGGCGGCGATGTCGATCGTCGACGCGGTGAATTCCCAGGCCACGGATTTATTGACGGCGTCATACGCGCGCACGACACCGGGCGAATATCCGCCGCTGATAATTTCCTCGATGCCGTTGCCGTCCAGGTCGCCGGTATCGATGGCGCGGCCGAACTTCTGGCCATAATTCCATTGGTTGTCGTGCGTCGCTCCGTCGTACACGAAGCCGCCGGCCGTCACGATCTCCAGGGCGGCGTCGCCATCCACATTACCGATGGCCATCGACTCGCCAAACTCCTGTGCCGGCGTGGACCAGAGTTCGGCCAGCGAATCCAGATTCAGTACATAAACCCGCGAACTCAGGCACACCAGCTCCCGAGAGCCGTTGCCGTCGAGATCGGCGATTTCCAGCGCCGTACAACGCAACGGAACAACGGCCGCCTCGCGCCGCTTGACGCCATCGAGACGCATCAGCCGGCCATCCTTGGAAATGTAGATCTCCTGCTTGTGATCGCCGTCGATATCCGCCGAGGTCAGGGCCTGCACCTGGGTCGGCGTGTGCAGGTCGTTATTCATCTCGAACGGATAGGCCCACGACTGGCGATAAGTGCTACCGCTGCGACTGAGCGAATAAATAACCTGGTAGGCGCCGACCAGCAGATCGGTATTGCCGTCGCCATCCAGATCCGCAATTCGCAGGCCGCTGTAGGGAATGGGAATGTGCGGGTTGGACCGGCGCAAGGGATACTCGCGCGTGGCATCGGTCACGGTGATGGTGCCCTCGAGCAGCCCCGAGGCTGAGCTGGAGCCGCGGACGCGCACACCCCAATTGAAATCTGTCACACGATCGAACAACGGACCGTTGGGTGTCCAACTTACGTCACCTTGTTGTGTGACGCTGAAACCGGCGGGGCCATAAGCCACTTCGAACCCGGGAAGAGGATCGCCGTCCGGATCGGTCGCGGTCACCTTGAAGGTGGCGGTAGCGCCGTAGGTCAGGGCCGTCGGTGGCGGAGTCTCGGCCGAAATCACTGCAGGCGAGTCGACGCGGGCAGTACCTCCACCGGTGCTCGGGCTCTGGCTCGTACCCGTGCTAGTGCCGCTCCCGCCCCCATCGCCGCCGCCACCACCGCATCCCGCCAATGGCAACGCGAAGCACAAAGTCACAAAAGCCGCCGCGAACCCGCGCTGTGCACGCATCCGATAGTCCTCAATCCGTAGGTCTAGGCCAATCTACCAAGCATCCGTGCGCGCAACTTTACACCACCTGAACGCGCCCGCCGAATCCAGTATGAAACAAAGCGTCGTGCGCGGCTTGATCTGGGTCATAACAGCAGTCCCGCACCAGACGCACGTCATAACCAGCATCGCTCGCCCATGTGACACTGGAAAGAACAACACCAGTGGTACTGATCCCGGCCATGACGAGCGTGCCGATGCCGCGCGAGCGAAGGTCGGCGTCCAGCGTTGTGCCATGGAAGACGCTGGCTCGCGGGCAAGCATAGAAAACATCGTGCGGCTCGACCGCCAACCCTTTCACCGGCAAGGAGTTACGAAAGTAACCGGTCGGCACGATCGAGGCGATCAGGCGGTTGCTCTGCGAGGCGTGCTCATAATTTTCGCCCAGGAAAAAGTTAGGGAACAACACGGGGCGACCGGTGACGCGCCAGCGCCGGATCAAATTGTTACATCGATCCAGCAGCGGCGACGGTTGCTCGCCGAACAGAATGGTAAATACGTCAGTCTGATAATGCATGACGATCAGAGCCGAGCGATCGAAGGCGACACCGTTGAAATCGAATGACATAACCTCGCCTCAGAATCGTCAACTGTTAAGTGGGAGAGGTCAACGCGCCCGCCAGTTGCTCCGCCGTGACGCCATCGACCTCAACCGTCTTCCGGCGACTGGTCAACCCGGCAGCAATCCTCACGCGTGACTTGGCAACGCCAACCTGATCCGCCACAAATTCAATCAGCGCGGCGTTAGCAGCACCATCCACCGGCGGCGCGGCCAATCTGATTTTCACGCAGCCATCGTGCATGCCCACGACAGCGGTCTTACTCGCCCGCGGCTGGACATATACATTGATGCGCGCTGAATCGGCCATCGACGCTCAGCGCTCCAGCTGTTGCGCCAAGTGGCCGGCGACGCGGCGGGCAACGTCGTCTTCGTAGCGTTCGGCGAAGCCTGCCAGCAGCATACGAGCCGTCTGGCGGTCGCCGCCGTCGCGGGCGAGTTCGATCAGCTTGATGGTGTCTTCGCTCTTGATCGGTCGGAAATTCACATCCGCCTTCAGCTGCATCCTCGCAATCTTCAGCGCATCGCCAGTACGACGCGCCGCTAACAATTGCGGAATGAGCTCCTGGGCCAGACGATGAGCGAGCCGTTGATCCGGCCATTGCGACGCGCGTTGAAACAATGTCTGTAACTCGTCGCCCGGCCGCGCGCTGCTGCTCAAATGTTTCTCGATCGTGCGCCAGGCATTGCCATACGCGCCGCCACGCCACTCAGCGAAGATACGATCGATCAGCAGATCGACCTCGCGTTCGCGCTCGCGCTCCGCCTTCTCCGCCGCCCGTTCAGGCGAATGAGCGGGCTCGAAGCCGAGCTCGGCGCGACGAACGAATAAAACGCCGCCGATCATCGCGAACGACGCCAGCCATGCATACATCAGGATCGCGAGACGCACGATATCGGGAAAGGGAATCGAAATGGAGAACGGCAACTCCGCCGCCGGCAGCCAGGTCACGAGCGCCGTCGCCAGCCACCACGCACCGGCAAGCAAGGCGAGAATCAGCACATAGCTGTCAGGCACACGTACGACGATCCGGAGCAGGCTGATCGGATTCAACGAATCGAAGAAGCCCTCCATCACCTGCATCATGATGATGGCCGGCACGAGCACCAAACCGATCGCTCGAAGCACGGTCACGACCTCATGCCCCACCAGCGGTTGAAGCATGCCGGTGAAGAAATAGAAAGCACTGACGATGGCCAGCAATCCCAACGGTCGCGACTCGTTGGCCGGATTGACCATCTCATATGACAGCACCGGCGGCTCATTCACACCGTCGGCCACCTTATCGAGCAAGGCGAAGCCGTATTTGAAAAACCAGGAGAGCACGAGCAGCGCCAGGGGCAAGCCCATCAGCCCGCCCTTGGCTGCAAGCAACAAGAGCAAGCTGAATACAACGATCAGAACGAGCGCGGCGCCGCGCAGCGGGATCAACAGATACTTGAGCGTTTCCATCGCATGCATGCCACGACTGTAGTCGCGGGCAATCGATGGCGGCAAGCGACGGGTTATTTGTGCTTTTGCTTACCGACGCGGCGTTCGTTCAAGCGCTCGGTCAAGCCGTCGACGTGCTGAGTGACTTCGGTCAGGGTCCCGGCGCGCAGGCCGGTGATCTCGTTATCGCCCTGGGAGATCACATATTTGTGCCACAGCCCTTCGCAGCCGTCCGGCGGAGCGATGGGCGTCACGGAGCTACGCACGAACGGCACTTCGAGCCACGCTTCGGTGGCGCTGGTCGCTTTCATCGCAGCTCCTTACTTCCGTAGAGACGCCCCGCGACGCCATGAGCGTCGCGGGGCACCTGAATTACCAGCGACCGCCGCCGCCACCGCCGCGGTTGCCGCCGTAGCCACCGCCACCGCCGCCACCGCCGCGGGGCTTGTCCTGCGCCTCGTTGACCTTGAGCGGACGGCCGCCCATGTCATGGCCGTTCAAATTCTGGATGGCACGGGCCGCATCGGCACGCGGCATTTCGACGAAGCCGAAGCCGCGGGGGCGGCCGGTCTCGCGGTCCATGATCAGGGCCACGGACTCGACGGTGCCGTGCTGCGCGAACAGGTCGCGGACCGCATTTTCATCGGCGGAAAAGGGCAGATTGCCCACGTAAATCTTGCTCATTGAAACTCCAATACAAAACGCGAACCCGCCGGTATCGAGCCGGCACTCAACGCGCCCTACCCATCCAAAGCAGAACGCCTAAACAGGCCGCAAAAACGGGCTATGCACAACGCATCACCCACCACGGTTCGGCAACGATTCGGTTTAGGTTGAGTTGGTCGCGCCAGGAGCGGCGCCGGCGAAGGCATGGATGAGGAAATCGCCGCGGACCAAGAAAAGATAAAGAGAAAGGTTACGAGCCGCGCCCACTATACACGGCCCGTTCCCCGGTGACGAATATTTTAACGGCCCGGCTCAGGACGTGAGGCCCTGCGAGCGCAGGTATTCGTCATAAGTCCCCTTGAAGTCCACCAGCTTGCCGCCCGGCTGCAACTCGATGATGCGATTGGCGACGCCGCCGACGAACTCGCGATCGTGCGAGACGAACACCACCGTGCCTGGATATTTTTCCACGCCGATCTGCAGCGACTCGATGGTTTCCATGTCCATGTGGTTGGTGGGCTCGTCGAGCAGCAGGACGTTCGGCCGCTGCAGCATCAGCTTGCCGTAGATCATGCGGCCCTTCTCGCCGCCGGACAGCACCTTCACCGACTTGCGGGTCTCCTCGCCGGAGAACAGCAGCCGGCCCAGCGTGGCGCGCACGATCTGATCGTCGTCGCTCTTGCCGCGCCACTCCGTCATCCAGGTGAACAAATCCACTTTGTTGGCAAATTCCGCCGCCGGGTCCTGCGGCATGTAACCGACCTTGGCGCTCTCGACCCAGGTGATCGTGCCTTTGTTCGGTTGCAGCTCGCCGGCCAGCAGGCGCATCAACGTGGTCTTGCCCACGCCGTTCTGACCGATGATGGCGATGCGCTCGCCCGCTTCGACGTTGAAATTCACATTGTTGAGCACCGGCTTGTCCGTGCCGGGATAAGTGAAGCTCAACTCCTCCACCGTCACCGCGTTCCGATACAGCTTTTTTTCCTGCTCGAAACGAATGTACGGATTCTGGCGCGACGACGGCTTGACCTCTTCGATCTTGATCTTTTCGATCTGCCGCTGACGGGACGTCGCCTGACGCGCCTTCGACGCGTTCGCCGAGAAGCGTCGCACGAATTCCTGCAGGTCGGAGATGCGCTCCTTCGCCTTGGCATTCGATGCTTCCACGCGCTCGCGGGCCTGCACGGAGGCAAGCATGAAGTCATCGTAGTTGCCGGGCCAGATTTTCAGCTGGCCGTAGTCGAGATCGGCCATGTGCGTGCACACCTGGTTCAGGAAGTGACGATCGTGGCTGATGATGATCATGGTGGCGTCGTACTGATTCAGCACGCCTTCCAGCCAGCCGATGGAATGGATGTCCAGGTTGTTGGTCGGCTCGTCGAGCAACAACACGTCGGGGCGCGAGAACAGCGCCTGCGCGAGCAACACACGCAGCTTCCAGCCTGGCGCGACCTCGCGCATCGGGCCGTTGTGATAAGACGGGTCGATGCCGGCGTCTTTCAAAATGCTGGCGGCGCGAGCTTCGGCGTCATAACCGCCGTACTCCGCGAATTTCGTTTCGAGCTCGGCGGCGCGCATGTAGTCCGCGTCGGTCGCCTCTGGATTCGCATAGATGCGATCGCGGTCGACCATCGCCTGCCACATTTCCTGGTGGCCCTGCATGACCACGTCGAGCACGCGCTCGTCTTCGTAGGCGAATTGGTCCTGGCGCAGCTTACCGACGCGCAGGCCGTTCATCAGCATCACTTCGCCGGAGCTGGGCTCCAGCTCGCGACCGAGGATTTTCATGAACGTGGACTTGCCGCAGCCGTTCGCGCCGATCAACCCGTAGCGGTTGCCGTCGGTGAACTTGACCGAGACCTGTTCGAACAGCGGCTTGGCGCCGAATTGGATGGAGACGTTGGCGGTTGAGAGCATTGCGCGTGCTTTTGAATTTTGCCGAAGACTAAAAAGTGTGGCTCAAGATTGTGGCTGGGGCCGACGGATCAAGAGCAGCGCCAGCAAAGTCAGCGCGCCCGCGGCCGTGAGGTAATAGCCGACATACGCCAGGCCATAGTGCGTGGCGAGCCAGGTGGCCACGTACGGCGCGAGCGAGGCGCCGACGATGCCGGCGAGGTTGAAAGTCAAAGAGGCGCCAGTGTACCGGACCGAGGTCGGAAACAACTCCGAAAGTGCCGTACCCAAAGGCCCGTAGGTCAGGCCCATCAGGCCCAGCCCTAACGCGAGGAATATGACCACACGCAGCGGCGAATCCGAGCTGAACAGCGGCTGGAAAAACAGGCCGAACGCCATGATGCCGAGCGTCGCGGCGATCAGCATGGCGAAGCGGCCGCGGCGGTCGGCGATCACCGCCGAGATCGGAATGGTCAGCGCGAAGAACAGCACGCCGATCATCTGCAGCACCAGGAATTCCTGGCGCGAATAGCCGAGCGCACTGGTGCCCCAGCTCAGCGAGAACACCGTCATCAAATAGAAAATCACAAACGTCGCCGTGGCGGCGAACGTGCCGAGAATCAGCATCATCGGATGCTTGCCGAGCACCGTCAGCATGGGCAGGCGCACGCGCTCGTTGTTGTCGATGGCTTTTTGAAACGCCGGCGTTTCATGCAGCCGCAGCCGGACATACAAGCCGACGAACACCAGCAGCGCGCTGGCGACGAACGGCACGCGCCAGCCCCACACGAAGAATTCGGCATCGGTGAGAAATTCGGTCAGCAGCAGGAACACACCTGTAGAACAAATGAAACCCAACGGAGCCCCGAGCTGCGGGAACATGCCGTACCAGGCCTGCTTGCCCGGCGGCGCATTTTCGGTCGCGAGCAACACCGCCCCGCCCCACTCGCCGCCCAGGCCCAATCCCTGGCCGAGACGACATAAGGCCAGCAGCGCCGGCGCCCACAAGCCGATGGACTCGTAGGTCGGCAGCAGGCCGATGAACACCGTCGACAGGCCCATCGTCAGCAGCGCGGCGACCAGCGTGGCCTTGCGCCCGACGCGATCGCCGAAATGGCCGAACAGCGCCGAGCCCAGCGGCCGCGCGAAAAACGCCAGCGCAAAGGTGGCCAGCGACTGCAGCGTCGCCGAAGCCTGATCGCCCGAGGGGAAGAACAGCTTCGGGAACACCAGCACGGCCGCCGTCGCGTAGATGTAAAAGTCGAAGTACTCGATGGTGGTGCCGATCAAGCTCGCAAACAGCACCCGCCGCGGCGAGTTGCCCGCGCCGCCCGACGCCGACAGTTCAGTCATTAGCTTCCGGGGATCAATTCAGGGGGATTTGGCCGCCAATTCTCGCACGAATACGGGATTCACCGCAGCCTTTGCCCGGCCGTCGCCCTATCGGCCGAGGCAGGTGGCGCCGGCGTGCCCTAAAATGGGCCTTCCCGCGCCCACCTGAAAGGGACCTCCATGCTCGTGCGATCGTTGTCCAGATTCGTTTGGTTATTCCTGATCGGCACTACCCTCGCGTGGGGAGCCCCGGCATTGAAAGGGCCCGCGACCGCGGACATCGGTGCGCCCATTGCCATCACCTTCACCGGTAACACCGATCCCAGAAACTTCATCACCATCGTCCCGAAAGGTGCGCCCGAGGGGCATTACGACGCGTATGAGTACGCCGATGCCGATGGCAAAGTGGAACTACGCGTGCCGCCGACGGCTGGCGATTATGAAATTCGTTTGCTCGGCGCCAGCAGTCCGTATGCGACGTTGACTCGCCAGCCGCTCAAAGCGAACGCAGTGACGGCGACGCTCGACGGTCCGGCAGAAGCGGCGGCCGGCGCGGATATCAAGGTCAAATGGACCGGACCGAACAACGACCGCGACTATGTCGCCATCGGCAATGCCGAGCGCCCGTACATCGTCTATGAATACACGCGCAACGCCAATCCGGTGACTCTGCGCGTGCCGGACGCGAGTGGCGAATACGAGCTGCGTTACATCCTGGGCAATGGCGACAAAGTCATTGGCTCGCGCAAGCTGACCGTCGGCAAAGTCAGTGGCAGCGTGAGCGCGCCCGCCCAAGTGAACGCCGGCGCGACCTTCGCGGTGAAATGGCAAGGCCCGAACAATCCGCAGGACTTCATCACCATCGTGCCGGCCGGCGCGCCGGAACGTGAGTACAAGGGATACGAATACACGAAGGCAGGCAATCCCGTGCAATTGCGCGCCCCCGATGCCGGCGGTCAGTACGAAGTTCGTTATCTCACCGGCCAGACATACTCCACGCTGGCATCAACCAAAATCACGGTCGGCGCGGTAACCGCGTCGCTGCAAGGACCGGCCGAAGCGGTCGCAGGCAGCTTGTTCAATGTGACGTGGAAGGGACCGAACAATCAGTCCGACTACATCACCATCGTTCCGAAAGGCGCGAAGGAAGGCACGAGCGGCAATTATGAATATCCCTCTCGCGGCAATCCCGCGAAGGTGCTCGCGCCATTGCAGGCCGGTGAATATGAGTTGTGGTACGCGACGGGTCAGTCGCACACCACGCTCGCGAAGGCGAACATTCGCATCACGCCGGCGAAGCAAGAGCCCGGCAAGCTCGTCGTCACCGCCGCGAATGCAGTGGCGGCCGGCGGCGGCATTGAAATCATTCTCGACGCGTCCGGCAGCATGCTGCAGAAGATCGGCGGCCAGCGTCGTATCGATATCGCGAAACAAACATTGAGCAAGCTCACCTCGAGCGGCATCCCGGCCGGCACGCCGTTCGCGTTCCGCGTCTTCGGTCGCGAAGTGGATTCATGCCAGACCGACCTGGATATTCCAGTGAGTCCGCTCAACGCCGCAGCGGTCGACACCAAGATCAAAGCATTGGAAGCGAAGAACGGCGCACGCACGCCCATCGGCGCATCGCTGGAGAAAGTGTCGTCGGACCTGGCGTCCATCAAGGGCGAGCGCCTGGTCGTGTTGCTGACCGACGGCGAAGAAACTTGCGGCGGCGACCCTGCCGCCGCCATCGCGGCGCTGACCAAGGCTGGCACGGTGCGAGTCAACATCGTCGGTTTCGCCATCGAAGATCCCAAGCTCGCCGTTACGTTCAGTCACTGGGCGTCGCTCGGCAACGGCAGTTACTTCGATGCCAAGGATGCGGCGGGCTTGAGCAATGCACTGACGCAGTCGATGCGTGCGAGCTTCGAAGTGGTCACGTCGCAAGGCCAGGTCGTTGCGACCGGCGTGACGGGCGGCGATCCGATCGGCGTGATGCCCGGCACCTACTCGGTGCGCATCAAGGGCCAGAACAGTCGGGCTCAGCCGGTGACCATCGAATCGAAGGCTACTGCCACAGTGAAGCTCTAGGCTGTTGCGCGAGCCCGGCGAAGACTTTCTTCATCCGGTTCACGCGATCGATGTAGCCCTGCACGGAATGATCGCCGCAGTGCTGGCCGGGGCGCGGACGGAAGCCGCGCCTCGCGAACGCGGATCCCGCGCCGGCACCGCAGACGTGAATCACGGCGGCGAGATCCTGCTTTTGTTTGAGCGTCGCCGAGCGGATGTCGTTCTTATAAAGAATCAGGCCGATGCGGCGATCCAGATACGCCGACGTCATCTCGACCGCATGCGACGGGATGATGCGCAGATACAAACTGTTGAACCAGCATGACTTGAAGTCGTTCCACGGCCCGTCGTCCACAACCTTGTGATCGTGCACGCACAGCCGGCTGGTCTCCTCGAAGGTGCCATCGGTGATTTGATACATCCCGACCGCGCTCGAGGCGGGTCGATAGATGTCGAAGGGCTTGTGCGTGAACGACCAGCGCCAGTAAGTACGCACGATC
The DNA here is from genome assembly GCF_042651805.1 of Steroidobacter flavus. Taxonomy (NCBI): domain Bacteria; kingdom Pseudomonadati; phylum Pseudomonadota; class Gammaproteobacteria; order Steroidobacterales; family Steroidobacteraceae; genus Steroidobacter; species Steroidobacter flavus. Next base: position 3,300,584 of record NZ_JBHSDU010000003.1, on the reverse strand, counting down.
GGATTGCCCGAGCCTTCGACCTGCGCAAGCGCCGCCAGCAACTCGGGACTGATGGTATCGGTGGAGTGCTTGCGGAAGATGGGCTCGTACGAGGTCCACGTTTCAGTGGGCGATTTGTAGAGCGTGCCGCTGACTGGAAAGAACAGCTCGGTGGGCTTACGCACCACCTGATACACGATGTTGATCGTGAACCAGGTGGACACGGTCAACAACAGCACCATGACCAGCTGCAAGGTCAGCGGCGCTGAACGGAAAATGCGCAGCCACCGCTTGCGGGTGGCTGCGCTCGGAAGAAGCTTCGATAAGCGCCAGCCTCGGCGTTTGCCGGAGCCGCGCGACTTGCTACTGCGCCGACTGCTGATCAGTGGACTCCTCAGCCTTGTCGCTGTCCTTGGACTTGCCCTTCTTTCCTTTCTTCTCGTCGGCCGGCTTGTCATCCTTACCGGTCGGGCCGCCCACAGCCGCGCTGTAGTTCGACTTCAAATAATTGGTCACCAGATCGGCGACGCGAACCAGCATGGCCTTGTCGGTGGCACCGAACGAATAGGCGGCGCCGAACGCGTTGGCGTGCTGATAGAACTCCGGCTCGGCGATCACTTCGCCGGTCGCGGCGTCGCTCATCTTCACCGTCATGAGCACGGCCGTGCCACCGGCGAACGCACCGGCCCACAGACGCGCCTTGGTGCTGATGAACTTCACGTGACGGATGGTCGGCTCGATGCGAAGCACGCGCGGCGGATCGTTCTTCGCCGGCTTGCCGCTGAACTCGTTCAACAACGGCGGCACCCGCTCGTCGAGGTTGGCCTGCAAGCGCTCCTTGGCCTGCTCGTTCGCCGGCTGACCGGCGTACGGATCGCCCATCGCGATCGGCGCGATCTCGAAACGGTCGAACGCATTCAGCGCCGTCGTCGGCGGCGGATTGGTGACTTGCTTGGCTTCGATGTAATCGACCACGCCACCTTCGGCCCACGACTGCACCGGCTGCACCGCCAGCGCCACCATCAACAACGCAATCCGACTGACTCGCATGAAGACCCCGTATATTTGCCAAACCACGTACCGATCGCGCCGCGCATTGCCTCCAAGGTCCCTGGGTTCGTCCAGCCGTGCGCCATTCCCGGCACCAGGAGGAGTTGCAGGCTTTGCGCCGCCTCCGCCTCGTAATAGAGAGGCTGTAATGCCCGATGCAACGTGCTGGCAACCTCGGGCGTCAGCATTGCGTCATCGTTACCGTGAATGATGAGTAATGCCGGCGGCGGGTGACCTTTGACAATGTCCTTCGCGCGACCCGCCGCATCCGAGCGCAGCGCGAGTGTACGCGCCTCGTCGGTCCACGAGTATGACCCTTTAGTGGCACGCTCATACGCCTTGACCGACGCGCTCAAGCCCGTTGACGCATTCAACGTTACGGCCGATGCGATCGGCACATCTCGTTCGGCGAGCGCATATAACACCGCCGCGCCACCGGCCGAGAACCCAAACAGCCCGATGCGCTCGCGGCGCTTCAAACAACCATGTTCCTCGAGCGCGCGAACCACCGCAGACAATTCTTTAGCCGCGCCCAGCACCGCCGGCTCGAACACCAAAGTCGCCAGATCCTGTTGCTGCCGGCGTGCCAACTCCTTCGCACCTCCGGCCGGCGCACGCGAGCCAAACATCGGCAAGCCGAGATAGACCTTCACCGCCGGCACGTCGTCGAGCGGCAACGCCTCCATCAAAGCCTGCTCGCTTGCGGGTGGACCGAAGCCGTGCCAGAGCACGATCGGCGAATGAGTGATCCTGGCGGGGATGCGAACGAGCGCAGGTGTCTCGCCCAAGGTCGTCGCAACGACGGCCGGACGATTCTCATTGGCACGAGTCGATGCGCAGTTGAAGTCGCTGTTACTTTGCGCGCTCGCCGTCAATGCCAATCCCAAGCAGACGCTCGCGAGCGCCGCGCAACCCATCCGCATCGACCTCTCCGATCAGGGGATGCGAGCAGTATAACTATTCTTGTTCGCCTTCGACGGGCTTGGGCGCGGGCGCGTCGGCGAACACCAACCTGAACACGACCCCGCCGCCAGGGCGCGGATCGTTGTTGGCACCGGAGCGAACGCCGGGCGACAGCTCGCGCGACACAAACATCGAAATGCCCGTGCCCGCCCTGCCCGCCGACAGGAAGGGCTCGAACACGCGCTTGGAATCGACCGGGCCGACGGCCGAGCCGCGATCGATCACGTCGAGATAACGACGCTGCGTGGTGGCACTGCGACCGACGCGAATCTCCACCGGATCGTAGGCGTTGGTGGCGCGCCCGTACTTCAGCAGATCGTTACACAGCGTCCACAGCAGCTTGTGCAGATGAGCCGGATCGGCACGCACCGGCACGTTCTCGCGCGGCGCGCTCAGTCGCAAAGTATCGGCGTCGATGTCCTGGGTCTGCCAGAACTCGGTGAGGAACTCCTTGGTCCACGACGCCAGGTCGACCCGTTCCAACCGAATCGACTCCCGTTTCCCGAACTGCAGCGCATTGCCAATGATGATTCGCAGACGCGGATCGTTGTTTGTGAGCATGTTCCCCGGCGGACGCGTCGGTGGCTGCTGACTCGCGGGAGGCTGCTGTCGAGTCGGTTGCTGTGGTCGACGGGGTTGAGCCGCCGTGGCGGCGGGAGCAACAGCGGCCGGCGGCGGTGGCGGCGCCGGCTTGGGTGGATTTTCCCAAGGAGAGACTTCTTGAAGCGCGGCACGGAAGGTGTTTTGTCGCGCGATGTTTTCTCGCAGAGTGTTGGCTCGATACGGTTCCTCCTTGTTCGGCGGCGGCGGACTCTGACGACGCTGACCCTCTCGATACGACGACTCTTCAAACGGATTGCCGCGCGGCTCGCTCGTGCGTAGTGCACTCGCCGGCGACAACGCACCGGCATATTGGCCACTCTCATAAGAGGGCTCACGCAACGCGCCGGCTGCGTATGGACTTTCGAACGCACGCTCGCGCGCAACTTCTCCCCGAGCGCTCTGATTACGAACCGGTGCAGGCGGTGGCGCAGCCGGACGCGGCACCGGCTCACGCGGCGCGGGCACCTGATTCACTTGCACTGTCGCAGGCACCATCGACGCGGGCATCCACGCCGCCATGCGCGACTTGTCTTCGACGAAGATCAGCGCCGGCCCTTGAGTGCTGTTGTCGAGCGAGACGAACTTCAGTTGCAAGCGACGCTCGCCGTCGAAGCCCATCATGGTCGGCGTACTGCGGCCCTCGTCGCAAAAGTAACGGCGCCAGGTATCCAGCAGGTTCGCGAGCCGCGAAGAAACATCGCTCAACGTCTGGCCTTCGGCCACGCTGCCACCCTGGAGCAAGGTCGCGGCGGTATCGCTGATCATCGAGACTTTGTTCTCGCCATCCACGATGAGCACGCCTTCGCGCAAGTGCTCGGAGAGCGTCCGCTGCAATTCGGTGAGCTCGATGTTGGTGGCTTCGCGTTGCCGATTGATCTCCTCGTTCTGACGCATGATTCTCGCCAGCTGCGAGATGCCGAGCGCGATAACGATGGTCAATGCGCCGGAGATCGCCGCGGTCGTGAACTCGTTGGTCGCATCGACGTTGGCGAGCATCGAGATGATGGGCTGAACGAGCATGGCGAGCGCGGCCGCCACCGCAATCGCCATCGCCAGCCGCCGGCGCAGGATGAAACTGGCCGCGCCGATGGACAGCACCACCAGCGCCGCGATGCCGCCGTTCACACCGCCGCTGGCATAGGTGAGCAGCGACAGCACCAGCACGTCGGCGAATACACCGGTCCATGTCTGCAGCACGATATCCGGCGAGCGCCGCCGGATGCTGCTGACCGAGATCACTGCATACAGGAAATAGGCAGTCGCCGCGCCAGCGAACAGCGCGGGATCCAGTTGCCCGAAGGTCTCGGGCATGATCGAGACGAATAAAACCGCGAGCGATGACGAGGCGAGCAGCCGCAGCCCATTGACGAAGCCGAGCACACGCCACGACAGCTCGGCCGTCGATACAGGCACAAAAGTCTCCGGGCTCGATGCCACCGCGCCCTTTCCTCCCATTGCAATAGCGGGAGTTCGACGACTGGCAAACTCCGGTTTCATTAAAGCGCGGGATCGGGCAGCCCGCCACAGTCGCAATAATGCCGGGATGTTCCATTCAGACTGGACGCTCACGCTCAGGGACGTTAGCGTACCGGCCCGTTTTTCCAGCACCTACAGAGGGATGTATGCAATTGAGGCTGCTCGTTGCGCTCCTGGTCACCGCCACGCCGCTCACGACCGTGCTCGCGGATCCGCCGGACGCGCCCAATAAAATCTTCCAGGGAAGCGACCTGTTCGGGCTGCAGTTCGCCAGCGATCCACAAATCCGTCCAGACGGTCGGGCGGTCGCCTACGCGCGGCATTCGTTCGACATCATGACCGATCGGGGTCGCACTTCGATCTGGCTGGCCGACACCGAGAGCGGCACGCAGACGCCGGTGGTCGCAGGCGCCGGCTCGCATAATTCGCCGCGCTGGTCGCCCAAGGGCGATCGCCTGGCCTATGTGTCCACGGCCGAAGATGGCCGGCCTCAGTTGTTCGTGCGTTGGATGCAAACCGGCCAGACGGCCAAGCTCGCCGAGCTGCTGGACGCGCCGGATGCGCTGACCTGGTCGCCCGACGGCAAGTGGATTGCATTCACCATGTTCGCGCCGGACGAAAAGAAACCGCTGGGCGAAGCGCCGCCGAAGCCGGAGAACGCGCAATGGGCGCCGCCGCTGGAAGTGATCACCGATATCACCTACCGGGCCGACGGTGCTGGCTATCTCAAGCCCGGTTACACGCACGTCTATGTGGTCGCCGCCGACGGTGGCACGCCTCGTCAACTCACGTTCGGCGCGTTCAACGAGGGCGGCCCGCTCTCCTGGGCGCCGGATGGCAGTTATCTGGTCGTCACCGGCAATCGTAATGAGAACTGGCGTCGCGAGCCGGTGAACACCGAGCTGTACCGTATCGCGCTGGCCGACGGCCAGATCACGCAACTGACCAACCGCCCCGGCCCGGACGAGTCCGCTCGCGTCTCCCCGGACGGCAAGACCATCGCGTATCTCAGCTTCGAAGATAAGTTCATGGGTTACCAGAACGTCGAGCTGTATGTGATGAATGCCGACGGCAGCAATCCGCGCTCGCTGACCGCATCGCTGGATCGATCCATCGATGACGTGCAGTGGGCGCCGAACGGCCGCGATCTCTACGTTCGTTATGACGACAAGGCCGTGACGAAGGTGGCTCGTGTGGCGCTCAATGGCAAACTCACACCGGTGGCTCAAGGCTTGACCGGCGGCGGCCTCGATCGTCCCTACACCGGCGGTGACTTCACCGTCGCGAATGACGGCACGATTGCCTTCACCAGCGGCTCCGGCGCACGGCCGTCGGATATTTCCATTTCCCGCGGCGGTCGGACCAAACAACTCACCGATCTCAACGAAGGCTCGCTGGCCGGCAAGACGCTGGGCCAGGTGCAACACCTGGACGTGAAGTCCTCGTTCGATCAGCGCCCGGTCGATGCCTGGCTGGTGTTACCGCCGAACTTCGATCGCAACAAGAAATATCCCCTGATTCTCGAAATCCACGGCGGACCGTTCTCCGCGTACGGCCCGGTGTTCTCGACGGACAATCAGCTGTATGCCGCGGCGGGCTACGTCGTGCTGTACACCAATCCGCGTGGCTCAACGTCGTACGGCGACGAGTTCGCGAATCTGATTCATCACAAGTATCCGGGGAACGATTACGACGATTTGATCAGCTGCGTCGACGCCGCGATCGCGCAGGGCTTCGTCGACCCCAATAACTTGTTCGTCACGGGCGGCTCGGGCGGCGGTGTGTTGACGGCGTGGATCGTCGGCAAGACCAACCGTTTCAAAGCGGCGGCTTCGCAGAAGCCGGTGATCAACTGGACCAGCCTGGTGCTTACGACTGACGGCAGTGCGTTCATGACCAAGTACTGGTTCGGCAAGACGCCTTGGGAAGATCCGCAGGGTTACTGGGCGCGCTCGCCGCTGTCGCTGGTCGGCTCGGTGAAGACGCCGACGCTGGTGGTCGTGGGCGACCAGGATTTCCGGACACCGCTCAGCGACTCTGAGCAGTACTACCAGGCGCTGCAACTGGCGGGCGTGCCAACGGGATTGGTGAAGGTGCCCGGCGCATCGCATGGCGGCTTCACCGCCCGGCCGTCGCAGTCGGCAGCGAAGGCCAGCGCCATCCTGGCGTGGTTCGAGCGTTATCGCGGCAAGTAACCGCACCCGTTCTGCGTAGATAAAAAAAAGGGCCGGACACCGTCCGGCCCTTTTTCATTCCAACGTCAGCTGCGTTTCAGCGCACGCTGCCTCGACGGAACAGATTGACGATCGCGAGCAGGATCACCGCACCCAGCAACGACACCAGGAAGGTGGCGAGCGAGATGCCTTCGTTGATCGTGCCAACCCCGACCATCGGCGAAATGATGAAGCCCGCCAGCAACGCGCCGACGATGCCGACGATCACGTTCAACAGAATGCCCTGCTGGGCATCGGTGCGCATGATGATGCTGGCCAGCCAGCCACACACGCCACCGACGATCAACCAAACGAGAATACCCATAGTCCCTCCTCCGGGGCGTCGTAACCACTATCGACGACGAAATGAGGGGGCGGGACGGTTGGTTCCGTGTTGGTTGGCGTTTTAGTCGGTAAAACGGGACACCAGGCGGGCAATCACCGCCTGCTTGGGCTGGTCGGGCAAATAACGCACGGCCACTGTCGTGCCCACCGCCGGCAGCGACGCCCGCATTTCGTCGGCCGGGCGCCGGTCGATATGGCAACCGCGCACGGTGTCCGCGCCGTTCGGCTCGAACTCGAAGTAGATGCGGGCGAAGGCACCCCGCAGCTTGGGGCGCCAGATGTGCAGGATGCGGCCATGGGCGACCTGGCCTCGTTTCAAGATTTCCTGCTGCTCTTTGACGGCACGGGAAACGGTCAGCGACGACAAAATCGCGGCGACCATGGCGCCTGAGATGAAGGCGAGAATGGGCATCAATTCTGCGGACATGTTCGATCTCGAGGGGAAGGGGCGTGCGCAGGATGCGTGAGCCGCATTGCGACGTTCAGTGCAATACATCACGAAACCAAGGCGTTTGCTTTTAGGCGAATCCTGAATTGCCGCCGACGAAAGTCTTTTCCTACAAATTAATGTTTGCTGAGCCAGGCGCCCAGGCCTTGGGCGTTCAATTCCAGGTCGGCGGCGAGCATGTCGCGTAGGAAAGATTCCGGCAGGGTCGAGCCCGAGCGCCGTAGCTCGGCAATGTAGATTTCGGCGAACGCGCGCTTCAGCTGTTCGTGACGATTCGGCACCAGCGCCAGCGCGCGGGCCGCAACAACCATTTCATCCACCTGAGATAGGAATTGCACTGACAACTGTTCTGGATGGGCCACGGCGCCGAAGTGCGTCAGGTACATCAGCGCCGGTCGCTCCGCCAGTAACCGCCCGACCGATTCGTGCAGAGCCTCCTGGTCGAACTGCACCGGTGCAGTCGCTGGCACAATGTAGGGACCGTTCGGCGTGTGCAGCTCGGGATAAACGATGCCGAAGGTGTCGCCCGTGAACCAGCCGCGAGTCGCTTCGTCCCAGATACAGTGGTGATGTCGGGCGTGACCGGGCGTGTCCATGAACCGCAGCGGCCGCTTGCCCACATTCACGACCATGCCTTCAGCGGAAGTCATGACTCTGTCTTCAGGCACCGGCACCAACTCGCCGTAATCGCGATTGGCCACTTCGACGCCATACACCGCGCGCACACCTTCCATCAGTGCCGTCGGATCGACCAGGTGACGCGCGCCGCGCGGATGAATCAACATTTTCGCGTTGGGCAGCTCGCTCATCAGCAGCCCTACTCCGCCGGCATGATCCAGATGCACGTGCGTCGGAATGACGTAATCGACAGCGCTGCGCTCGAGCCCGATCGATTCCAGCGCGGCCAGCAATCTCGGCACTGCGTTGTTGGGGCCGGTGTCGATATAAGCGGCGCGGCCATTATCGACGATCAAAAAAGCGGCATCGAAACGCGGCCGGACGAAACCGGTGTCGATGACATAGAGGCCGTCACTCTGACGCTGGCAGAACTCGGCGGTCGGCGTGCTCATGCGCGCATGATAGCTGCGGACCGCTCGCAGTTCCTCGCCAATATCGCTATGGTTTTCGCCAACAACGCGACCACGGTCTACCACCGCTCCATCGAACGTTACGAAGAATTGATCGCGAAGGCGCAGGACGCCAAGACGGCACGCGAGACGTTTCTGCAAGCCGCGACGCTGCTGGTGCAATGTTCGAAGGCTTAATGCGCGGCGGGTGAGCGGTCGCCCTGCTGCTCGCTCGGCGGCGTGTGCTCGCCGAGCATCTTGTCGAGAATGCGGCTGACGTGCTCGGGCGACTTGGTCCGGCGCGCAAACACCGAATACACCGCCGGCACCGCGAACAGCGTCAGGAACACTGAAACGATCGTGCCGTAGAACACCACGATGCCGATGGGAATGCGCTGCTCGGAGCCGGCGCCCGTCGCGAACAACAACGGCAACGCGCCGAACGCCGTACACAAGCTGGTCATCAATACCGGTCGCAAGCGCGTCTCGGCGGCCTTCACGACGGCCTCCATGAACTCCACGCCCTGGTCGCGAAGCTGATTGGCGAACTCGACGATCAGCACGCCGTTCTTGGCGGCGATACCGATGAGCATGATCACCGCGATCTGACTGAAGATATTGATGGTCGCGCCATACAGCTTCAGCCCGAACACCGCGCCCAACAACGCCAGCGGCACCGTGACCATGATGATGGCCGGATGCACGAAGCTTTCGAACTGCGCCGCGAGCACGAGGAACACAATGGCCAGCGCGAAGAAGAACGTGAGATACATCTGCTGCCCGGCGCGCATGTATTCACCGGACTCGCCGTCCCACATCACCGTCGCTTCCGGCAACTCGCGCGCCGCGGTCTCCTGGAACCATTGAATGGCTTCGCCCATGGTGTAGCCCGGCGCGAGATCGGCACGAACTTCCACCGAACGCAGACGATTGAAACGCGGCAACTGCACCGCGCCCGCCGTCTCTTCGAGATGCACAACGTTGGAGAGCGGAATCAACGCGTCGCCACGAGTCGAGCGCACCCGAATGTTGGTGAGATCGGTGATGGTCTCGCGTGCTTCGTCGGCCGCTTGCAGAATGACGTTGTATTCACGACCGCGATCCACATACGTCGTCACGATGCGCGAGCCCAGCACGGTCTCCAGCGTCCGACCGACCGTCTCCAGCGACACACCCAATTCCGCTGCACGACTCCGATCCACTGAGACGCGGATCTGTGGCTTGCGCTCTTTGTAACTGGCGTCGAGGTTGCGCAGGCCCGGATTCTGCCGCGCCATATCCATCATGTGGTTCGACCACTTCGCCAACGTTTCATAGTCGGGTCCGCCGAGCACCGCTTCGAACGGACGCCCCGAGCCGCGTCGACCCAGGCTGCCCTGCTGATTCGCCATAGCACGCACGCCAGGCATGGCCTTCTGCGCTTCTTTGACGACCGCTTCGGCGATTTGCGCTGCCGAGCGCTGACGATCGTGCCAGTCGACCAACATCATTGCGACACGCGCGGAGTTCACGTCGCCGGTGCGAGCCGGACCGCCACCCTGACCGCCAGGCACACGCAACAGCACGTGAGCGATATCGCCATGCGCCTGCTGCTCTTTGAGCGCGATGGCTTCGAGCTTCAGACCGTATTGATACATGTGATCGAAGCTCGTGCCTTCCGGTGCTTCGATGGTCACGCTGACGCGCCCCACGTCGGCGGTTGGCGTGAACTCCGACGGCACAGAGCGGAATGTCAGCGCTCCGAGCACGACCAGCGCGCCGACCATGCCCATCACCAGCCAGGGCCGACGAATCAACGAGCGCAAGCGCTTGTCATAGACCTCGGCCAGCCTGCGGAAGAAACGATCCACCATCTGCGCGAACCGGTTCCGATGCATCTCGGACTCGGGCAGCTTCGAGGCGAGCATCGGCGTCAGCGTCAACGCAACCAGTGCCGAGAACAGCACCGAAGCCGCGAGCGTAAATCCGAACTCGCTGAACAACCGTCCGATGTCGCCGGGCAGGAAGGAAATAGGAATGAACACGGCCGCGAGCGTCAGCGTCGTCGCGATGACCGCGAAGCCGATCTCGCGACTGCCGGTCACCGAAGCAACCAACGGCGGCTCACCCATTTCCGTGCGTCGATGCACGTTCTCGAGCACAACAATGGCGTCGTCCACCACCAAGCCGATGGCCAGCACCAAGCCCAGCAGTGTCAGCACGTTCACCGAATAGCCCATCGCATACATCACCGTGAACGATGCGACGATGGACACAGGAATGGTCACCGCCGGAATCAACGTCGCTCGCAAGCTGCCGAGGAACGCATAGATCACGGCGAGCACGGAGATCAGCGCGAACACGACTGCAATGATCACTTCACGCAGCGCCGCTTCGATGGCGATGCCGTTGTCGACACCGACCTGCAGCTTCGAGCCGCGAGGCAGCGTCTCCTGCAGCTTGTCGATTTCCGCGCGCACCCCGCGCACGATGTCCAGCGTGTTCGCTTTCGACTGCGCTTCCACGCCCATCGACACGCCCGCCTGACCGTCGAAGCGAGCGGTCGAGCGATCGTTCTCAGATGCCAGCTGCACGTTGGCCACTTCGCCCAGGCGGATGAGGTGACCGTCGGATCCGCGCGAGATCACAAGGTCGCGAAAGTCTTGTTCGCTCTGCAATCCGACCAGCGTGCGCAAGGTGAACTCGCGCGTCTTCGACTCGATACGACCCGCCGGCAATTCGACGTTCTCACGACGGAGTGCGTCTTCGATATCGGTCACCGTCAGCCCACGGGCGGCCAGCGCCTGACGATCCAGCCAGATTCGCATCGAATAACGACCGCCACCGTTGATGGAAACGCGCGCCACGCCCGGCACCGTCGACAGCCGATCGATCAGATTGCGCTCGGCATAGTCGTTGAGCTCGAGCACCGACAGGTTTTCCGAGCTGAGCAGGATGTACATGATCGGATCGGCGCTGGCGTCGGCCTTCAACACTTCCGGCGGATCGGCCTCTTCCGGCAAGTTGCCCAGCACGCGCGCCACGCGATCGCGCACGTCGTTGGTCGCGCCGTCGATGTCACGATCGACGTCGAACTCGATGCGCACCGACGAGCGCTCGTCCTCGCTGTCGGATTCGATTTTGAGAATGCCCTCGATGCCGGCAATCGAGTCCTCGATGACTTGGGTGATCTTGGTTTCGATGACGGCGGAGGAGGCGCCCGTGTAGGTCGTGGTGATCGAGACCACCGGGCGATCGATGTCCGGATATTCACGCACCGCCAGGCGCTGCAGCGACACCAGACCGAAAATGATCAGCAGCAGACTGATGACGGTCGCGAAGACCGGACGGCGCACCGACAGCTCGGACAGCTTCATGACTTCAGGAGCTCGCTTTCTGCTGCTCGGCCGGCGCGCCTTGCTCGCGCACCGGGCCGCCATCGCGCAGGTTCTGCGTTCCTTCGACCACTACGCGCTCATGTTCCTTCAAACCGTCGACGACCTCGACCACGCCCGGACGACGCTTGCCAAGCTTCACCGCGCGACGCGTTGCCTCGCCGTTCTCGACCACGAAGACAAACGTATGACCCTGCTCCGGCACGATGGCGTTTTCCGGCACCAGCAACGCGGGCGCGACTTCGCCCTGCAGCTTCACGGTCATGAACATGCCCGGCCGCAGATCGCCCTTGGGGTTCGGCAACTCGGCGCGCACAGCGATGGAACGACTCACCGGATCGACGCGCGAATCGATCTGACTGACCTTACCTTTGAACTCGCGCCCCGGCAGACCGGCGGTGGCCGCGGTCACCGGCAGGCCTTTCTCCAATGCATACAAATAAGTTTCAGCGACCGTGAAGTCGAGCTTGATGACCGACGTGTCATCGAGCGTGGTGATCACTGTGCCCGGGCTGACCAGGCTGCCGAGACTCACCCGGCGAAAACCGGTCTTGCCGTCGAAGCTGGCGCGAATGATGGTGTCCGCCAGACGCGCCTTCGCCACATCGACGCGTGCTTGATTGGCTTTCAACGTCGACTCGATCAGATCGAGCTGCGACACCGACAACGCCTGCTGCGCATACAGATCGCGACTGCGCTTGAAGTTGTTCTGACTTTCGGCGAGCGCGGCTTCGGCTTCCGCCAACGCGGCGCGGGCTTCGTCGCCATTGAGCTCGACCAGGATGGCGCCTTTGCGGACCCGATCGCCTTCCTCGAAACGAATCGCGGTGACGGTGTTGGACGCTTTGGAGGTCACTTCGACCGACTCGTTGGCGCGAGCCGTGCCCACCGCCTCGATCTCGACGCCGAGCGGCTGAATGGTCGCGGCGGCGGTTTCCACATCGATGATCTGCGGCCCGACCGCCTTACCCGGCCCGGCCGGCTGACGCGAGCACCCCGCGGCGGCGATCACAAGCATCGCGCACAAGGCCCACTGCGACGGGGCGGGAGGGCGGGAACGTCGGTATGACATTGAATTCACTATCCGTGAGCAAGGCCTATAAGAGTAACCCGAGGCTCGGAGGCCCCGAACTAGCTGATAAACCTTTAATCGTCCGAACGGGGCTATCAGGAAATTTATGCGGCGAATCGCGACGCGAAGCCCACGACTTGCGCCGCGAGCATCTCGAACTGGGTCTGGGTCCGCTCATCCATACATAAGCCGGCCGCATCGAACAGCGGAACCGCGGTATTCAGGGTGATCCCGAGCGGAGTCGGCCAGCCGCGCAGGGCATGCACGATGGTGCGCACGGAGGTCAGCGTCGTCCCGGCACCCTGCCAGCCATATGCCGTCACGATGCAGCCGACTGCCCGGCCATCCAGATACGGCCGGGGCTCGTCGCGCAGGTCTTCGAGCAGATCGATGGCATTCTTCAGCAGCCCGGACATGCCGGCGTGATATGCCGGGGTCGCGAGAATCAGGCCGTCCGCCTGCCGAACCGTATCGACGAACCGCAGTTGCTCCGGGGTCCGCAGGGTTTCTTCCGGGGAATACAGCGGCAGGCAGGCGAGCGCCGTCCCGGGAATCACCTGCACTTGCGCGCCCAACCGCTCGGCCGCCGCGAGACAGGCGACCAGCGCCTTCTCGGTCGACGATCCGGCCTTGGTGGTCCCGCCGATGCCGACGATACGCAGACGCGAAGTAGCGGGATTCAGCAAAGACCGGCTCCATGAACGGGAGCCTCACCTTATCACCCGACCCTCACTCTTTGTTGGTCACCGCCGCGGCCGGCAGGGTGAAGCGGAAGATGGTGCCGCGACCGGGCTCGCTATCGACGGTGATTTTCCCGCCATAGCGACGCACGATGCGGGCGACGATGGCCAGACCGATGCCGACGCCGGGGAATTCGGCGGAGCTGTGCAATCGCTGGAACGGCTCGAACAAGCGCTGCGAACGTGACATGTCGAAGCCGGCACCGTTGTCACGCACCGAGAACACGATGCCGCCGGTGGCTTGCGTGCAGCTCACTTCGACCCGCGCATGCGGCGTGCGGCTGGTGTACTTCCAGGCGTTGCCCAGCAAATTGCCCAGCAGGCTCTTCATCAAGCGTGGATCGGCGTTGACCATCAAGTTCGACTCGATCAAGCACTCGACCCGGTGCCTCGGATACTGCTGACGCAGATCCTCGACGATGTTACGAGCCAGCGTGGAAATATCGACGCGCTCGTTCAACAGCTCCTGACGCGACACGCGCGCCAGCGATAGCAAGCCATCGATGATTTCGGACGAGCGCGTGACGTTCGATTGAATACGATCGATCCGTTGCGTGATCACATCGGTCATCACGCCGCCCAGATCGTCTCTGAGCAGCCCGGCCTGACCGGCAATCGTCCCCAGCGGCGAGCGCAGATCGTGAGAGGCCGATGCAGTGAATGCTTCCAGCTCTTCATTCGTCAGTGCCAGTTGCTGGTTTGCCTCCTGCAGCTCGGTGGTGCGCGCCGTCACGCGACTCTCCAGCTCGGCATTGAGCTGACCGAGATTGGTGTTCGCTTTCTCGAGCCGGTTGATGAAATGCCGGAGCAACACGGTCAACGCAATAAACAAAACAGAAATGCCGGCCAGCACGATGGTCAAGCCGCGCGTGCGATCGTGCCATTGCTGCAAAATAACTTCTTTCTCGCGGCTCGCCGACACGGCCAGCCGATAGCCGCCGAGCCGTCGAATCGCATAGATCCAGGTGCCGCTCGCGAACGGACTGGGCGATTCGACAAATCCGCCCTCCTCCGCCAAGTCGACACTGCCGCGATAAACGTCGCTGTTACGAACGTTGATCTGACCTTTGAGCGCCATCGTCGGCATCGGCACGCGTAACAACAGATCGCCGGCGGTGGACGTCACGCTCAATGCCCCGCCGCGGATCGCCATCGTCTCGTACAACTGATCGAGCGCATCGACGCCGAGCAACGCGCCCGCCCACACCGTCGCGCCCGAGCTGTCGATGGTACGAACTGCGATGGGAAATGCGCGCTGACTGGATTCGATGGGATCTTCGATGGTCTTGCCGATGAACACCCCGCGCGTCTCGTCTATCGCGGCCTGCACCCAGGACGGCGGCGCATCGAGCATCTGCACTTCGCGATTGCGGACGGCAGCCACGAATTTATTCGGCGCGAGCACGAACAGACCGCGGACGTACTCGCCGCTGCTCAACTCACGAGCCAGCAATTGAGCGGCGGTCTGCGACGGGATTTCGCTCAACCCGCCATTGGCATCGATGGCCTGAGCTGCGGTCCGCGCCGCGCCGAGGCTATCGTTCAGGACCGCCTGCAAATGAACATACATGCCGGCCGCGACAGCTCGCAGCTCGTGTCGGGCGGATTCGAGGGTTTCGGCCTTGTCGCTATAGACCCGCCAGGTGGCATAGCTCCAAAGTGCCGCAAGAATGAGAACAGCTTGCGCGACCACCGCACGCTTCACCAGCATCGGTAGTGCGCCGTCGATGAATCCTCGCTGCTGCGTGCGTCCTGCTACGCGGTGCCAGTTGCCATCCGTCATGAATTGCCCGTGCGGGATTTTCTTCGCGGCGGCAGTCTCTCACGCGGGCCCCGGAGCCCGCTACTCAGATCAACCGGTTACCTGTCTCCAGAAGCGTCGGCATCGCAAAGGATTTGTCAGGCCTGCGAGCAGCGTCACATATTGGCGCGGGCCCCTCCTGCCGAAATCTCCGCATCGGGAACGCTGCGGACCACGTGCCCCTTCAGTCCGTAGAACACGATGTAGGCGTAGCAGATCGCGGGCACGAAGAACGACGAGAGCAGACCGACGGTGTCGGCGAAGTAGCCCTGAATCACCGGCACGATGGCGCCGCCCACGATAGCCATGCACAGCACGCCCGAGCCCTCGCCGGTGTGACGACCCAGCTTGGCCAGGCCGAGCGTGAAGATGGTCGGGAACATGATGGAGTTGAACAGACCGATGGCGAGCACCGCCCACATCGCCACCTTGCCCGACAGGCTCATCGCGATCAGCAACAACGCGATGGCGCAGGCGGCGTTGAACGCAAGCACGTGACCGGGCTTGATCTTACGAAGCACGACCGCGCCGATGAAACGACCCACCATGGCACCGCCCCAGTACAGCGACAGATAGCCGCCGGCGGTCTTCTCGCTCAGTCCGCCCACGTCGGGTTGGGACATGAAATTCACCAGCAAGCTGCCGATCGCCACTTCCGCGCCGACGTAAGTGAAGATGGCGACCGCGCCGAGCACCAGGTGCGAGTGTTTCCAGACGCTCGGCACGTTGTGATCGTCGCCAGCCGCGGTGGTCGCATCCGTGCCCTTCACCACCGGCAGCTTGAACTGCGAGAACACGATGGCGATCAGGAACAGCAGGCCGGCGAGCACCAGATACGGCCCTTGCACCGTCTGAATCTCCTTCGCCGTATCCACCGCCGCGCCGGCGCTCACCGACGCTGACAAGATGAACATCGAGCCGAGGAACGGGCCGACCGTCGTGCCCAGGGAATTGAACGCTTGCGTCAGATTCAAGCGGCTCGCGGCCGTTTCGCTCGGGCCGAGAATGGTGACGTAGGGATTCGCGGCGACCTGGAGCAGCGTGATGCCCGAGGCCAATACAAACAACGCCGCCAGGAACAGCGGATACGACTGCATCGACGCCGCCGGGTAGAAGCCCAGACAAGCGATACCCGCCGTCGACAGCCCGATGATGATGCCCCGTCGATAGCCGAGCCGTTCGACCAGATAGCCCGAGGGCACCGACATCACGAAGTACGCGCCGAAGAAGCTGAACTGAATCAGCATGGCCTGCACGTAGCTCAACGTGAAAATGGCCTTCAGGTGCGGAATCAGGATGTCGTTCAGCGAGGTGATGAACCCCCACATGAAGAACAGGGAGGTCAGCACCACCAGTGCAGGCAGGTAGCTCGGCTGCTGGCCGCTATTGGAATTCATTCTCTATCCCCCGGATGGTCCGACGCTGTCGCTCAAGGTGACAACGTTGTCAGCATGCCAGAGACAGGGGCCGGGGGGAAAGGGGGTGGCGGCGTTGGTATCGCTAACGAGGCAACTTTCCCTGTGCGAACAAGGATTCGCGCACCAGCGCGGGCGGAATGGCCCCGACGCCCAACAATCGATCATAGAACTCATTCGGCGGATTCAGCTCACCGTATTGCTTGATGTAATCGGCACGGATCTGTTCGATCTCCTGCATACCGATGAGATAGCCAAGCACATACGTCGGCCGCTCGATGTACATGCCCACGTCGAGTCCGGCGGCATAACGATCGAAGCGCACCTTCTCCGAAAGAAACGTCACTGCGTCATCGAAGCTCATGCGCCCCGTATGCAAGCTCACATCGAGAATCACGCGCGCCGCGCGCCACAAGCGATTGCGCAGCTGAGTGAGTCGCACGTCGTCGCCTTGCAGGAAGCCCTGCTCGAACATCATCTCTTCGGTGAACAAGCCCCACCCCTCGGACATGATGGACTCGTGCACGATCTTTCGAAGCAATCGCGAGTTCTGCTGGCGCTTCAGGCCCTCGACGTGATGCCCCGGATACGCCTCATGGACGGCGATGATCGGAATCCACGCCGTGTGATGCGACCGCAGCCGATCCTCACGTTGCTTCGGCGTCATCCAGTCTTCGATGGGCGTGAGCACCAGCTTGCCTTCCAGCTCGCTGCCGAACGCATCGACCGACTGAAACGTCCCGAACGGCGACGAGCGTCGCATGGCCGGCGGCGTATCGATGGTGATCACCCGCTCGCCGGGCGGCAGCGTGACGATGCGCTTCTCGATCACGAATGCTCTGGCGCCATCGATCTTTGCTTGATAGGCCTGCTTGATTCCGTCGGCGGGCGGATGATCGTCCTTGAGCTTCTCGTAGACCTCGGTCCAGTGCCTGGCCTTGGGATCGATCCGTTTCGCGACCTCCTGCGCCAGTGCTTCCGTTTCCTCGAACGCCTTCTGGCCGCGGGCCAGGATGGCATCGGCATCGGTGTCCATCATCCAGCGGTGCTGGAGAACGTAGTCGTAGTTCTCTTTGCCGAACACCCAGGAACCGGTCGATCGCGGCAGCAGGTCATCCTTTAGAAACTTCAAATAATCATCGAGTGCTGACAATGCGGTTTTCGTCGAGGCATTCAACGATTCTTTAGCATCGCCGGCCTGCGCGGCGAGCGTCGGCGCACTCTCGCGCAGCAGTTTGATCGTGCCTTCGGTCTTGAAGATCGCCGACTCGGTGAAGCTGCGCGACGGCGTTTTCAGATTGCGCCGAGCGTGATCGAGCCTCGTCGGCACGTCCTTGAGTACGGCGACCAGTGATGTGGCGCGCTCCTGCGGCGTGCCGGGCGCCGTCGGCTCGAGGCCCCGACCGATCTCGGGCGCGGGCACGTATAGGGCTGGATCGTTCTCCCAGATGCGACGGGCTTCGGCGGTGTGGATCGATGAGTCCAGCAAGCCGATCATCAAGCGCCGGTCGATATCCTCGTCGAGCGACAGGCCATCCTTGCTCACTTGCCGGACCTTCTCCAGCAACTGACGCCGCACGTCGATCTCGTGTTGAAACGCGGCGGCGGAGACGTCGAGCAAGCCACCCATCTCGTCCTCTTCCGGCCTTTCGACCTTCGCGAATTCCTGGATCAGCGATTCGAGCGCGACCGCCGCTGCTGACGGCGCGGACGCTGCTGCCACCGGCGCGGCTTCCTTGCGTGAACAGCCGGCCAACCCACCGATGGCGAGCACGACGCCGAGCAAGCCGGCAACGACGAGTGATGGCAGTGATGCGCACCGCGCAAGGGGCCAGTAAGTGGCGTTGATTGAAGGGCTACGTTTCATGGGAGCCTGCAAGTCGAAAGTCGCTAACGTGATTGTTTACGATCGCCAGCTGTCGCTGAGTTTACTTTTCGGCCACACGCCTACGAGCGCCACTGACGCGCTCCCGGCCTAACGACCACACCATGGCCACCACCAGCATCATTGCGACCGTTCGTTGCCTTGGCCGCCAACGTCGGCGCTCAACGAAAATCAGCGGCGCGATCTTCAACGCCTTCGGTCGCTCGATTGCACTGGGCACGATTGTCGGGTTGTTGTTCGCGTACTTCGACTGTTGAGCATCGGGCGCATTCATGGCCGACTCATGAATGCGGCGAGAGGCACTGGTTTCACTGGCGCTTGCGCTTGGAAGGGACCGACGTCGTTGGGTTGCACGCCCCGCGCTTCGGCGATGACTCGGGCGACGTTGTCGCCGCACATTCGGCCTTGGCACAGGCCCATGCCGACTCGGGTTAGTGACTTCACGCCATCCGCCGACAGAGTGTGTTTGTTATCTGCCAGCGCCCGGCGGAGTTCACCTCGTTTGATGGACTCGCAGGGACACACGATGGTGTCGTCGCTCATTGTTTGTAACTGGAGACCCGCAGGCGGGCGAGCCAGTTCCTGCAGGATTGCGGAGAAACGTTGCAGGCGTGACAAACGTTTCCTCGCCGACGCCGCCAGGTTGTGAGCTCGATGGTCGTCCACACGACCGAGTGCGCGCAGGATGCCAACCGCGGCGATGCGACCTTTCTCTAGCGCCGCGTCCGCGCCATCGACGCCGGTGATCTCGCCGGCCACGAACAAATCTTCGATACTCGATTCGAGCCATTCGTCATGGCACGCGAGCCAGCCGCCGGCGTGATCTTTCCAGTGCATCTCAGCCCCCGCCTGTCGCGCGAGCTCGGATGAGGTGAGAAAGCCGTGACAGATGCCGATGCGATCGCATTCGACAACTGCGGTTTTGTGAGAATCGATCGCTCCGTTTGTATCGATTGCGGCGACCGTTGCACGCTCTACCGCTTCAGTGCCGTCAGCACGCACGACGGTGTGACCGAAGATCACGGGCACGCCGGCTCGACGCAGTCGGCCGAGGATATGAGAGATTTCGAGCAGCTGCCGACGATGCCGAAACGCCACGAGCGGGTGACGCATCATGAGCCACGCTTGTTGCTTCCGCTGAGTGAAAACAACCGCAGCGACTCGAGCGCCCGCGCTCAGCAATCGATCCGCGACGACGAGTTGCAAAGGATGACTGCCCGCGAGCAGGAAACGATTGCCCGAAACCAAGGGCTCGCTCTGTAAAAAGCCCTCGCCATCGCCATCCATGGCATTAGGCCGCACCCAGCCATTGGTGGTGAGCCCTTGAATCGCGCCCGCACCCATCACGCCGGGCAACGTCCACCCTGGAAACGCCAGCGGACGATCGTAACAACCCGGCGCCAGCAGCACGGCTCGAGCCCGTAGCAAATAAGCGCCGGCCGGCCCCTGAATCCACAGCTCATGCGCACCGCCGCCACTCTGTTCCGAGCCGACACAACCGACACCACGACGCCTCTGTTCCGAGCCGACGCAACCGATACCACGACGCCTCTGTTCCGAGCCAGCGACGTGTTTCTCGCCGTGGCTGCTGAATGCATCAGCGCGCGGGACTCGATACGCCGACGGTCGCATAATTCCGAGCACGGTCGATTGAAACCGCCAATCGATATCCTGCCGCTCGCTCACCGCATGCAACGCGACTTGCACGCTGCCGTACAACCCACCCGCACGCGCCTGCTCATCAACAACAGTCACATCGACGCCGTGCTCTCGAAGCAGCGCGGCGGCAGCGAGGCCGGCCGGGCCGGCACCGACGATGGCGACTTCGCACGTCGCATCGCTCGCGGGCTTACTCATGCTTCACACCGACGCCATGAAATTATTGATATGACTGAACCGCGCCGGGCTATATAAATCGATACTCGCAGACGCCCGCCCCTCCAACATCAACTCACTGATCAACCTCGCATACGTCGGCCCATGCGTAAACGCCGCGCCGCCCGCGGCAACAAAGAGCCCCGGCGCCTCCGGCACCGCGCCGAGCAGCGGCATCTGATCGGTCGTGATCCCGGTGATCCCCGTCCACGAACGTAACAAACGCAAATCACCGATCGCCGGCACGAGCCGCGCAGCCAGCGACAGATTCGCCATCACATTTTCAATCACCGGTTCAGCACGCCGCTGCGTGGTCATCGCCGAACCCTCACGCGCGAAGCGGCCCGGCCAACCGCCCCCAACCAGAATGTTTCCAGAAGAAACTTGCTTGAGCGTCAAGCGCTGACTCGCGTGCTGCACGAGATGAGGAATCAAAGGCGCGGCACGCTCGACGACATTCATCGACAACGGCACCGGGAAGATTGGCAAATGTAGATGCACAAGCCTCCCGATCTCTCCGGCCCAAGCGCCGGCCGCATTGAGCACCGCCCCAGCAACAACATCCTGAGTCTGCCCGGCACGATCCACCGTCGTAACAACCCACTCCGCACCATCGCGCAGAAGCGCCGTCACTCGCGTCTGCGCTTGAATGCTGACACCCAACGCCTCCGCGCGACGAGCGAACGCCGGCGTCACGAGTCGAGGGTTCGCATGACCTTCGTGCGGAAAGTAGCCCGCGGCGATCACGCTCTCCGCCAGATACGGGGCGATCCGCCGCACTTCCGAAGCTGACAGCAACGAAGAACCGAGTCCCCATTTCTCCTGCAACGCTTGCCGCCTTTCCAGCAAGGCCACATCAGTCTCCGACTCAGCCACGATCAAACCGCCGTGCATTCCGACTTCGAGATCGGCCTGCAACTCCGCTTCGAGCCCACGCCAATCCTCGAGCGCAACCAGGCTCAACGGAATGATCTGCGCGAATTGGGAGGCGAGCTCATCGCCGTAGCGGATCAACCGGTACTCGAGTTGAAAATGCAGCGACCCGGCGTTGCGGCCGGAAGCTTCGCGATTAAGATCGCCTTGCTCGACCAGCCGCACACGGGCACCGCGCTTGGCGAGGTAATACGCGGCCGCGCAGCCTACCAGGCCGCCACCGAGCACCACCACGTCGAAGCGAGTCATCGTTCTCCGTCCCCCACCCTTTGACCGTCCAGCCGGTTTCCGGGTCAGAATATCCTGGACTCGATTGAATCCGGATGCGACCTCAACATAGACTCGACTTCGTTGCGTTTGCTGCAACTATCGGGGGAACGCATGCACGGGGAAATTCGACTGCGCTATCTGTACGAGGCGGCGCGGCTCGGGACGATGCGGGCGGCCAGCGACGAGCTGAATGTCGCGACCTCGTCCATCAGCCGGCAGATCGCCGCGCTCGAGAAGGAACTGGGCATGCGGTTGATCGAAGGCGGACGCCGCAAGATCAAGCTGACCGAGGCCGGCAATGCCGCCTTTGCTTATTATCGCGAGATGCAGGCTCACGAAGAAGTGTTCCTGTCGCGGGTCGCCGAGTTGCGCAGTATTCGCAGCGGCACCATCAACCTCGCGGTCGGCGAGGCCTTCATCAACGACTCGTTCAGCGAAGTCCTGCAGGACTTCATGCGCCGGTTTCCGGGACTGACGGTGCGCGTGAAGATGAGCGGCAGCAACGACGCCGTCGCGCTGGTGCGCGAAGACGAGGCTCACTTCGGTCTGATCTTCGATGTGCCCAAGGATCCGAAGGTCCGTGCACGTCTCACGTTGTCGCAGCCGTTGAAAGCCATCGTGCATCCCAAGCACGACCTGGCCAGTCGCAAGAGCGTGAAGCTGGCCGATCTCAAGGAGTACAGCATCGGCCTGCCGGAAGATTCGTTCCGCATCCGTCAGATCGTGCGCGAGGCCGAGCACGCCGAGGGCATCTTCCTCGAGCCCGGCCTGATCGCCAACTCGATGATGTTGCTGAAAGACTTTGCGAAGTGCGGTCGAGGCCTCACCTTCCTGCCGGAGTTCCTGGCGCAACCGCAGTTGAGCGAGGGCAAGCTGGTCGCGATTCCGATCGAGAACCCGGTGATGAACTCGACGCGCATCAGCCTGATCACGCGCACCGGCCGGCAAGTGCCGAACGGCGTGTATCGATTGATGCTGAGGATCGAAGCGCACTTGAAGAGCCTGATCGCGCCGACCAGTCGATAAACCACGCACGCGCTCGACGTCGTCGAGCGACGCGGACACCGTGAAAAAGATTCCCAACTTTCGCTGGGTGATCGTGCTGTTGCTGTTCGCAGCCACGGCGATCAGCTATGTCGATCGCCAGGTGTTGACTGTGCTCGCGCCGACGCTGCGCGATGAGCTGCAGATCAATAACACCGGCTATGCGTCGATCCTCACGGCGTTCCTGCTCGCGTACACGTTCATGCAGCCGGTCATGGGCTGGCTCATCGATCGCATCGGCACGCGCCCCGGATTCGCTCTGATCATGGCGTGGTGGTCGATCGCAGCGGGACTGCACGCGCTGGCCAATAGCGTCGCGTCGTTCGCGGTGTGCCGTTTCTTGCTCGGCGTGGGAGAAGCAGGCAGTTGGTCCGCCTGCGTCAAAGCCGTTTCCGAATGGTTTCCGCACGAGGAGCGAGGCTTCGCGACGGGACTGTGGAGCGCAGGTGTGAGCGCGGGCCTCGTCATCTCCGTGCCCATCGTCGCCTGGATCAATCTCACGTTGGGCTGGCGCTGGGCCTTCGTTCTCACGGGGCTCGTCGGCCTCGCGTGGCTTGCGGCCTGGCTGTGGCTCTATCGCCTGCCTCGCGCGCATTCGGCCGTCACCGACGAGGAGCTGCGTCATATCAGCGACGTGGGCGCGCCTGCAGAGCCGATCAAGCGCACGCCCTATCTGCAGCTACTGCGCTCACGTAACGTTTGGGCTGTGATCGCCGCGCGTGTGCTCGCCGATCCCTGGGTCTGGTTCTACTACTTCTGGATTCCCGAATATCTCACGCGCAGCGCTGGCTTCACCGCCGCCGACATCGGCAAGTACGCATGGATTCCGTTCGCCGCGCAGGGCGTGGGCATCGTGTTGGGCGGCGCGTTTTCCGATCTGTTGTGTCGTCGAGGGATGAGCGTACTTTCCGCGCGACTCACGGTGATGCTGATTGGAATGTTGTTGATGACGGCCGGCATCAGCGCGGCATTCGATCTCGGCATCGCCATTATTTTTATCGGCATCAGCACCGCGATGCTGGGCTTCGGGCTGTGGGCGCCGAATATGATGTCGTTGTGCGCCGATGCTTTTCCGCGCGACTCGGTCGGCTCAGTAGTTGGACTGGGCGGGATGGGCGCCGGAGCCGGTGGCATGGTGTTTACCATGGCCACCGGCTGGACACTCGATACTTATGGTTACGCACCAGTCTTTATTGCAGCCGGTGCTATTCCCCTGTTGGCCTTCGCCGTGCTTTTTACTCTCCTAGAGCGACCGAAAGCAAGTGCCGCGAATCTGGTCCGGACTTTTTGAGAATGACTCGCACTGCCGGCTCAGCCCCGAGGCCTCATGCATCAAGCTTGCCGAGCTGAATCAATGTTTGTCTCACGACACTCACGCCCTCGGGTTCGAGCGGCAATAACGGGCGCCGCGGATAACCGCCAGGCAGTCCGAGCTCATTCAACGCCGCCTTGAAAATCGCTTGCGCCGAGCCGAAGCGGCCCGTGTAGTCGGCGTTGAACCACGCTTGCATCAGCAGTTCATTTCTAGCACCGAGCCGATGTGCGCGCGGGATATCGTTATCCCAAATCGCGTTGAAGTAGTCGGGCTGCTCGCGACCGAGCACGCCGCCCGCGCCCATCGTGCCGTCGGCGCCTTGTTGAACCAGCAAGATGCCCAGATCGTTCATCGGCACGCCGAACACGCGTACCTTGTCCTTCAACGCGAAGAACACCTCGACGAAGCGGCGCAGATCGGCGGTCGAGTTCTTGATCGCGACAACGTTCGACAGCTCGGCGATCTGTTGTAACAGGTCGCGCGACATATCCACGTTCGTGCCCGGCGGCCAGTTATAAACGCAGATCGGCAACGACACCTGCTCGTTCACTTCGCGATAGAACTCGAGAATCTCACGATCGGTCGGCACCATGTACGGCGGCGGTGTGACCAGAATCCCGTTGAAGCCATTTTCTGCGGCCAGCTTCGCGTGCGCCGCGACCTCGCGCGACGTATAGCCGCTACAACCGGCGATGAGCGGCAGCTTGCCGCTAAGCTTGCGACCGACCGCTTGCATCAGCTGCTGACGCTCGGCCTGATCGATCGTGCACCACTCGCCCTGCGTGCCGCCGACGATGATCCCGTGCATTCCTTCCCGATGCAGCCATTCCAACAACCGATCCAGAGCATCGAGATCGAGCGCGCCGTCGGCGGTGAACGGGGTCGTGATCGCCGGAATGTAGCCCCGCCACTGGACCGAATGCCTGTCCATACTCTGACCTTCTAAGCTGCGCAGGCTGACACGCTAAGAACAATGCCAGGCCGGTTCAATAGACCTACGCGCGACATTACGTTGCGTTCACGGCAACGGTGCGTCGTGACGCACGACCTGTCCGCCTTTCATCACGAAGCTGAGGGTTCGCAATGCAGCGATGTCCTGCGCGGGGTTGGCATTCACAGCGATGATGTCCGCGTAGTGGCCGGGCTTGAGCGAGCCCACTTCTTTTTCCATGCCGAGCAGCGTCGCGGGCTTGAGTGTTCCGGCCTGCAATGCTTGTAGCGGCGTCATGCCGGCGCTCACATAGAGCTCGGCCTCGCGCACGGTCGCTGTCGTTCCTGCGTTCGGCTCAAAGGGAAATTGATCGGTGCCGAGCGCGATGTTCACACCGAGCTTCACCGCAGTCCGCAACATCTTGAGATGATCCTCGCGCGTGCTTTTCACCCGTTCCAAATACCACGGCGGCGAGCCGATCTTCCGAAAGAACTCCATCGCACCTTCGTCCGTCACCACCGCCGTCGGCACGAGCCACGTTCCTTTCGCTTGCATCGTGCGCAGTTGTTTCTCTGTCAAATGATATGCGTGCTCGAAACAATCGATGCCGAGCGCGAGCGCTTCATCCGCTGCGACCGGCGAACCGTTGTGAGCAGTCACCTTCACGCCATTACGATGCGCGACCTCGATGACTGTTTGCATCTCCTCGTGCGTCATGGTCGACGCTGCGATGCTGCCGTGAGAATCGGAGATGCCGCCGGAGATCGCGACCTTGATCCAGGTCGCCCCGTTCTTGATCTGCTGGCGCACCGCTTTCGCCAGCTCGGCGGTCCCATCGGCTTCGAGAAAACCGTGACCGCCCGTGGTCGCGATGATTTCACCGGCTGTTTGGATACGAGGGCCGAGTGCGGTGCCGTTGTCGATGGCGGCTTTCAGCGCGAAATCGCTGCCGTGTTCTTCGCCGACCAGACGGACCGTCGTCACGCCTGCATACAATGACTGCCGCGCGTTATCCGCCATGCGCAGCACCAGCTGCATGTCCGTCTCGTTCTCGAGCGCCGCGCCCGCGGGGCCCGGTAATTTCAAGCCGAAATGCGTGTGCATGTTCAACAGACCGGGCGCGAGCCACTTGCCGTCCATGCGGATCTTCTGCGCATCCGCTGGCACGCTCACGGCCGCTGCCGGCCCGACGGCCTTGATGCGATCGCCTTCGATGAGTACGACGGCATTGGGAATCGTCGAGCCGTCTTCAACATTTACGACCGAGGCACCGACGATGGCGACGGTGCCGGTTGGCGCCGATGCTTGAGTGAATACCGCGGTGGGGACGGCTAGCGATATGGTGGGCATGAGCGACGCCAACACCACCGCCAACAGCGTCGAACGCTTGCACCGTCGCCACATGAAGTTTTCTCGCCCCTGATGATTGGGGCGATATCATCGAAGCTACCGCTACCGCAGGTCAATCTGTATACCGACCGCTGTTCGTTGCATTGAACGCAACGACGCGACGGCGATCAGACGCGCAGCCGCCCCAATTCCGCGAGCACGCCGGGCGCGGTTGGGCCGATGAGGACATGGACGCTGTGAGCCTCCGGTCGCGCGATGCCCCTCACGCCAGCCAGCTTGGCGACATCTGCAGAGACAGCCGCGTCATCGCGCACAGTGAAACACAAGCGGCTGGCCGCCGCACGCATGTCGCGAATGTTCTCGAAGCCACCGAGCGTCTGTAGCAGCTGCGCCGCTGAGATTCTGCTCGGGGTCGCCGATGTTTCGACCGCGGCCGCCGCTGTAGAGGCAACGCTTGCAGGCAATCTCAGTCCGGCACGGATCGACGACGCCAGCTGGTCCGCAATCGGCCCGACGACAACCTGTAATGTTTGCTGTGACGGCCGCACGAAACCTCGGGCCCCGAGCGACTTGAGCGCTGCTTCGTTCACGACTTTCTGATCGGCAATCGACAGTCGCAATCGCGTGGTGCACGCATCGACGGCTACCAGATTGCTCGCGCCGCCGAGCCCACGAATCCATGCTTGAACAGAATCATCCTCCGTGCCCACATCGCTCCGCGCGCTCTCTTCGACTTCACGACCCGGCGTGGCGAGATTGAAGCGAGCGATGAAGAATCGGAACAGGCCGTAGTACAGCCCGAAATACACCAACCCGATCGGTATGAGCCACAGCGGTCGGGTCGCCTTGCCAAAGCTCAACACGTAGTCGAACAGGCCCGCCGAAAATCCAAAGCCGAGCCGCACGTTCAGCAGATCCATCACGACCATCGCGACACCGGTCAGCACCGCGTGAATGCCGTACAGCACTGGCGCCAGGAACATGAAAGAAAACTCGATGGGCTCGGTCACACCAGTGAGAAACGACGTCAGCGCCATGGAAAACAACATGCCGCCGACAGCAGCGCGCCGCGCCGGTGCGGCCGCCTGATACATCGCGAGACATGCAGCCGGTAGACCGAACATCATCACCGCAAAGTGACCGGACATGAATGCGCCCGCCGTCGGGTCGCCCGCGAAAAAACGTTTCAGATCGCCGGTCACCCCGTGAAAATCACCGAGCAGGAACCAGGCGACATTGTTCAAGATGTGATGCAGCCCGGTGACGATCAGCACTCGGTTCAACACGCCGTAGGCGAATATTCCAAAGGAGCCCGACGCCAGGACGGCGTCGCTCGTCGCATCCATGCCGCGCTCGAGGATGGGCCAGCCGAAACCGAAGGCCAGCGCGAGCAGAATGCCGGCCGTGCCACTCGCGATAGGTACGAAACGTCGGCCCGCAAAGAACGCCAGATACGCGGGCAACCGAATGTCGCTGTAACGGTTGTAGAGATAGCCCGCGATCAACCCATTCAACAAGCCGGCGGGCACACTGAGCTTGGCCAGTTCACGTTCACGGAAAGCAGCGATGGCGAAGTCGCGAGCCTGGCCAACTACCTGCGCGGTCACTTCCGGCGGTACAGAAATCAACACCTCCGCGCCTTTCGTTGTCACCAAATAGCCAACGACGCTCGCCAATCCGGCCGCGCCATGATTCTCTCGCGCGAGACCAACGGCCACGCCCATCGCAAACAACAAACCGAGATTGGAAAAGATCGCGTCGCCGGCGGCGGCAATCGCGGGGATGTCGAGTAGATCTTGCTGACCGAGGCGCAGCAGCAGTGCGGCGACAGGCAGTACGGCAATCGGCAGCATCAGCGCGCGGCCGATGGACTGCAAGCCGGTAAGTATGTTTTTCATTCACAACCCCTGCATCGCGCGTGCGTGAATTATTCCGCCGGCAGCAAGCCTCGCGCGGGCGCCATCGCTTCGTTCGCTAACGCGCGCACGGCTTCAGCCGTGTCCATCGATAACGCTCGTTGCGCCAGCGAGCGACATGCGTCGACGGTCACGGTCCGGATCAAGCTCTTCAGTTGCGGCACCAAGGTGGGCACGACAGAGAGTTCGCGCACACCGAGACCAATGAGAATGGGCACGGCCGCCGGCTCTGAGGCCAGGCCGCCGCACACCGCGACCAACTTGTCTTGCTCGTCGGCGGCGTCGACCGTCATCGCGATCAGATTCAACACGGCTGGATGCAAGCCATCGATACGATGCGCCAGCTCGGCGTGACCGCGATCCATTGCAAGCGTGTACTGCGT
Source organism: Steroidobacter flavus (assembly GCF_042651805.1). Classification (NCBI taxonomy): domain Bacteria; kingdom Pseudomonadati; phylum Pseudomonadota; class Gammaproteobacteria; order Steroidobacterales; family Steroidobacteraceae; genus Steroidobacter; species Steroidobacter flavus. The sequence continues at coordinate 3,272,136 of NZ_JBHSDU010000003.1, read as the reverse complement.
GAGATCGTTCGTGCCGATGCTCAAGAAATCCACTTCGCGCGCGATGCGGCCGGCGATCACGGCGGACGCGGGTGTTTCGATCATTGCGCCCACTTGCACGGGCGAGGTGATCGACAACTCACGACGGACTTCATCGAGCATCCGCCGGACCGCGCGAATTTCTGCCGGGTCGGTGATCATCGGCAAGAGCACGCGACATTGTTCGACGGGCTGCACTCGCAAGATCGCTCGCAGCTGAACTCTCAGGAGATCCGGACGCCACAGACTTGTGCGCACACCACGAAGACCGAGCGCTGGGTTTTCTTCGGCGGGCAGCGGCAGATAGGGAATGGGCTTGTCGCCGCCGATATCTAACGTGCGAATGACGAGCGGCCGGCTCTCGAGGGCGCTTGCGATGCCCTGATATTGCTGAAGCTGCTCGTCCTCGGTCGGCGACGCGTCGCGTTCGAGGAATAAAAACTCGGTGCGCAGTAGCCCACAACCTTCGGCGCCGTGCGCGACGGCGACTTGCGCTTCGGCAACGGAGCCAAGATTCGCGAACACTTCGATGCGCTCGCCATCGGCCGTTCGGCAGTCCACATGCGCGGCCGCGCGTTCGCTTTGTTGACGTTGCTTTCGCTGAGTCAATGTTTGTTCGGCGGCGGCCAGGGCGACTTGATCGGGAGAGATCGTGAGCGTGCCCTGCTCGGCGTCGAGCACGAGCCAGGCGCCGTCTTCTATGCTGAGCACATTCTCACCGAGCGCAACGAGTGCAGGTACACCCATCGCGGCGGCGAGGATCGCAACGTGGGAGGTTGGGCCGCCCGCGGCGAGGCAGATGCCGGTGAGTTTGGTTGCGTCTAAGGAGACGAGCTGAGAAGGCTTGAGATCTTCGGCGACCAGGATCGAGCGGTCGGGGAGCTGAGGAATGGCGACCGGGGCCTCGCCGCTGAGTGCCAGCAGCACTTGAGATTCCAAGTCGATCAGGTCATCAACGCGCTCAGACATGCGAGGGTCGCCGAGGGCGCGCAATGTGTCTGCACTGTCTCTAACTGCCCGACGCCAGGCGAAGGCCGCGCTCTTGCCACGAGAGATCGCGCGACGCGCGGAGGCGACGAGTTCCCAGTCGTCGATGAATTCAAGATGTGCGGAGATGACGTCCTTGGCCGCGCCCTGCGAGTGTTGTGCAAGCTGGTTGAGTCGAGCACGGACTTCGTCCCGAGCCCGTTCGAACTCAGCGCTCTCATGAGCGATGCCTTTGCCTGCTTCGACGACGGCGATCTCTGCAGCTTTGAGCGTGACCGCCCGACCCACCGCGAGACCACGGCTGGCAATGACACCGCGGAGTCGATTGGAGCCCGCGACCTGCGTGCCGCGATCAACGCCGCTGAACTGCGACTCACCGCCGCCTCTCGTAGTGCCAGCATCGCTAAAGCGCGAGTCATCGCCGGCTGATTCCTTGCTAGCGCCACTTGCCGATTGGCTAGCCGATTCCTTCGCTGCGTGCGGCGATTGAGCGCCACGCGCGACAGAGTCACTTCCTATCCGTGCCTGGCCCGCGCGGGCTGCGGAGCGGCCCTGCGCGGCGGCGGCGTTATTCGCCGAAGCGACATGCACCCCAGCGGTCGGCGCCTCCTTGATCCCAACGACCACCTGCCTCATCTGCTCGATCGCGGCGGCGTCGCGAGAAATCAGTGTTATCTCATCGCCGTGCTTCACGCCCAACGCCATCAGCGACACCGCGCTCCTCGCGTTGGCGCTGCGCCCATGAGCAGCGACCGTGATCTCCGAGGCCTGCGTCTTGGCGAAGTTGGCAATCACCGCCGCGGGGCGCGCATGAATCCCATGCTCCAGCGACACAACGAACCGCAACGTTTGTTCCTGCGCCACCTCGCCAGACGACGCAGCGACAGCCGCCCCCGTGGCGACCACATCGAACAACGCATCGCCAACCTCAACCGCCACGCCGACACACGCATTGGCAACCGTGAAGAGGTCCCCGTTAGTAATGAGCATCGGCGTAATCAAACTCTTCGCCCCACGAGCCAGCACATCGAGATCGAACTTCAACAGCGGCTGCCCGCGACTGACTCGCGCACCGGCTTGAACCAGAGCATCGAAGCCGTTGCCACCCAACGCAACCGTATCGATCCCAACATGCAGAAGAATCTCCGCCCCATTCTCCGCCCGCAAAGCAACCGCATGCTTCGACGTCGCGACCGACACAATCTCGCCATCGCAAGGCGCATACAACGTATCGCCGGTGGGATCGATAGCCACGCCGTCGCCGAGGAACCGCTGAGCGAACACCTCATCCGGCGTTTCATCGAGCGAGGAGCACCAGCCGCGCAGCGGCGAGTGCAGCTTCAACGATTTCACAGCATCGCTCATTCCGTCCCCGCGGCCGTGGTGGTTTTCAATTCGATGGAATCGATCGTCCAGATCGGATCGATGCTCTTCCGGGTGAACGTGAGACACAGATCGTGCAAGCCTTCGCGCGGCTTGATAGTCGCCGCCGGCAAAGTCGTCACCGCGAAATTCCCAACCGCCGGCGCCAGCGGCAACACAGCGATGCGCTCGCCGTTGCAATCATCGACTCGCACTTCCAATTCACCCGCCGGTGTCGCCGGCTTGGACAAAACAATCTCCTTCACCGCATCGCCGATCTGAAAGTTGAACGGCACCTGGCCGACTGAAGCCACCAACGCAGTGGCCTTGGAAAGATCCGCGCCTTTGAACATCCAGCACGGATTCATGATGTCCACTTTGAAGACAGCGCGATCGCCGGCCAGCGGCGCATCGTCTTCCAACATCAGCGCAATCTTGTCCGTGCACAGCGCCATCTCATGACTGGTGCGATGGAACGGATCCACAGGTCGCGGCATCGGCGCTTCAGCGAAACGAACATCGAGCACCTGGTAGCGCTCGAGCTGCGCCGACAAACGTTCAGAAAATCCCGCCCAATCCTTGGTCGGCGACCAACCGACCTCGGCAATCGCGGCCGCGCGCGGGAACGCCATGAACTCAACGCGAGCCGGCGTACGAATATGTTCCGTCCAGAGATTCGCCTGAACCCCGAGGATATGTTTCCGTTGCTCCTCGCTGATCGCTGCCGGCGCCGGATCGAACGCGTAGACGTTCTCTACCGTCGAGATCTCCACCCGACCCGGCGAGGTCGGCGTGTCGAACGGACGCCGATCGAAATAAAGCGTGGGCTGCGGCGACAACACCGTATCGTGCCCCGAAGCCGCGGCCGCAACCGCGCCATCGATGCCACGCCACGACATCACCGTGGCATTCGGCGCCAACCCTCCTTCGAGAATTTCATCCCAACCAATCAAGCGCCGGCCCTTGCTGGTAAGAAACGTCTCCATGCGCCGGATGAAATAGCTCTGCAGCTCGTGCTCGTCCTTCGCCCCGAGCTCACGCATGCGAGCCTGCACACGACGGGATGCTTTCCACTGATCCTTGACCGCCTCATCGCCACCGACGTGGATGTACTCCCCAGGAAACAACGTGACGACCTCAGCCAGCACATCTTCGAGAAATTGAAACGTCGCTTCCTCGGCGTTGAACAGATTGGGATACACACCCCAGTCGGCAGGCACGTCAGGTGAAGGTCGATCGAGCACTGCCAGCTTCGGATACGCAGCGATCGCCGCGCTGGCATGACCCGGCATGTCGATCTCGGGAACGATGGAGATGTTGCGAGACCTCGCGTAGGCCACGAGGTCCCGCACATCCTCCTGCGAATAAAAACCGCCATACAACCGCGGCTTGCCCGTGGCCGGATCGATATCGGCAGCAGCCGCGGGCCCGGCGGGCACACGCCACGCGCCCACTTCAGTGAGCCGCGGATATTTCTTGATCTCCAGCCGCCACGCCTGATCGTCGGTGAGATGCCAGTGCAACACATTCAACTTATGCAGCGCCATCACATCGATGAACTTGCGAATGAACTCCGGCGGCTGATAGTGGCGCGCGGAGTCCAGCATCAAGCCACGCCAGGCGAAGCGCGGCGAGTCTTCGATGGTGACCGCAGGAACGACGAAGCCGCCCTGCTGTTTCGACAGCAACTGCCACAACGTCACGGCGCCGTAGAAAAGGCCGCGAGAGTCGGCGGCGGAGATGACGATTCGCGAGGGGGAGGACGCAAGCGAATAGCCTTCGGGGCCGCCGGCGCTCCCGCCGGCCGTGAGCTCGAAACGGATCACATTGGAGTCAGGCACATTGCCCGCGGTGCCCAATCCAATGCCGTAGGTCTCTTGGAATAAACCAGTGAGATAACCGCCGAGACGCTCGCCGTCGACGCCGTCGCCAAATTCGAGTCGGGTGTTGCCACCCACCGCGAAAGCGCCAGTGCCGGCCTCCATTTTGCGAGGCGCGGGAATGATGCGGGGGCCCTCAATCGCCGTACGGCTCAGAGGAGACTCCGAGCCGGACGGCGATTGAGGGCTTCCGTTACCCGGCGAGCCACCACAGGCGGCGAGCACGAGAGCGGCCAGCACTCCCACGACAGTGCGATTCGCAACGGTCATCCGTCTTTGCTTCATGCGTGAGTACTCGCCGGCTTCAGACGAGGCGTCTGCCGTGGGGTACGAGCTTGGATCAGGGCCGCGGATGTTTCAATCCGCGGCCCCGATGGCACTTACAGGGAGAAGCGCACGCCGGCGAAGTACCGGCGGCCGTTCTTATAGAGATTCAGCAAATGACTCTCTTCGCCCGCGTACTCGTAGTGCGTCTCGTCCAGCATGTTGAGGATCTGCGCCGTCAACTCGATGTTGTCGGTCAGACGCCAGCCGAAGGCCGCGTCGAGCTGCGCGTACTCGTCGGTGGTCACCGCCACGCCATTGCGGCCGATCTCACGGAAGTACTTCGAGCGCCAGCCATAGGTCAGGCGGGCGTTGATGGTGCCGTTGTCGTAGTACGGCGTGAGATTGATGGTGTGTTTCGAGCTGAACGGAATCTGCAAGCCTTCATCCGTGGTGCCGTCCGCGTACGTGTAGTTCGCCTGCAGACCGAAGTCGCCCCACAGACTGGTTTGATAGGTCAGCTCCGAGCCCTGGATCTCGCCGCCGGCGCCATTGCGAGGACGCGTCACGTCGAAGGTCTCGATCTGTCGGGAGTTGGTATCGAACTGCTGTTCCGGCGACGACTGACTGACGATGAAGGAACGCACGTCCTTATAGAACAGCGTCACCGCCAGCAGACCCTCATTGCCCATGTACCACTCCGCCGAGATGTCGAAGTTGCTGGCGCGGTACGGATCGAGATTGGGATTGCCGCCGCGGCCGGAGTTCGTGGTGTTATCCAGTTCCACGAACGAAGCCAGATCGGCGAAGTTGGCGCGTGCCATGGAACGTGACGCCGACAGGCGCACCACCACGTCATCCGCGACGTCCATCGCGAAGTTGAAGCTCGGCAACCAGTCGTTGTAATCCTTCGAGAACGAGTTCGGCTGGAACACACCACCGCCCACGGCCGTGAAGCCCGAGCTGGACTGATCCGTCATCACGTAGCGCAGACCGAGATTGCCGCGAAAGCCCTGGCCAGTGAAGTTGAACTGCGTGTAGGCGCTGGAGATCTCCTCTTCCACGTTGAACATGGCATTGGGGAACGGCGTCAACGCGGCCAACGGCGCCGCCGTAAACGGATTGACCACCGGCGCACCCGCCACGAAACGCTCCAGGGCGCCGCGATTCACCGTCATCCAGCGCTCCAGACCGGCGTTCGTGTCCGCACCGTCGAGCATGTTTCCAGGCGTCAGGCCGCCAGCGAAGTTAGCGAGACCCTGGCCGGCCAGCGCATCGCCATCAATGTTTCCAATGCGCGCGTCCTGATCCGTCTTGTGCTCGCGATACTTGGCGCCGAACAGCCATTGATTGATCGGGCCCCAGCCCAGGTCGCGAATGAAATCGGCCTGCACATACTGTTCTTCGTCATGCGTCGGCTGCTGACGGGACTGACCGAAGCCGATGCTTGGCAGGGACGCCGCGCTGGCCGGATCGTTCGCGAAAGTGACCGAGGCGCGCTCCTTGCCGATGTCGTAGCTGTAAGCACCGCGGCCTTCGTATTCCAGGAAGTACTGTTGCTGAGTGCCGCCGTCGGCTTCAGTGGTGCCGATGGTGGCGCTGCCGGACCAGCCATCGCCGCGCCAGTCGGCCTTCAGATCGACCGCATAGGTTTCCACTTCCGAGCGCCGAGAGATGGCGTCGAGGAGAGTGAGGCCGTTGGAGAACGAGCCCGAGGTGATCAAGCCATTGCGGACAGTGGCGCTGGTCATGGTCGGCTTGCTGGCTTCCGCGCCGAAGAAGGCATACCGGCTCTGGTTGTAGTTGTCGTACTCGGCCTTCACATACAAACCGGTGAGATTCAGCTCGAAGCTGTCGCTCGGCTTCAATTGCAGGCCGATCGTGCCGCTGTTGCGGGTACGATCCTGCACGAACAGCGCCGAGTTGATCGCATTGGGGAACACGGCGGAGCGATCGGCCACGACGCTGGCCGGAAGACCGGCGCCACCCGCCGTCGGATAGCTGAAGGTCTCGATGCCGTGACGCTCCAGCTCCTCTTCGGAACGCAGCGCCGTGAAGATCACGCCGAAAGTATCGGCATCGTTCTTCCAGCTGAACAGCGCCGAGTAGTTCGGCTTGCCCTCTTTGGCGCGATCGTTGTACGCGTAGTCGAGCGAAGTGCGCAGCGTGCTGGCGGGAAGATCGATCGGCCGACGCGTGTTCAGAATCACGGTGCCGCCGATGCTGCCCTCATCGATGCGCGCTTCGGGGCTCTTGTAGACCTCGAGGCTGGAAACGATCTCGGGCGCGAGCAGCGTGTAGTTGAAGGTGCGGCCCGGCGAATCGAGGATGAACCAGTCGGCGGACGCGACCGTCTGCCCGTTGAGCAGCGTGCGGTTCAACGCCGGATCGGTGCCACGGATGCTGACGCGCTCGCCCTGACCGAACTGACGGTCGATGTTCACGCCCGGCACATGCGACAAGGACTCGGCCGCGTTCTTGTCCGGGAACTTGCCCATGTCCTCGGCCGAGATCACGTCGACGATGGCGGTCGCTTCGCGCTTGGTCTCCACGGATTCGCGTAAGCTGCCGCGAATACCGCTAACGACAACCTCCTCGACTTCACTGCGATCCATCGTCTGCGTTTGCGCAACCGCGGCCTGCTGGAACAACGCCAGCGTGACTGCGGCACCGATCAGAGTCGTGCTTCTGTAGCTCATACGCTCCCTACCCCTTGGTTGTGTTTTGATCAGACCAATATGGGTCCAATATAGTACCAGTCTGAGCAAAAAGCCAAGCCCCGTTAGTACCATTAGTTTTTAATCGGGTTTTTTCACTGGAATACAGCCGCTTAGGTGTTCATATCGGCAAGACCACTGGGCCATTGGTATTGCATTGGTAATATTCCGATGGCATCTTCCACTCCAGATTGCACTACAACAGCAAGATTCATCCCCGAGGAGCTTCGGCTTGACTCCACTCTCCGAGCATCTGCAGCCGCTCGATGAAGCCAGCACCCTGCCGCTGTATCAGCAGCTGCAGCGCAAGTTGCGCCTCGCCATCGAAAACCGCGTTCTCGGTGCCGACGACGCGCTGCCCCCCGAGCGCGATCTCGCCGACGAGCTCAACGTCTCGCGCATCACCGTGCGCAAGGCCATCGACGGACTGGTCGAGGAAGGCTTGCTGATCCGCAAGCAAGGCTCGGGCACGTTCGTCACCAATCGAGTCGAAAAGAATTTCGCCAAACTCACCTCGTTCTCCGAAGACATGCGCGCCCGCGGACGTAAGCCCCGTAGTGTCTGGCTCGATCGCGCGGCCGGCGCAGTCACACCAGGCGAATCGCTCACGCTGCGCTCCAGCCCGGGCACGCCGGTGTATCGATTCAGCCGCATTCGTTACGCCGACGATGCGCCAATGGCGCTCGAATATGCGACGGTGCTGGCCGATTGCCTGCCGTCGGTCGAGTCGGTGGAAACATCGTTGTATGAAGCGCTGGAGCGCACCGGCAATCGTCCCGTGCGCGCCTTGCAACGCTTGCGCGCCGTCTTGCTTACCGCCGAGCAGGCGCAATTGTTGAAAGCGCAGGAGAAAGACGCTGGCTTGCTGGTCGAGCGCGTCGGCTTTCTCAAGGACGGCCGGGCCGTCGAATTCTCACAATCGTTTTATCGCGGCGACATCTATGATTTCGTTGCGGAGCTCAGCGCATCGTCATGACCACGGGTATGGACAGCCGCATGTTCAAAGAAGCCGGCCAGGCACCCAACGTGGTGCGCGGCCAGCTGGAGAACAATGCGGTCAACGTGCGCCGGATCGGCGCCTTGCTCAGGGAGATGAGCCCACGCGCAGTCGTCACCTGCGCACGCGGGAGCTCGGATCATGCGGCGACGTTTGCGAAATATTTGATCGAGTCGCATACCAAGCTGCTGACGACTTCGTTCTCGCCATCGATGAGCTCTCTGTACAACGCGCAGACAGACATGCGCGGCGTCGTGTTTCTCGTGATCTCACAGTCAGGCAAGAGCCCCGATCTGCTCGCGTCCGCCGAGAATGCCAAGCGCAACGGCGCTTGCGTGATTGCTCTGTGCAATTCGCCGGCGTCGCCGCTCGCGCAGATGTCACATCACACGATTCCCTTGAGCGCGGGCCCCGAAACCAGCGTCGCCGCGACGAAGTCGTATATCGCGTCGCTCAGTGCCATCGTGCATCTGGTCGCGTGCTGGACCTCGGATCAAACATTGATCAACTCGCTCATGCGCGCCCCCGATCAGCTCGAGCAGGCGTGGCAGCTGGACTGGAGCGCAGCGGTGCCGGCGCTGCAGCGGGCGATCAATTTGTTTGTTGTCGGACGCGGCTATGGACTGGGCGTCGCGCAAGAAGCGGCGTTGAAGTTCAAGGAGACTTGCGGCTTGCACGCCGAAGCATTCAGCGCGGCCGAAGTGAAGCACGGGCCGATGGCGCTGGTGGGCCGCGGGTTCCCGGTACTGATGCTGTCGCAGAACGATGAGAGCCGCAGCGGTATCGAAAAGCTCGCGACTGACTTCGTCGCTCGCGGCGCCGACGTGCTCGTTGCAGGTCCGCGCGTGACGGGCTCGATTCCGCTACCGACGATTTCTTCCCACGCGGTGATCGAGCCGCTGCTCATGGTGCAAAGTTTCTATCGGATGATTGCAGCGCTCGCCCCCGCGCGCGGCTTCGATCCCGATCAGCCGCCGCATCTCAACAAAGTGACCGAGACGCTGTAATGACGCTCGCGCTGGTCAATGGCCGCCTGCTGCGCGACTCGGGATGGGTCGAGAATCAAGTCGTGCTCATCGATAGCGCACGCATCCAGCAGATCGTGGCTCGCGACTCCGACTGGAGCGCGGACACGACCTACGATTTGCAGGGCCAGACGTTGTTGCCCGGCTTCATCGACGTGCAGGTCAACGGCGGTGGCGGCGTGCTGTTCAACGACGATCCGAGCGTCGCATCGATTCGAGAGATCGGACGCGCGCATCGCCACTTCGGCACGACCGGTTTTCTACCCACGCTGATCAGCGACGATCTCGACGTCGTCTCGCGCGCAGTGAAAGCCGCGCAGGATGCGATCGAAGCAGGTGTGCCGGGCGTGCTGGGAATTCACATCGAAGGCCCGTTCTTGAATGCCGCACGTAAAGGCGTGCATGACGAGACCAAGCTGCGCTGGCTCGACGAAGATGCGCTGGGACTGCTGACGTCTCTCAAAGGCGGCAAGACGCTGGTGACGCTCGCCCCCGAGCGCACGACACCGCAGATCATTCGCAAGCTCACGAATGCGGGCGTCATCGTCTCCGCCGGCCACACGAATGGCACCTACGACGAGATCCGCACGGCGCTCGATCATGGGCTGACCGGCTTCACTCACCTGTTCAACGCGATGTCGCAACTCTCCGGGCGCGAACCCGGCGCGGTCGGCGCGGCACTGGATGATGACGGCAGCTGGTGTGGAATCATCGTCGACGGTCATCACGTCGATCCGGTCGTGCTGAAAATCGCCATGCGCAGTAAACGCCGGGATCGTTTCATGCTGGTGACCGACGCCATGCCGACCGTCGGCGCGCCCAACAAGACCTTCAGCCTGCAGGGCCGGCCGATCTCGGTGGCCTACGACAACATGCTGGTCGACGCGCAGGGCCGCCTGGCCGGCTCCGACATCGACATGGCGACCGCGGTCCGCAACTCCTTGGAAATGCTCGACGTGGACCTGCCGCACGCCGCGCGCATGGCCAGCCTCTACCCCGCTACCTTCCTGGGTCTGGATCGCGAGCTCGGCCGCATCGAGCCGGGCTACCGCGCGGATCTGGTGCTGGTGGATCAGGAACTCAACGTCGTCGAGACCTGGATCGAGGGCCAGACCGCCCCCTGAGCGTCGATTGCCCGGACAAGGTAGGATGGCGCCCCTGTTCAGCAGGCACGGGGGCGCCGCGATGTATCACGGGTGTAAAGGTCACTGCCGGGCCCTACCCTGATGCGCGGAAAAGGAAAAGCCACGTCGTTCGACATTGCCTATCGGGCCGGCGTCTCGCAGCCGACCGTGTCGCGCGCCCTGCGCGGCAGCCCGACGGTCAATGAGCAGACGCGACAGCGCATCCTGCAGATCGCCCACGAGCTCAACTACAAGGTCGACAAGAACGCTTCCAACCTGCGCAACCAGCAGTCCGGCACGCTGGCGCTGTTGTTCTTCGAAGACCCGACGCTGGACGACTCGCTGATCAATCCATTCTTCCTGTCCATGCTCGGCTCGCTGACCCGCGCGTGTGCCGTGCAGGGTTACGACCTGCTGATCTCGTTCCAGCAACTGTCGAGTAACTGGCACGTCGAGTACGAAGACAGCAAGAAGGCCGACGGCCTGATCCTGCTCGGCTACGGCGACTATCTGGAATACGTGTCGCGCCTGGAGCTGCTGCTCGAGCAAGGCACGCATTTCGTTCGTTGGGGCACCGTGCTGCCCGGTCAGCCCGGCGTCACCATCGGCTGCGACAATTTCCAGGGCGGACGCGACATGACCCGGCATCTGCTCGAACAAGGCCGACGAAACATCGCGTTCGTCGGGCACGCCTCCGAGCACTATCCGGAATTCCTGGAAAGATACAAAGGTTATTCGGACTCGTTGCGGAACGCCGAGCTGCCAGTGCGGCCGGAGCTGCAGATCGACGCGTTCACGACCGAGCGCTCCGGCTACGACGCCGCGAATGCGCTCATCGAGCGCGGCGTTTCATTCGATGCGTTGTTTTGCGCAAGCGACTTGATTGCGATCGGCGCGATGCGGGCGCTGATCGAACGGAAGGTCCGTGTGCCGCATGACGTGGCCGTGGCGGGCTTCGACGATATTCCCATCGCCAGCTTCACCAATCCCAGCCTCACGACCGTGCAACAGGACACGAAGGCCGCGGCAACTTTGCTAGTGGAAAGCTTGCTCGCACTGATTCAAGACGAGCCGGTGCAGAGTCACACCATTCCAGCGAAGCTCGTGATTCGTCAGTCGACGGGCCTAGTGAGCAGCGACTAATCGGATGCGGGTAATTTCCGACGGTGCCCCGAAACGTTTCGGCGGTCCCCAATAGCCGGTGCCTCGGCTGGTGTAAATCCACAGCGAGCCGAGCCTATCCAGTCCGGCGGTAAAGGGCTGTTGAAAGCGCACAAAGAAATTCCACGGCCAGAACTGTCCGCCGTGCGTGTGCCCGGAAAGTTGTAAATCGAAACCAGCCGCGGCTGCTTCGGGTGCCGAGCGCGGTTGATGCGCGAGCAGAATCTTCGCACCGGCATCCACCGGCGCATCAACGAGCGCTGCAGCCGGATCGCTCCGATTGACGGGATCGAAGTGATGCGCACTGAAATCTGTCACGCCCGCGATCACCAGTTTCGCGTCACCGTGATCGACGACGACATGTTCATTCATTAGCACGCGCAGACCGAGACGCCGCAGTTCCCTCGTCCACGCGCGCTCACCCGAGTAGTACTCGTGGTTGCCGGTGACGAAGAACGTTCCATATTTCGCTCGCAACTGCGCCAGCGGTTCCACATGCGACGCCAGCTCTCGCACGCTGCCGTCGACCAGATCGCCAGTAATCGCAATCGCATCGGCCTCGAGTCGATTCACGGCCGCGACAATCCCTTCGACATAGTTGCGACGAATCGTCGGGCCGACGTGAATGTCACTGATCTGCGCGATTGAAAAGCCATGCAGCGCCGGCGGCAGATTGGCGATGGGCACATCGACATGCACGACTCGGGCGACCCGACGAGCGTTGATGAAACCCAGCAACGTCGCAAACACCGCCGCGCCAACGACGATCCACGCGGACGTTTCCTGGACCCGAACAGTCGCCACCGCGGCCGTGAACAACGCCGCGATCAGCAGCGCCACATCTCGCAGCAGCGTGAACACGAACAAAGAAGAGAACAGGCCCATGGCGATGAGCGCAGTCCAGACGAGCGTGTCGGCGCCGCCGTCATTCGTCTGTCGCGACCGAGCCGTCAGGCCCATCGGGATCAGCACCCAGGATGCAAAAAGCAACAGCGCGCCGATCACCCCGCCCGTGACCCCAATTGACAGCGCCGGCAACAGCCGCACGCCGATATAGACGTGCAACAGGCCGAGCAGGCCCAGCATGAACAGGAATCCGCGTCGCAAGGAACTCGCTCCCACCGCGTGTACTCGCAAGTACAGCGGTCACGATATAGAGCGGGAGTTAATGGCCCTCAATACGGGCGATTACAAGGCCGGCGGCGGGAAGGTTATCAGGTCTTAATGTTCAGCCAGGCCCGCGCGAAGCGCAGCTCGCGCACGACGGCCTTGGGGCGCAGATCCAGCAGCCGGGCCGTTTCCTTGACGCTGACGCCCGCGAAGTAGCGCAGGTCGATCATGCGGGCACACAGCGGATCCAGCGCATCCAGCCACTCGAGCCAGGATTTCAAGTCACCGAACGTTATGTCCGTGCCGCGCACCCCGCGGCTCATGGGCGTGGAGCCTATCACCAGCCGCCGCACCAGCGGCGCCACGAAGAACAGGAACTTCAGCTGCTCGAAGCCGGGGTGGTGGCCGCCGAAACGATTCACGAACAACGATTCCAGCGTCGAGCGCAGCCGAGTCGAGCAGTCGGCCGCGTGCTCGCACAATTCGTCTCGCGTGGACGTGGACAGGCTCGCCAGGACCCGGCCGGCCAGGCTCGACATGGAAACCGGATTGGAATGAATGGCATCTGCCGAGCGCATGGGCCGGACCTTGCTTTTCACCTCTTATTCAGACGTGGCAGCTCCGGAAAAACCTCAAGCAGCTGTCAAATCGCCGCTGTAGTCATCCAGCCGACGCAGCTCCTGCAGCCGGGCCCGACGCAGCTTTGTCAGCAGCAGCAGGAAGCGGTTCAGAGATCGATATATGTTGTAAGGCACGTCGCTGCCCGCCGCGGCGACGGGACCAAACATTCGTCTCAGCTCATCGAATAAGCAGCGCGAAAACAGCAGCGTTATTTCGTCCGGTTCAATCGACGCACCGCCGATGCGTCCTTCCTCCCGCCAGGCACGCAGCGCAGTTTCGGTCTGATGCAAAACGAAGTGCAGATATTGAGTCAGGCTGATCCGCCACTTGAACCACAGTTGATCGGCATAGCGATGCGCCCCCAATGTTTCATACGACTCATGCCAGCACCATTGTCCTGCCAAAGACACCGGCATCCGCTTGCCCAGGCAGCGTCGCAGCTCCCAATCCACCTGCAGCCCTTCGAAGTCCCGGTAATAGAAACATCCGCGCGGCATTGAATCGTCAGACAACGCCATCAACAAATCTTGACCGTGCGCTTCGAGCATCAGCCCGTGATCCAACGCCAGCTCCAGCCACAGCTTTGCGAACGGCGCACAGAGCAAGTCGTGCACGAACTCAAGCGGCTGCATGTCGGTTCGCTCGAGCATGGACAACAACAACGGCACTCGCTCGCCACTGCCTCCGATCAAAGAGAACAGAGGTGCGAGGATCACTTGCTCCTCTTCAATCTCACGCGGAATGGCGCGAACGATCGCGCCCATCGCCGGCTCGCCACGAGGAGCGAATCCCAGCGGCTCGGGCAGAAAGCGCAAGTTCGCGGGCAACTCGTCGAGCTCGGCATGCACCAATGCGGACAGGCTGACACTGCGCCCGGCCTTGATCCGGGTGACGCGTCGATCGCCAAATATCGGCGAATGCAACGATGTCTTGAGGAAGCTGGCCTGCTCCGGTTGGTTATCGGGCCATGCCAACACGGTGCGCGTGCTTGAAGTTGCCACGGCCCAGATCGGTCCTCGAACCGGCTCCGCGCCCGTCATTCGCAGGAACTCACGAAAGGAATCGAGTGCCGAAGGATGTATCGGCAGACATATAGGATCATCCACACTATCCTTGCCTCCGGAGACGGCACCGATCACATGCAAGTAACGACGCGGCACCTGGAAACAAGGCAAGCGATACACACCGCAGTTCTGAGGAAAGTACTTGACATCGAATCGCGGATCGCGCGCGACGCGTTGATACACCTGGGGCTCGTGTAGATGGAAGCGCTCGAAAGTCAGCCACGCGCGCAACGCCGGCGGCAGCTGTTGAACGAGCTCGTCATCATTGGGGCGCAGCGCTGCCGTCGAAAGCATTCCCTGCTCCGGTCGTTGCGGGTGGTTTCATCGCCACGCACCGAGAGTTAACACGTGATCTGTAACGGAGCAACGCTCACGCGCGTTCTCCAATAATCCGTGACAGACCAGGAGCGTGCCCGGTGGAGTGCGGCTCGGCCGCGACGCACAAATTTTCCGTAGGAATTCACGACGTCGGACACTCATTCGACGCTGCCTGCCGTTCAGCAACCCGTTGCCCGGCGCGCAAGCGGACTTGCAACTCAGACCGCTTGGCAAAACTCTTGGCGCGCCATCAGGCCGATGGCGTGTCATCTGTCAAAAGGGAGTACTAGTCATGATCAAGCTTGGCAAAGTTTCTGTGGAAACCCGTGGCGACAAGACCGCTCCTTGGGGCGAGGTCAGCCAGGAGCCGGAGATCTTTATCTAACTCCGGATAAGAACGCGATTTCATAACGAAGTTGCGGGCGGAACGCGCCCTTCGGGGCACGTTCCGCTTTGTCAACGGGCCCCGGAGATTCGCTCATGGACGAGTACTTCCTGCCGCCACACGTGCACTGCTGCCGTCGTGGCACCGCCTTTGTTTTTCTGGATTTGAAACAAGACGACTACAGCATGGTGGCCGGCCCCGCCGCCGCTGCGCTGAGCGCACTCATCGACGCGAAGGCGCCGAGCCACACTCACGAGCTGCGCGAGCTGGAGCAAGCGGGTTTGTTGACTCGCGACTCGACCGCGGGACGCCGGCTCGTCACTACCGAAACCGACGTCGCGCTCGAACCTTTGCTCGACCTGGACACGACAGCCGTCTCCGCGCGCCCATGGGATTACTGGAACTTTCTGCTCGCGTGCACAACCGCGAAGGCGCGACTGCGCTGGCAGCGAATCGAAAACACCGTCGGTGCTGTGGCTAAACGCAAAGCGCGACATAGCAATCACCAAACGCCCGATGTCGAGCGCGCCCGGCAGCTCACCGCCGTGTTCCAACAGCTGCGCAGCCTGTTTCCCGCCAATCGATTGTGCCTGTTCGATTCGCTGGCCCTGCTGGAATTCCTGGCCCGTTACGACATCTACCCCACTTGGGTGTTCGCCGTCCGGCTCGAGCCGTGGGGCGCGCACTGCTGGATTCAAGAAGGGCCGTTCGCGTTCAACGAGGACGTCGAACAAACGGCCAGCTACACGCCCATCATGGCGGTCTGAAGCACGGAGCGCTCATGTATCGCTATGTCGCCATGGTCTGGAATCCGGCCAGCGGGCCGGACGCGCTCGCGCAAGAGTCGTACAAGATCCTCGGCAAACAATTGTCGCAGTGGTCGGTGGCTTACGACGCGCCCGGCATCCTGGTGCTGCATCGGGATCGAGGCCAGGGCGCGTGCGATGTTTATTCCTTGAACGGCGACGGCTCGAATGGCTCGTTACGTCGTCAGCGCGGCGTCGTGCTGGGACAATTGTTCGAGCGGGACGAAACGGATTATTCGAGCGCACGGCGCTTACAGTTCAGCAGCGCGCAGGCCACCGCAATCATCGGCAGTGGCGGACAACGCCTGATCGACCGCTACTGGGGCTCCTATCTCGCCATCCTGCACGACGCGCCCAACGATCGGCTTCACGTCCTGCGCGACCCGCTCGGCACGCTGCCTTGTTATCGCCTGCATCACGACGGAGTGGAGTTCTTCTTTGCCCAGCTCGAAGATTGTTTGCAGCTCGTGCCGCTCGCGCTCAGCGTCAATCGACGGCACCTCACGCATTGGCTGCTCTACAGCAGCGTGCGAACAGACGACACAGCAGTCGAAGGTGTAACGCACCTGGCACGCGGCGAACGCCTGACTTTGACTCCAGGCGGTGCTTCGTTCACACGAGTTTGGGACCCCACGACCTTCGCCTGCCTCGATCCACTCGACCAGGTTGAACCCGCCTCGCGCGCATTACGCGCGACAGTGCAGAACGCCGTCGATGCGTGGGCCTCGCGTTATGACCGCATCGCTCATCACATCTCGGGCGGATTGGATTCTTCCATCGTAGCCGCGTGTCTCGCGCACGCGCCCTCGTCGCCGGAAACGATTTATTTCAACCTGTCGATCGATACCGAACAGGTCTCGCTCCAACATCATCTGGCCGGCGTGGATGCGAAAACCGCCGCCAAGCTGCAAGCGCTGGCTCATCACGGCGATGAGAGAAAATACGCGCGGCAGGTCGCTCAACGCTGGAACCGTCCCATGATCGAGCGACAACGCCGTGTCGACATGGACCTGCATCGGCTCGTCGATGTGCCGCTGGGCGTGAATCCGTCGATGTATTTCACCACGGTGGAAATGGATGACGCCGACTTGGAACTGATCGCCAGCCATCGCGTGCAGGCATTCTTCTCCGGGCAAGCCGGCGACTCGGTACTGCTCGCCACCATGCAGCCGTTCGCCGCCATCGATCACGCTTACTTGCACGGACTCAGTCGCGAGCTATGGCAACAGATCGTGCGGAGCACATCGCTCAGCAAGGAATCGTTGTGGTCGGTGCTGGGGCAAACCATAAAGCACGGGCTGCTGCGTCGCCCTTATGTCACTGCCAACCCACTGCTCGAGCGCCCGACGTTGCTCAGGCAGGAACACGTGAGCGCGTTGAACATCACGGACTTCGATAGCGGTTTCGCGCGCCTGGCCGAGCAGTCGACACTGCCGCCCGGCAAACGCAGCCATGTCAGAGGCACGGCCAGCGCCTTCTATAACTTCGTGTTCCGCGCCGGCATGCACGCCGATCACATCGATCCGCTGAACTCACAACCGGTGTGGGAGACGATGCTACGAGTCCCCACTCACATCGCGCTGCTCGGTGGCGTGAGTCGCGGCCTGGCTCGCCACGCCTTCGCCGATCTGTTGCCGGCGGAGATCCGCAGGCGCCAGAGCAAGGGCTTCGGCAATCTGTTCTATCAGCAGCTGGTGCGTCGTAACCGTCACTTCCTGCTCGAGTACCTGCGCGACGGCTTGTTGGTTGAGCAGGGCTATCTCGACGGCGCGAAGGTCGTGAGCTGCCTCACCGCGGAGGAGCCTTCGATGACCGTGCCCGCCTCCATCCTCATGGCGTATCTGACGGCCGAGCTTTGGTTGCGGCAGGTGAGCGCAGCCCGCGCCAACGCGCGTATTGATCGGCCTTGGCAGGAGCGGGATCCTCGTAGGACTGCAACCAGAAACTGAACCAGTCCAGATTGCGCTCCATGCAAGCGCGCAAATGCGCGGCCTGCCACTTGATGTGCGTCTCCTGCGGGAACACATATGCGTCGTAAGGCTTGCCGGCTTCGCGCATGTGCTTCATGAGACGAATCAGAGAATAGGTTTCGGTCGCAGGGGTATTGATCAGCAGCGGCGCCTCGATGGTCTCGACGTTGTCGGCCAGATCGATTTGTTTCCAGAAATCCAGCCCCTCGCCGACCGGCTTGACGAACCAGCCCTCGCCGAACCCCGTGCTCGCGGCATAGGGCGTCGCCCAGTAGTACTCCAATTGACTCCAGATGCCGCCGGAAATGGCCGCGGCCGCGATTCGATCGTGTTTCAGCAGAAGATACATCGGCGTGGACGCGCCGTGACTCACGCCGCCGATGCCGACCCGACGCTCATCGACGAAGCCTCGCGCGATGACGAGATCGAGCGCACGCACGGTCGATTCCATGTACATCGACAGAAACGGAAAGCCCAGCTCGGCGGAGAATCCCAGCTTCGAGTAGTCGCGGCCGAATCGTGCCGGCGCCTCCGGCGTCGCACTCGGAAAATTCGCGTTGAGCACGACAAAGCCCCGCGCCGCCATCGCATGCAAGGCGTACTCGCGATTGGAGATATTGTCGAACCCCGTCGCCGCGTACGGCGCAACGAACAGCGGGTACTTTCGGGTCGGCTGGAAGTCTGGCGGATAAAGAATGTAGCCGTAGGCGCGCTCAGGAAACATTCCGTGCAGGCGACCGCCCGGCACGCTCCACGGAAACTCCGGCGTGTTCCACTCGATGCGTTCCACCTTGCCCAGCGCGATGTTACGGAACTCAGGATTGATGTCGCCGACCACCCGCACCTTGCCGCTCTTGCCGTCCACCGCCGCGACGTGCGGTGGAGCGCTCGGGGTCTCGCGTGCGCAGATCAATTGCATGCCCGCACCGAGCTCGCAGTACTGGAGAAAATCATCCTGCGTGCGCGTGACTACCGACACCTTGCCGCTGGCGGGCCGCCATGCATACAAGCCGATCGCTGCAAAAGCGAGCCCTTCACGACGCAGGAACAACACTGTGTTCTGGTCGGCCCACCAGACACGATCGATGTAACCGCTGCATTCCTCGGCCGCGCATTGCATCGACTTCGACTGCGCCGTGGGTACGGGAACAAACTCCAGACGAGACATCAATCGACTCTCGTTCAATCTCGCGACTGCCTGCGCGCCATCGGCACGTTCTGCGAACGCACCGGCGGCGTTAGGTCGGAAGCCGCCGCCGCTCACCGTTTGCAAACGTTTGAACTCGTCTCGCTCGGCGTCCGTGGCCAATCGTTCGCGGCCATCGTCGATGGCTACGACCCAAGCGGTGGACGCTTTATCGGCCGGCGGTGCACGCAGCCCCATCAAATCTGTGAAGCTGCGAAGGTCAGTGTCGTAGTGGTAGCCATTGCGCTGTTTCGTCAGTTCGCGAGCGCGCAGTTCCTCGCGAGCGCTGCCGACATTGAAGTACAGCGCGGTACCCGCGGCGTTCCATTCGAACTCGCGCACATCGGCCGCATTATGAGTGAGCCGCACTCGAGCGCTGCCATCAACGCTACTCCGCCACAGTTGAATTTCACCGTCGTGCAGGACGGGGTAAGCGATCCAGCGGCCATCCGGAGACCAGCGCACGGCGGGTTGTTCGAAACCGCCATACGCTTGCGTCGGCCCGACTTTGAGCCGCACGTCGCCGCCCGCTCCCACCGCGACCAACGGTCCGCCTTGCACCTTGCCGACGAACCATTCGAGTCGATAATCATTGGCGGCGGCATCGGCCTGGCGGACCAGGACAGCGAAGCTCTGGCGATCGGGCGACAGGCGTAGCGAATCGATCCGTCGCAGCGCTGAGAGGTCGTCCGCCGTCACGCTGCGTGCGTCGTCCGCCGACGCGATTGCGCAGACCGCCAGGATCGCGAATGAAACAAACCAACGCCAGGAACTCATGAGCACCAACCGTACGCCCGTGGAAAAAACGAGGGAGCTCCCCTTATCGGAGAGCCCCCTCTATGCCCCCTCCGCGAGTGCTGATCGCAGGAGGATTCATGACCGTCGTTATCACCAGGTCTTGCCGATCTCCAGAGAAATGAACCGCCCCAACGGATCCGCGTTGGTGGCATCGAACCCGGAGTCGGCGCCTGACAGGAACCGCACCGACGGCGGATCCTCATCGAGCACGTTCTGCGCGCTCAGGGCCACGGTCAGGCCCTTGAAGAAAGAGCTTTCGAAGGCGTTGGAGAAGTCGTAAGCCACGCGCGTATCGACGGTCGTGTAGGCGTCGATTCCCGGCCGCGTTACAAACCGCGTGTCAACGTATGCATCGGTGTGATTGACGAACACGTTCGCCGACCAGCCCGCCAGCTGAAAGCCGACGAATGCGCGAGCACGCCAGTCCGGAGGATTGTAGATGGTGTCCACAGTATCCACCGGCGGACTGGTGCCAGTGACTCGCTGCTCTTGATTCAAGATATATGTGCCCGACAGGCCGAAGAACATCTTGCTCTGACCGATCTTGAACTCGTACTGCGAGGCGAGGTCCAGGCCCTCGGCCCGCACCGAGCTCAGATTGCGGCGTCGACCGTCGACGATGACGTCGACCAGCGCCGGCGTGAATGCCGCGTTCGGCTGACCGTTCGGCAGCAGCGGGAAGAAGCCGCGGCCCAACTGTCCGAGCGCGATGAACTGGTTGACCTGATCGTCGCTCGGATCGCGAATGATCAGATCGCCGTACGCGGCCGGATTCGCCAGCAGGACGGCGGCTGCACCGGTGCCGGCCGGCGTCGCCACCAAATCGGTGTAGCGGATCTTGTAATAGTTGAATGACACCGCCAGGCCCGGCATGTTCACCGGCGTGATTTCCAGACCGAAGGACGAGCTCTCCGATTCCTGCGGCGCCAGGCTGTCGACGTCGATGCCGAGCACTTGCATCACTTCCATTTGCACGCCCCCGACCGGCTGACGCACCGAGGACGTGGAATTGGCGACGAAGCTGTTGTCGACCAGGTTCGGTGCTTTATACGAAGTGCCGTATCGTGCACGCAGACGCAGGCCTGCAACCGGCTCCCACATCAAGCCGCCTTGCGGATCGAAGGAAGAACCGTAGGTGGAATAGTCGTCGTAGCGGCCGGCAATCGACAGCTCCAGGCGACTCACACCGGTGAAGGCGTTGTCCTTGCCCACGAACGGCACATACACCTCCCCGAAGGCGCTGCGAATGTTCTGATCGATATCGAAGGCCGCTTGTGTCGCACCGGTGAGGGCGCTCGTGGTCAGGTCCTCGTAACTCTCGCCGCGATACGCAACGCCGAGGGCGCCACGAACGGCTCCGCCTGAGATATTGAACAGCGAGCCGTCCGCTTTGATCTCGCCGCCTTCGATGGCGAACACCATGTCGCGGTTGGAATTATTGGCGGCGCCGGCGGCGGTCCGGTTGGTCAGGAACTGATCGATGTCGTTGCGCGCGTAGCTGCCCGACACTTCCAGTTGCCAATCCTTGAACATGTTCCAGTCGAAGCCGAGGGTGGCGACGGTCTGCTCGTTTTCGGTGGCCGTGGTTTCATTGAAGGCGACGCGACCGGCACGATTCTCGGAATCGCGCGAGCTGTACAAGCCGTCGAGAAACACGCTGAGCGAGCCGGTCAATTCCTGCTTCGCGGTGATGATGCCGGAATAGTTTTCGTCATCGGGCGCCAGCGTGCCCACCACCGCCGGAGATGGAACGAAATCGCGATCCTGCGCGAGCAATGCATCGCGCTGGTAGTACTCGAGCGACACCAGCGCATTGCCGGTATCCCAAGTTCCACCCACCGCCTGACTGACCCGATACTCATCGACACCGTCAGCGGCACCGGCACGCAAGCGCGTCTCGGCACCTTCGAAGTCGTCGCGCAGAATGAAGTTCACCACGCCGCCGACCGCATCCGAGCCGTACAGCGCCGACGCGCCGTCCGTCAGAATTTCGACGCGTTCGATCGCTGACAAAGGCAACGCGGAGATGTCAACCGCGGCGGAACGATAGCCCGGCGCCAGACGGCGGCCGTTCAACAAGACCAGCGTCGTGCCTTCGCCGATGCCGCGCAGGTTGATGCTCGATCCCTGCTCACGATTGTTACCACTGACGCCCGGCGTGTTGATGCCGCTTTGATTCGCCAGCGAAAAATTCTGCGTTACCGACTCGAGCAACTTGGTGGTGGTGCTGTAGCCGGTTGCATCTATATATGCACGCGACAGCACCGTGACCGGCGCCGTGTTGTTCTCGATACCACGGATGTTGGTACCCGTGACGATGATCTCTTCGAGCAACAGCATCGAAGGCTCAGCCGGCTCACTGGGCGGCGCTTCCTTGCGAGTCGCGCCGGTCTCCGCTTGTGCCAGCCGAATGCGCCCGTCACTGTTGCCGTAAGCGGAGCTGGTGGTTGCCGATTTATCGGCGCTCGCCAGCTGAATTGCAACCGTCTTGTCGTCGAGCTGCCGGTAGGTGAGACCGGTGCCCTGTAACAATTGAGTCAACGCTTCCTCGGTGGTCGCACGCGCCTTGAGAGGTCGCGCCGAATAACCGACGACCAGTTTCTTGTCGAAGATGATGTTGCTGTCGGTGCGCGCCGCTACAGCTCGCAACGATGTTGCCAGCGGCTGCCCGGGCAGGTCCCATTCCGTCACTGCCTGAGCGTTGACCGCCGCGGCGAGAATTGCCAGCACACTCCCTGTGAGCGCAGCTGCGCGAGGCGCGAAGCGAGCGCGATGACACGTCCGATTGTTGGTGCTCAAAGTGGTCTCCTAACCAAAAAATCCCCAATCCCCTACTCCTGAACGCTGTCAGGATTTTTGACACACCGATAATCGACGTTGCAGCCTCCTGAAATCCTCACTGAATGGGTTTGCCAGACAGAACTATTTCATTGCCGCGCTCGATGACGACGAGTCCGTAGGCTTGCGCGACGGCGTTGGCGAAGTGCGCGGAGTCTCCCGCTTGAAACAAACCATTGATCGGCAACGCGGCCGCGTCCGGATCGGCGACGATCAGCTTGGCCTCGTTGTAGCGATTCATCTCGATCACGGCGGCCTGCAGCGGCGTGTCGTCGAGGATCACCTGGCCGCGACGCCACGCCGTCGTCTTCTCTATGGACGGCGTATCGAGCTTGGTGACCGCGCCGGCGTCGAAGGTGAGTCGCTGGCCCGCGGCCAGCTTGAACTCGCCGGCGCCCTTGCGAGCCTCCAGCGCCGTGGTCACCGGCGTTTGCTCTATCGAACCGGGCGCATCGATGGTCGGCTGAATCTGCTCGGGCAAGGTCGGCAGCACCGGAGACACGAGCACGCTGCCTTCCACCAACGTGACCGCCAGGCGCTCGACATCCTTGCGCACTACAAATGAAGTGCCGAGCGCTTTGACCTGGCGATCGCCCGCCGTCACGATGAACGGCCAATCGTGACGTTTGGCGACGTTGAACAGCGCTTCGCCTCGACGCAGCTCGACCCGCCGGGCCTCTTTGTCGTACTTCACGACGATGCGCGTATCGGTATTGAGAAAAACGCGAGTGCCGTCCTCGAGTACCAACTGGCGCTGCTCCCCAACCGCAGTGGCGACGACACCCACGTTTTGTAACCAGAAGACTCCGACGATCACCAGCGCCAGCATGCAAGCCAGCGCCGTCGCCATCGCGCCCCAGCGTGGGCGATGCTCGACATGACGAAGCGGCCGAAAGGGCACCACGCTGCGCAGCTGCTCCGAGTCGTCCCAGACTTCGGTGGCCAGCTCAAAGGCGCGGGCGTTCTCCGGATGTGCCTGCAGCCAGCGGCGCAGGCCCTCCTCGATCGCACGGCCGCGCGCGTCGCCGTGCAACTTCGCGATCCAGACGCTGGCTTCGGCGAGTCGCTCGGGCGATACGGGCTCGATGGTGGGCGCTTCGATTGGGCTCATTCCCGTTGCCGTTCGATGGCAAGAATCGTGACGGCGCTCGCGACATGCTTCTCCACGGCGCTGACGCTGATGCGCAAGCGGCGTGCGATCTCGGCGTGACTGAAACCGTAGAGACGATGCATGAAGAAGACTTCCCGTGTCCTGGGGTTGGCGCGTTCGAGCGCATCCCGCATCCTCATCAGACGTTGCTCGGCTGCAAAAACCTCATCCGGGGTGGGGTCCAGATCGGGCAGCTCCAGCTCCTCGATCGGCTCGCTCTCATAACTGTCGAGCCGGGCATGGCGGTGCTGATCGACGGATAGATTGATTGCGGTCCGGGTCAGGAACGCTTCCTGATTCTGGACCTGGCCACCCTGACGGGTATACGCGTGCAGCCTGAGCACGGCTTCCTGCACCAGATCCTCGGCCTGTTCCGGCGACGCGCCGCGCCGGCGTAGCAATTTTTTCAGGCCACGCAATTGCTTGATCAGCACATCCATATGAGAAGCCTCGGCATCCCTGTCGATTTCGATCCCGCCGCTAAACGCGCGGCATATTGCGTGATTCGACAGGTCGATGACAACGGAGTCCAACCGCAACCGGGCTTACTGCCGGAATAAACAAATGGCGCGCACATGCAGCATCGATCGGTAATAATCGGCAAGCCTCACCCGAGAAGGAGCTGCTGCTAGTGAATACTTGCTTCGTAGCGCGCACGATCGCATCGATTGCCATCGGCCTGATGAGCACAGCGATCCACGCCGCCGAACGTCGAGCCATCACCCACGAAGATGTCTGGTTGCTGCCGCGAGTCGGCGCGCCCGCTGTCAGTCCCGACGGCAAGCTCGCAGTATTCAGTGTGACCGAGCCCGCGTACGCCAACGATCAGCAGGTGAGCGATCTGTGGCTGGTCACCACCGACGGCAAATCCCCACCACGTCGGCTCACGCAGACGCGCGCCGGCGAGTCCGGTATGACCTGGAGTTCGGACAGCAAGCGCATCGCCTTCGCTACCAAACGCGATGGTGACGACGCCAATCAAATTTATATCCTCGATATCGCCGCGGGCGGCGAAGCATTGCGCGCGACGGCGATCAGCACCGGCGCCCGCTTGCCGAAGTTCTCGCCCGACGGCCGCAGAATCGCATTCACCAGCGACGTGCCGCCCGACAGCCGCAGCGACGAGGACAGCAAACGCATCGTCGCGGAAGAGAAAGCTCGCAAATATAAGATTCGCGCCTACGACAGCTTCCCGATCCGCAATTGGGATACGTGGATGCCCGAGAATCGCCAGCCGCATGCGTTCGTACAAACGATTGGCGTGAGCGATGCGCGCGACTTGTTTGCTGGCACCGAATTGATCAAACAGCACGGCTTCGACGGCCGCAGCACGCCGGGCGCGAGCGAGCTGGACCTGACGTGGACGCCGGATGGCGAAAGTTTGATCTTCGCTGCCTCTCGTAACGCCAATCGCGGCGCCTTCGATTACACCAACACCGAGTTGTGGCAAGTCTCTGCCAAAGGCGGCGAGCCGAAGCGACTGACCGGCAGCGACGATCTGAAAGGCAGCGACGGCTGGAGCGAACCGGAGTTCAGCCCCGACGGCCGGTCGCTGTACGCGCTTCGCGAAGTCCGCGGCAAGTCGGTGTTCAGTCCGACGCATCTGGCGGCATTCGACTGGCCGTCACTCGCTCGTCGCACCGATATAACTTTGCCGGCGGAGCGAGATCCGCTGAACTTCGTCGTCGCACCCAACAACCGTGACATCTATCTGCTCGGCGAAGACTCGGGGCATTCGAAGATCTATCGTGGCAAGAGCACTGGCGGCGAGGCGCAGCTCGCGTTCGACATGAAGACCGGCGGCTTCGGCAATCTCGTGGGCGCGGACCGAGCCAGCGAGCCGATGCTGATCGCGAACTTCGACAGCGCGGTCACCCCGCCGGAAGTCGTGCGCATCGACCTGCAACGGGGGACTCATCGAGCGTTGACGGGCTTTACGGCGGAGAAGATCGCGCAGCTCGACCTGGCACCGCTGGAACATTTCTGGTTCGACAGCAAACGCGGCGCGCGTATTCACAACATGATCGTGCGCCCGCCCGGCTTCGATCCTGCGAAGAAATATCCGCTGCTCGTGCTGATGCACGGCGGCCCGCACAGCATGTGGCGCGACACGTTCTTCTTGCGCTGGAACTACCATTTGCTCGCGGCGCCCGGTTACGTCGTGCTGCTCACCAACTACACCGGCTCGACGGGTTTCGGTGCGGACTTCTCGCGGGCCATTCAGGGCGATCCGCTGGAAGGCCCGGCGCTGGAGATCAATCAAGCCGCGGATGAGGCGATCGCACGCTATTCGTTCATCGACGGCTCGCGTCAATGCGCCGGCGGCGCGAGTTACGGCGGTCATCTCGCGAACTGGATGCAGGCGAGTACGACGCGCTATCGCTGTCTGATCAGCCATGCGGGCTTGATCAATCTCGAGAGCCAGTGGGCCACCAGCGATGTGACCTATTCGCGCGAACAAAACATGGGCGGCCCGCCGTGGCAGCAAGGCGTCGACTGGAACAAACAAAATCCGATTCGTTATGCGTCGCAGTGGAAGACACCGGTGCTGGTCACGGTCGGCGAACGTGACTTCCGCGTGCCGCTGAACAACACGCTCGAATATTGGAGCGTGCTGCAACGACAGCAGGTCGAAAGCCGCCTGTTGATCTTCCCCGACGAGAATCATTGGATCCTGCAAGGCGAGAACAGCCGGCAGTTCTTCAACGAAGTTCGCGACTGGCTGGCGCGCTGGCTGAAAGCTCAGTAACGTTGCAGGTTCCAGTAGAGGAGAACGTGCAATGTCTACACGCCGCCAGTTTCTAGGCCGTTCAGCTGCGGTGCTCGCCAGCTCTTCCCTGCTGGGCGGCTCGTGGCAGGCGCTGGCCGCCGCGGCAAGTGAGGGCACGATGTTGAAGCGAACCATTCCCTCGAGCGGCGAGACCGTACCGGCGATCGGCATGGGCACGTCGGGCAGCTTCGAAATCACGCCGGGCGGCCCGGAATACGAGGCCCTGAAGGAAGTGCTCAGGCGCTTCTTCGATGGCGGCGCGACGCTGATCGATACCGCGCCGACCTACAGCAATGCTGAAGACATCCTCGGCCCGCTGCTGGCCGAGGCCAAGCTGCGCCCGAAAGCATTCATTGCCACCAAGCTCTCGGGCGTCGTCGGTCGCGACAAGGGCCTCGCGCAGTTTCAGAAGACGCTCAAGTCCCTGCGCACCGACAAGGTCGAGCTGCTTCAGGTTCACAATCTCGGCGACTGGAAAACGCAGCTGGCGCTGGCGCGCGAACTGAAGCAACAAGGCAAGGTAAAGTACACCGGCATCACGCACTACCTGGACTCCGCGCACGATCAACTCGCCGACGTCGTTCAGGAAACCAAGCCGGACTTTCTGCAGATCAATTACTCGGTCACCAACCGCGGCGCCGAGCAACGCCTGTTCCCGATGGCCAAGGACCTGGGTATCGCCGTGCTCGCCAATCGCAACTTCAACGACGGCAAGCTGTTCAATCAGGTGAAGGACAAACAATTGCCGGGCTGGGCGCAGGAAGTCGGCGTGACTTCCTGGGCGCAGATGTTTCTGAAGTTCTGCCTGAGCCACGAAGCCGTGACCGCGGTCATTCCCGCGACCGGCAAACCCGATCGCCAGTCCGACAACCTCCGGGCCGGTTACGGCCCGCTGCTGTCGGCGGCCCAGAAGAAAGAGTTGATCGGCCTGTTCGGCTGACCTCGATCACATCGCCGCCGGCAATGCAGACATTGCCGGCGGCCTGTTCAACGTTCAGCTCTTGGTCTTACCGGCCGCCGCGTCCGGCTTCGCCATCGGCACCAGCGCGGACACCGTCAGCTCCGGCGTTTGCAGCGACACCTGACGCGGGATGCACTGGACCCGATCGGCCTGGATCTTCACGGATAGCTTCGGCAACACGTGATCGCGCAGGCCTTCCATCAACTCGCAATCGCCCGGCTCGAGGTCGAGCTTGCGATCGCGGGACAGCTGGACGGTTTTCCATTCGGCGGGGAATGTTTCATCGAGCTTGTTCGCCGGCACCCCGAGCCGCTTGAGCAATTCATCGCGACTGGTCGGGGCCGATGCCTTCGGCAGATCGGCCACCGGCACCGGCGTGGCGGTCGTGATAGTGATGAAGAAATTCCGGGACGGGCGATTCAACGTGCAACCTTGCGCCGATACACGCGTTTGCTCGTGCGCACCCAGCGCTCGCAGGATGGCTCGGATCCGATCTTCAGCCGCGTCACAGTCGTACGCCGTGGTGAAGCCGGTATAGCTGTAACGAATCTCCTGGGTCTTCCAGCCGGCCTGAACCGGCGCTGAACTGTCGGCGGCCTGGCTCGCGAGCGGCAACAGCAGGCTGCCGCACAACGTTGCGAGGAACGTCTTTCTGGATCTGTTACGCATGTATCTCTCCGCAACACCTTAACCGTTACCCGGTCTATACAGTTTGGACGAATGGCGCCTCGGCATGTTCCCCGGCCCGTTCCAGCACCGTCGTTAAAACTCGTTCATGATTCGGTGCGGACCGAATAAGCGAGGCCCCATGAATCATTCAAACATTGCCGATTTCCTGCGCCGGACCCCGATCCAGGACCCGAACCGCAGGCTCGACGCCGAAGCGACCTTCGGCGACCGGCTCGCCGATCGCGTTGCCGGCTTCGGCGGCTCATGGGCCTTCATCGTCGGCTTTATTGTGTTCCTGGCCTGCTGGGCCGCGTTCAATCTGCTCGCCGGCAAGGACCGCGCGCCCGATCCCTATCCGTTCATATTCTTGAATCTGATCCTGTCCATGCTCGCCGCGCTCCAGGCGCCCATCATCATGATGAGCCAGAACCGCCAGTCCGATAAGGACCGCCTGATGGCGACACACGACTACGAGGTCAATCTCAAGGCCGAGCTCGAGATCATGGCATTGCATGAGAAGCTCGACGCACTCCGCTCCCAGCAACTCAATGAACTGCTCCTCAAACAACAGGAGCAACTCGAGCTGCTGATCCGCCTGGTCGCACAGCTCGATAACAAAACTCGCGAATCGTGACGTCTCCACTCGCGCGGGAAATGTTTGATTGCGAGGGCGTGACTACACGCAGCTCGCACACTCGTCTCTGTTACACGAATGTTTGCTTTGTGCGCGAGATCATCCTGATGAAACTTCTTTCTTAGGTCGCGTGCCCCGGGCCAGGCGCGCTTCGACGGAAGCGGCTGAGCGAACGGCGCGGCGTTTCAGAGCGCTGCGGACGTCGCTTTCCAGCGCGCCCTTGTCTTCGGCGGGAGCGGCGACGGTGGGCAGAGCGCCCACGCGGCCCATCAGCCACAGCGCGGTCGCATAGATGCCGGCACTGACGCCTGGATCGCCGCGTTCCATCCGGATCAGGGTGGGCACCGAAATACCCAGGCGCTTGGCCCAGGCCCGCTGGGATTCCCGGCGCCGGACCCGGGCAATGGCCAGGTTTTCGCCCAGGGTGCGCAGGGCCTGGGCCGCCGCGGGCGGCAGGGACTGCAGGGCTTGGAATCCCCGTCGGCCGCCCCCACCCCTGCGGACCGGCCCGGAAAAGCACCACAGGTCATGACGCCCGAAGACGCGCCCCCGAATCTGGTCGAGGTGTTTCGCTCGCTGCGAATGCCCGATTGCGACCAGCAGACGCTGATTCTGTCGGCGGTCGGCATCCATTCATGGACCGTCGTACGCGGCGGCATGTTCGTGGTGGTCGTGCCGGAAGACTCGGCGGCAATGGCCGTGCGCCACCTGACCGAGGTGGCGCAGGAGTCGAGAGTCCCCATCCACATCCCGAAGCTGCCGAAGATTCAGCCGCGCGCCTGGATCGGATCGATCCTCTATGCCCTGACGATGATGTGGGTGGCCTATGCGGCGGGCATCGGCATGTTCGGTTTCGATTGGCTCGAGGGCGGCGCGCTGAATGGCGGCATTCCGACGACGCACGAATGGTGGCGGGTCGTGACCGCGCTCACCCTGCACGCCGACGTGGGTCATCTGCTGAGCAATCTCGCCTTCGGCACGGTGCTGGGCTTTCTTGTATCGCGCGCAGTGGGCGGCGGCGTCGGTTGGGCGAGCATTCTGATTGGCGCAATGATGGGCAACGCGCTGGACGCGCTGTGGATGCCGGTGGAGCAACGATCGATTGGCGCATCGACCGCGGTGTTCGCGGCGCTCGGCATCTTGAGCGCGTACTCATGGACGCTCGAAACCGCCACCAATCTGCGCTGGGCGAAACGTCTCGGCCCGTTGATCGCCGGCGTGATGCTGCTTGGATTTCTCGGCGCCGGCGGTGAACGCACCGACGTGGTCGCGCACGTGACTGGATTTGCGAGCGGCTGTTTGCTCGGCGTCGCGCTCGGGAAAATCCCCGAGCGCCGTTTCGATTCGCGCGGCCTGCAGTGGGGTGCCGGCCTGTTCACCCTCGCGACGATTGCCGTCGCGTGGGGCTTCGCAATGAGCTGAGCGCTATTCCTCGAGCTGGAAATTCAAGCGCAGCCGATAGCGCTGATTCTTGCAGGGGCTGCTCATGATCATCGCGCCCACCGCCTGCACCGCGCCCTGATCCAGACGAGGTGACAAACTGCTCGCGACCACTTTGATATCGGTCGGGCTGGCCGCCTTGCCGGGCACGGTGAATTCGACGACCACCGGCCCCTGCTCATCGAGCTGGCGCGCTTCGGAAGGATAGAAGTCGGAAATATTCACCGGTTTCACCACCTCATATTTGCAGTTCGCTTCCGTGTTGAGCGGCGGCAGCGGCGGACGCGGCGTGCAGGTCGCCTCGAACGTTCCGGCATTCACGCCCTGCTCCGCCATGCTGGCCAGCACGGCGCGAATCGTTTTCTTGAGCACCACCGCCTGCGCCGAGGGCTGCGCGTTGCCCTTCGCGTCAGTGCCGTCGTATTTGATATAGGCCTTGCACTCGAGCTCCAGGTCGGAGCCGTTGCTGACGAACACTGTGCGCCTCACGCAGTGCTTGTCCGATTTCTCGCCGCAGTAACGTGGCGTGTCGTCGCGGATCAGCGTGTAGCTCCACGAGCCTCCTTGCAGCTCGAAGGAATAGCCGTCCGATTCCTTGACGATATTGCTCGGCATCGGCGTGCCGCCGGGCGCGGGCGCCGGCGTTCTGTTCTTCGCGGCCGCCATGTGAGAGGAGCAGTCCGCGCTCTTACCGCCAGCGCCGCCCTTGGTCTTCTGAAACACCGCTACCTGCGCGTTGAAGCAGGCCGCCAGGCCGGCCAGCTCGTCGGTGGTCGAGTTATGCGAGTCGACATATTCCTGCAGCAGCTTCTGCCGGGTCGCTTCGTCCTTACCGACCGTCGACTGGCTCGCCGCACCCTTGATACAGCGCAGATATTCGCCCATGTCCTGGTCGAGCTTCAGCAGCGTCTGGGTCGCGGTCTTCATCTCCTCTTCGGTCGCCGAGGCGCCGTCGGGAATGTTGATTTTGAAATTCGGTCGCGTGCAGTCCGCCAACGCCGAGCCGAACGGGAGCGCCGCCAGCGCGAGCGCGGTGAGTACGAGCCTCTTCGAAGCAATCACTGCGAATCGCATATCCCCATCTCGAAGCTTCTGATGCACCAATTGTCGGCGATGCGTAGCGCCGGCGCCAGCGGCGAGCCGCCGACTGAACCTTCGAGCCAGACCGGCCTCTATTGGCAAGGGGGGCCCATCGTGACGGCAAGGGATTTCCTGTACGACGAGCGCGTGTCGCGACCGGCAATAGTGGCGGTCGTCGTCGGCATGCATCTGGCGGCGCTGCTCATCCCTCTGGTGGAGAAACGTCGGGTCATCGACCACGATTTTCAGGGACCGGGCTACGTCAGGCTGATCCTGGAGCAATCTCGCCCGCTGCGATTGCCGCCACCGCCAAAGATCGCGCCCCCGCAGGGGATCGTCATGTCGCCGCCTCCGCCCGCACTAGCCCCGCTTGATGCAACGAACGCGGCGACGCCGGCCGGATCGGCCATGGCGCCGCCCGATTGGAAACAATCGGGCGCGGACGCGGCCGCCGATGCCGCACGAGACAACTATCGAACGCTCGGCCCACCCCCCAAAGAGCCGCAAGTGAAGCTGCCGCCCTCGCCATTCGCTGGACCGCCACGCCACAAGTTTGCCGAGACCGATGAGGACAGTCTCAGAAATCCGATACTGTGGCTGAGCGAACACTGCTACATGCGTCCCAGGGACCTACAAGCGCAGCCCGGCGATCCGTTCGGGGAGGTTCCGATGACGTTCTGCAGCTTCTCGCTCGGCAAGAAACAGGCGCGCGGCGATCTCTTCGAACATCTGCGCAAGCCCCAGCCTGTGCCGTAACTCGTGTACTCTCGGTGCGTCATGAACGGCACGGACCACGTGAGCATCGATGAAACACTGCGCCATGCGCTGGCGCAGGGAATGGCTGCGACTGAGCTGTGGTCATTGTTGTTGTCGGTGTTGGAACAGCGCGCCGCGCAGCGCACGCCTTCGATGGTTCGTCAGCAGTGGAAAACCGATAGATTCGTACAGCCGTGCGCGGTGAATCAGCGCATGCTGAACGAACTGGACTCACATCTGCTGGCGGCGGCCGCCGAGTTCGAGGCGCTCGAACTATCGCCGGTCGCGCCGCTCGCGTCCTGCTCGACAGTGGCGCTCACCAGCCAGAACAGAATTGTTTCCACCGCGCGCGGCACCGAAGTCGTTTCCGATCCGACCAACGTGCTCGCGTTGGAATGTGCCAGGCGATTGCGAGAGGCGCCGGATGCGGTGATCAAGCTCACGACCAGTCACCGCTGCGTTCGTGCGCAAGCAGTACCGAAGCGACCGGGATTCAGTGCGCATTTCCGAATGTTCTGTCTGGCGTCGGCCGCGCATGAGCGTAAGGATCATGGCTTCGTCACCGAAGCGCTGGCCGAACACATACGGACTCATCTGTCGGCGCTCGATCGGTTGGAGAAACACGGCTACCACTTTCCCGATCGCCGGCTGCGCCTGCTTGCCACTCCAGAGCGGCGGCACCTGGCCGAACGCATGAGCAAGGAAATCGTTGAGCTGCCAGTGACATTGGAAACACTGGAGCATCCGTACTACGACGGCCTGAGATTCATGATCGATGCCGGCACACCGGACGGCAACGCCGTGCCGTTGATCGACGGCGGCGCGTTCGACTGGCTGCGCAAGCTCACCGATAACAAACGAATGGTGTATGTCGCGAGCGGCATGGGCTCGCAACTGGCGGCGATGTTATTTCGCCGCGTAGCCCGGATCGCCTGAGTGCTCGCGGCGACGGCTTTCGCCACGCCGCCTAAATCGGGAGTTAAGCGCGGCGGCGGAACGGCGAAGTCGTCGCGGTGGCGGCGCGCTCGGCGGAAAGAATCGTGTTGTGCAGGAGCATGGTAACCGTCATCTGACCGACGCCGCCTGGCACCGGCGTGATGTACGACGCCTTCTCCTTCACACCCTCGAAATCCACATCGCCGACGATGCGGCCGTCGGGCAGACGATTGAAGCCGACGTCGATGACCACCGCGCCGGTCTTCACGATCTGCGGCACGATCAGATTCGGCACACCGGCCGCCACGACCAGAATGTCCGCGAGCAAGGTGAAATGACCGAGGTCGCGAGTCTTCTTGTGACAAATGACCACGGTCGCATCCTGCTGCATCAACATCAGCGCCGTGGGCTTGCCGACGATGTTGCTGGCACCGACCACCACCACGTTCTGACCTTCGACCCGAATGTTTTCGTGCTCGAGGATCTTCTGCACACCGTACGGCGTGCACGGCGAGAACACCGTGCTGCCCGTGACCAGGCCGCCCATGTTGTACAGATGGAAACCGTCGACGTCCTTCTCGACGGAAATTTTCTCCAGCACGCTCGACACGCGGATGTGAGCCGGCAACGGCAACTGCACAAGGATGCCGTGCACGGTGGGGTCGTTGTTGAGGCGCTCGATGTGATCGAGCACTTGCTCTTCGGTGGTGCTCGCCGGCAGCTCGACCAGCTCGGAGCGGATGCCGACTTCTTTGCAACCGGCGATCTTGTTACGAACGTAGGACTGCGAGGCCGGATTGTCGCCGACCAGAATCACCGCCAGCGCCGGCGTGACGTTGTGACGGGACCGCAGCACATCGACCCGAGCGTGATATTCCGCCCGGAGTTTTTTCGCAATCGCCTTGCCGTCGATGATTTTCGCAGTCACTTCAACACCACCGTCTTACTACCGTTCGCAAATACGCGCCGTTCCGCGTGCCACTTCACGGCACGATTCAGCACGACACTCTCCAGCTCCGAGCCCATGCTGACCAATTCTTCCGGCGTCATGGTGTGATCCACGCGCGCCACTTCCTGCTCGATGATCGGGCCTTCATCCAGGTCGGTCGTCACATAGTGCGCGGTCGCACCGATGAGCTTCACGCCGCGAGCGTGCGCCTGGTGATAAGCCTTCGCGCCCTTGAAGCCCGGCAGGAACGAGTGATGGATGTTGATGGCCCGGCCAGCGAAATATTCGCAGGCCTTCGGCGTCAGAATCTGCATGTAGCGCGCCAGCACCAGCAGCTCGCCGTCGACCTTCTCGAACAGCTCGATCATGCGCTGTTCCTGCTCGGCCTTGCGCCCGTCGAGCACCGGCAGATAGTGATACGGCACGCCGTGCCACTCGCTCAGGCTGCGCATGTCCTGATGATTGGAGACGACCGCGACCACTTCAATGGGCAGCGTGCCGGTGCTCCAGCGATGCAACATGCTGTTCAAACAATGGCCGTGCTTGGACACAGCCAGCACCGCGCGACACTTGCGCTGGGCTTCGTGAAATTTCCAGCGCATGCCGAAGCGCTGCGCGACTGAACTCGAGAACGCCTCGTCCAGCTTCTGCGGCGAGGGCGCGCCCTGACCGTTGTCATGAAACACGGTGCGCATGAACGACGTGTCCGAATCCGGATCGTCGTAATGCTGGGCCTCGGTGATGAGGCAGTTATTGGCTGCGAGGAAACTGGCCACGGCCGCCACGACACCAGTGGTGTCGGGACAGGCCGTGGTCAGGACCATGCTCGGCGGCTTCGCCACCCCGGGACCTCGACCCGAACTTCCCTTGGGCGCAACGGCGCGGGACAGGGAGCTCAGGTTGGCAGGGGTCGAGCCGTCGGACATGGTCATCTCCCTCGGGCTGGCGCCCGATCAATAACGATAATGATCCGGCTTGTACGGCCCGGCTTTGTCGACACCGATGTACTTGGCCTGCTCGTCGGTCAGCGTGGTGAGCTTCACGCCGAGCTTGGCCAGTTGCAGTCGGGCGACTTTCTCGTCCAGGTGCTTGGGCAGCACGTAGACGCCGATGGGGTACTTCGCCGTGTGCGCGAACAGCTCGATCTGCGCCAGGGTCTGGTTGGCAAAGGACGAGCTCATCACGTACGACGGATGACCGGTTCCGCAGCCCAAGTTAACCAGGCGACCTTCCGCCAGCAGGATGATGCGCTTGCCGTCCGGGAAGATGATGTGGTCGACCTGGGGCTTGATGTTCTCCCAGGTGTACTTCTTCAACGAGGCCACGTCGATTTCGTTGTCGAAGTGGCCGATGTTGCACACGATGGCGTTGTTCTTCATCGCCTTCATGTGATCGTGAGTGATCACGTGGAAGTTGCCGGTGGTGGTGACGAAGATGTCGCCGATCTTGGCGGCCTCTTCCATGGTCACGACCCGATAGCCTTCCATCGCCGCCTGCAACGCGCAGATCGGATCGATCTCGGTGATCAGCACAGTGGCGGACAACGCACGCAGCGCCTGCGCCGAGCCCTTGCCCACGTCGCCGTAGCCGGCCACGACCGCGACCTTGCCGGCGATCATCACGTCGGTGGCGCGCTTGATGCCGTCGACCAGCGACTCACGGCAGCCGTACAGGTTGTCGAACTTGCTCTTGGTGACCGAGTCGTTGACGTTGATGGCCGGGAACGCGAGCTTGCCCTCTTTCGCCATCTGATACAGGCGCTTCACGCCGGTGGTGGTCTCTTCGGTGACGCCCTTCACCGCCTTCAACCGCACCGAGTACCACTTCGGGTCGACCTTGAGCTTGGCCTTGATGGAGTTGAACAGGCAGATCTCTTCTTCGCTGCCCGGGTTGTTCAGCACACTGGCGTCGCTTTCGGCGCGCGTGCCCAGATGCAGCAGCAGCGTCGCGTCGCCGCCGTCGTCGAGGATCATGTTCGAGTAGCCGCCGTCCGGCCAATCGAAAATGCGGTGGGTGTAATCCCAGTACTCATCCAGCGTCTCGCCCTTGTATGCGAACACCGGCGTGCCCTTGGCCGCGATGGCGGCGGCGGCGTGATCCTGGGTCGAGAACACATTGCACGAGGCCCAACGCACCTGGGCGCCGAGCGCCTGAAGCGTCTCGATCAGCACCGCGGTCTGAATGGTCATGTGCAGGGAGCCGGTGATGCGGGCTCCTTTCAAAGGCTGGGACTTAGCGAACTCTTCACGGATGGCCATCAGACCGGGCATTTCGGTCTCGGCGATCAGGATTTCCTTGCGGCCCCAATCGACTGTCTTGGGGGACAGGTCAGCAACGTGGAAATCGCCCGAGGATGCGGGCTTGGCGACTGCGCTCATACATATCTCCGTCAGGTTGGAGGGCGCCGTTGCCTAATGGCTTGCGAGCCGAGCCTGGCAGTCATGGGCAGAACGCCTCGAGCTGCTGCAGCGCCCCTCGGATCGCGGAGCCGGGATTCTAACAAAAACCAAGCCCGGCGACAGGCGCCGGGCTGATTAAACTCGGGATCGGGCATCCTGCCACGACCCTCGGGAAATCAGCAAAAGGCGTGACTTTTACTGATTTCTCGCCGCCTGTGGCGGCGGGGTGGTTACTTGTTAGTTCAATTAGGCGTTGGCCGCGCGCTTGGCGCCGGCTTCCGAGGCCAGCAGCTCCGCCTTGTCAGTCTTTTCCCAGGTGAATTCCGGCTCATTGCGGCCGAAATGGCCGTACGAGGCGGTCTTCTGATAGATCGGCCGGAGCAGGTCGAGCATCTGGATGATGCCCTTCGGGCGCAGGTCGAAATGCTTCGCGACCAGCTCTTCCAGGCGCTCATCCGACACCTTGCCGGTGCCGAACGTGGTCACCATGATGCTGGTGGGCTTGGCGACGCCGATCGCGTACGACACCTGCACCTGAGCCTTGGTGGCCAGGCCCGAAGCGACGATGTTCTTGGCGACGTAGCGCGCGGCGTAAGCGGCCGAGCGGTCGACCTTCGACGGATCCTTACCCGAGAACGCGCCACCGCCGTGCGGAGCGGCACCGCCGTAGGTGTCGACGATGATCTTGCGACCGGTCAGGCCGGCATCGCCCTGCGGACCGCCGACCACGAAGCGGCCGGTGGGATTGATCAGATAGTTCACTTTCTTGCCGATCATTTCCTTCGGCAGCACCGGCTTCACGATCTCCTCGATCACCGCCTCGGAGAGCTGCTTGTGCTCGATGTCCGGGTGATGCTGGGTCGAGAGCACCACGGTGTCGATCTCTTTCGGCTTGCCGTCGATATAACGAATCGTCACCTGCGACTTCGCATCCGGGCGCAGCCAGGGCAGCTTGCCGTTCTTGCGCAGCTGGGCCTGACGCTCAACCAGGCGATGCGACAGATAGATCGGCAGCGGCATCAGGCTCGGCGTTTCATCGCACGCGTAACCGAACATCAGACCCTGGTCGCCGGCGCCTTGATCCAGATCGATACCGCGGCCTTCATCCACGCCCTGCGCGATGTCCTGCGACTGCTTGCCGTAGGCCACCAGCACCGAGCAGCCTTTGTAGTCGATGCCGTAATCGGTGTTGTCGTAGCCGATGCGTTGAATCGTGTCGCGCGCGACCGCCTGGAAATCGACGACGGCGCCGGTAGTGATCTCACCGGCCAGCACCACGAGGCCGGTCGTGCACAGGGTCTCAGCGGCGACGCGCGAGTACTTGTCCTGCGCCAGGATGGCGTCCAGCACGCCATCGGAAATCTGGTCCGCGACTTTGTCCGGATGGCCTTCCGAGACGGATTCGGAGGTAAACAGGAAGCTGCTGCTGCTCATTAAAAGGTCCTTTGACTTGAATTCAGATGCTAACCCGCCCGCGGTTACAGCGGGGTGCCAAAATTTTCCCGATAGCGGGTAGCAAACTCGTCCCAAGTGAACCGATGGTTCTGCGTGCCCCGCGACTCGATCTTGATCGCCCCCAGCAGTGAGGCGATCCGGCCTGTCGTCTGCCAGTCCCGGCCATGAAGCAGACCATGGAGCAGACCCGCGCGATAAGCGTCGCCGCAGCCCGTCGGATCGACCACGGCTTTGGGCTTCGCGCTCGGAATGTCGATTTTGCCCTCGCGGGTATGGATTTCCGAACCCTCGGCACCGCGCGTGACGATCAGCGCCTGCACGTGGTTGAGTATTTGGGATTCGCCCCAGCCAGTGCGCTGCTGGACCACCTGCCACTCGTAGTCGTTCAATGTCACATAAGTGGCCTTGCTGATGAAGCTCTTCAAGTGCTCGCCGTCGAACAGCGGCATGGCCTGACCGAGATCGAAAATAAAGGGAATGCCGGCGGCGGCGAACTGCGCGGCATGCTGAAGCATGCCGTCGCGGCCGTCGGGTGCGACGATGCCGACTTTGATGGGCTGACTCGCCTGCCGGACCGCCTGCGACACTTCATTGACGTGCGAGTGTTGCATGGCGCCCGGATGAAAGGCCCAGATCTGGTTGTCGTCGAGGTCCGTGGTCACGAAGCCCTGCGCGGTGTGCTCGCTTTCCAGCACGCGCACGTAGTCCGTGGGGATGCCGTTCTGCTGCATCCAGTCCAGGTATAAGCCGGCATCGCGGCCGACCGTCGCCATGAGGTATCCAGTGTCGCCCAGCAGCTTGAGGTTATAGGCGATGTTGCCGCCGCAGCCGCCGTATTCCCGCCGCATCTGCGGCACCAGGAACGACACGTTCAGCATGTGGATTTTGTCGGGCAGGATGTGATTCTTGAACCGGTCCTCGAACACCATGATGGTGTCGAAGGCCACCGAGCCGCAGATCAAAGCCCGTCCATCGGACTGTGCATGCTGAGTCAAACGCTGTTCTCCTGAGGATCGCCAACCTGAATTGTAGGCCCTGACGGCCACCCCGTGTGTCCGACGGATGAATTACCGGTGAACCCGTAAGAGGGTTCAAGCGTTACGGTGCATCCAAGGCGGGGTCCGCCCCCAGGGGAGTGACGGATTGTTCAACGTGGAGCCTCGCAACCGCTTCGATCGCTCGATCCAGCAGGATTCGTCGCCAGTTGACGACGATCTGCCCGGCGCCGGGCCCGAGCCGCACCCGGCATCCATACTCATCGTCGAAGATGAGGGCATCGTCGCGCAGGACCTCAAGGAAGCACTCACCCGCCTCGGCTACCGCATCACTGGCGTGGCCAGCGAAGGCGCGCAGGCGGTCAGCATGGCCGCCCAGCTGCGGCCCGAGCTGGTCGTCATGGACGTGAGCCTGCGAGGCGAGATCGACGGCATTCAGGCGGCGCGCATGATGCAGGAACATGCTCACGTCCCGGTGATCTTTCTCACCGGTCATCGCGACGCCGAGACGCTTCAGCGCGCGGTCATGACCGGTCCGCTCGGTTATCTGATCAAGCCGTTTCAGGAAGATGAGCTGCGCTGTGCGATCGAGGTGGCCATTCACAAGCATCGCGCCGAGCTTCAAGTCCGCGAGCGGGAAGAAGAATTGCGTCGGAGCGCCGAGCTGCTGCAAAACCTGTCCCTGATCGACGAACTCACCCAGCTGCGCAATCGCCGCGGCTTTTTCGAGCTGGCTCAGCAGGCGCTCAAAGTGGCCCAGCGCGAGCATTACGCGATGGGCGTGTTCTTCATGGACTTGAACGGCCTGAAGCGCATCAACGACACCCTCGGTCATCAGGCCGGCGACCAGGCGTTGCGCGATACCGCCGAGGTTCTGCGCGATACCTTCCGCAGCTCGGACATTCTGGCGCGCATCGGCGGCGACGAGTTCGTCGCCATGGCGCACGTCCATTCCACTCAGGATCTGCACGCGCTGGCCGGCCGGCTGCGCGAACATCTGCAGATCTTCAATCAAACCCATCGCCGCCCGTATCCGCTGAACATCAGCGTGGGCATGACGCTGGTCGACATCCCCACCGAAGAAGACCTCGAGTCGCTGCTCGCCCGTGCCGACGCCGCGATGTACGAAGAGAAGCGCGCCGTCTCCAACCGGGCCTGAGTCCGCGTTGCCGGGGCGTTATCATGGGCGCCTGATCCCGCCTCATGAGACCCGCCGATGTCGAATGCCGCTGCCACCGACGATCCGTCACGGTGGCTGGAAACCGTCGCCGCTGACGATCCAGAACGCCCGCTGCTGGAGACCGGCGACGGCCGCCGCCTGAATTATGGTCAAATGGCCGCGCTCACCCGACGGCTCGCCGGCGCACTGACGGCACTCGAAGTGCAGCCAGGCGATCGGGTCGTCGCCCAGGTCGAGAAATCTCCCGAGGCCATCGCGCTGTATCTGGCCTGCCTGCACCTCGGCGCGACCTTCGTTCCTCTGAACACCGCTTATACCTTCGCCGAGCTCGAATATTTTCTCGGCGACGCCGCCCCGTGTGTCGCGGTCGTGCGCCCTGCCGATCGACAGCAAGTGCAACCGATCGCCGCGGCGTGTGGCGTCAAGCACGTGGAAACATTGGACGACGGTGGCGGCGGCTCGCTGCTCGACATCGGCAGCGACGCGCCGCCAAGCGCCGCCCATGCGCCAACGACACTGGCCGCCCTGCTCTATACCTCCGGCACGACCGGCCGTTCCAAAGGCGCGATGCTCACGCGGGCCAACCTGTCATCCAATGCGACGACATTGGCGCAGGCCTGGCGCTTCAGCTCGCACGATGTGTTGTTGCACGCCCTGCCCATCTTTCACGTGCACGGCCTGTTCGTCGCCATCAACACCGTGCTGGCCTCGGGCAGCTCGATGCTGTTTCTTTCGAAATTCGATGCCGACGACATCATCCGGCTGCTGCCGCGAGCCAGCGTGATGATGGGCGTGCCGACCTTCTACACGCGATTGTTACAACACACCGGGTTGAACAAGCACACGGTGCGCAACGTGCGCTTGTTTGTTTCAGGCTCGGCGCCGCTGCTGGCCGAGACCCATCGGGAATTTCAGGCACGCACCGGACACGCCATCCTGGAACGGTATGGCATGAGCGAGACGCTGATGAACACGTCCAACCCGTACGACGGCCAGCGCATTCCCGGTTCGGTCGGGCCCGCGCTGCCGGGCGTCGAAGTGCGCATTGCCGATCCCGACAGTGGCGCGCCGCTGCCCGAGCCCGACGCCATCGGCATGATCGAAGTGCGCGGCCCCAATGTTTTCTCGGGCTACTGGCGCATGCCAGAGAAAACGGCGTCCGAATTTCGCCAGGATGGTTTTTTCATCACCGGCGATCTCGGCAAGCGCGATGCGCACGGTTATGTGTACATCGTCGGTCGCGGCAAGGACTTGATCATCACCGGCGGCTACAACGTCTATCCCATCGAGGTCGAGCTGGAAATCGACGCGCTGCCCGGCGTGAACGAAAGCGCCGTCATCGGCGTGCCGCATGCGGACTTCGGCGAAGGTGTCACCGCGGTGGTGGTGCTCAATAAAAACGCCGCGCTGGACGAAGCGAGCATTCGTAGCGCGCTCGAGCAACGGCTCGCCAAATTCAAGCTGCCCAAGCGCATCGTGTTCGTCGCCGAGCTGCCCCGGAACACCATGGGCAAAGTCCAAAAAAGCGCCCTGCGCGAGCGCTATCGCGATCTCTATCAATAATCAGGAATTCATATGACAGCGACTCTGATCGACGGCCGCGCCGTCGCCGAACGATTGCGCGAACGCGTGGCCGCCCGGACCGCCGAACTGGCCCGGCACGGCGTGATTCCGGGCTTGGCCGTCGTATTGGTCGGTGAGGATCCGGCCAGTCAGGTGTATGTCGGCAGCAAGACCAAACAAGCGGCCGCCGCCGGGCTGAAACATTTCGATCATCGCCTGCCCGCGAGCACCGGCACGTCGGAGTTGATTGCACTGGTCGAGCAATTGAATGGCCGCGCCGACGTGCATGGCATTCTGGTGCAGCTACCGTTGCCGGCCGGCGTGGATAGCGCGGCGGTACTGGCCGCCATCGATCCGGCCAAA
Organism: Steroidobacter flavus; assembly: GCF_042651805.1. Taxonomy (NCBI): domain Bacteria; kingdom Pseudomonadati; phylum Pseudomonadota; class Gammaproteobacteria; order Steroidobacterales; family Steroidobacteraceae; genus Steroidobacter; species Steroidobacter flavus. The sequence continues at coordinate 3,230,205 of NZ_JBHSDU010000003.1, read as the reverse complement.
GATGTCGACGGCTTTCATGCGGTCAATGCCGGCCGGCTGGCGCTCGGTCAGGATGCGACCGTGCCGTGCACGCCGCTCGGCTGTTTGATCCTGATTCGCGAAGTAACCCGAGATCTCGCCGGCAAGCGCGCCGTCGTGGTCGGCCGCTCCAACATCGTCGGCAAGCCGATGGCACAGCTGCTGTTACAAAACGACTGCACTGTAACGATTGCTCACTCGCGCACGCGCGATCTGCCGCAGCTGTGCCGCGAGGCCGAGATTCTGGTTGCGGCCATCGGGCGACCGAAAGCCATCGCCGGCGACTGGATCCGCCCTGGGGCGATCGTCATCGACGTGGGCATCAATCGCACCGTCGGCGCGGACGGGAAGAGCAAGCTGGTGGGCGACGTCGACTTCGACGCGGCGTTGTCACATGCCGGCGCAATCACGCCCGTGCCTGGCGGCGTCGGGCCGATGACCATCGCCTGCTTGCTGATGAACACCGTGAACGCGGCAATCCGTTCACGAGCGGGCACGCTCGGCCCGCTCATCGGCGTTTCTCAATAGTTATTCGGCGTCGGCGCTGTCGGCGTTGCCGATCGTGGCAGACAGCTTGTCGATGATGGAATACAGCGACGCGCGCTCCGTTTCGTTCAACGTCAGTAACATGTCCGCCTGACGTTTGCGCGCCACGGGCAACACGGCTTTGTACAAAGCTGTGCCTTTCGGCGTGATTGAAACCATCACCGGGGCCGCCAGCGCCTCGGTCGAGCGCGAGCCGCGATCCTTGATCGCCTTGGTCTTGGTGAGTCCGCGCGTGGCCATGACACGCAACGTCCGGCTCACCTGACCCTTGTCCATGCCGCTGCGGACCGTGACTTCCGAGAAGCGCATCGGCGCGAAGCGCGCCACCAGCGCCAGCAAGCGCCATTCCGGCAGGCTCAGATCGAACTGCTCCAGATACGGCTTGGTGAGATTGGTGCGCAGGGAGTTCGACAGGCGCGTCAATCGAAACGTGAGGAAGTCCTCCACGTTCAGATGCGAGCCGCTGCGCGACACCGCCGTCCAGGGCGAGGATGTTTTGGTTGTTGACCGCTGACGCGGCTTCTTCTGCGGAGCTTTCACTTACGTGCCAATTCGGCAAAGGCCGAAGAGTTTAGGAGGACGCGGATTCTGCCGTAAGCAATCGCGCTTGAATAGAACATCGCAGCTAACAAAGTTGCAAACATGCAGTTCTCGACACAATTCATGCGTTATGCAATCACGCGCGTCAGCTGAACGGAGTGCGGATGTTTCTGCGCGAGAATTTGCCGTGTTTTCTTGGTCGCCCCGGCGCACCTCCTCGCGCCCTTACCTGACAAATTTTGTCCATTTGTTACGCGCCACACTGTATCTGCCTGTTTGCACGCCGCGAATTGCATGTGACGTTTCGCGCGCCACGCATACATACCGGATACACGGAAAAAAACTGATGCGGCGATAAAAACGGACTGCTATGTTCCGCCGCGCTCCGTGGAGCGCTTCATGCCACAACCACAAGAAGCCCAAGCCCGCGTCATCGAAGAGTGGTTCCGGTTGCCGGAATCGCGCCGGCTGCATGCGACCGACGCAGTCGTATTCGCGTTCAGGCTGTTACAAGACCGGCCGGAGATGTTTGCGCGCGACCGGGGGCGGGACAAGGTCGATCACGACGTGATTGTCGAGTGGCTGTTGCCGTATCTGAACCGGCACACGAATTGATCGAGATCAATCGATCCCGCTGACGGCGTCAGGCGCCTTGCAAGGCCTGGCCGATGCCGCTCACCGTCGCCAGCAACCCCGACAACAGCTCGCGCTCTTCCCGCTTGCCGGCGCGCCAGCGCCGTAACAAGTCCACTTGCGTCAGATGCATGGGATCGATGTACGGGTTACGCAACAAAATGGAGCGCTGGACCGTGGACGCGCCCTCCAGCAACTGCTCACAGCAGCGGATGCGCAGCACCTGCTGACGCGCCAGCTCGTACTCGGCGCGTAACACGGGAATGAAACGACGGTACTTTTCGTCCACCAGCTGTTCATAAACGCGCGCGATATCGAGATCCGCGCGAGCCAGCGACAGCTCGATGTCGTCGACCAGATTGGTAAAGAAAAACCAGTGCTCGTGCATGTCGCGCAGGACGGCGTCGCCGAGCGTGCGCGAGGCCAGCGCCAGCGCCGAGCCGGCGCCGAACCAGCCGGGCATCATGTAACGACACTGCGACCATGCATGCCACCAAGGGATGGAGCGGATGGCGGCGATGCCGACACGGTCCAGCCGGGACACGGGACGCGAGCCGAGCTGCATACGCTCGATTACGTCGATGGGAGTCAGTTGACAGAAGAAGTCATGGAATTCGGGATCGTCGAACACCAGGCCGCGATACACGCGCGAGCTTTCCTTGCTCATCAGCTCCATCGCCTCGCGCCAGGCCGGCTCAACCCGCTCCGGCGGCATCACGCCAGCCCGTGACAACGACAGCGCATTGAACGCCTGCTCGAACACGCGGAGCGCGATCGGGCGCAGGCCGTATTTCTCGTTGACCAGCTCGCCCTGCTCGGTGATGCGCAACCGACCGCGACGCGCGCCGTTCGGAGCGCTTCTGACCAGCACTTCGGTGCGGCCGCCGCCGCGATCGATGCCGTCGGCCTGACCGTGAAAAAGTGTCAAGTCGATGCCGGCCGCATCGGCCACCGCAAATAACGACTCCTGCGCCTCACGAATCAGCCAGCGTGCGCGCACGATGCCGCTTTCCTTGTTGCTGGCGGAATAACCGATCATCACGTATTGATGATTGGCGCGGCCCTGCAGGTGACGTTTGTAAACCGGCTCTTCGAACAGCTGTTTCATCATCTCGCCGCAACGTTGCAGCGACTCGGCCGATTCGAACATCGGCGCCACGTCGGTGGGCACATCGCCGGTGCGACGATCGGCTGTATCGGCCCAGCGGGCCAGCAACAACAACGACAGCATGTCGTCGATGCCCTGGGTCGAGCTCACGACATAAGCGCCGATCGCGTCGTCACCGTAACGATGACGACAATGCGCCAGCGCTTCGAGGACCCACAGGCTGCGCTTGCCGGTGGCGTCGAGCACATTGCTCGGACCTTCGTCGCGCTCGAGCGCATCCCGCAGCCGAGCGGTCCGCTCCGCGCTGGTGCGACTCGCCCAGCCCGCGTCGTTGAACCCCTGGCCGATGACAGCACGATGCGCGGCCGCGTTCTGGCGCAGATCCAACGTGGCCAGATGAAAACCGAAGGTTCGAATCCGGCGGATCAGCCGGCGCACTTGAAACAATCCGGCGTGCTCGCCCTTGTTGGCGCGCAAGCTGTCGGCGATCAGATTGATGTCGCCGAGGAATTCATTCACACCTTCGTAATGATTGGCGCGTCCTTCGTAGGTCGCACGCAACCGTTCCATGATCTGCCCCAGGAACACGCGATAAGGCATGCGGTCGTGCCGGGCCGGCGACAGACTGCCGCCCGAGCGCAACAGCACCGAATATTGCTCGACCTTCGCTGCCAGCTCCGGCGTGACGCCGACACGTGAGGCGCTTTGAGACAACGACTCCGCGAGGCTTTTGCACTCGAGGAAATAATTGTTGACGATGATCTGCTGATGGCGCGCGATGGTCTCGCGCAGGGTCTTGGCATGAACGTCGGGGTTGCCGTCCATGTCGCCGCCGACCCAGGAGCCGAAGCGCAGGATCTCCGGCACTTCCCGGTCGCGCGCTTCCTCGCCATACGCCAGCTCGAGCGCCGCCTCGATCTCTTCGTAAAACGTCGGCACGATTTTGTAGAGCACTTCGGCGATGAAGAACAGCACGTGCTCGCGCTCATCGGCGACCGACAGACGCTCGCGCGAGTTCTCGGCCGTCTGCCAGCCCGAAGTGATCTCGTTACGAACACGATCCCACAGCACGCGCGTTTCATTTGCGGTGCGCGGCAATCCAATTCGTTTCAACAACAGCTGCGCGATCTTCTGTTGTTTGCGCAGGATGGTGCGACGGGTGGATTCGGTGGGATGCGCCGTGAATACCGGCTCGATCCACATCTGAAGCATCAGCCGCCAGACGTCTTCGAGCGACAGGCCCTGCGCCTTGAGCTTGTTGACCGCCTCGATGATGCCGCTCGGCTGGGTCTTGCCCTCGTTGAAATACTGGCGACGGCGGCGGATGCGATGGACTTTCTCCGCCATGTTGACCATCTCGAACCAGGTCGAGAAGGCGCGCACCAGATCGCGTGCCTGCTCCGGCGGCACATTGCGGGTCCGCTCGGTCAGCTCACGGCCGCTGTCGGTGTCGCCGTCACGGCGCGCGATGGCCGCTTGCCGGTCGCTTTCCACCGCTTCGAACAAAGCCTCGCCGCCCTGCTCGCGGATGACCTGGCCGACCATTGCGCCGAGCATGTGTACGTCTTCCCGCAGCTCGGCGTCTTTTTGCGGAAAGCTAATGTCGGAGCGAGGCATGGGGTCGCGGAGTTTAGCAGAGTGCTACCGGCCGCCGGCTCCCCAGAATGTCGGGATCAAGCTACTCTGGCCGGAAAAGTCTTCAGCAACGACTGCTTACAAGTGGAGCACGCCCCCGGTTCCAGGCGTGGCAAGGTGCTATCTGCGGGGATCGACAGCGTCCGCTGGGCATCTTCGATCTCTTCCCAGGCCCCCAAACGGACCTGGATCCGCCGGCACCACATGCAACAGCGCAGGCTGCGCTCGTCGCGCGGATAGGACGGGTCGAGCAGCGCCACGGCCGGCCGGGCCTCGCTCCACACCGGCTCGCACACATGACGGATGGAGCCGTCGCCCAGCGGGGTCAGCTCGATGTCGATGAGCCGGCGCTCATCGACCCGATCGGCGCGCGTCGGGACGAACACGCTGCCGCCGATCGCACGCACGCGGCTGTAGAGCAATTCCCACAGCTGGCGCACGACGCCGTCGGGGATGCGCTCCCAGATCGGGCGGCCGATCACTTCGGACAAGCTCGGTCCGACACCGCGCGCCGGTGCCATGAAACGGCTCCAGGCGGGATTGACGAACACGATGCGGTCCAACGCATCGATGATGTAAACAGGACGGGCATCCGCCAGATCGTTGACCATAAACAGTCACGCCGGCGGAAAGTGGACGGTGGACGAAAACGCCGTCGTGACGATCCACATCATCGGCCCGCTGTCAGAGGCGGCCCATGAGGTTGCCCCTGAATGCCGCCCCCGCCCGAGCGCGGTATGCGGCTGATACGATTGCCAGCTCCTACCGAATCTGTGATGCGGCGAGCTTAAGGTTTTGCTGCGCACGGACGCGGGCTTTACGACGAGACTCGCATGACTTTAACAGGACAAATCGCGGTATTTCTGGGCGCCACGGTGCTGGCCGTCCCCTTATTTCGACGCCTGCGCCTGAGCTCCATCCTCGCGTATCTGGCCGCGGGCGTGGCCATTGGACCGTTCGGACTGGCGGTGATCGACGACATCGAAGGTGTCATGCATCTCGCTGAATTCGGCGTCGTGCTGTTGTTGTTCGTCATCGGCCTGGAATTACAGCCCTCGCGCCTGCGAGCGCTACGCCGGTCGATTTTCGGACTCGGTGTATTACAAGTGGCGAGCACGACGGTGGTGCTCACATTCATCGCGCATCTGTTGGGCCTGCCGATGAATGCCGCGTTCGTCACTGGCTTCGCGCTGTCGCTGTCGTCCACGCCGCTGGTCTTGCAACTGCTCGCCGAACGTCACGAGCTGAACACTAAACATGGTCGACCGGCCTTCGCGATCCTGTTGTTTCAAGACATCGCGGTGATGCCGATGCTGGCCGTGCTGCCGATGTTAGGCGCCACCGGCGCCACGCAATCGCTCGGTGCGACGCTGCTCGGCACGGCCAAAGGGCTCGGCGTGCTCGCGCTGCTGGTGTTCGGCGGCCGTTATGTATTGCGTCCGCTGTTGAGATTTGTCGCGGAAACCAAGGTCTCTGAAGTCTTCACCGCCGCGGCCTTGCTCGTGGTCATCGGCACCGCGCTATTGGTGAACGCAGTCGGCATGTCGATGGCGCTCGGCGCATTCGTCGCCGGCTTGCTGCTGGCCGAAAGCGAATATCGTCACGAACTGGAAGCGGACATCGAGCCGTTCAAAGGCCTGCTGCTCGGCCTGTTCTTTATTTCCGTCGGCATGACCACCAACATCAGCCTGCTGCTCGAGCGGCCGCTGCTGATCGCGAGCCTGGTCGTCGGCTTGCTCGCGATCAAAGCCTTCTTGCTGTGGGGGCTGGCGCGCCTCGGCGGCATTCCGTCGCGACATGCTTCGCCGCTCGCCGTGTCGCTGGCCCAAGGCGGTGAGTTCGGTTTCGTGCTGTTCGCACTCGCCGTCAGCTATGGAATCATGGAGCAACCCCTGGCGCAGATGCTGGTGATCGTCGTGACTATATCGATGGCGATGACGCCGTTGGTGATCAAGCTGCACGCGGCGTTCATTGAGCCCATGTACAACAAGAGCGAACCGCAGCGGGACTTCGACACCATCGACGATCCCAACAGCCGCGTGCTGATCGCCGGCTTCGGCCGCGTCGGACAGGTCGTTGCACGCGTGCTCCGCATGCGACACATCTCCTTCACTGCGCTGGAGTCGAGCGTCGCGCAGGTCGACTTCGTGCGCCGGTTCGGTAACAAGGTGTATTACGGCGACCCGTCGCGACTGGAGTTGTTACAGGCGGCCGGCGCCGGACGCGCCGAGATCTTCGTGCTGGCGATGGACGATATCGAGGCGTCGGTGCGCACCGCCGAGCTGATCCAGAAACACTTCCCCCATCTCAAAGTGTTCGCCCGCGCCCGCAATCGTCAACATGCGATCCGGCTGATGGACCTGGGCGTTCGTTACTTCATGCGCGAGACGTATTACTCCAGTCTCGACATGGCGCAGAACACACTCGAGGCGCTGGGGCTGTCGCGCACCGAAGCGCTGGAAAGCATCCGACGATTCGATGCGCATGATCGCAAGCTGCTGGAACAGCAACGCCAGGCCGGCGACGACGAGCAGAAGTTGATTCAGTCCTCGCAACAGGCCGCGAGGGAGCTGGAAGGACTGTTCGAAGAGGACGTGCGCGGCAGCGAGTCGAACGGCGCCGAGCGGGAGAAAACTCAGGCGACCGCTTGAACGGTACGAACGTAAGCGGCCTGCATCAGGCCTTCGATTGCTTTTTCCGCACGAGGCGCGAGCAACAGGCGCAATGTGACATCGTCGGAGGGGCGCGCCGGATCGTCGATCAGGATCTGCTCGATGAAGCGGGTCACCCGATGCTGGATCTCATTGATGAACCGCAGCTTCATGGGATCGATCTGCTGCTGGCCGCCGGGCGAATAGAAGTTGCGGCCTTCCAGCGTGAGCTCGTACATGAAACGAGTCATGAAGCGCGCCTGTTCGTTGGCCGACAGCCCCGAGAAGTTACGAATCTCCGAATCGATATTCATACAGCCTCCCACAGCCATGATCCCGGCCGCGGCCGGACGAGGCAAGGGCAGGCGTTGAACGGTCCGTGGCTGGGGATGGGCGGTCGAAACGGCGGGCCTATGTCACATTCTGAGGCATTCAGTTGCCGACTTCCTCCTCGCCGTCGACCTGGAAATCGCCGTAGAACTCTTCCACACAGGTGCGGCAGATGGTCGCCGTCGGCGACTCGATGATGCCTTCGACTTCGAACGGGCGCTTGCCGCAGAAGGAACATCTCAGGCCGGCGGTCTCGGAGTCGTAATACGCCAGCGCCTCTTCGATGGTGACGTGAGTGTCGATCCAGCGCTCGCTCACGCCCGGATAGTTGCGCTCGATGGCCTGCTTCGCCTGCTCGACGGTCTCGGCATCGGAGATGGCGAGCGAAATCCATTCCTCGTCGCAATGAAACACCAGCGGTGCCGGCTGCGCTCCCAACCCGACCGCGATCGCCAGCCGCGGCACCTGCGCAACCATCGCCTCGTCCGTGAACAGCGAACCGGCATGGCAATAGGGAATGTCGTCTACGAACGCATACGACACGACTCGAGCCGCGTCGATCACGGGAGGAGGCGGATTTCGGTGGTCGTTGCTCATGCAGTTCGAGGTCGGAACGCCGTCATAGGTTGAAACGTCACGAGCCGAAATAAGATCCGTGGCCTACCCCTTTCCGCTGTCATGCTCGCACTGGCCCTGTTGTGTATCTTCCGGCCGGCCGGCGGGTTCATCTAACCTGAGACATATACAAAGAGCATAGATTCCGGCAAGCATGCACCCTGGCACCATCGTACTTATCCCGGCGGACACACCGGAACTCGTTACGATTGCGCGCGATTTATTCCAAGAATACGCGCACGCCATCGGCACGGATCTCGAATATCAAGGATTTGCCACCGAGCTCGGGGCGTTGCCCGAGCCGTATGTAGCTCCGCGCGGCGCGTTGTTCATTGCATACGTGGATAGTGAAGTCGCCGGCTGCGCGGCGCTCCGACCGCTGGGCGAGAGTTCGGGAGAAATGAAGCGCTTATACGTGCGCCCACACTATCGCAGCCTGGGCGTCGGCAACCGCCTGGTCGACGCCATCATCGCCGCCGCCCGACAGGCAGGCTTCCACACCCTTCGCCTCGACACCCTGCCAAGCATGACCTCGGCCCAGACGCTATACCGCAAACTCGGCTTCGTCGAGACGGCGCCGTACAACGATAAGTATCTGCCGGGCACGCGGTTCTATGCCCTGGACCTGACTAGTAGATCGTAGCCTTCGAGCGCGGCCCGAACTCCAGCTCATAGGCCGTGACAAAGCCCCACGCTGCCAGCACCAGGCTGAAGAAGGAGATCAAGAACAGCACGCCGCGCACTTCGTCTAGTGCGATGTCATCTCTAACCACGAGGCCGGGCGCCCATCGGGTGCGCCTGACGCAGAGCGTAACGACACCCAGTGCCAATGAAGTGGAACTCAGCAACAGCAAGGGCAGCGGCGGCACTGCCGCTTTGACGGCCAGGATCGCGGCGTTCCAACACAACACCGTCGCTACGAGGTACGGCGGCCGGAGTTTCGCGAGGTCCGTTAGCAACATGGCTGGTTCTGAAATAAACAGGCCCCGCCGGATGGCAGGGCCGTAGTAGCTCAGCTCAGACCTTCTTACGCCGGGAAGAAGTCGATGGGCTTGGTGACCGTGATCGTGCCGACGTCCTTCGCTTCGAAGCGGAACGACTTCACGCGGGCGACCAGCTTGCGCTCCAGCTCGGGGTCGTTGAGCTCGCTGGATACGATGTCGCAGCGCTGGACCGAGCCGTCGGCGGCGATGGTCAGTTCGAGCACGACCTTGCCTTGCAGGTCCGGCTTGTCACGCAGTGCGCGGGTGTACAGCGCGTAGATGGCGCCCTTGTTGCGATCGAAGATCAGTGCGATCTCCTCTTCGCTACGCGTCGCCTTGCCGCTGCCGGCACCTCGCTGAACTTTGTCCGCCGCTTGCTGAGTGAGCACAGCGGAAGTCGCGGTCGTCGTGGAGCCGCCTTCGAGGGAGCCCTGACCGCCGCCATAGCCGCGGCTCAGTGAGGCAGTGTTGATACCACCGCTGCTCGCACCGACCTTCGAGGTCAGCAGCGAACGTTCCGAACGGGTCGATTCACCGACCTTGCCGGTCAGATTCTTGGTCTGCTGGGCCTTGTCGACCACCGACATGTCACGCAAATCGGCGAGCTGATCCATCACGTTCGCCATCTGCTTCTGCGCGCGTTCGCGAGCGGTTGGCTGCGGCTTGGGCTCAGGCTTCGGCTGTTCCACCGGCTTGATCGGCTCCGGCTTCTTCTCCTCCACCTTGGGCGGCGGAGGCGGCGGGGGCGGCACCTTCTTCTCGATCACCAGCTTGACGATGCGATCGGGAATCGCAGGCGCCTTCACCATCGATCGTTCCGGCACCGGAATCAAAGGAATCAGAATCGCGAAGATGGCGAACACGATGAACGCGTTGCGCACCACCTTGCGGAAGCGGGCCTCGACTTCCTCGGTCGGCGACCAAGGCAAGTCATATAGACGGTAGTAAGGGGTCAATCCGGTGGAGATAGCTGTGCTCATTTAGCTACCCACCCCGTTCGACGGCGTGGCATTGAACGCCGCCGTGCGCCCGGCTGCAGTCGCGCTCACCTTCGCGCCTTCGCGCTCGACGACCGCCAGCGACACCTTGCCGTAATCCGCATCGGTGCAAGTCGCCATGATCTTGCGAAGCACGCTATACGGGGTGTTCTTGTCACCCATGATGGTGACTTCGCGATCCTTGATCTCCTGCTTGGCGGCGTCCGCCAGCACGGTGTCGGCCTGGCCCTGCAGGGCGACCTTCAGCGGCTGGATCACCGCGTCCTGCGAGTTGATCACGTCGTTGACCTTGGCGATGGCCTTGCCATCCACCAGCAGATCTTCCTTGGTGATCATCACGACGACGCTGGGCCGCGGCTTCTTGTCGGAGAGCGACGCGGGAATGGAGATCGCCTTGGTGTTCGGCAGGATGTCCGTATCGGAGTTATGCACGAGCAAGAACACCGTGAGGATCATCAGCATGTCGATGAACGGCACCAGCGTCATGTGACCGCCGGCTTCGGCACCGCCGTGCTTGCGACTGCGATGTCGTTTGATTCGATTGATCATGTCGGCGCGTCTCCCACGGACACATCCGGGAACAGCTCGCCGTAAGTCCAGCTGTTCTCGGCCACGCTGAAGACACGCACCGTGTCCATCACCTGCACCAGCGTGTCATAGGCAATATCCTGCTCGAGCAGAATGGTCGCGTCGGTCTTCTCGGGATATTTGGTCTTCACCAGCTTCAGGTAGTCCTGCAGCCCGACCAGATCGTAGCCCTTGTCGTTGGTCGGCACGGTCTTGAGTAAACCGGTGCCGCGATCGGCGATCTCGATCTTGTCTTTACGAATGATCACTTCCAGGTTCAACCCCTCGGGCAGGTCCGGCACCGCACTGTCGGCGCCCGGCAGGTTGAGCTCCAGAATATTCGTCTTGGTGAACACCGCGGTGAAGATCAGGAAGAACACCAGGATGATCATCATGTCGATCATCGGCACGACGTTGATTTCGTGCCGGCCACGGTAGCGCGCATGATTGCGCATCACCCGCCGCTGTGCCTTTGACTGAGCCATTGTCTATCCCTTTAACGGACCGCTGTGGCGTTCCAATCTACTCAGGCGACGCCGTGAGCGGCGCGGCCGCGCGACGGAGCCGCCGCGAGATCGTCGCTGCCGCCTTCAACGTCCTGACGACGCTCCACCACCGAGTTCATGAACTTGACCGACGCGATTTCCAGGCTGTCGATCATCTTGGTGGTCTTGGCTTCCAGGAACATGTGCGCCAACAACAGCGTGATGGCGCAGAACAGACCCGACGCCGTGTTGTTCATGGCGACCGAGATGCTGGCTGCGAGCAAGCTGGCCTTTTCCGCCGGGTTGGCCTGCGCGATCGAGGCGAACGCCGCGATCAGGCCGATGACGGTGCCGAGCAGACCGGTGAGCATGCCGATGTTCGCCAGCGCCGACAGATAGTGAGTGCGCTTTTCGGCGCGCGGGATGATTTCGAGCAAGCTCTCGTCCATCGCTTTCTCGACGTCGTCGCGACGACGGGCGCTCGCGAGGCGCGCGATGCCGTAGTTCAGCACGGTCGCGATCGAGGCCTTGGACTTGGAGGTGATGGCCACCACCTGCTTGAAGTTACCGCTGTTGATCAGCGGCACGACCTGCGCCCACAGCCGACGGTTCTGCGTCGTCTCGTTGGTCAGGTAGATAAAACGTTCGATGGTGATGGCGACGCCGATCACGAAGATGGCGGCGAGCGGATACAGGAAGAATCCTCCCTCGCGGAAGAAATTCACCATGAAATGTATCAATTCCATCGTCAGGGACTCCTATGCGGTGCGGACACTCGAAAACGATACTGAATACCGTGTAAGGCGCGCTTTATCGCCTTACATAACTATCTGCCGCTGCGACCTACTTCTCAGTGCTCGGAGGTGACGATGCCGGCGCGTCGGCGCCGCCATGCATTGCACCGTAGTAGGTCACTTCACGACGAAAAACGTCACGATCGACCGGCGTCAGTGCCTCATCGAGCAGCGTGTTGAATGGCTGCGCGGGCAGGTCGCCGAGATCGGATTTTTTCCAAGGCACGATGTACAGCACCTTGGGCAGCTCGCGATTACCGGTGACGACCGTGGTATCGAGGTTCAAACGATCGTTACGCACGACCGCTTGCGGACCGCCGGCGCGTTGTGACGTCGTGGATGGCTGCGCAGCCGGTTTCGCCTCAGCCGTGACCGGCGGTGACGAAGGCGTTGCGTTCGTCTTGCTCGTATCGACGGCGGGCCCAGCCTGCGTCGCTTCTTTCGACAACGTGCCCGGCTGCTCGGCCGCATGCACAGCGACCGAAGTCAGGATCAGGAGCAAAGGCAGTGTGCAGCGCATAGGGGTGCTCATTCGGCAGTTTGGGCACTTCGCGGCTCAGCGCCGATCCGTTTCTTCAATTCGGTCACCCAGCCATTGACCTTCGCGTCCGGCGAGGCGGCCGTGGCCAGATAACGTTCATACGCTTCCAACGCGCGCTGCGGCTCCTGCAAATACAGGTCGCACAGCACACCCAGATTCAACCAGGCCAGCGCGTAGTTCGGATCGATCTGCACCGCGCGCGTATAAGCGTCGTTCGCTTCTTTGAACTTGCCCTGCTTGCGCTGAATGATCCCGAGCTGATTGAACGCCGCGGCGTTGTTGCCATTGCGAGCAATGGCGTCGCGAATGGCTTTCTCGGCTTCGTCCAGCTTGCCGGCCTTGGCGTGCAGGATGCCCAGGTTCAGCAGCGGGCCGGAATACGATGGATACGCAGCCGAGAGCGAGCGGAATCCCTGCTCGGCACTGACGAGATCGCCGGAGCTCATTGCATTCACGGCACGATCGAACTGTTGCACCGCCTCGGGTGGCAACACCGGCTCGGCCGGCGCCGCAGCGGCCGCTTCGGCGGCTGCCTTCTCTTGTTTCGCATCCGAACCCGTCGGCGCGGAACCGCAGCCCGACAGCAACAGGCCAAGCAGCGCGCTGACAATCAGCGCCCGGAGGCTATGTCGATCCGAGTGGGCGCTGTTAAGGCAACGTCGGCACATAGTCTTCACTGATCTCGGTCTTGGCGTAACGCGCCGGCTTCAACTTGGCCAGCACGTCGAAGCTGCGCTGGATCCATTGATCGTAGATGCCGTCGCCGGTGCGCTGAACATTGGTTTCGTGCAACTCGATGGCCTTTTCCTCGAACGGAAACGCCTGTTCCTCGAGCAGCACGTCGTACTGTTCCTTGGCGTCCGCATCCAGATTCTTCGGCCGCTCCGAAGCCATCAGGTCCGCACCCAGCTGACGATACAGCTCGGCCATGCCGTAGGTCGCCTGCGTAGTCACCTCAGCGACCCCGTAGTCGAGCGCCTGGCCGTACACCGCCAGGGTTTTCTCCATGGCTTCGCGCTTGGTCTTCAACGACTTGTTCAGCGGCGCGCTCAGCTTGATCGAATTGAACAACGCCACCGGGCCGGCCGCGGTTTCAATGGTGGCCTTCGCGGCCAGATATTTACTGCGATCGGTGCGCGCGGCGCCGGCGGATTTATCCGCACGAATGATTTCGTCCAGCCACTGCGACCGGACTTTCACGTCGTTTTGTGCCTTCGCCATGTCGGCGAGCTTCTGGCGCGCGTCCATCGCCGGGTCGAGCGGCGACGGATACTGTTTCACGTAGTTTGCATACAAGCGCGCCGCATTGGTCGGCGACCCCGCCTTGTCATAGAGCTCAGCCGCCTGCCACAGCGCTGCGCGCCGGACTTCAACGGGCTCCTGGTCACGCGCTGCCACTCGTTCCAACTCGGCCGCGGCTTGCGTGCCACGACCCAATTCGAGATAGGCGACCGCGAGCGAGCGCGTCGCATCCGGCACCAACTCGTGCTGGGGATAGTTGCGACGGAATGTTTCCAGAACCTGCGCGGCCCGCTCCCATTCCTTGTTTTGCAACAGGATGCTCGCCGCGTCGTACTCCGCGTTGGAGCGCGCCTTTGAGTTCGGCGCCAGCGCAGCGACTCGCAGGAAGTCGTCGACCGCACCGGTGGAATCGCCCGCCGTGCGCTTCGCTTCCGCTTGTTTGTAAATCGAAGCCGCGATGCGCTCTTCGATGTTGGCGCGATCGGGATCGTTCGGGGGCAGGAAGCCCTGCACCTTCACGTACGCCGCTTCCGCCTCGCCGAAGCGGCCGCGATCGAACAGCGAGTGCGCCAGCAACGTCGTTGCCGAGCGCGCCAGCTTGCGATCGACCGGCGGATTGCGCTCCAGAATCTGCGTCGACACTTCGATCACCCGATCGAAATCGTTCAACGCGAACAGATCTTCGTCGGCCTTGGTCTGCACGCGCGCCGACTCGGGATGCTCGGGGAAGCTGGTCGCGAACATCAGCGCGCTTTCGATGCCCTGCTGATGCCACACCGCCTTCGGCTGCCCCTGCAACGTCGGCTCATGCTTCTGATACGACACCAGCGCGGCATAACCCGCCGCCGCTGCCTTCGGATGCGCCGGATAGTTGTAAGCCGCCGTTTCATATTCCTTGGCCGCTTCGGCGAAGCGACCCGATTCGAACAACACTTCACCCAAAGTGAAACGGTTGCCCGGCGATTCGGGATCTTGCGGGAAGGAGTCGAGCATCGCGCGATACCAGCGCGCCGCGGCCGCGTAGTTCTCGGGCTTCTTGTCCTTCTGCGCCAGCGCGTAGTAGTACTCGGCCAGATCCTTCTGGTTGGCCTTCAACTGCGCAGCCACTTCCGGCGCATCGGCCACCGAGCGCTCACGCCAGAAGGCGGAGCCGAACGCATAGCGCTCGACGAACGACTGCTTGCCCTCGATGACGAGCTGCGCAAAGCCGCCCTTCGCGTACGCCTCGATCGTGCGCATCTGTAACGACGGCGCATAACGATCGTCGGGCCGCCGCTTGGCGAACGCTTCGTACGCCAGCGCCGCGTCCTGATAGCGTTCTTTTTCGATATAGAAATTGCCGAGCGCTTCATACAACTGATGCGCATACGGCGGATCGCCTCGTTGCACCAGGGCCGCGTCCAGCGACTCCGGTCCATCGAGATCCGAATAGGTGATGGCGATAGCGCGCAAAGCGTCGTCGGTAAGCTCGCGCTCCGGACGACTCAGCGAATCGCGCGCACGCAGTCGACCGTCCTGAACCAGCACGCGATCCAGCATGCGCAGGAACGCCGAGACGCTCTCTTCGCCGCGCGATTGTTTGAACAGCGACCAGCCTAACTTGTACAGGCCTTGTTCGAAGAAGCCTGTATCCGCGCCAGGCGTCGTCACCGCGACATACGCATTCTCGGCGTCTCGATAACGACCGAGGCTGAACAGAATTTCACCGCGACGGAACTGCGACTCCACGAACCACTGACTGCGCGGATACGTCGTCACCAGCTTGTCGAGCACGACCAGCGCTTTCTCGGGCTGCGCTTTTGCTTCATAAGCACGTGCCAGCTGATACATCACGACGTCGTTGCGCTCGTAGTTCGGATAGGACTTGAGCAGCCCCTCGTACAGCGTCACGGCTTCATCGACGCCGAGACCGCCGAAGTCAGCTTCGCCGCCACGAGCGTCCTCGTCGACCTCGACCTGCAGGTCGCCGAGACGGCGCATCGCTTCGGCGCGCATCTTCTCGTTCTGCGATTCCATTTCCAGGAAGCGGCGGTACTGCTCGATCGCCTGCTGCGCCTTCACGTCGCTGGGCGGATCGGGATTGACCTTGACCTCTTTCTTCTCGAGATCGCGAATAGTGCGCGGGGCCGGCTTCGGAGCCGTTTGTTCCGCCGCGAATGCCGGCATGGCGAGCGCGCTCGACAACGTGAGCGCGATCAGCATGCGCAGTTTGTGAGATTTGCTGACTGAAGCGCTCATTGCGCGCCTCCCTTGTCAACGTTGCTCTCGCCGGTCGCGCTGCTCTTGGTCGCCGCCTTGTCGTAAATCGATGCCAGCGCGAAGCGCGCTTGCAACGAGTACGCGGCGAGACGCTGCTTCTGCGACTCCAGCTCCTTGATTGCGACAGCGGCAAGATAACGATTCTGCGCCTGAGCCGTAGCTTCGAGTCGCGCCGTCAAACCATCGATGCGGGGTGGCAGCGAGGCCACGCGACGCGCGAATTCTTCCGTGCGAGCGGGATAGTCGCCGCGAGCACGCTCGACCAGCACCGACCGGCGGCGCGCTTCTTTGTAGGCGACATCCAGCTCACGCAATTCTTTGCGAGCCTTCCACAAGCGCGCCTTGTAGCTGCCGTTGAAATCCCACAACAGCTTGCCGCGGATAAGACGCGCCTTCTCGCGCATCTCCTGCACCATCGGATCGTTCTGGTCCGCCTTCGCCAGCACCGCTTCGATCTGTTGCACCTTGGCCCATTGCTCTTTTTCTTTAGAGGTCGCGAGCGCAGTCACATCGTTGTCGCGCTCGGACGCGGCCAGTTGCGACTCCAGCTCGTTCTTGTGCGCTTCCATCGCGTCGAGATCGACGGTGTCCAGCGTCTTCTGCAAGCCCGGCAAACGCTGCTCGTACGCATGGCGACGCGTGTCCACCATATCCTCGAAGGCCTGCACACTCAGCGCCCACGTCGCCAGATTGCGTTGCATGAGCTTGAGGTCGCGATAGTTCTTCAGGCCTTCCTGGAATTCATGAGTGGCCAGCAGGTGATACAGATAACGCGTCTCCGGCGCGTCCGGCAGATTCTGCAACTGCCAGTACCAGCCGACCTGATCGGCCTTGTCGTTGTCGACGATGGCATCGAGCAGCTTGCCGTCGCGAATCGCCTGGATGGATTGATCGATGCGCTTGGATTCGGCCGCGAACGATTCGACCGCGTTCACATACTGTTCCGCCGCCTGACCGGTCGCATCGAGCTGCGCGTAGGCATAGGGAACCGCGAGATACGATTCCTGCACCGCTGCGTCGAGCATGTCGCGATCGCGCAGCTCCATCCACGGCGCAAGCGCTTTGTTGAACTTCTTCTCGGCCGAGTCCGCCCAACCGACGGCGAGCAGGGCCTTGTTCGATTGTGGCCCTTCGAGTCGCACACGCTGCAATACTTTCTTGGCGTCTTCGGGGCGATTGGCCTTGAGCCAGGCAAACCCCAGCGCGAGGTTGGCTTTGTCACGTAACGCCGCCAGCTCTTCGGTCGGTGTCGCGATCTGACCGACCTCGTTCAACAGCTCGGCCGCTTCCTCGACCCGTTCCTGCCGGACCAGCGCGACGCCAATATTGAAGCGCGCGTACGACGACCAAACGTCGCCGCCATTACCGACCGGCTGCCAGCGCTCCAGCGTGCGAATCGCATCGTCATAGCGATTCAGGTACATCAGCACCTGCGCCTCGAGCAGATGACGCTCCGGCTCCAGATCGCCGGGCAGCGCGCCGCGAATCGAAGCAAGCGCGGTCGCGGAGTCTTCCAGATAGTTGCGCTGGTACCAGACCTTCGCCAGATAGAACCAGGCGCGATTGCGCACATCGAGCGGCACGTTGTCGTTCAACAGCGCCTTGAAGATGCGGCCCGCTTCCTCGTGCTGACCCAGCGACAGATACAAGCCGCCCTTGAGCAGCTCGGCCTCGACGCCGTGATGACTGACGCGATTGAAATCCTGCGCGGCCCCGAGACGAGTCAGCGCCTGCAGATAATCGTCCTGATAGAAATAAAACAGCACGTCGCCCCAATGCAGATCGCGCACGACCTGCGGGGTGCCGATCAAGGGTCGCGGCTCGGGAGGTTTCTTCTCCTTGGCGATCGCGCTGGTCACTCCCAGCGCGAGCAGCACCGCGACGAAAACTTTGTTACATCGGCCCGGCACGGGTTATTCCCATTCCTTGACGATGAACTCGGGCTGCGCCTTGAGCGCCTTGTCGCTGATCTTCAGCTCGACGTACTTGGCGCCGACGCCCTTCTCCAGCTTGATGGTCGCGCCACGGCGATAGTCGCGCTGATTCGGGCCCTGGCCGGTGAACAGCGCGATCAGCTCGTGCTCGCCCGCTTTGAGATTGCCGATGAACACGCGATGCACGCCGCCCTTGAGCAGCGCCTGCGCCTCGCGCTCGGTGTACAGATAGTTGGCGACTTCCTTGTTATCGAGCTTCAAGGTCACCGAGTCGAGCGCGAAGAATTCACCCACGTCCATGGACACGAACACCGCCACCTGGGTGTTGGCCGGGAACAGCAGCTCTTCCTCGAGCACGAACAGCTCGCGGTTCAGATCGAGCACTTCTTTTTTCAGGGCCTGCACTTCTTCGTCGAGGCTCTTGAAGCTGTCGCCGCCGCCCGCGGGCGCGGACGGTGCCGGCGTGCTGCTGTCGACGATCGGCGCGGTGGTCGCGGCGGGCGCGTCTTGCGCAGTCGATGGCCCGGCCACGAACAGCAGCGGGCTCAGCGTGGCGATTACTTTCAGAAGGCTCTGACGCAGCATGGAGGTGTCCGGGAGTTCGATACGAGTTCGGTTCGATTAGCGAGGCGGATCCGTTGCGGGCGGCGCGAGTTCACTCGTTCAGCAGTTCACGCAGCTTTTCGGTGTAGCGCGCTTCATAGCCGGCCTTGTAGCCCTCGGATACGTAGCGCACCACACCTTCGCGATCGATCAACACCGTCAACGGCATCGTGCCCGCCTGATAGGCGCGGCTCACTTCTTTGCGAGCATCGAACAGCACGGGATAGCTGACGCGCAGCGTCTTGGCCATTTCGCGCGCCGAGTCCAGATTGCTTTCCTCATCGAGGTTGACGCTGAACAGCACCAGCCCGGCGCGGCGATACTTGCCGTAGATTTCATCGAGCAGCGGCATTTCCTGGCGGCAGGGCCCGCACCAGGTTGCCCAGAAGTTGAGCAGCACCACTTCGCCGGAGTGCTCGGACAGGCGCATGTTGGCGCCATCCCAGGAGCGCAACGCGAAATCGGGCGCGGGCTGGCCGACCAGCGGGCCTGCCGGGATGCACACGGCGGGCCCGAGCAGCAACAGCGCCAGCAAAGCAAGGCGTGGCATCCGTGCGGAAGCCCGGAGCGGCAGGCGAGCTTGTGAGGTCTGTGACATCAATCTTTATTCGTCGCCGGACACGCGGTGAGGCAGCCGATCGGCGCCTCCACAAATGAATGAGAGGCCGGCGCTGGCAACCCCGCTGTCCTAGGATAATTCCCTTAGACCGGTGGCTTTGCGTCCCCACCTTTCGGTGAGTTTGCCCTTGCATGAGGCGGCCCCTGACATGTGCGTGGCTGCACCTCTGACAACGCCAGCTAGGGTGCTATACGCGGCGCAAATATGTCAACGAACGAAGTGTGATGCCAGCGGCGCAAAACCGCGACGGGCCTGTGACTTGCCGCACATTTCAAAGGTCTGTCGGTAGGCGACGACAACAGCATCGACGCCTGTATCCGTACACAGACGACTGACAGCCTTCCCCCCGCTGAGCGACATCGAAGCGAAGTGCGGCCGGAGGGAGGGGTCCGGCCGCACCCGCGATACGCCGATCGGTTAGATAGGCGCTTTCGGAGCTTCGTAGTCGGTCGACGCGGCTGTGGCTTTCCACATCGCGATCATTTCCGGCGTCACAGTCTGGCTCGATGACTGATTGTCGGACGGCAACGTGATCTGCTGCTCTTCGACCAACCGTTCGCGCGCGGCCGACTCGTGTCCGTACAGGAACGTGCTGGCGACGGCGGTCCCGAGGGTGAGCAACATGGCGGCGCCGAGGGCGATACGCTTTTTCATCTGTCTCTCCAATTCAAAAAACCGGTTCAGCAGGATTCGTTAGTTAAGCGAGCACCGGACGCTTGCCGCCCGAGTCGCCATCGGTCAGGTTGAACACCGGGCGCTTGCCACCGGAGTCGCCGTCGGCCAGCACCGGGCGCTTACCGCCGGAATCGCCGTCGGTCAGGTTGAGCACCGGGCGCTTGCCACCCGAGTCGCCATCGGCCAGCACCGGACGCTTGCCGCCCGAGTCACCGTCGGTGAAGTTGAATACCGGGCGCTTGCCGCCCGAATCGCCATCGGCCAGCACCGGACGCTTACCGCCCGAGTCGCCATCGGTGAAGTTGAATACCGGGCGCTTGCCGCCGGAGTCGCCGTCGGCCAGGGTCAATACGGGACGCTTACCGCCCGAGTCACCATCGGTAAAGTTGAACACCGGGCGCTTGCCACCCGAATCGCCGTCGGCCAGCACCGGCCGCTTACCGCCCGAGTCGCCATCGACAATGTTAAATACCGGACGCTTGCCACCTGAATCGCCGTCCGCCAGTTGCGCGCTGAAGCTCGCGCCAGAAGCAAACAGAACACCCGCCACCGCCATCGAAATTGCAAATACGTTACGCATGACAACAACCCCTCCCGGGAAAAGTGCTAAAAATCCGAGCCGGCATTGGCTCGATCACTGGGATAAGCGATGTCCCTCTGAGAATCCCGTCACAGCCCCCCTGGACAAGCGGAAGAAAAAAGGAACAATCAGTACATCGCTCAGCTGAGGTTTTCGGGAGATCCCGGAAATCAACCGGTTGAGCCGGATTCAGGGACGGCCGTAGGACGGTTTTGGCGGGCGGCTCGCGGCACGGCGCGGGCGCTAAGTGAGAAACTGTCGCAATCGAGCCAGTAAACTAGAGACAGACAGGCCCCGAATCGGAGACTCGCAACTGAGCAACACAATCGCAGCCGCCATTCCACCGCCCGACCGGCAGGCAGTGACACGGCTGTTGTCTGCGTGGCAGTCAGGGGACACGCGCGCCCTGGAACGACTGACGCCGCTCATATATGAGGAGCTGCGTAACCGCGCCCGCCGCTATATGAAACGCGAGCGGCCGGGCCACACCTTGCAGGCCACCGCCGTCGTGCACGAGGCATTCGTCAAGCTCGTCGAGATGAATGTCTCGTGGCAGGACCGTGCTCATTTCTTTGCTGTGGCCGCGCGGCAGATGCGACGTATTCTGGTGGATCACGCCAAGAGCCGGTTTCGTGACAAACGCGGCGGCACCACCACGGGCTCGCTCAACGACTTCGATATGGATGTGCTCGATCTCGGCCCGGCCACCGCGGGCGATATCGACGTGCTGGAAATCGATGAGGCTTTGCAGCGCCTGGCCGGTAACAATCCCCGCCTCGCGGAGATGGTGGAGCTGCATTATTTCGGCGGCCTGACTTATCAGGAGCTGTCGGAGACCCTGAAGGTGTCCGAAGCCACCGTCGATCGGGAGATCCGGCTCGCCAAGGCCTGGATCCTGCGTCAGATCCGACCGGCACGGAATCGCGAACCCGAAGCCTCATGACCCCGGAACCTCCAGGGAAGAACGTCGACGACCGCTGGGAGCGCTTGCAGGATCTGTTCTCCCGCGCCGTCGAGTTGCCGGACCGCGAACGCGAAGCCTTCATCAGCGCCGAGACCGGCGACGACAAAGACCTGAAAGATGAGCTGCTCGAGCTGCTGGCCTGCGACGTGGGCCAGTCCACCGGGCCGCTGACTCACGCGCTCGGCGCGGCCATCGACGCCACCACGCGCGATCGGCGCAAGGCGCTGGTCGGCCGCGTCATCGGCAATTACAAACTCGCGTCCATCCTCGGCCACGGCGGCACCGGCACGGTGTATCTGGGTGAGCGTGCCGATCGCCAGTATTCGGCGCAGGTCGCGGTCAAGATCGTCGATAACGCGCCTATTCATGGCGACCTGGGCCAGCGCTTCCGCGCCGAACGGCAGATTCTCGCCAGCCTGAATCACGCCAACATCGCGCGCCTGCTCGATGCCGGCGAGACCAAGGACGGCCAGCCGTATCTGGTCATGGAATATGTGCACGGCGAGCCGGTCGATCGTTATTGCGACCGGCAGCAGCTCGATCTCACCGCGCGCCTGAAACTGTTTCTGGAAATATGTAATGCCGTCCAGTACGCGCATCAGAACCTGATCGTTCATCGCGACCTGAAGCCGGCCAACATCCTGGTCACCGCCGAAGGCGCGCCCAAGCTGCTGGATTTCGGCATCGCCAAGCTGCTCGATACCGGCGACGCCGCCGCCATGCTGGCGCTGACACGCATGAACGACCGGCTGCTCACGCCCGAATATGCGAGCCCCGAGCAGATCATGGGCCGCCAGGTCACCACCGCCAGCGACGTCTACGCGCTCGGCGTCGTTTTATATGAACTGCTCACCGGCCTCCGGCCCTACACGGTGCCCTCCTCGGCCAGCCAGCTCGAGCTGGAACGTTCCATTTGTATCAGCGACCCGCAGCGCCCGAGCACCGCGGTCAAGAAAGCCATCGACGCGGCCGAGGCCGCCGAAGGCGAGTCGCCGATCGCGGCCATCGCATTGGCTCGCGGCCTGCAGCCGGATCGATTGCAGAAACGTTTGCTCGGCGACATCGACTCCATCGTCATGCGGGCGCTTCGCAAGGAGCCGCAGCATCGTTATGGCTCGGTCGAACAGCTGGCCGCCGACCTGCGTCGTTATCTGTCGGCCGAGCCGGTGGTCGCGCGCCAGGGCAACTGGCTGTATTACTCACAACGCTTCGTGCGTCGTCATGCGTTCGGTGTGTCGGCCGGTGCGTTCTTCATCGTCGTCATCGTCGCGTTCGCCGTGGTGATGTCGATTCAGAATCAGCGCATCGCCGCCGAGCGCGACAAGGCCGCGAACGAAAGCAAATCGGCGCAGGCCGTCTCCGAATTCATGCTCGACGTGTTCTCCGCGGCCGAGCCCTTCAAAGCCCAAGGCAAAGAGATCACGGCGCGCCAGCTGCTCGAACAATCGGGCTTGCAGGTGCGGGCGGACAAAGGCATGCGTCCGGAAGTGCGAGCCCGTCTGCTCGCTTCCATCGGCCGTGCGTTCCGTCGCAGCGGCGATCCGGAACGTTCGCTGAGTTATCTCGAAGACGCCGTGCACCTGCGCCGTCAAATGCCGAATGGCGGCGGCCTGCCCGCGGCCGACGATATGTCCGAGCTCGCAGTGACCTTGCGAACGCTCGGCGACATGAACGGCTCGGCGCGCGTGATCAAAGAAGCGATGGAGCTCTGCGACCGCATCGGCAGCCAGCGCACGCCGACCTACGCGACCCTGCTGACCAATCGCGGTCGGGTCGAATTCGCCAGCGGCGATGTGACCCGCTCACGCCAGTCGTTCGAACAAGCACTCGCGCTGAATCGTCAGGTGCGCGGCCCGAACGATCAGGAAGTGGCGGTGGTGTTGCTCGACCTGTCGCTGGTGTTCATGTGGATGGACGATATTCCGTCGGTGGAGCGGGTCACGCGCCAGGCCGTGGATATTTTCCGCCTGACCGCGCCCGATCTGCATCCCGATCGCGTGCTCGCCGAGACGCGGCTGGGCGAAGCGCTGCTGATGCAGAATCACATCAACGAAGCGGGCGTGATGTTCGAAGCCACGCTCGAGAAACAACGCATCCTGTTCGGCAACAACAGCCGTCAGGTCGCCGAAGTGCTCGACTCGCTGTCGCAGATCCGACGCGCACAGGGTCAACTCGCCGAGTCCGAGCAGTTCGCCTCCGAGGCGTTGAGCTCCGCCGTGAATGCGATGGGCGCGGAGCACGCGTACACGCCGTACTTCCGCACGTCCTATGCATCGGTGCTGATGCGTCGGGGGAAATTCAACGATGCCGAGCGCGAGCTGCGACATTCGCTCGATACGCTGGCGCGGACACGTCCGGCCGATCATCAATACGTGTGCTCGGCGGAGCATCTGTTGGGCGAAGTGCTGCTCGAGACCAATCGCCTGGCCGATGCCGAAGCGATGCTGACAGCGGCGATGAATCGTTGGAAGCGCACCGACGCGCCGGCCTGGCGCTCGGCCCGTTCGGCGAGCGCGCTCGGCGAAGTGTTCTACAAGCAAGGCCGCATGCGCGAGGCGGAAACGTATCTGACGCGTGCGTACACCGAGCTCGCCGCCGACGACAGCGCCGATCGCGACGTGCGCATCAAGGCACGGCAGCGCGTCGAGCACTTCTATATCGCCAACGGTCAGCGCGAGAAGCTCAACGACCTGATGCTCGCCACCAGCGGCACCGCGCCTAACAACACACCGCAAGCGCGTCCGAATTAACCGCGCCCTGAGGCTTGAACCTGCCGCTTCTGCTACAGTCTCAGGAATACGAGACTCAGTTGTAGGAGTGATGCCAACGATGCTCACACGATCCAACCCGCTCGCGACCCAGCTCGCAGTGTTGCTGCTTTCCTGCGCCGTCACGACGGGCGCTGTCGCCGGCGAGCGCCAGGATGCGCGCCTGCTCACCTCGACCCAGGTTTTGAGCGAGCTGATGCGCATGCCCGAGCAGAATATTCCTACCTGGTTGCTGGAGCGGGCTTACGCAGTTGCCGTGATCCCGAGCGTCATCAAGGTGGGCCTCGGCATCGGCGGTCGTCGCGGCAAGGGCGTGCTGGTGGTGCGCAAGGATTCGGGCGCGTGGAGCAATCCGACCTTCATCAATCTGACCGGCGGCAGCTTCGGCTTCCAGGTCGGCGTGCAGTCGGCCGACGTCGTGCTCGTTTTTACCTCAAAACAAAGCATCGAAGGCATCGTCGGCGGCAAAGTGACGTTGGGCGCGGACGCCTCGGTCGCGGCCGGTCCGATCGGACGCCAGAGCTCGGCGGCTACCGATATCGGACTCACCGCGCAGGTGTATTCGTATTCGCGCGCCAGCGGCTTGTTCGCCGGCGTGGCGCTCGACGGCTCGGCGATCACCATCGACGGCTCTTCGAACGAATCGTTCTATAAGAAGCCCGGCATCCTGGCCAGCGAGATCATCCGCTCCGATGCACCGGCCGCGCCGCCGCCGGCCGATCAGTTCATCGCCGCCGTCAAGCACTCGGCGACCGGCGCAGCCCCCGCTGCCCCGGCCCACACACCAGCGCCGGCCGCGCCGACCGAAGCACCGGCGTCCACGGCCAACAGCGCAGATCAGGGCGGTGTGCAGACCTACCCCATGGAAGACCCACACCCGGGTCAGGAACCGCCGCAGTAACGATGCAGTGAATCTGGGCCGCGAGGCGAGTCGAACTCGCGGCAAGATCCCGCATCTAACTCGCCTTGAGAGCGGAGATCCGGGCCGTACCCAGTTTGCGGGCACGGTCCATCCAGATATGATCCGCGCGGCCCGACACGGCAGTCGGCATGTCATACAGCGCAACGAGATTGCAATGAAATCGACTCATAAATTCCAGCGTAGCGGCGGCTTCACCCTGATCGAAATCATGGTCGTGGTGGTGATTCTCGGCATCCTGGCCGCGATCGTCGCGCCGAACGTCATGCGTCGAATCGACGACGCGCAGCTGACCAAGGTGTCCAGCGATCTGCGCACCATCGAGACTGCGATGAACCTGTATCGCATGGATAACTTCCGTTATCCGACCACCGAGCAAGGCATCAAGGCGCTGTACGAGAAGCCCAACGACTCCAGCGTGCGTAACTGGAAGCAGGGCGGCTACCTCGATCCGAGCGCACGCAAGGACCCCTGGGGCAACGACTATCGCTACGTCTACCCGGGCACGCACGGCAAGGAGTTCGACCTGTTCACCTACGGCGCCGACAACCAGGAAGGCGGCGAAGGCCTGGACGCGGACATCGGCAACTGGATCACCGAGAAGCCGCAGTAACAGCGCACGCAAAAGCCGACTTACGAGCGTGCGGTCGGCTCGCTAGAATTTGGCGCCATGAGCGCCTATACCGAAAGCGCGCCGTCGCGCGCTGAAGTCGATGCCTTGCCGGGCGCGACAGTGATCGAGTTCGGTACCAACTGGTGCGGCTTCTGCGCAGCCGCCCAGGCCCACATCGAGCAAGGCCTCGCGGCACATCCCGATGTGCGCCATTTGAAAATCGAAGACGGGCCGGGCCGCCCGCTCGGTCGCTCCTTCCGCGTCAAGCTGTGGCCGACGCTGGTCTTCATGAAGGATGGCACCGAGGTCGCGCGGGTCATCCGCCCGAGCTCGGCGCAACCGATCCGCGACGCGGCCAAACAGATCGATCCCACTTGACGATATCGGGCGCCGTGACCACAGCGTCCTCCAGCATCGTGCAACGTTACCTGCCATGGCTGGTCGGCGCCGTGCTGTTCATGGAGACGCTCGACTCGACCATCGTGAACACGGCGGTGCCGACCATGGCGCACAGCCTCGGCGTCACGCCGCTCAGTCTCAAAGCCATCGTCACCAGCTACATCCTGGCGCTCGCAGTCGGCATTCCCGTCAGCGGCTGGCTCGCCGATCGCTTCGGCACCCGAAAGCTGTTCACCGCGGCCGTCGCGATCTTCACGGTGTCGTCGGTGATGTGCGGCCTGTCGTTGAACGCGCCGATGCTGGTCGCCGCCCGCATCCTGCAAGGCCTCGGCGCCGCCATGATGACGCCGGTCGGACGACTCGCCATCGTGCGGACGTTTCCAAAGTCACAACTGCTGGACAAGATGAACTTCGTGATCATCCCGGCACTGATCGGCCCGCTGCTCGGCCCGACCGTGGGCGGCTTGATCGTGCATTGGTGGTCGTGGCGCGAGATCTTCTTCGTCAACGTGCCGTTCGGACTGGTCGCGCTGTGGATGAGCCGTCGTTACATGCCGGAATATCGCAGCGACTCGCCGCGGCCGCTGGATGCGATCGGCCTGGTGCTGTTCAGCTCGGGCGCGGCCCTGCTGTCCTGGTTACTGGAAGTGTTCGGCGAGCACCGCCTCGATGTGACTTCCAGCGCCATTCTTTTCCTGGTGGCGTTCGCCCTGCTCGGCGCCTATGGCTTGCATGCGAATCGCACCGATCATCCGTTGTTGAACTTGCGATTGTTCAAGGTTCGCACCTTTCGAGTGTCGGTGCTCGGCGGTCTCATCACCCGACTCGGCATCGGCGGCCTGCCGTTTCTGCTGCCGCTGTTTTATCAGCTCGGCATGGGCATGCCGGCGTGGCAGTCCGGCCTGATGATGATGCCTTCCGCCATCGCCGCGATGACAGTGAAAGCTGCGTCCCCTCATCTGCTCCGCCGCTTCGGCTATCGACGCGTGCTGATCGTGAACACCGCGTTGATGGGCGTGATTATCGGCTCGTTCGCGCTGTGGGATCAGCACACGCCGCTGGCGGTGATCGTGCTGATGAGCTTCCTGGTGGGCTCGGGCAGCTCGATGCAATTCTCCAGCATGAACTCGCTGGCTTTCGCCGACATCGATGCGCGCAACTCGAGCATGGCGAACACGATTGCCAGCACCATGCAGCAGCTGTCGATGAGCTTCGGCCTGGCGTGCGGCTCGCTGCTGACAGGTTGGTATTTGGGCGGGCTGCCGCAGACCGATCAGATCGCGGTCACGAATGCGCTGCACGCGGCGTTCATCACGCTGGGCATCGCAACGATTGTTGCTTCGTTGAGCTTCTGGACTTTGCATGCCGAGGATGGGCATGCGCTCACGGCGAAGAGCGAAACGCCGGTGGCGACACGCGAGCCCGTCGCTGACTGACGGGCCCGCGTGTTTGTTTCTTAGCGAGCGAGATCCTTCAACAGACTGTTCCAATGCGCGAGCGCGCCGTCGATGGACGACACCGGCACCCGCTCATCGAGACCGTGCGAGAACTCATCCGAGTCCTTCATGAACAGACCGGACACGCCGTAGCTCGGCACGCCGTGCGCGCGGAAATGCATGCTGTCGGTCGCGCCCGCCGACATCGACGGCACGATGGACAAGCCCGGGTAGTTGGCATGCACCGCCTTGGTCACGGCCGCCATCACATCCTTGCGCAACGGCGACGCGTCGCTTGCGACTGAGCCGGTGGTGACCTGCGTGACCTTCACTGCCGGATCGGCTGCGATTTCGGCGAGCGTCTTCTGTACTTCCGCCACGGGCGTGCCCGGGAAGATGCGGCAATTGATGTTCGCTTCCGCCTTCTGCGGAAGTGCATTGGTCGCGTGACCGCCATTGATCATCGTGGACACGCAGGTGGTCCGCACCTGACCGATGTAGCTCGGATCGTCCGACAGGGTCGCAATGGCTTGCGCGTCCTCCGGGTTCGCCAGATAGCGTTTGATGGCATCAGCCGTCGGTCCGGACAACTTCGGCAGACTCTCGCGGAAGTACGCCATCGTCAGCTCGTTGTGTCTGGCCGGAAACTGATACTTGCCGATGCGATCCAGCGCGGCCGCCAGTTGGTTGATGGCGTTGATCTTGCCGGGGCGACTGGAATGTCCGCCGGGATTGGTGACCGTGAGTTTGAAGTCCGCGTAGGTCTTCTCGCCCGCCTGCAGGCCGTATACAACCGGCTTGCCCTCCTCGGACAACAGACCGCCGCCGGCGTCGCCATTCAACGCGAGCTCCGCACCTTTGAATTGCTCGGCGAGCTTGCGAGTGCTGACCATCTGCGTTTCTTCGTCGCCGGAAAACGCGAGGATCACGTCGCGCTTGGGCTTCCAGCCGTCACGCTTCAGCTTGGCCAGGGTGGCGACGATCATCGACACATCGAACTTGTTGTCCGCCGAGCCGCGGCCGAACACATAGCCGTTTTCGAGCACGGGCGTGAACGGATCGCGCTTCCAGTCCTCGCGCTTCGCCTCCACGACATCCATGTGACCGATGACGACGATGGGCTTCAACTTGCTGTCGGAGCCTTTGTAGCGAGCCACCAGCGTGGCGGTATTCGCCACCGGCTCGACCGTGATATCGCCGGGCGCATAGCCTGCCTGGACCAGCACGCTCTTCAGATATTCGGCATAGGCCGGCACCTGACCCGCGCCGTCCACGGTCCGGAAAGCGATCGACTTCTGCAGGATTTCCAGGGCCTGATCGTGTAACGCCGGATCCACCGCCGGCTTACCCGACGCCGCCGCACCGACGGCAACGCTCATCGCGGCACAGCCGATGAGCGTGGAAACATACTTCTTCAGCAGCGAGCTGGACTTCACTTCGAACCTCATGCGATGTCGCCATTGGCCATGGCAAACCCCATTGTGGCACGGCACAACCGAATGAAAAGAGGTTTGCCCGCGCCCGGCCTTATGGCAGGCATCGATGCATACAGTTCGATGAAACTTATTTAATGCCGACCGCTTACGCGCCGTTTTTAGTCGCGCTGCCCGTAGCCATCAGCGCTTCTTTTTCAGCAACGTCGCGATGAGCTTCGCTGGCCGGGCCTCGCGCTCGAGCTGTTCGAAGGTGCATTGACTGGGCGCTTTGTCCGGCCGCCAGCGGAGCAGTTTGGTGCCGTGACGAAAGCGATTGCCGGTGACGTGGTCATAACAAACTTCGACCACCAGCTTCGGCTTCAACGGCTCCCACTCGGTCGAGCGCTCGGTACTCCATCGACTCGGCCCACCGGGCGCATCGCCCGTGAACCCTGCGCCACCCCGCAGCTTTTCCAAACGTTGTGTCACAGCCTTGCGTTCGGCATTCGGAATCGACGAGGTGAACCCGACGTGATCGAGCAGACCTTCCTCGTTATACAAGCCCAGCAGCAGGGAACCGACTTCCGTGCTACCCGTGCCATAACGAAATCCGCCGACTACGCAGTCCGCCGTCCGCAAGCGCTTCACTTTCAGCATGGCCCGCTCGCCGGAGACGTAAGGCAGATCGAGCTGCTTCGCTATTACACCGTCGAGCGAGCCGCCGGTTTCCTTCAACCATTTCTGGGCGACGCGCAGCTCGCGCGTGTAGGGTGTCAGGACGAGTCCTTCTGTCAGCGGCAAGGCGGCGAAGAATTTCTCCAGCTCTGCTCGACGCGCTTCGAACGGTTGCTCGAGCAAACTGCGCCCCTTGGCGTCGTAGAGCAGATCGAACAACATCAGCGTCGCCGGCGTTTCAATCGACAACTTGCGAACGCGACTCTCCGCGGGATGCAGCCGCATCTGCAAAGCATCGAACGACAATGACGTACCGATGGGAATCGCAAGCTCGCCGTCCAGCACGAACTGCTTCGGGCGCATCGCCCGCACGCGCTCGACGACTTCAGGAAAATATCTCGCCAGCGGTTTGCCCGACTTCGCCTGCAGAGCGACGCGCTCGCCCTCGCGAAACACCACACACCGAAAGCCATCCCACTTCGGCTCGAACTGCCACCCCGCGCCCGTCGGCAACTCACCGACCAATCTCGCCTCCATCGGCTCGAGACCGGCCGGAATCGACGTCTTGCTCGCGGCCTTGGGCATGACGATCTCCTATGCAGTGTTGCCCGAATCAACGCAGCAACGACATGCAAGTTCATACCGCTGGCGCGATGAAAACGCCGCGGCGGCCCCGGGGTCACTCCGGGATCGAAACCCGCTCCACCAAAAAATCCATAAACACCCGCACTCGCGCCGCCAATCGCGCATGCCCGATATACAACGCATGTATATCTTCGCTGTCAGCCTTGATGAAATCCTGCAACAACGGCACCAACCGACCCGCCCGGACGTCGGCGCCGACGAGAAAGTCCGCCATCCTCGCAATCCCCGCCCCACCCACACACATCAACCGCAACGACTCCCCCGAATTCGCCAGAAAATTACCCGCGACATGAAATTGTTTGCTCCGGCTACCGACCCGAAACGTCCAGCCCTCGATGGAGCGGCGGTAGTTGAAGTTCAGGCAGTTGTGCTGATCGAGCTCCGCCGGCGTCTGCGGCGTGCCATGACGTTGCAAATATTCAGGCGAAGCGACCACCAGCCATCGACTGCTCCCCAACTTGCGCGCCCGAAGCGACGAGTCACGCAACGCCCCGTGACGAATCGCGACATCCACACGCTCGCCCACCAGATCGACCAGCGCATCGCTCAGCGACAGGTCCACCGTGATCTTCGGGTAGCGTCGTAGGAATTCAGGCATCACCGGCAACAGCTGATGAATGCCGAAAGGCGTCGACGCACTTACTCGCAAGCGACCGCGCGGCTCACTCTTATCGGTCGTGAACGAACGCTCCAACTCATCGAGATCCATCAGCAGCTTCTGCGCCTGCGCTCGGAACTTCTCACCCTCCGGCGTGACGGACAGCGAACGCGTCGTGCGCGTCAGTAGTCGCACGCCGAGCCGGGCCTCGAGCCGCGCGACACTGCGGCTCACGGCCGACGGCGTTTGTCGCAACGTCTTGGCCGCCGCCGCGAAGCTGCCACCTTCGATACTGCGTAAAAAGGCCTCAATTTCACCAGTTCTGTTATCCATGGCGCGGTCCCGATTCGTTCATCGAATGCACGACGGTCGTGTATGCGGACATTCTTATCAGCAATCGACCCGGCCCGCATCATTGCCTTCCCTCACACTCCTTGGAACGGGTCATGCCTCTCGCCTTGTATGCGCTCGCGGTCGGCGCCTTCGGAATCGGCGTCACCGAATTCGTCATCATGGGATTGCTGTTGCAAGTCAGCGGCGACCTCCATGTGTCCATCTCAGCCGCCGGCTTGTTGATTTCCGGTTATGCGCTCGGCGTCATGTTGGGTGCGCCGATCATGACCGTGGTCACGGCCCGCTGGCCTCGCAAAGCGACGCTACTGGCGTTGATGGCGATCTTCACGATCGGCAACCTGGCCTGCGCCCTCGCGCCGAGTTACCTCGGCTTGTTGGCCGCTCGCATACTCACAGCCTTCGCACACGGCACGTTCTTCGGCGTCGGCTCGGTGGTCGCGACCCAATTGGTCGCACCCAAGCAGCGCGCATCGGCCATCGCCATCATGTTCACTGGCTTGACGGTCGCGACCGTGCTCGGCGTTCCGTTCGGCACCTGGCTCGGACAGTTGGCTGGCTGGCGCGCGACCTTCTGGGCCGTCGTCGGCATCGGCGTGTTCGCGCTCGTCGTCATTGCTCTGCTCGTGCCGCGCGATGCCGGACAGATCGAAGAAGGCGATTGGCGGAGCGATCTTCGCGCCCTTGCCCGCGCCCCCGTTGTTCTGGCTCTGCTAACCACTGTCTTCGGTTTCGGCGGCATGTTCGTCGTATTCACTTACATCGCGCCGATGCTGACCCAGCTCACGCATATCAGCGAACAGGCTGTTTCACTGGTCCTGCTCGTCTTCGGTGGCGGCCTGGTGATCGGCAACATCGTCGGCGGCAAGCTGGCGGATCGATATCTGGAAACGACGCTCATCGGCTCGCTACTCGCATTGGCCGCCGTGCTTGGCCTGATGACATTCGCCGTTCACGACGGAATTGCGATGGTGGTCTTCGTCGCGCTGCTCGGCGCGGCGTCGTTTGCGACGGTTCCGCCGCTGCAAATGTGGGTGCTGGAGAAATCGAACGGCGCGGGTCAGAGCCTGGCGTCCAGCTTCAATATCGGCGCCTTCAATCTCGGCAACGCGCTCGGCGCCTGGCTGGGCGGCACGGCGATCGATCATGGTCCCGGCTTGCCGGCGCTGCCTTGGATCGCAGCGTTGCTGCCGCTGATTGCCGCGGCGCTGGCGCTCAAAGGATTGCGAGCATCGCGGGTTGCGCCGGCGGCGTGCCCTAGCCAGTAATCGCCAGCGCAATGACGCCGGTCACGATGAGCACGGCTCCCGTCAATCGTATCGGCGTCACTTGCTCCTTGAGCAAGCGTGCACCGAAGTAAGTCCCGATCAATGTCGCCAGTTCGCGCATGGGCGCAACGTGACCGATGGGTGCCACCTTCATCGCGTACAACACCAGGATGTAGCCGAGCGGCCCGAGCACGGCGACAATGAGAATCGGGTTTCGATACATTCGCCACTCTGCAAGCAGCGCTGGCGGATCTTTGAGCGCCATCGGTGCCAGCACGAACAGACGTAACAGGTTGCCGGTGAAGTCGATCAGGAACGGCGACAACATCAAGGTCTTCACCGCCCAGCCATCGTTGATCGTGTAACCGGCGATGAACACACCGGTGAGCATGCCCAACGCGATGCCGGCACGCGGCGCCTTGTGAGCTTCATTCGCAAGACCGGACACCAGCAGAATGCCGCCGACGATCAGCAGCACACCGAGCACGGAGACCAACCCCGCTGGCTCATTCAATAGAAATGTGGCGGCAAGAAATGACAGCAGCGGCCCCGTTCCCCGAGCGAGTGGATACACCAGCGACAAATCGGAAACCCGGTAACCCGCCTGCAGTGTGAGCGAATAACCCATGTGCAGAACGCCGGTCATCAGCAACGCCAGCCAGTGCGCGGTTTCGAGCTGCGGCCGCGTGGATACGAGAACCCACAGCACCGCCGGCGCGTACAGAATGATCGAGCCCAGCGAATACAACCAAACGAAATGACGTGAACCCGAGGCGCGCTTGGCGGCCAGATTCCAGGTGGCGTGAGTAAACGCCGCCAACAGGACGGCCGCGATCGCAAGAGGGTGCATAGCTCGCGATGTTAACAGCGCCCTCGGGGAAAACGTGGGCAAGAAGCGGAGTGCCGCCCGACCACGCACGCGGCAAGGTAGCACCCTCGATTCGCACCACTCTGGAGCCGACCATGAGCTTTCAAATCACCGGCCTGCCGCTCAGCCAGTTCTCTGCCTTGTTCGCGATGTCCGATGAAGCGTTGGCGAGCCAAGGTGCGATTCGAGTCACCGCCGATGAGCAACCGGGCTTTCCTTGCCGCGTCAGCCTGCAAGATGCCGAGGTCGGCGAGAAGTTGATCCTGTTGAACTACGAGCACCTGCCGGTCGCGACTCCGTATCGCTCACGTCACGCGATTTATGTCCGCGAGTCCGCGACCGAAGCGCACCTCGAAATCGACGAGGTTCCTCAGCAGCTGCGCCCTCGCCTGCTGTCCCTTCGCGGTTTCGATTCGCAGGGAATGATGAAGGCCGCGGAAGTGGTGCCCGGCACCGCCATTGAGAATCTCATCGAGCAGATGTTCAGCAATCCCGCCATCGCCTTCCTTCATGTTCATAATGCGAAGTGGGGCTGCTTTGCCGCCCGCGTGGATCGTACGGAAGTTCCAGTCAATCGACTTCCCTGACCTCAGCAAGGCACCGCTGATCGAAATGCTCCGTTGAACGAAGCTGACGCGGCGAAAAATGCCGAGCGATCGGCGAGTTCCGCCATGCTATCGTGGTGGCATGCTCAAAACTTATTCAGGCAGCTGCCACTGCGGCGCGGTGCGCTTCGAGGCGGACATCGACCTGACGCAGCCGACCTATCGCTGTAATTGCTCGATCTGCGCCCGGAACCGGTTCTGGCCGGCGATCGTGATGCCGGAACAGTTTCGCTTGTTGTCGGGCTCGGCGGAGTTGACCAAATATTTGTTCAACACCCGACGGAACGAGCATTATTTCTGCAAACATTGCGGCGTGCGGAGTTTCGGCATCGGCAACACGCCCGACGGACAACGAATTTACGGCGTAAACCTCGGCTGCCTGGAAAACGCCACCCCCGAAGAACTGGCCGCCGCGCCAATCGTGTACGTCGACGGCAAGCACGACAACTGGAACAACGCGCCGGAGATCACGAGCTACCTCTGAGATAACCCGCCGCGCCTGCCCTCACGAGAAAAACGCGCTTCCGCGCAAAGCGGCAGTCTCTTGAACAAAGCTTGGTCCGCCCCGGTGAGAGCCCTCTTGAATAGAACTCGTTCCGCCCCGGAGGGGCGGAACATAAAAATAAAAGAATTTCCCCCTCTCCCATCGGGAGAGGGGGCCAGGGGGTGAGGGTCTTACGCGCCGACCGCCTCAGACACCTCAACAATCCCACCGGACTGCCGCTCAAACAGCCGCTTGTAATGTCCGTGCGACTTACGCAGCAGCGCCTCGTGCGAACCTTCCTCCACGATGCGCCCGTGCTCGAACACCAGAATCCGATCCATCGCTCGCACCGTCGACAACCGGTGTGCGATGACGATGGACGTGCGGCCTGACATCAACCGATCCATGGCCTGCTGAATCAGCGCCTCCGACTCCGAGTCGAGGCTCGAAGTCGCCTCGTCCAGAATCAGAATCGGTGCATTCGCCAGGAACGCCCTCGCCAACGCCACCCGCTGCCGCTCACCGCCGGACAGCTTCACGCCACGCTCGCCGACCAACGTTTGATAGCCCCGCGGCAGACGCGCGATGAAGTCGTGGGCATTCGCCAATCGAGCAGCCCGCTCGATCTCTTCCATCGTCGCATCCGGCCGCGCGTACGAGATGTTCTCGGCGAGGCTGCGATGAAACAGGATGGGCTCCTGCTGCACGATCGCGATCTGCGACCGCAACGACTCCTGCGTGGCGTGCGTGACATCCTGACCGTCGATCAACACGCGACCTTCCGTCACGTCGTACAACCGCTGGATCAATTTCACGAACGTGGTCTTGCCCGAGCCCGAATGACCGACCAGGCCGATACGCTCGCCCGGCGCGATCCGCACGTTCAAGTCCCGATACAGCGGCGTCTGCTGGCCGGCGTAACAGAACGTCACATGATCGAACCGCACTTCACCCGCATCGATACGCAACGGCCGGGCGCCCGGCGAATCCGCCACGCCCATGGGCTCCGCATGCAGCTGAACCATTTCTTCCATTTCGTTCACGGAGCGCTGCAAGTGATGAACGTGCTGACCGATGTCGCGCAGATAGCCATGCACGACGAAGTACGTCGTCAGCACATAGGTGATTTCACCGGGCGTTGCGCGTCCCTGCCACCACAGCCACAAGGCCGTCCCGGTGACCGCCGAGCGAACGAACCACAGTAGCGCGAGCTGCCCGGTGCCGCTCCAGGTGTGAAGCATCCAAGTGCGATGCGTACGACGCGACCATTTATTGACGACGCGACCGAGCCGCGCATCCTCACGCGCTTCCGCACCGAAGGATTTCACGACCGCGTTCGCGCCGAGCGCGTCGGCAAGCACACCGCCCATGCGCGTGTCCTGCGCATTGGACAGGCGCGAAGCCGGAGCGATGAGACGAGTCGCAAGCGTCACCGTCAGCACCACGTACGCGATGGAGCCCAGCGCCATCACGACGCCCATGACAGGCCAGCGCTGACCGAGCAGCAACACCGTTCCAACCAGCACGACCAACGACGGCAGCAACGCGAGCAGCAGCACGTCATTGATCATGTCGAGCGCCCACATGCCGCGCGTGATCTTGCGCACGATGGAGCCGGCAAAACTATTGTTGTGCCAGTCCGTCGAGAAACGTTGCACGCGATGAAACGCGCCCTGCGAGACCTTACGCATCATTCCCAGCGTGAGCGGCACGATGGACCACCATGCCAGGTGACGAAGCACCACCATCGCCAGGCCCAACCCCGCCATGACGAGGAAAGCATTGAGCGCGACGTCAGCGAACTCGCGGCCCTGCGCGAGCGCATCGACCAAGCGGCCGGCATAGACCGGCACGATCACTTCAGTGACCGTCGCCAGCATCATGGCCAGAGCCACGACGAGCACGAGCGCCTTGTGCTCAGCCCAATGGCGGAGCGTGAAAACAAGCACATTACGGAGGACCTGCGAGCCCTCGACGCGGGATTTGACCATGATGAGCGAAGCGCGTTTGACGCGCTGTCCTTGCGAAGCCGATCGAACTGGGGAGGCGGCGAACACCCCTAAATGGGGTTGAGCCGCGGTTTTTCTACCGGGAGCCCGGGATTACCGGGTAGACACCGGCGGGAGGTGCATGCTGGATGGGTTCATCGGGTGCCCTCCTTGCTTCGCTACGGGCCAATGAGAAGAGCGGGCATTGAATCATTGTTGATTGTTTTGAGCAAGCGCCATTTGCAAAGTCTTTGCATACATTGGCGTCGCGGACACTGTGTTGTGCCCTACTCCCGGGATCACGCGCAGAGTCGCAATACCTGCTCGGAAATGAGCATACAAATCGTCGGTGCTGGCGCGTGGAATAATTTCATCGTGCTCGGCCACCACGAACAGCGTCGGCACTTCGATGAGGGGCGCATATCGCCAGGATTCGTATCGATCCCGCATCAGCCACTTCACCGGAAACATTGGAAACTGACGCGCACCGAGCTCGGCGATGCTCGAATAAGGCGTGATGAGCACCAGCCCGCTCGCCGGCCGCTGGCTGGCGAGCCGAATCGCCACCCCGGACCCGAGACTGCGCCCCATCACGATGACGTTCGGATGCCGGGCATGCACGTAATCGAATAGAGCCAACGCATCCTGCGAAAGCCCCGCTTCGGTGGGCGCGCCCGAACTACCGCCGTAGCCCCGGTAGTTCATGAGATACAACGAATGATTCGGAAAGGCCTCCGAGAACGACGGCAGGTTGAATGTCACATCTTCGCCGTTGCCACCGAAGTACACGATGGCGTTCGGCCCGTCGTGCGGACGGACACTGATGACCAGCTCCGCCCCATCCACTGACAATGGCAGCGTCGCCGACGTCTCACCTCGCGGCCGCGGCTGTGGGTAATAAAGGAACGAGCGCTGAGCGAAGAACAGCGCGGCACACAGGCCAACATAGACGACCGCAACGAAGATGCCGAAGCTGAGCACCGCCTTCACAAGTTACATTGCCAGCGGCGGCACTCCGATCAGCTTGGTGTGCAGCCAGAACACGAAGACCACATACAGCGCGAGCCCGCCCACCACGGCGATGACATCGTTGAACTTGCTGGGCGGCGGGCCCGGAAGCGGGCGAAGCACCGCGCGACGCTTCACCGAAATGCGATCGGCCACGGCCCAGAGGAGAAAGCCGCCGAACAGCAGCACGTCGGCCAGCATGCCGTTGGCGAGCAGATGCGCGAAAGCCCACAGCTTCACCGACGCCAGCATCGGATGTTTCACCGCCGCCTTGATGCGACCAGGCAGGTACGCCGCCAATAGCAGCGGAAACACGGGCAGCATCAGAAGCAGCGTGAGATGCCGCATCCACACAGGCGGCGCGTACACCAGGATGGGATGCTGGCGAGCGATGCCGTATCCCCAGATCAGCAGCACGAAGCCGATGATGGAGAGCACTGAGTAGATGCCTTTGTAGGGCTTCTCGCCAAGCCGCGCGACTGCGCTGCTACGAAACGTCGGCGAGAAGATCTCCACCGAGTGCACGCCCAGAAAGAGCACCAGTCCGAGGATCAGATAAAGCATCGTGGCTCCCAAGGCTTCGCACTACTTCTGCGCGGCGTTACGGATCGACTGCAGCGTCGCGTTCGGCGTGATCGCTTCGGAATCGATACGCACTTCGATCAAGGCCGGCTTGCCCGCGTTCAGAGCCCGCTCCAGCGCCGGCCCGAATTGCTCGGTAGTCTCCACCAATTCGCCGTGTGCGCCAAACGCCGTGGCGAACGCACAGAAGTCCGGGTTGACCAGCGACGTGCCATACACCCGGGCGGGATACTCGCGCTCCTGGTGCATCCGGATCGTGCCATACATATTGTTATTGACGACGATGATGACGACGTTGAGTTGATACTGAACCGCGGTCGCCAGTTCCTGGCCCGTCATGAGAAAGCAACCGTCGCCAGCAAACGAGATCACGGTGCGCTTCGGATACAAGGCTTTCGCCGAGATACCGGCCGGCACGCCATAACCCATCGCACCCGACGCCGGCGCGAGTTGCGTCCGAAAGCCGCGATAACGATGGAATCGATGGGCCCAGGTCGTGTAGTTGCCCGCACCGTTGGTGACGATGACGTCCGGCGGCAGCACGCGATCCATATGCTGAATCACATCCCACATCTGCACCTTGCCTGGAATCTCTTTGCGGGCTTGCCACGCTTGATAGTCCGCGTTTGCAGCCACGACCTGCGACTCCACGCCATCGCGAGTGAACTTGGGCAGCGCGCCCAGCGCGCGGACCATCGCGGGCATGGTCGCGTTGATCATCAGATCGGCGTGATAGAAACGTCCCAGCTCGTCCGCTTCCGGATAGATGTGCACCAGCCGCTGCGCAGGCACCGGGCCGGCAATCAATCCGTAACCGCTGGTGGTGATCTCACCGAGCCGCGCACCGAGCACGATCAACAGGTCCGACGCTTTCACGCGCTCGGCCAACTTCGGATTGATACCGATGCCGACGTCACCGGCATAGTTGGGATGCGCGTTATCGAACAGGTCTTGCGAGCGAAACTCACATCCGACCGCGATACGCTGGGTTTCGACGAAACGCTGCAGATGTTTGCAGGCCGCCGCATCCCAGCCACTGCCGCCCACCAACAGGAACGGCCGTTGCGCTTCCTCGAGCATCTGAGACAACTTGATGAGCGTTTCCGGCGGCGGCGCAGAGTCGATTCGCTGCCATGGCCGCGCGTCGGCGACAGCGGCAGTTCCCGACAACACATCTTCCGGAAGCGCGAGCACGACCGGCCCCATGCGACCGCTGGTCGCAACCTGGTAAGCACGCGCGATGAACTCGGGAATACGATCGGTGCGATCGATCTGCGCGACCCACTTCGACATCGGCCCGAACATGCGCCGGTAGTCGATCTCTTGAAACGCCTCGCGCTCCATGAAATCCGTGCCCACCTGACCGATGAGCAGAATCATGGGCGTCGAATCCTGAAACGCGGTGTGCACGCCGATGGACGCGTTGGTCGCGCCCGGCCCGCGCGTCACCAGGCAAATGCCGGGCTTGCCGGTCAGCTTGCCATATGCCTCGGCCATGTTGGCCGCGCCATTCTCATGACGACACGTGATCAGGCGAATCCGATCGCGGACGGTATACAGCGCGTCGAGCACCGGCAGATAACTTTCGCCGGGCACACAAAAAGCAAGCTCGGCTCCGTGCGTGAGCAGTTGATCGACGATGAGTTGTCCGCCGGTGCGGACCGGGTGGCTGGAACTGGAGGTCATGAGCGCCCACCAAGCAAGCGTGGAAAGGCGCCAATCTTAACGCGAGCCGTGCGTTATGTTATCGGCTGCTTATAGCGATCTTCAGCGCGTCCGCCAGCCCGGCGTCATCGACATGCCCCACCGTGCGCTCCGCGGCCTTGATGACCTGAGGATCGGCGTTACCCATCGCAATCGGGTGGCCGACGACCCGCAAGGCCGACAGATCGTTGCCCGAGTCGCCGATGTACATAACGTCGCGCATGTCGACGCGATAGGCAGCGGCGATCTCACGCATGGCGCTCCCCTTGCTCACACCGTGACGGGTCAAGCCGATGAAGCGGACGTCGGGCATGAGTGGCGAAGTGGATTCGGCCATCTCCAGATCGGGAGGCGCGACCATCTTCTTTGCATCTTCCGGCGAGACCAACCACTGCGCGCGTACCAGCGGCGGCGACAATGTTTCATACGGGCGTGGTTTGAATTCAAGACCGAGCAATTCGGCATGTTCTCTCGCCCACGGCGCTTCGCTCTCGACGACGTAGTCGTCGTCACCATACAACTCGAGCACTTGACCGGTCTCGCGTGCGTGCGAGATCAAGCCGCGAACCGATCCTTCGGGCAGCGGCGTGGAGCGCGAATGATGAGTGGCGAGATTGACGACGCTCGCCCCGTTTTGAAAGATGTGCCAGCCATCGTCATCGAGATGACGCGCGTACTCGGCCGCCAGGCCGAACGCGGGCCGCCCCGAGCACAAGGCGATATGAATTCCTTTGGCACGCGCCTGCGCAGCCAGCTCCCAAATGAGATCCGGCACCTTGCCGGAGCTGCCTACCAACGTGCCATCGACATCGATTCCAATCAGTGCGATCAACGGTGTGTTCCCAGTGCGAGCACAGGTCACGCCATAGTAGCGTGACCCAAGGCCCATAGGCAGTGCGATCGAAGTCGCACTGCCGGGGTCATCCCGCGGGATCAGGAGCGGCGGAAACGCTGCGTCAGATTCGGCTCACTCCCGATTGATCCAGGGCGTGGCGTCGTAGATCACCAGCTCGGCCTGATTGTCGGTCTCGGTCATGAAATAACCGCGCATCGAGCCATTGCCCAGCGGCTCGAGCCAGAACGCATTGTGAGTCAGCGCGAGCGTGCCGGTCGGGCCGGCGCCTTCGTCGATGAACAGATTCACCGGCAGCTGGTGCTCGAGTCGATGACGACGCAGGTCGAGCAGCTCCAGACCGCCGAGCGCCACGTTGCCCTTCGGGCTGCTGTAGGTCTGCACGCCACCGCAGAGCATGTAGGCGACGCCCTGGTAATGACAGTCTTGATAGTCGATGTAGAACTGCGGATTCGGCACCCAGTCCGACGAATGCACCTTGCCGCGCTTCGACAGTTCCCACGTGTACAGACGACGCGAGCCCCAGCTCACCCCGTGCAACGTATCGTCGTGCGTGTTGTGAACGATGCCGCCGATATGATCGGCTTCGCTGAAGATCTTCTCGGCCTTCAGGGTCTTCGGATCGACACGGAAGATATTGCTCTTGCTGTTCGGACGATATTCGGCGACCGGCACCCAGATGTACGTGCCGTCGAAGTCGATGCCGCCCGGGTGATATTTGCTGCCGTCGGTGAGCTCGACCTTGCCCAGCAGCTCGCCCGCTTCGTTGAACTTGAACAGCCAGCCGCGACCGTTGCCGGACGAGCGGTCGATGGAAAAGTCATAAAGCGAGTCGGTCGACGTGCCATTGCGCACGGTGCCTTCCAACACTTCGACTGCGGAGACATAGAACGTGTCGCCGATCTTCACCAGACCCTGCGTATGGAAGGTCTGCCAGTTCACCGTCACCGACTTCACCGGCGTCCAAATGGTGTTCTTGCCCATCAGACGGAACAGCGTGGTGGTTTTGTTATCGCGATTCTTGGAATAGCCGCGGTCGTGTTCCGAATCGCCGGCGAGCGATGCGGCCATGTAGCCGGTCAGCGCCAGACCCAAGGCCAGAACGGGAGCAAATTTCACGGTGCCTCCTTAAGGCAATGAGACATAAGGAGGTGTTTTATACAGAGCGAACTTTACGGTTTTCTTGCGCGACCGAGTCAGTCCTACAACTTGAATCGACCGACCAGCTCGCCCATCACGCGCACCTGAACCGCTGTCTGCTGAGACGCGCCCGCCAGCGTCTCCGCGTTCGCCGCCGCTTGCCGGCTCACTTTTTCCAGCGCGCCGATGCCGCCGCGAATATCAGCAACGCCCTGCGCCTGACTGTTGGCGGCAGCGGCAATGTCACGAAGCATGTCATTCACTTGAGTGGTGACGACGGCAATGTTTCCAAGCGCCTCACCCACCGATCCGGCGATCTGCACGCCGCGCTCGGCGCGGGTCATGGCCGACTCGATCAGCGCCGATGTTTCTTTCGCCGCTTGAGCCGAGCGCTGCGCGAGGCTGCGCACTTCTTCAGCCACCACCGCGAAGCCACGACCGGCCTCGCCGGCGCGAGCCGCTTCCACCGCGGCATTCAATGCCAGCAAATTGATCTGAAACGCGATCTCATCGACCGCGCGATTCACCTTGCCGACCTCGGCCGAGGCGGCGCGGATCTCGTCCATCGCGGTCGACATCGTTTTCAGCTCGTCCGACACGCGATCGGCCGCCTTCTGCGAATCGCTGGACAGCGAGTTCGCGCGACCGGTGATCTGCGTGGTCTTGTCGGTGAGATCGGAAAGCGTCGTGAGCGAGCGAGTGATACGCCCGAGGCTTTCGGCCTGCTCGGATGCGCCACTGGCCATCACACGACTCGATGAGCTCATCTGCGCCGCGCCGCCATCGATCTCGGTGGCACCGCGATTGACCTCGGAGATAATCCCTTGCAGCTCGACGACCAGCTCGTTGAAACATTCGGCGAGCCTGCCCAACTCGTCGTGAGAAGTCACGTCGACCCGCTTGCTCAAGTCGC
Source organism: Steroidobacter flavus (assembly GCF_042651805.1). Classification (NCBI taxonomy): domain Bacteria; kingdom Pseudomonadati; phylum Pseudomonadota; class Gammaproteobacteria; order Steroidobacterales; family Steroidobacteraceae; genus Steroidobacter; species Steroidobacter flavus. The sequence continues at coordinate 3,187,653 of NZ_JBHSDU010000003.1, read as the reverse complement.
GCGTCTGCTGAATCTCGGTGATCGTCTTTACCAGGCCGTTGACGCCGCCGGTGATACTGCGCACGATCCAGCTCGCGGCAGCGACGATGGCGATCAACATCAGCGCGAGAATGCCGATCTCGCGCCAGCGCGCTGAAGCCGTGGAGCCCTGAGCATTTTCTTCAGCGGCGCGAGCGCTCGCTTGAATCCGATCGCTGATGCCCGCGAGCTTGCCTTCCAATTCCTCGAAGGTGCCCAGGAACGCCGGCAACATTTCCCGCGCCTTGGCAACGTCGGTCTGCGCGGTGCCGATGACTCCTTCAGCACTGCGAATGTAATTCTCGAGCACGGGGCCGACATCGTGGAGTGCGGCTCGCAGTTCGGGATCGGTAACGTTGGAGTCGTTCTCCTTGATCATCTCTCGGAAATGATCGGCATGCTCGCGCAGGCTGGTATTCACCGCCGTCCATTCTTCCGGCGTCTGCGCCAGCAACGCGGACAACACGTCCGCGCGAAGCGCGTCGTGCATCATGTCGCCTTCGAGATGAGTGCGCAGTGCCCGACTGGTCGCGAACACACTGGTGAGGCCGTCGACCGCTTTGGTCATGCCCCGGTAATTGCTGAAGCCCAACGCCAGCATCGCCATGAGCGTCACGGCGACGAGGGAAAACAAGCGTGCTCTGATGGTGAGTTGCATGGGCGCTCTTTGCGAGACTCCGTGCCAGCACCTATCGGCAGTTGAGACCGCAACAAAAACCCGGGCGCCCCGTTTCAGGGTTTGTCTGATGGCGGCTCAGACTGGATCTAACGTTGTCTCAGCGAGGCACGCCCATCAGCGCCAGGCCTTGCGCCACCGAGGAAAACTCGTCGCCGCCCACCAGCTTGTCCGCTCCGAATTTCTTCGCGAACAACTCGCGGACCGCGGGCACGAGCGCCGTGCCGCCCGTCATGAACACGCGCGTGAGCTCGGCGGGATTCACGCCGGCGATGCGAACCGCTTCATCAGCCGTCGCTTCGATGCGAGATAAATCATCCGCAATCCATTGCTCGAACTCGGCACGCACCACCGTGCGGTCGATCTCGATGGGCCCGGCTTTGAACGTGAGCTTCGCGGTTTCCTGCGCCGTGAGCGACTGCTTCACCCGAGACACTGCCTGGAACAGCGTGAAGCCTTCCTCGTTACGAATGACATGCACCAGTCCTTCGAAGGCTTCCTGGTCCACCGCCGTACGCAGAATGTCAGTGATGTGTCGTAACGTCTGTCGGTTGTTCATCATCGACAGCTGATGCCAGCTGGCGAAGTTGGCGTAGATCCACAACGGAATCGGCAGCTTCTTGGATTCGGGCTGGAACTGCGAGCCCATGCCGAGCGCCGGGCACACCGCGTTATAGACGATCTGATAATCGAAACGATCGCCGGCGATGCCGATACCGGTCTGTGCCAGCGGCGTGAGCTTGGGCTGCGCGCCTTCGGCGTCGACTTCGACGATCGAGAAGTCGCTGGTACCGCCCCCGAGGTCGGCAACGAGCACCAGATGACGACCGCGTGCTCTGCTGGCAAACGCGTACGCTGCCGCTTCGGGCTCCGTGCCAATTCGATCCGCCTCGCGACCTGCCAAAGCGAACGCCGCCTTCAAGCGCGTTTGCGCGAGCTCGTCATCCGGCGAAGCGCCGGCGAATTCAATCGGCCGACCGATGACCAGCGGCGCCTGGCTCAACAGCGCTCGCGCGCCGGTCGCGTCATACAGATGCTGAAGCAACGTGCCGATCAACGACTCCAGCGTGTAAGTATGAGTAAACACCTTCGTGTCTACGAACGCGCGGCTACCGAGGAATGACTTCATCGATTGCACCAGCCGCGCCGGCCCCGTGCGCGCGATGTAGTCCGCAATCGCGTCGGCACCGGCACTACTAATAGGACGCTCTCGAGGATTCGGTTCCGCCGGCCGGAAACACAGAATGGAAGGCAGGGCCGCGCCCTCGCCCATCCGTGACGACACTTTGAGCACCGCCGACCCGAGATCCGCGCCCACCATGGCAATAACGGTATTGCTGGTGCCGAAATCGACACCAATGGAAATGGGCTGCATGGGAGATCGCCGGGGGAGAGGGCCGGCCATTGTAGCAGCTCGACGGTCGAGTTGAGCCCGCCTGCCACTGACGGCACACTCATACAATGGATGAATGGGTACTCAATGCGCTGAAACGCTGGCCGAACGTGCCGGCCTTGTTTGGCTGGCTGCGCCTGGACCGGCGCGGCCGCTGGCTCGTGCAAGGCGAGACCATCAGCCATCCCCGCATCGTCGAAGTCATCAATCGTAACTACGCGGCGGACGAGCACGGCCGCTGGTATTTCCAGAACGGCCCGCAGCGGGGCTATATGCACCTGGAGTCGACGCCCCTGATCCTGTTGGTGTCAGACGATGACGAACACCTCGTCACTCACACCGGTCTCGCAGTCAAACAACTTCGCGAAGCTTATATAGACGAGACCGGCTCGCTCGTCCTGGTCACCGAACATGGGCCCGGCGAATTGCGCGGCACCGATCTGCAATGGGCGCTGGATAGATTGTCCATCGACGACGAAGATTCTCTCGCCGCGGCGCTCGAACTTCCCTCTCAATCCGACACCGGCATCACGCTGAATACCGGTGCATCTCAATTGCCGCTGCGGCGTTTGGACTTCGCTCAAGCTCCGTCAGTGCTGGGATTCAACCGCGACCCAGCACCGCGCGAGGGAGAGAAAGCCGCCACCCGCGCGATGGATTGATCATCAGCCGGGTCGCGGCCCGCGCTTCGCGTATTCCTCGACGAGCTTCGGGTAGTCCTCGAATGGCGGAAATCCTTCGTAGCTATGAGCGGCACCCGCGCTCGCGCCAGGCAGCCGCGTTTGGGTCCACGTCTCGATAAAGGGCGCAACCCACGACACGTCATCTAACAACGTCGGCCGCACGTTGACGAAGTGATTCAATCCTTCCGGCCGCGTGAACATCCAGCTCTTGCAGTGGGGACAGAAGTAGTGGCGGGTCGCGCCGTGCAGGCCGCCGATCACGGGCTCGCCTTGAGTGACAGCGAAGCCGTCGGTGGGAATCGCCGCGCTCAGCGAATAGGCGCTCGCGCTCATGCGCTGACAGCCCCGGCAATGACACGCCATCGTCAGCAGGGGCGCCGCGGTGACTCGGAAGCGGACCTGCCCGCAGCGGCAGCCGCCGTCCCAAGGAAGTTTCCAATCGCTCATGATCCCACCCCGTTTATTGCCGATACGACTGTACGGGGGATTCACGGATTTTTCACGCTGCGGATCACCCCAAACTCACGACCGAGGCGCACTGTGGCGGCCTCGGCAACAAGATGAGGGGAGACTGCTATGCGCATCGAGATCTGCATCGCCCTGGCCGGCGCGCTGTGGCTGGCTGGCACCGCCGCGCAGGCGCAAGTGCCGGTGCATAAGCACTATCAGGATCACGAATCTTTCGACTCGACCTCGCCCTCTGGCGCCATCGCTCCCCGCTTGCAGAACGTCGGCAAGCATACGTTTCCGGTGACGACACAATCCGAGCAGGCGCAGCGCTTCATCAATCAGGGATTGAATCTCACGTACGGCTTCAATCACGCCGAAGCCGGCCGCGCCTTCGCCGAAGCGGCGCGACTGGATCCGAATGCCGCCATGGCCTACTGGGGTCAGGCCCTGGTGCTGGGCCCGAACATCAACGCGGCGATGGGACCGGAAGAGGAGCCGAAGGCGCTGGCCTTCATTCACAAGGCCCAATCGCTCAAGGGCAAGGTGAGTCAACGCGAGCGGGACTACATCGACGCGCTCGCCCTGCGTTTCACCGGTAAACCCGAAGATCGCGCCGCTGCCGACCAGGCCTATGCCGGCGCGATGCGCATCCTGCAGGAAACCTATCCGGACGATCTCGACGCCGCGACGCTGTACGCCGAATCGGTGATGGATCTCCGCCCGTGGAATTACTGGACTCGCGACGGACGCCCTTATGATCAAACCCAGGACATCGTCAAAGCGCTCGACCGCGTGCTCGCGAAGAACCCGGATCATCCGGGCGCGTTGCACTACTGGATCCATTTGTGGGAAGCGAGCAATACCCCGGAAAAAGCCGAAGCTGCGGCTGATCGGCTGTTACCTCTCGCGCCGGCGGCCGGTCATCTCGTGCATATGCCGGGACATATCTATCAACGCGTAGGCCGCTACGAAGACGCGATGAAAGCCAATCAGATGGCCATCCTCGCCGACGAGGATTACATCACTCAGTGCCGCGCGCAGGGCCTGTATCCGCTGGGCTACTATCCTCACAACGTGCACTTCCTCTGGTTCGCTGCCAGCATGGCGGGTCAGAGCAAAGCGGCGATCGACGCAGCTAACAAAACTGCAGAAGCCATTCCGCCAGCCGCACTGAAAGAGATGCCCATCCTGCAGAGCTTCGTGCTCGTGCCGGACTACGCGCTGGTTCGCTTCGGCAAGTGGGATGAGATTCTGGCCGCGCCGGCGCCGCGTGCGGACACGCTCTTTACTCGCGGTGTGCGTCACTACGCTCGCGGCATGGCCTTCATTCGCAAGAAAGACTTCGGCGCCGCGAAGAAAGAAATCGAAGCCGTGCGTCAGATCGCGAAAGATCCGAAGCTGATCGAAACGCCGTCGTCGATGTCGCTCAATCTCGCCGACTCCGTGTTACGGGTCGCGGTGGAAATGCTCGATGGCGAGTTGGCCGCCGCACAGGGGAACTACGACGTCGCCATCGCTCATCTGGATCGCGCCGTGCGCTATCAGGACAACATGATTTACACCGAGCCCGACGATTGGCATCAGCCCGCGCGTCATACGCTCGGTGCCGTGCTGCTCGACGCGGGTCGGCCCGCCGAAGCCGAAGCAGTGTATTGGGAAGATCTGCGTCGTAATCCGAAGAACGGCTGGTCGCTGTTCGGCTTGAACAAAGCATTGCAGGCGCAGAACAAACAGGAACAGGCGAAGCTCGTCGAAGCGGATTTCAAGAAAGCCTGGGCCGATGCCGACGTGACGCTCACTGCCTCACGCTTCTAAGCATGGACAGACTCTATCGACCGCTCGCGGCGCTGCTGTGGATCTTCGCCACAGCGGCGTCGGTCTATGCGGACGGTCCCGGTGCTTATCGCCCGCCCGCGCGCTCCGCTCTACCGCCGACGATTTCGGAGCTGAGCGCGATCGATGCGTACAACCGGGGCTACGCCGCCATCCAACGCGGCGATCATTCGCAAGCCCTGGCGGACGCCAGTCACGATGAGAAAGAAAAAGCCGATGCCGAGCACGCCGCGCGTGACTCATACAAGGAGTCGTTAGGGCATTTCAAAGAAGCGGTGCGACTCGATGCGTCGATGCACGAGGCGTACACCTATCTCGGCTATGCCAATCGCAAATTGGGCGATTACACCAAGTCGCTCGCGGCGTATCAGCAAGCGCTGAAGATCAACCCCGATTATCCGCACGCGATCGAGTATCAAGGTCAGGCCTTTCTTGGCTTGAACCGGCTCGACGAAGCTCGATTCAACTATCTGCGCTTGTACGCGCTCAACAAAGGACAAGCAGCGAAGCTGTTGCAGGCGATGCGCGCGTGGGTCGCCGCCAACAAGAACAAGCCCATCGACGGAGTTGACGTAAGCGGGTTCAGCGAATGGGTCGCGCAACGCTCCGAAGCCACTCGCGACGATGTGCCGTCCTCGAGCTGGTGAATCCAATCAGACAGTGATCTCGATTCGATTTCCGTCGGGATCGAGCACCACGCTTTCGTAGTAGCCATCGCCGGTCCGCCGGGGACCGTCGAGCACGGGATAGCCGTCCGCTTGCAAGCGCCGCGTGAGTGCATCGACGCGCTCTTCGGAGCCCACCGACATGGCGAAGTGCGTCAGCCCCATGCGCTGCGCGCCCGCCGGGATGACGACGGGCGACAGCGTCGTGGTCTTCATGAATTCCAGCCGGGCGCCGTCGCCGAAGCTGAGGAAAACGGATTCAAAGCCTTTGGCGGCATTGCGGTAGCCGCTGCCGGCCACAGCGTCGAAATACGTGACGTAAAAATTCCTGACACGTGCCAGGTCGTCGGTCCAGAGAGCCAGATGTTCGATGCGCATGAGTGTCGAGATTGAAGACAGTGCCAAGCACAGACCCGAGTCGAGTTGGAAAGTTTCCCGTCACTTTGGCGCGAGTGTCAGCAACGCTTACAGCCGGCCCGGTCGCTTTGTGACTTCCATCCATTTTCCGCCGCTTCGTAGTGTGCTCCGATGGATCCACGCAGACGCGACGAACGTTGCTCGGCGGCACCGGAAAAACGGGCGCAAATGTGTAAAAGAATCGGACACATGAGCTCGAGCGAGTGCCGACAGGATTAACAATCCTTCATTCGAACATCGAACGCGACGTCGCCGACGAAACTAGTGTTAGAAAACGATTCCCGTGACTGATGTCGGTCACGGGTGGCAACGAATCAGAAATAAGGACCAAACATGGCACGGGTCATTGGCGGAATCGGGCACACCGTACTGAGTCTTTCGGTGTTGGCGGTGCTGACGGGTTGCGGTGGCGGCCCGGGCGTCACGCAGAATGCTCTGCCTTCGGGTTCTTCCGGTTCGTCCGGCACGGGCTCGAGCGGCGGTAATTCCAATCCGGGTCCTTCGACCGGCGACAGCGGCACCACCAATCCTGGCGCCACCAATCCCGGCACGACCACGCCGCCGGTGAACGAAGCCATTGGCGATCCGGCCACGGCCACCGCGAACCAGTCCGTGCTGACGACCACTCGCACCGACACTTACAACATCAACGCCGCCGCACTGGGCACCAGCGGCTGGCGCCCCACCGCGTTGATGGAAAACGAGACTCGCTACGAAGTCCGCGACGGTGCGAACAGCCCGCGCGTCGCCTTCGACGCGGCCGGCAACGGCCTCGCAGTGTGGGCGCTCGGCGATATCTATGTGAGCCGCTACACCGCGAGCACCGCCAGCTGGTCCGCTCCGGTCGTCATCGATGAAGGCATCGACCAGGCTCATCAGCCGCGTCTGTCCATCGACCGCACCACCGGCAATGCCGTCGTGACCTTCACCCAGAGTGACGGCGTCGCCGAGTCGATCTACGCGACCCGCTATACCGCGTCGACCGGCGCCTGGAGCTCGCCGCAGGTTCTGGAAAACACCAACAACGCGGTCGACGGCGCCGCCGAGAACTCGAACCTTCACGTCAATGGCTCGCGCGCGGCCGCGGCTTGGCGTCAGTCGGACGGCACGAACGTCAACGTCTATCTGTCGCGCCTGGAGAGTGGCGTGTGGAGCACCCCGCTGCTCATCGACACCGGCACCAATCCGGCCCTGCATCCCGATGTCGTCGTCGATTCGAACGGCAACGTGACGGTCGCGTGGCGTCAGAACGATCCGGTGACGGGCTATCGAATCAACACGCGTCGCTGGGACAACGCCACCCAGACCCTCGGCCCTGTGATGCCCATGAACGGCGCCGGCGAGCGTCAGCATCGCCTGGGCGTCGACCCCGCGGGCAACGTCTTCCTGGTGTGGCGTAACGGCGGCGTGTTCTTCCGTTACTACGACGCGGCGACGGGCACGTGGACTGCGCAGACCGACCTCAGCGCCGGCGTCGGCGGCACTGTGGACGCCGAGCTGTCGGTGGACGCCGCCGGCAACGCGCTGGTGGCCTGGATCGAAAACGCCAGCTCCATTCCTTCGATCTATGCGCGCCGTTACAGCGCAAGCACTCACACCTGGGGCAATGCCGAGCTGGTGGAAACCAGCACGGTGCCGGTCAATCCGGATACCTTCATCACCGCCTCGTTGAGCGGCAATGAAGCCGTCGTGGGCTGGATCAGCAGCGCCAACGACGTGTACGCCTCCAAGATGAACAATGGCGTGTGGGGCCCGATGACCCTGCTCGAAAATCGCGCCGAAGCGGGTAACGAGCTGACTTCCGCCATCAACGCCGCCGGCAATGCCGCTGTGTTGTGGCAGCAGGCCGATGGCGCGCAGCGCTCCATCTACCAGGCGATGTACCAGACCGCCAACTTCATCGTGCCGGCTGGCGCGACCTGGCAGTCGATCGCCAACTCGCTCTATGGCGTGAACAATGCCGAAGCGGGCGTGGCGTTGCAGACCGCAATGGGCGGCGGCGCGTTGACCACGGGCGCGATCCTGAGCGGCTTCCCGGCGACCTTGACCGTGACGACGCCGATCCCGGGTTACTACACCGTGCTCAGCACCGACACGTGGGCGCATGTCGCTTCGCGCGTGTACGGCGTGACCGATGCGGCGGCCATCGCTCGCTTGCAGCAGCTGGTGGGCACCACCACGCTGACCGCCGGCCAGCAGATCGTCGTGCCGAGCTCGTTCGTGTACACCGAGTCGGCCAACTTCCGCGCGCCGCTGGATTGGACTCGCGTCAACACGACCTCGATCACTTATCACCAGCTCAACAACAGCGTGTTGACCACGCCGCTGACCAACTGGTCCTCGCAGGTGTTGTTGGAAACGAATCCGGCCGAGGCGTTCAACCCGCGTGTCGCGTTCGACAACGCCGGCAACGGCGTCGCCACGTGGCTGCAGGGCGGCGACATCTACGTGAGCCGCTTCACGATCAGCAACGGTCAGTGGTCGACGGCTACGGCGATCGATCTCGGCACCACGCCGGCGTTCTCGCCGAAGGTCACCGTCGATCGCGTGAGCGGCGACGCGTTCGTGTCGTACACGCAGAGCGATGGCGTGGCGACCTCCATGTACGTGACCAGCTTCACGGCCAGCACCAACACCTGGAGCGTGCCGCAGCTGCTCGAGACCAGCAATCTGGCAGTCACCGAGTCGTCGGAGCAGACCGCCAGCGCCAGAAGGGGCGCACACGCGGTGATCGCGTGGTTGCAGACCGATGGCACGCTGTTGCACTTGTATATGTCCCGCCTCGTGGCCGGCACGTGGTCAGCGCCTCAGCGCGTAGACACCGGCAACGACTACGGCGTGGGCGATCATCCTGAAGTGCAGGTCGACAGCAGCGGTAACGCGATCCTCGTCTGGCGCCAGCGCGATACGCAGACCGGCTTCCGCATCAACGCTCGTCGCTGGGACAACACCACGCAGTCGTTCGGCGCGGTGGTTCCGCTGAACATCAACGGCGTGGGCGATCGTCATGCCCGCATCAGCATGGATGCAGCCGGCAATGCCATCGCGGTGTGGCGCGGCGGCGGCGCGTTCACGCGTCGTTACGACGTGGCCACTGGCGTGTGGGGCCCGCAGATTCAGTTGAACGTGGGCGGCGGCGCCGGCACCACGGCTGAGGTCTCTGTCGACACCAACGGCGATGCACTCGCCACCTGGGTCGAGACCGATGCCACGGGTCCGTCGCAGTACGCGCGTCACTACGATGCGGCTACCAACACTTGGGGCAGCGCCGTGGCGCTGGAAAACAGCAGCGAAGCCGTCAACATCGACATCGAGACGACGGTGGCCTTCGTCAACGGCAAGGGCGTGGTCGCCTGGCCGCAGGCTAACGGCCAGCTCTATGCCGCTCGCTACAGCAACGGTGTGTGGGGCGCGGCGGTCAACATCGAGAATCGTGCCGAAGCCGCGACCGTGACGGTTGCCGCGATGGATGGTAACGCCAACGCGACCGTGCTCTGGATCCAGGCCGACGGCGTCCGTCGCTCGATCTACGGTGCTCGCTCCACTTCGGTGCCGTACTACTCTGTGCCGGCCGGTGCGACCTGGCAGTCGCTCGCCAATACGCTGTACGGCATCGACTCGGTGCCGGCTGCTTCGGCGCTGCAGACTGCGATGTCGAACGTGACGTTGACGACGGGCCTGCACCTGCAGCCGCTGCCGACGACGCTGACCGTGACGCCGCCGACGCCGACGAACTACGTCGTGCAGACCGGTGACACGTGGCAGAGCATCACGCTGGCACTGTACGGCACGAATCGTAGCGAAGCGGCGACCGCGCTGTGGGACTACCTCGGCCGTCCGACGCTGACCGTTGGCCAACAGCTGCTGATCCCGGCGGAGCTGGCCTACACGATCACGCCGTAACTCACGCTTAGGGCGAACCAGACTGGGCCCCGTCGCAAGGCGGGGCCCTTTTCTTTTGTATCAACCGCTCGTCTGCGTTTGTTTCCATTCACGCGGCGACAGCCCGCTCTGCACTTTGAATGCGCGAGACAGCGCGGCCTCGCTGCCATAGCCCACTTCCACCGCAATCATCTTGAGCGAGCGCCCCTGGCGAAGTGCCTGCTGTGCCAGAGTCACGCGCCAGCTCTGGAGATAAGCGCCTGGAGTTAAACCGACAGTGTCGCGAAATACGTTCGCGAACACGCTGCGAGACATGCTCGCCTTCTCCGCCAACTCTTCGAGCGACCATTCGTGTGCGGGCCGCTCGTGCATGGCTACCAACGCGTTTCGAAGCTTGGGATGTCCCATGCCCGCGAGCATGCCGCTGCGAATCTGCCCGCTCTCCATCAAGTGACGTAGCACTTGAATCAACACCACTTCGAACAAACGGTTCACGAGCGCCTGCCGTCCACAGCGCTGATTGAACGCTTCATCGAACAACAGTGAGAGCACGCCGTCCGCGCCATAAATCTCCGCAAGCGGCACGCAGATCGCTGCAGGCAACGCGGCGGCGATTGGATTCGCGATACCACCATCGAAGTGAAGGTTCGCGCACGCCAGATCGGCGCCGCGCTTCGCGTCCGTCAGAAAGCGATGTTTCAGCGGCCGCGGATACAACAGCAAACTGGGCTCGACGACATGCAGCGGACTCTCGCCCTCCTGCGTGACCTCAACCGGGCCCAGCTTGATGAGATGCAGCTGCCCGGTGTCGGGCAACGTCGGCACTTCGTTCAGCCCGCATAGCGCTCCGGAGTGGAACATGCGGGCATGCACGGCGAAGCGGGTCAGCAGAGACTCCAGACGATCGACCATTCCAGGATTCCTGATCAAGTTTTGCAGATTTTAGGTGAGCAGGAGTCCGATGGGCACGGGTACAGTCTCTGCCACTGACGTACACCACCCCACGAGCCAAGGAGCCCGACATGTCGATCGAGAAAGTTCTGTACACCGCCCAAGCCACCGCCAACGGAGGCCGCGACGGCCGCGCCAAGTCTTCTGACAATGTCCTCGATATTCAGCTGTCCACGCCGCGCGAGCTGGGTGGCGCCGGTGGCCCGGGCACCAACCCGGAACAGCTGTTCGCCGCCGGTTACTCGGCATGCTTCCTGGGCGCGCTGAAGTTCGTGGCCGGTAAGGAAAAAATCGCACTGCCGGCGGACACCACCGTGACCGGCCGCGTCGGCATCGGCGCCATCCCGACCGGCTTCGGCATCGAAGCTCAGCTGACCATCAAGGCCCCCGGTCTGCCCAAGGACCAGGTGCAGAAGCTGGTCGAGAAAGCGCACATCGTGTGCCCGTACTCGAATGCCACTCGCGGCAACATCGACGTGACGCTGGTCGTCGCCGACTAAGTCTCGTTGAACAGCGCCGTGTAACGCCGCTGCATCTCCTCGACGGTCACATCTTCGATGTGGCCGCCGAGCAGCCATTCGTGACCGAACGGGTCGCGCACGGTGCCGGATCGCTCGCCATAAAACTGATTCTGTAACGGGCGCACGATGGTGGCGCCCGCGGCGACCGCTTGCTCGAACAACCGATCCACGTCGCTGGCGTGAATATGAATCGACACGCTGGTGCCACCGATGGAGCGCGGGCCCTGAATGCCGTACTCCGGATATTCATCGGACAGCATGATCGTCGCCGGACCGATCTTCAGCTCGGCGTGACCGACTCGGCCGCTGGGCTCCACCAGCCGAAACAATTCCTTGGCGCCGAACGCGCGCGTGTAGAAATCGATGGCCGCCTTGGTGTCGTGCAGCCGCAGGTAGGCGTACACCTCGTGAATAGTTTGCTCGCTCATCGTTGCTCCTGGTCCGCGAGGAAGGAGCATAGTGTCACGCCGGGCGGCGGACGAGTCTTGAAGCTTTTTTACCTGACCCGACCACGTGATGATGCTCGCTATTCGCGGCCGGCGGGCAGTAGGCCGACGGCGCGACGCCGGCGAGCTCGCGAAATTCCCGGGAAAAATGCGCCTGATCCGCATAACCCGTGGCCGATGCCACGTCGGCGAGCCGGGCGTCGCCTCGAGCGAGTCGCGTGAGCGCATTGGAAAAACGCTGGACGCGATAGAAATGCTTCGGGGTGAGCCCGACCGTCGAATGAAACAAGTCGATGAAGTGCCGCGGGCTGTAGCCAGTGCGCTGTTGAATTTCATCCACGCGTGCCGACACCGAGCTGGCATGCAAGGCATACGCGATGGCGGGATGAATCAACAACGGTCGTCGGATTCTCGCGATCAATTCCGCTTCCAGCGCACGACACACCGCCATCGGCTCGCGGATCGCAGCGAGTCGTTCGTGGAGCTCGAGTCCGCGATAGCCCCACAGCTCCTCAATAGAAACATGACGATCGCGCAATTCGTCCAGCGGCACACCGAGAATTTCCGCCGCCATGCCGACGCGAAACGACGCGCCGACTACGACACCTGGGGGCTTCGGCCCGGCGAGGTAATAGCGGGACTGCGGGCCATGGATCACGCCGCGCGTCCACCCATGCCACAGCGCTTTGCTCTCGGGCGCGGCCCACTGAATGACAGAATCATGCAAAGGAATCACGAGCTGCGCCTTGCCGGAAGGCAGCATGTGCTCCAGACTCGCGAAGTGCTCGCGACGCTGGCTCAGCCAGATGCAGTCGATCGCGACGTCCAGCGGAGGGGCGGGAGAGTATCGGATCATCGGTGCTCGCCCTCCTCAATCTGTTGCTGACGGGACCCTGGGGTTCTCTTTATACTCCGCGTCACCCGCCCCGGGGAATCCGCCCGGCGCTTCTCCCCCTGTTACATTTTTCCAGAATACGCCCGACGGCGGGACCACCCGACGTCATTGTTTCGGTATGCAAAGACATCCTGTGTTTCTAATCGTGGTGCTCGGCTTCTTGAATGCCCTGACACCGTTCACCATCGACCTGTATCTGCCGGCATTCCCGCAGATTGCAGCCGATCTGGGCGTCGCTGTGTCGCGCATGTCGCTCAGCGTGTCCGTGTATTTCATCGGCTTCGCGCTCGGCCAGGTCATTTACGGTCCGTTGCTGGATCGATTCGGCCGGCAGCGCCCGATCTACGGCGGCCTGGCCATTTATGTGCTCGCCACGCTGGGCTGCATGACCACGAAGTCTTTCGAAGGGCTGCTGGTCTTTCGATTCATTTCGGCGCTGGGTGGCAGCGCGGCGTCGGTCGGCGCCATTGCCCTGGTGCGAGATCACGTGCCCGCCGAAAAGGCAGCGCGTGCCTTCGCGACGCTCATGCTCGTGCTGAGTGTGTCGCCATTGCTCGCGCCGAGCATCGGTAGTTTGATCGCAACCATTGCGGGCTGGCGAGTGATCTTCGCTGCGTTGGCCGTGCTCGCCATTGCCAATCTCGCACTGGTGATATTCGTGATTCCTCGCACCTACGCGCCCGATCCCTCGGTGAGCTTGCGACTCACGCCGATTCTTAGGACGTTTGGTGACGCGCTCGCGCAGCCTCAGTTCAGGACCTACACGCTCGCGGGCTCATTGTCCTTCGCGGGATTGTTCGTGTTCGTCTCGGGCTCGCCCGCGGTCTTCATGGACGGCTTCGGCGTCGGGCCGGGCGGCTTCGGCGCGATCTTCGCCATCCTCGCGGGCGGCATGATTCTCGGCGGTCAATTGAATCACCTGCTGTTGAGATATTTTGCCAGCGAGCAAGTGTTTCACCGCGCTTTGTTACTTCAGGTCATCGGCGGCGTGACATTTCTGACGCTGGCGTTGACGCTGGATCTCGGCAAGTGGGCGACCGTGGCACTGCTGTTCGTCTTCCTGCACTGTGCCGGGATCACGTATCCGAACGCCGCCGCGCTGGCGCTGAAGCCCTTCACCAAGAACATCGGCAGCGCCTCGTCGTTGCTGGGTTTCATCCAACTCGGCATGGGCTCGATCGCGGCGGCGCTGGTCGGCGTGCTGGATTTGACCGGTCCGCTGCCCATGGCATTCGTCATGGCAACCTGCTCTACCGCAGGCTGGATCGTGCTGAGATCGGCGCGCAACTTGAAGACCGAAGAAGCCGGCGAACAAACGTCAGCGTAAGCCTCACGGAGGCATCGTCCTACTCGGAATTCCGAGAAGGCAAGTCGGCGGCCGATGGTTATTCTGCCGCTTATGCAGACACGCCAGCTTCGTCCTTTGCTCGTGGCACTCTGCGCGCTCAGCTGCATGTCGCATGCAGCGGAAGCCCCAGTGGAGTTCGACACGACTGGCGGCGACGCGTGGACCTTCGACAAGCACGTGGAAGGTCGAGTCGATCCCGCGACGTGCGACGAAGTCTCGATTCACGGGCCGACCGGCTCTTCTGTCGCAGCCATCCACGACCGTCGTTTCTGGGCGTCCGTCCCACTCCGCAGTGGCGAGAACGAGATCTGGGCGCGCTGTACTCGGCAAGGTCGCGAAGTTGCACGCTCTCCGGCGCAGCACTGGCTGATGCGCATCGAGGACCGGCCTCGAGCGTGGATTCGCACTCGCATCGACGGTCGAAACATTTCGATGGATGCCGGCGGAAGCGAGATGGCCGCGGGCGTCGCCGCTCCCCTCACCCGTTTTGAATGGCGAGCACGACGTGGCAATCCCGCGCCATTGACATTGACGCCGGTCACCGCGCCAACCCTTCGGGTCGAGTCGCCCGATAGGGACGGCGAATACTATGTGACGTTACGAGTCACCGACGCGTTGGGTCGAAGCGACGAGAGCACCGCCGTCTTCCATGTTGTTAGCGGCTCGCCGAAGGAAGTCGATCTCGAGCGCGACCATCCGGCTTGGATCTCACGCAGTGTTCTGTACGGCGTAGCGCCGTTCGCGTTCGGTCACAACGGCTATGACGACGTGCGCAAACGTTTGCCGGAGATCGCAGCGCTGGGCGTCACCGCAATCTGGCTATCGCCAGTGACCGGCGCCCCGCATGACGACTTCGGCTACGCCGTGACCGACCATTTCCAAACCCGCCGCGAATTCGGCACGACCCTCCAACTCAAGGCCCTGATCGAAGCAGCGCACGCACACGGATTGCGCGTGCTCATCGACTTCGTTCCGAATCATCTGGCGGCAAGTCACCGTTACTACGTCGATGCCGAGCGAAGTCGGCAGCGCTCACCCTACTTCGATTGGTTCGAGCGCGATCCACAAGGCCGGGCCACCAGCTACTTCGACTGGTCGCATTTGAAGAATCTCGAATACGACAACCCTGAAGTGCAACGCTACATGATCGAAGCCTTCAGTTATTGGGTGCGCGAGCTCAACGTCGATGGCTTCCGAGTGGACGTGAGCTGGGGCATCCGTGAGCGGGCGCCGGAGTTCTGGCCGCGATGGCGCAAAGAGTTGAAGCGCATCGATCCTGACGTGCTGCTGATCGCCGAAGCGTCGGCGCTCGACGGTTATTATTTCCAGCACGGCTTCGATGCCGCCTACGACTGGACCGCCAAGCTCGGCGAATGGGCATGGAACGAAGCGTTTGCCGGCGCGACGCCGGATCTGGCCAGGTTGCGCGCGGCGCTACTGAAGAGCAGCCGCGATCTTCCGGAGCCGGGCATCGTCCTGCGCTTTCTAAACAACAATGATACGGGCGAGCGCTTCATCACCCGTCATGGCCCGGACCTCACTCGAGTCGCCGCGACAATGCTGCTCACCCTGCCGGGTTTACCGCTGATCTATAACGGCGATGAAGTCGGCGCCGAGTTCCTGCCCTATGACGAGCAGCCGCTGTCGTGGAACGATCGTCATGGGCTCCTCGCCCACTACACCAGGCTCGTCCAGCTGCGGAAAGAACTCCCCGCGCTCAGCTCGCCGAAGATGGAGCTGGTCGCGACCAATCGCGACGACGCGGTGCTTGCCTATATGCGCCGCCCGGCCGCCGAGGCGCCTTGCGATCAATCCGTGCTGGTGCTGCTCAACTTCAGCAACCAGCCTGTCGATTTGAAGTTAACCGCCGCGGGCGCAGAATCGCTCCAACTGAAACCTTTCGACGCTCGCGTGTTGCCCGGAGCGGATTGCAATCAATGAGCGAAGACGTCGAAGTGACGGCATTCGCCCGGCGTCGCACGGAGCGCCACCTCCATGGAAAGAAACGGCTGATCTGCGCTCGTGGTGCCTAGCACCTGACCTTCCGGTGAAATGATCCACGCTTGGCCACCGAAGGTTCCTGAGCGATTCGACGACACCGCATACGCATGCGTGTGCTGAGCCAGCGAGCACGCGCGCTCCAAGCCATCGCCTAGCTCTGCCATGTCCCCGGCTCGCGGGATGGCGAGCACATCGACAGTCTCAGCGTCATAGCCCCTCGGCGCCCACATCTCGCTGCCAATCAGCATCGCGATCCGCAGCCCGCGCACTTCCAGCGGGATGAACTCAGCGGTGGCACTGTCGTACCACGAACCTTCGCGCGCCCCTTTGGTATCGGGAAGGAATGATTTGGCGTGCACGGAGAGCATGCCCAGCGGCTCTTCCCAAAGAAATCCTTCATCATAACGCTCGTTGCCAAAATCGACGGGGCGGGACGCCATCACGATCGCGGGACTCAACTCGCGCAGTCGATGTTCCCACTCATCGTGGGCATGCACTGCCGCCGCCCACACGCTCCGATCGAACCTGTCAGAGCTCGCAAACCAGGCGCTGAACGGCATGTCCGGCAGCACCACCAGATCGCTGTTCTCGTCGCGCACGTGCTCGACCAGATCTCCCCAAGCCGCATCGAACGATTTGCGCCGGTCCGGCAGCTCACAGACGGTGATCTTCATGGCACACCCCTGGTGAAAAGGCCCGTCTTGAACGACGGGCCACCGCCGGCATTTGTTCCAGCCTGCTATGCCTATTGCATCAACTTCATATAGGCCACCAGGTCCTTCTGATCCTGCTCGGTGAGCGTCAGGCCCAGCACACCGAAGAAGCGGGCGTACTGTTGCATGACCTCTTCGAGCGTCTTCGCCGAGTTGTCGTGGAAGTACGGAGCGGTGCGCGACACACCCCACAACGACGGGATCTTGAAGGCGTTCAAGCTTTCGAAGTCGGTCGAGCCGTTGATGAGCGCGCGACCCGGATCGGGGCTCGATACGGTCGTGGTTGTACCATCGGGATTGGTGAACACGAAGTCATATACCGGATTGCCCGCGACATTCATTTCTGAAACGCCGATCGTCTGGAAGCGGCCGCCGCGTGCGAACGGCGGGAACGGTCCGAACTCGTTGGTCTCGTTGAGCATCGGCCCGCTGTGACAGTTCGCGCACAGGCCCGACTTGAAGTCGCCTTCCAACGGCACGTCGAGGAAGAAGCGTCGACCGCGAACTTCCGACGCCGTGCGCGGAGTGGGCAGCTTCGGTGTCGTACCCAAGTACGCGTACTTGAACGTCGTCAGCGAACTGAAGAATTGAGGCGTGTGCTGATAAGCCGCGATCAGCTCCAGATCGCGCTGCTTCGGCTCGCGACGCACTTGAGCGTGATCGAAGATGGCGCCGCGAGCCTGCGCGACCAGATCGGGCTGCCGACCATCCTGCATCAGCACCGGATCGAGCGCCGGCGTATTCAACGTCGACGGAGCACCGCGCCTCACCACCACGCTGCGTGCCTTGGGATCATTCGCCAGGCGAACGTTGTCCGGCAGCGGAATGCGCACGAGGAACGTTGCGTCCTGGAGCATGCGCGTTGTCCCGTGGCCCGCGCCGTCATCGCTGCCGTCCGCCAGAAATAGCGGGTCCTTGCGATTGTGAGAATAACGTTTGCGCGCATCCGCCGGCGACACCGTGCCCGTTTCGCGGCTATGACAGGTGAGACACGTGCGGCCGTTGCCACCGAAGGTCTCGCGCTCGAACAATTGACGCGCCTTCAGGAAATCCAGCGGCCCGCGAAAGAACTCGAGCCCCGCGGCATCGTGGGCGGAAATGTCTGCTACGCTGTCTGCCGGCTCGCCAGCGGAGGCAAGCGCCGGCAAGAGAATCAACGCCAACGCGAGTCGCCTGGCTATCATTGCAATCTCCTTATAGGCACGAAGGGTGGGAGTGATGAGGACGCGCGGAAGTATCGTGAGTCGCCGCCCGACACGAATCGTCCGTAAGACGCACCCGAGGAGCCATGCCCTTTCGGCCACGCGCGTTTGTGACTATCGATAGGTGCTGAACCCTTCACATGAAACTGGTGCTCGATACCAACATCGTCCTCGACTGGCTGGTCTTCGAAGACCCTCGCCTGTCCGAGTTACAGCGCGCTTGGGACGAACAGCGACTGGAACTTCTCACTCACGTGCCGGCGTTGGATGAGTTGCGACGCGTGCTTGCTTATCCGCAGTTCAAGCTTGCGGAGCCCGAGCAAAGAGCCGTGTTGGAATGCTACGAATCTAGAGTTCGTATCGTGTCGTTACCTGACGGCATGCCGCCAGGATTTCCTCGCTGCAAGGACTGCGATGACGATCACTTCATCGCCCTCGCCTACCATCATCGCGCCGACGCCCTCGTCAGCAAGGACCGCGCCGTTCTGGATCTGGCCAAGCGCGTTCGAAAATTCGGCGTGACAATTCTCAGTCCGCCGCAGTTGACAGCTACTTTGCGCCAGGCTCACCCGGCGCCGCCTTGAACGCGTGAGCCCTTTCGAGCACGGCTTTCAGCGTACTCAGCCGCCGAGTTTTTTACGAATATCATCTACCGCGGCAACCAAGCCGCGGTAGCTTTGTTCGGCCGACGAGGCCTTATCGGCAACAGCGGACAAATCACCGGCGCTCCCCAGATTCTCCAATTCCTGGAACATCGCCGCCAACGCATCGGCGCCGACGGTTGCCGCGTTGGCTTTGAGACTGTGCGCGCTGCGCCTGAATTCCTTCGCATCGCCCGCGGCCAACGATCGCTGCAGTCCCTCGAGGAGTCGAGGAGCGCTGTCGATCATCGTGCCCAATATCATCGCCGCGCCTTTCGCACTGGCCGCCGAAACCAGTCGATCAATGGCGTCCTGCCGGAATTCGATGCCGGACGGGCCGGTTGCAACGGCAGCAGTAGCCGCTTCCACATGCACTTGCTGTCGTAACAAAACCTTGGCGAGCTCGTCGAGCTGCACAGGCTTGCTGATGTAATCGTCCATGCCAGCGGCCAGACACAACTCGCGATCGCCGGTTAAAGCATTAGCCGTCATCGCAACGATGCGCGGCTGTCGTTCTTTCGGCAGTCGCTCGCGAATCCGACGGGTCGCGTCCAGACCGTCCAGCTCCGGCATCAAAACATCCATCAGGATGAGGTCATAGGGCGCTCGAATCGCGGCCTCCACCGCCTCGATGCCGTTCGACACAATATCCGCCGTCTGTGAAAGCCGCTCCAACAGCAGCTGGGCCATGCGTTGATTCACAACGTTGTCCTCAGCCACAAGGATGCGCAACGGCGACTGAAGCTGTGAGTGGCCTGCGACCCATTGGAAGTTGAGCTGATACGGCGTGCCGTCGGTCGAACCCGTCAGGACTGCCGCCAGCGCATCGAACAGATGCGACTGATGCAGCGGCTTGGTCAACACGCCTTGAACATTCGACCCCGCCGCACGAGCGGCTTCATGCGCAGGACCGTGACTCGCCAACAACAATATCTTCATCGAACGCGCGCCACCGAGCGCGGCAATCTCATTGGCCAGAGTTGTGCCATCCATGGGCGCCAGGGTGTAGTCGATGAGCGCGACATCGAACTGCTGGCCGCTGCCAACGATGTCCAGTGCCCGGGTGGGCGATGGAGTATCCACAACCGTCATGCCCCACGAATCGCAGTACTGACGCAACACGCCGCGAGTCGTTTCGTTCTCTTCGACGATGAGCACGTGCCGTCCCGTCAGTTCAGCAGGATCGATCACGCCCGGCCGCGTCGGCATCAGATCCGCGGACGCGGCCTCGAGCGGCAGTGTCACCGTGAATGTCGCGCCGGCGCCAACGACGCTATCCACCCGAATGTCGCCATTCATGGCTTCCGCCAGGCGTTTACAAATCGCCAGCCCCAGACCGGTGCCGCCATACACGCGAGTCGTGGACACATCGACCTGACTGAACACTTCGAACAATCGGTGGTGACGCTCCGGCGGAATACCGATGCCCGTATCCCGGATCGCGAGCCGCACCGTGTAACGCTCATTCTTCTCACGCACGCCAGAGATCTCGGCGACCACTTCACCGTGCGCGGTGAACTTCACAGCATTCGACAGCAGGTTGACCAGGATCTGGCGAATGCGCGCCGTGTCGCCGATGAAATAGTTCGGCAGCTGTGGATCGTAGTTGTAAGCGAGCTCCAGCCCTTTCTCCTGCGCCCGGTTGGCCAGCAGATCCAGCGATTCCTCGACACACACACGCAGATTGAATGCCTGCTGTTCCAGATCCAGGCGGCCCGCTTCGATCTTGGAGAAGTCCAGAATGTCGTTGATCAAGTCCAGCAGCACGCCGCTGCTCAAGCGCGCCATCTCGACATATTCGCGCTGCCGCTCGTCCAGCTTGGTGTCCTTGAGCAGACTGGTGGCACCGATGATGGCGTTGAGCGGCGTGCGGATCTCGTGACTCATGGTCGCGAGGAAGCTCGACTTGGCCGCGCTCGCCGACTCTGCTTGATTCAATCGTTCGAGCTTGGTGGCCAGCAGCCCCGCTGTGTGGCGCAGGACGTCGACCTCGTCGGAGAAGCGCGAATCCATCCGGTCCGCGCCCAACAAGCCGCGCGCCTCAGCGAACCTTTGCTCAGCGACCACCGGCAGCGCGCGGGTGACACGAACCAACCGACGCAGCACCGGCCATGCGACCAGCAACAATGCCAACGATGACGAGGCCAGGCCGACGGCGATCGCGAGCGTCATCTTCTCCGTATCCGCGAGAATGCGCGCTTGTGCCGCCGTGTCGTCGACGATAAACAACGCCTCGGGCCCGCCATCGCCGCTGACCATGCGTGCCGGCAATGTATGTATCTGCAAGAGATAACTGCGCTCGCCGGCGACTTTCGCCACCCGAGTATTGGGGGACGGCGGCGACCGCTCAAAATTCAACTCGGTCAGAACCGGCGCGAGCGTGGGCGCGTTGGTGAGCACGCGAAGATGTCGGCCCCACAACTGCGGCAAGGATTGATCGCTGGAAGTATCGCCGGATTCCATCAACGCCACATCCGCGCCCGCGACACGCCGAAAGGCCTGCAACTGATCCGAAGCAAGCTGACTCACGATCATCGAGATCTCGCGCCCGTCGCGATCGAACGCCGGCACGAAGGCGTGCATTACACATTCGCGCACACAGGTCAGCCGCGTCATCGGCCGATGGGTCGTGCGCAGATCGCGCAAAACATCCTCGATGTTGAAAGGCAGCGTAGCGCCAACGCTGCTGGTCCATCGCGCGATGGGCTGACCTTCCGAAGTGTAGTACTCGATGCGCGTCAACGCGGATAGCAAACCCGCAGCGGGCGACAGATCGGCGAGGTCACTCGATTGCAGTTCGCTCGTGCGCGTCACCGCCGCCATGTTGGTCGCCAGACGAGTCAACTCGTCGCCGGCGCGCTCGAGCAACGCATCCAGCGACATGCCGAAACGATCCATCTCTTCCTGACGGTTGCGCTCGTTCTGCTCCTGCAGGCTGTTGTAGCCAAGATAGCCGAGGTAGGGATAGGTCGTGCCGAGCAGGATGATCAGTAGCAGCAGCGCTTTCCACATCAAGCTCAAGCGCGGCCGCATGCGACCGGGCGATTCGGCGGGGGGCGGCGCCGGAGCCATGGGATTCATGCCGCTCAGAACTTGTAGCCCACCATCAGCATGAGCATGGACCAGCGCTGGTTGCTCACGGGCGGCGGATTCTCCAGCGCCTGCAACGTCGCGGTCCCGTTGATCCAATGATGCTCGGCCCACACGCCCCAATGTTCATCGGGCCGCCAGTTCGCACCGATAGTGAAGTCATGACTGAACTGCGTGCGGCGATCGACACCGGGATTGGCGGCCGCGAAATCATGACCGCTGCGGTCGTGGCGGTTGTGATAGAAGCCGTCCATTCTCGCCATCAACGTCCACTTCGGGCTGATCCGATACTCCCCTTGCAGATAACCGCTGTCCGCCGCCGCGCGTTGATGCAGGAACGGAAAGCCCATGAAGGTCAGCCGATTGTCGTTATCCACGAGCACGTACTCAGCCGTAATCGTAAAGCGCTCGGCGTTGTAGCGCGCCGAGAAAACATTCAGGTCCACATCGAAACGCCCGACCAGGTCGATGTCCGTGCTCATGCGGAACTGCCCGGCGAAATAGCTATAGGCGAACTGCCAGCGACCGCCGTCGATCGAGTCCATGAGCTGCAGATTCCAGGAATCGCCGATGCGCAGGTCGTACGGCACGCTCAGCGTCACCAGCAACCGCTCGTCGGTTTCACGCACGTCGTGCTCGGCGTTGACGGTGCCGGTGAACGTCAGCTCGTGCTGCCCGATCGACTTGCCGCCATAAACCTGCGCTCCCGGCGAGGTGAAGATCAGACTGCGTTGATTCTGATTGTCGCTATAGACCGAGGGCAGCAGGATGCTCGGCCGCGTGAATACCACATCGCGCGTTTCGTTGTAGAACCCCAGCGAGTTCTTCACTTTGCCGGCACGGAAGCCGGCTTGAACGGTTGCTTCCGAAAGCAGGCGGTAGTCGGCGACCGCGTAGTCAAGGCGGACCGAGCCGTCGTCGCTGATGCCAGCGTCGCGAACCGCAGCCTGGACTGCGAACGACAGATTCGGCTGCACCTGCACGGCCGCGTTGATGCCCGCCTCGTAGTAATTGAAGCTGCCATCGGTGCTGTCGCCAAAGAAGTCATTGTGCTGACTGAGCACAAAGCCCTGCGCCGCATAGCCATGAATCTGATAGTCGAGCGCGCTTGCCGAGCCGCTGAAACAAATCGCGGCGAGCGCGACTGCCAGACGCACGCGAACGCCCTGTGCTTTTGTCGTGTGCAATCCGTTACTCATGGGCGGTGCCCGTCATCAACAGCACGGTCTGCCAGCGCGGCCGAGCGGCCCGATTCTGCGATGAAGCTTCGCGTTTGCGCACGAAGCCGATCGCACCGGGGGTCGCGCGCACGCGCTCCATCATTTCGTCTTCCGAGCGCACCACGGTGGGCGCAAAGCCGGTGCCGGTAAACACCATGCGATCCCAGGCCCGGCGCAGCACATAGGAGTACATGCCGAGCCGCTCACGATAGAACTGATCGCTGAGCGGATCGTCGTCAGGCAGCACGAACACGCGAATCGGCGAGCCGTCGGGCCATTCGCGTACCCGCATCGTGAACACCGCCCGCAGCAGATCTCGATCCAGTTTCACTTTCGCCAGCGACGGACTGACGATGACCTGGACGGCGAAGGTGGCATCCTGGGGGATGGCGGCGGTCGGCACCATCAACAACAACGCCACCAGCAAGTGACGCAGCCGCTGCAAGATCGGTCGATGATCCGTATGACTCACGTGAACTCTATCCTTGAGAAGCGCGCAGCTCGGGGGCCAGGAAGGGGCCGATACTGGCCGCGAAAACCGTTGGATCGACAGGCTTGGCGACACACCCGTCGAAGTCCGCATCGAGCGCCCGCCGTTGCGCGTCGCTCATCGATGCCGCGGTGAACGCCAGCACCGGCACTTTGCGCCAGTCGCCGTTCGCTCGCAGTGCCTGTATCAGTTGCGGCCCTTCGATCACAGGTAAATCCAGATCGCAAAGAATCAAATGGATGTCGTTCTGCAATGCCCGGCGCATGCCGCTCTCCCCATCGGTCGCACTGCTGACCGTATAGCCCGCCTGACGCAGCAGATACTCGGCGAGCGCCAGGCTCATTTCATTGTCTTCGATGATGAGGATGTGCGCGCTCATGGAAAGCATCATGCGGGCAGTGTGAAACGAAACTCCGCGCCCTGCCCCTTCTCGGCCTCGGCCCAGATGGTGCCGCCATGCCGCTCGACCAGGCGCTTCGCCGTGGCCAAGCCCATGCCCAATCCCTCGAACTCATCCTCAGTGTGCATGCGCTGAAACAATCCGAACAGGCGGCGCGCGTACTTCGGATCGAAACCGACGCCGTTGTCCTTGATGGAGTAAACGATGTGATGGCCCTGTCGCTTGCCGCTCACGGCGATGCGTGGCTGCGCCACATGACGCGTGAATTTAAATGCGTTCGCCAGCAAGTTGTGCCACACCAGACGTAATGACTCGAAATCGGCGTGCGCCTCGGGCAGCTCTTCGACCACGACCTCGATCTGACGATCGGGCGTCGCAGCGCGCAACTCCGCCACGATCTTGCCGGCGATGGCCGCGACATCGACCTGTTGTCGATGCAGCGGCTGCTCGTTGAGCATATCGAAGCGCGTCAGCACTTCGGCTCGCGAAGCCAGCTTCGCCGCCCCGCTGGCCACATGATTCAGCAGGCTCGCGGCACGCGGCGGCAAGTGCTCCGCATGATCGGTCACGAGAATCTTCGACATCTGCTCGAGCATCCGCAGCGGCGCCCGGAAATCATGCGAGATCACATGCCCATGCTGTTCGAGCGCGGCCTTGCTTCGCCTCAAGTCCTCGCGCAGCTCCGCCGAGCTCGGCTCCAGCAAGGTGACCAGCACGCCACCGATACCGCCCGAGTCATCGGCGACCGGCACAAATGAGAACGTCACTGCTACCGCCTCGCTGCCGCCATCGCGTTCGAACGTGACTTGTTGATTCTCCAGCCGCACCGACTCGCCGCGAACGGCGCGCTCGAAGCAAGCATGCATCGCCGACCACGCGTGCACCCAAGTGTGAGCAAAGTCCACGCCGAGGTTTTCGGCATGACCAATGCCAGACACCTGGGAATAGGCGTCGTTATAGAGCTGCGAGCGTCGCTCGCCCCATACAATGCAGGAGGGCGCGGGGAATCCGAGACAAATGCCGAGCGCGGTTCGCAAGCTCAGCGGCCATTTCTCGATCGTCCCCAGCGCATGACCCGTCCAGTCTTTGGCTTTGATCGCCTCGCCCATCGCGCCGCCCGGGAGGCTCGGACTGGCGCCGGCGCGATCTTCCTGCCGCTTCATCGTGACACTCGCTGTTGCTGCCCACGTTGTCGCAGCATCGACGACGTGGGGTGGGATCATCGGAGATTCGTTGCGGTGTGTCTAGTTGCAAAGGCCGAGGCCGATGCACGATCAACGGCGCCTGCCGTGGTTAATACGTACTCATCAGTCGCTCTTAAACGAGGGCGTGAAGTGACGACAAGCGGGGTCTAGTCCCTAGTAAATGTAAGCCGCGACAAACTACAGACAAGGACCGGCCATGTCGTCACCCGCAACGGCACTGAGCGGCTCATACGATTATCTATTGGTCGCGCTGTCCGTGGTCATCGCGATCCTGGCGGCCTATGCCGCGCTCGATTTCGCCGGGCGAGTCACGGCCGCGCGCGGCTCATTGCGATTCATACGTCTCAGCGGCGGCTCGGTTTCCATGGGTGTAGGCATCTGGTCCATGCACTACATCGGGATGCTCGCGTTTCAGCTGCCGATCCCGGTGCGTTACGACTGGCCGACGGTGCTGTTGTCACTGCTCGCCGCCGTGCTTGCCTCGGCGGTGGCGTTGTTTGTAGTGAGCCGGCCCCGCATGGGCGTGGTTAGGGCCGTGCTCGGCAGCATCGTCATGGGCAGCGGGATCGCAATCATGCACTACGTCGGCATGGAAGCGATGCGGATGGAGGCCCTGCACACTTATTCCTCCGCCCTGGTTGGCCTGTCGGTGGGGCTGGCCATCGTCATCTCCTTCGTGGCGCTGTGGCTGACGTTTCATCTGCGCAGCGACGCGACCGCCTGGAGCAAGAAGAAGCTCGTTGCGGCGCTGGTGATGGGCGCCGCGATTCCAGTCATGCACTACACCGGTATGGCGGCGGTCACCTTTACACCATCCACCGCGCATTTCCATGATGTTTCCAATGCAGTGAGCGTGTCGGCACTGGGCACGGTCGGCATCGTGCTGGTGACACTGATGGTTCTGGGGATGGTTCCCCTGACCAATCTGAAGATCGATACGCTGTCGCACACCCGCCAACTGACGGTGCGTCACTTTCTGTTTATCGGCGCGCTCGGCCTGCTGGCCATTCTGGGTGCGGTGCTGGTCGAGCAGCAAGGTCGTCAGTTGCGTCAGCATGCGCGTTTGATCGGCGCGGCCGGGCAACAGAGTCTGTTGAGTCAGACGTTGACCAAAGACGTGCTACTGCTCGCCGGCGCCCCGGAGGGAGCGGCGAGGCAACAGATTGCCACGCGCCTTCGGGAAGCGACCGACCGTTGGCAGCGCTCGCACGAATCGCTGCGACAAGGCGGTCCCGTTTTTGGGATCCCGAGCATGAACAGCGACGAAGTGATGCGCATGTTCATCGCGCTCGACGCACCGTATATCCCGATGCTCAAGGCGCTGCGAGGGCTGAACACACGGCTGGAAAACCCGCTGTCGCCGGTCGATCTTTCGGCGTTGACGGCGCAGATCCTGGCGAATGAGCAGTCCTATCTGCGCACCATGAACGAGATCGGGCTTCAATACGAGCGCGAGTCCATCGATCGTGAGAATCTGCGCGATCGGCTCTATGTCGGCTTGATCATTTGCCTGCTCGGCGTATTGCTGCTGCAAGGCTTCGTGGTCCTGCGGCCCGCGATGGTGCGAATCGAGCAGGGCATTGGCGAGCTGGAACGAACTTCACAAGCGCTGCATCGACAGGTGTCTTTCAAAGAGCTGCTGCAATCGGTCGCGGTCGCCGCTAACGAGGCCACGTCGATCGAAGAGGCGATGCAGTTCGCGCTGGATCGTATCTGTGTGCACACCGGCTGGCCGGTGGGCCACGTGTACTTCTATTCGCCCGGCTCGGCCAAGGAGCTGATCTCCAGCTCGCTGTGGCATATCGAGAGCGATGAGCGCTTCGCCACGTTGTGTGATGCGACTCAAAGCACTCGGCTATACAGCGGCATGGGCGTCCCCGGGCGCGTGGTCAAGAGCGGCAAGCCCGCCTGGATCCGAGACCTGTTATTGGAAAGCGAAGTTCCGCGCCGGGCCGCAACCGATCTCGATGTTCGCGGCGCCTTTGGATTTCCAGTGCTGGTCCAAGGCGAAGTGGTCGCGGTGCTGGAGTTCTTCTCGCACCGGGTCGAGGAGCCGGACGACGAGTTGCTGAGCGTGATGGCAAACGTCGGCACGCAGCTCGGCCAGGTCATCGAACGTACGCGCGCTCAGCAGGAAATCGCTCGCAATACCGAAGACCTCGCGCGCTCGAATGCCGAGCTCGAACAATTCGCGTACGTAGCTTCGCATGACCTGCAGGAGCCGCTGCGTATGGTGGCGAGCTTCACTCAGCTGCTGGCGCGCAAGTATCAGGGGAGGCTCGACGCCGACGCAGACGAATACATCCGTTACGCCGTCGACGGCGCGCAGCGGATGCAGAAGCTGATTCTCGATCTGTTGTCGTACGCGAAGCTGTCGACCAAGGGCCAGTCACCTCAGCCCATCAATGCCGCCTCGCTCTGCGAGACCGCCATCGATCAACTGAGGCAGTCCATTCAAGAGAAGAATGCCCTCGTCACCGTCGATCCGCTGCCGACGGTGCTTGGTTATGGAACGCAGCTCACCCAGCTGTTTCAGAATCTGATCGGCAACGCGCTGAAGTACTGCAACCGACAGCGCCCCGAGGTGCACGTGAGCGCCACCTCCGCCGGCGATCATTGGGTGTTCTCAGTGCGTGACAACGGCATCGGCATCGAGCCGCAATACTTCGAACGCATCTTTCAGATGTTCAAGCGGCTGCATACCCGCGAGCAGTACTCGGGCACGGGCATCGGGCTGGCGCTGTGCCACAAGATCGTCGCCCGGCATCGCGGACGCATCTGGGTGGAATCGCAGCCCGGGCTTGGCTCCAACTTTCAGTTCACCATTCCCCGCGCGGAGAGTGCGATCACATGATCACCCGAGCCATCGAAATCCTGCTCGTGGAAGACAATCCCGGCGACGCGCGACTGACCCTCGAAGCGTTCAAGGAAGGCAAGGTGATCAACAACGTCACCGTCGTGCGCGACGGCGTCGAAGCCATGGCGTACCTGCGGCGGCAGGAGCCGTACGCTCAGGCGCGACATCCCGACATCATCCTGCTCGATCTCAATCTGCCCAGGAAGGATGGACGCGAGGTGCTGATGGAGATCAAGTCGGACGAGCATTTGAAACAGATTCCCGTCGTCGTGCTCACCACCTCGACCGCGGAAGAGGACATCGCCCGCGCCTATAGCAGCCACGCCAATTGTTACATCAGTAAACCGGTGGACCTGGAGCAGTTCCTGCGGGTGGCGAGCTCCATCGAGAGCTTCTGGCTCAACTTCGTCAAGCTACCGCACGGAGTGCTCGATGTTTGACCGGCCGATCCGCCTGCTGCTGGTCGAGGACAATCCTGGCGATGCCCTGCTGTTCACCGAGACGGTCAAGGAAACGCGCGCCTTTCAATTCGACGTCGCTCATCGTGCCTGTGTCGATCATGCGCTGGCGTTTCTGGCTCAGGACACTCCGGACATGATCGTGCTCGACTTGGGCTTGCCCGATGCGGGCGGCGTGGAGGCGGTTCGCAAAGTCCAACTCGCCGCGCCCGCGGTGCCGTTGGTGGTGCTGACCGGACTCGATGACGAAGCCTCCGCCATTCAAGCGCTGCATGCGGGCGCGCAGGACTATCTCATCAAAGGTCAGATGAGCGCGAGCCTGCTATTGCGCGCCCTGCGTTATGCGCTCGAGCGTCATGGGCTGCAAATGGCGCTTCGTAAGGAATCGACCATCGACGAGCTGACCGGCCTCGCCAATCGTCGTGGCTTTTTGATGCTCGCCGGACAGCACGCCATGCTGGCGAAGCGCACCGGCGAGCATTTCGTCGTGGCGTTCATCGACATGGATCGACTGAAGCCCATCAACGATACGCTCGGTCACCAGGCCGGCGATGCGGCCATCGTCGAGATCGCCGAAGTGCTGCGCATTTGTTTCAGAGGTTCGGACATCCTCGGCCGCCTTGGCGGCGACGAGTTCGCCGCGCTTCTGCCGGCCACCGATGAGAACAGCGAAGTCTCCATCCGCCAGCGGCTGGATCAGGAGCTGCATGCGCGTAACGCAAGACCGGATCGTCGCTACAATCTTTGCATCAGCGTCGGCATCGTCCGCACCGATCCTCAGCACTCGTTCTCGGTCGAGGAAATGCTGGCTCAGGCGGACACGCTGATGTACGAAGAGAAGCAGCGAGGCCGCGCGGGACGCTGAACCGCCTCACCCCGTCGGCCGAAATCGGCGCACGGCGCGCTGAAAGAACAGACTGTTCGGAATCTGCAGCGTCGGGCCGGGCTGGCCGTCGGCGCTCTCGTCTTCCTGAAGGGTCGTGTAAATCAGATTGATGTCGACCACGCGTCCCTTCAAGCCGGCCTTCTCGCCGTTCTCCAGCACCTCGATACGATCGTAGAGCCGGAACGGACGGGTGGTGAAGATCAGCACCGAGCAGAAAATGTTGGAGAGCACGCTCCACACGGCGAAGAACGCCACAGCGGCCACGGCAGCGAAGCCGGTGAGCGCCGCCCACAGCGCCGAAGCGGACACACCCACTCGCTCCAGAATGAGCAGCAGCGCCGCGCCATAAATCAGAAACCCCGAGAGCCGGCGGCCGATGGTGAGTATTTCGGGCGGCACATTGTGCTCGCCCAGCCGACGCATCACCCGCCGCGCCAGCCGCTGCAACAGCAGCGCGACCAGAATGATCAACAACACCTGGAAAACAGGAACGATCTCGCCCAGCCATTCCCGGCCCCACGGCCAGAGTTCTTTCATCGCTCGCAGACACCTTGACTCAAGAAAGCACCCACGATGGCGTGGGATAGCCTTCAAGAATACGACAGCAGGCCCGGCACCGCATCACTGCGTTACCGAGCCGGGCTTCGAGCGACGCCGCGTCTCAAGGAATCGGACAAGACCCTGCGCAGGCACTCGTATTCATCTGACTCGGCGGCAGCAGCGTGACATCGCCCTGCCCGACCTGACAGTTCGGTGTGTTGAACTCCACGCCGAGCGCCGAAGTACTGCCCTGCCCCTTCACGACGCCCTTGTACACCTGACAAATCTTGGTCTTGCTGGTGCCGCTGTTGTTCAACGTCAGATTGCGGATGGTGGCGACATCGCCGAAGTTGGTATTGATCCCGACGATGGTAGAGACGTCGCGCGTGATCACGTTGTTGACGAAGATCCGGCGCGGACCGCCGTTGCCCGTGCAATCACCACACGAGCGCACCAGCTTGCCGGCATTGGCGACGAAGAAGTTGCTGATGCGCATCTCGCCGCGACCGTTGAACTGGAATGTTTTATCCGAGCCCTGGTAGGCGGCACCACACGTGATGTTCATCACCGTGCCGGCCGGCCCGAGCGCCGTCGCGGCATCCTCGCCAATATCTTCCCACCACACGCGCTCCAACGTGCAGTTGCCGAGACAGTGAATGCCGTCCGCGGCGAGCGGACCGATGATCACATTTCGGATCGTGCCCCCTTCCTGAACATCGAACACCGCGGGCTGCCCTTCGCTCTGACTTCCGCCCGACAGGTTGTAACGTTTGTTTCCACCGTCAAACACAGTTCCCGCGGGCACCACTTGTGTCGCGGTGAGTTGCACGGTTTCGGTGTAGGTCGGCATCGCGCAGCCGGGGTAGTAACCGAGATCCGGCGTCGGCGGATCGTTCGACGGTGGCGGATCGGTCGGCTCGGTCCCGGTGGGCACCGAACACTCATTCACTCCGCCTGCGATCCGTCCACCGAACGTGGCCTGCGAGCAGACGAAGCTGCCGCTCAACACCTTATAAATGAACTGATCGGCGCGCCCGAACGCAACGTTGGTCGACGCCGGCACCGCGCAGGTCTTGTTTTCGTTGCATATCGTGGTGTAGCCGGCTGGTCGATTCGCGGCAGTTACGACCGTCGTCACCGCCATTGCCCCGAGCGCAAATAGAAAGTATCCGTACTTCATAGCACTTCCCCCTGGGAACGAATCCTTCACCCAAGATCGTTGTGACGTCTCCTTTGTTTCATAGGCCGACGCCCGCGAGGAAACATCTCGCTGACGTAGACACCGGTGTCATTATGCCGCCGCGATCGTTGCGATCACAACCGACGTCGGGGATATATAGAATCAAACAGACGAGGATCGAATCGTGCTCAGACGTTACTCACGTGAGCGACGCTCTCAGCTTCGCGATCGCCGCGATCACCGCTTCTCTATTTCTGGCCAGCTTCATCCAACGCGGCAACCGACTTTCCAACAACGCATTTCGCGGCCCGCCTGGCAACGTCGGCGCCCGTCGCCGGTTCTCTGCTCTTACATACTCATCGATGAAGTTCAGATGCCGCTCGTTGAACGCCCACAACACTTCACTGCCACAAGGAACCCGCAACCACAGCGGCAAATGAAAATACGGATCGGCGGCATCCCCCACCGCATACGTCCCTCGCGGCCACTGACTCGCCCGCCCCGACGTCAACACTCCACGCGCCGACAAAACCCAGGACCGCGACGTCCCACATTTCACGCACACCAATCGCGCCGGCCGCTTCTCCGAATACGGCCGCACCAGCGCACGTGCCGAGCATCGCGGACACACGACCCAGAATTCATCGGCGAAGGACCAGAGCGTTATGGACATCTCGCGAATCTTCCCGCACCTCATCCCTATCGTTCATCCCATAGTCACGCATGACAGCCGCCACGCGCAACCGATAGTCAGAGAAGATGGATTCGCGGCCGGCGGGCTGGGCGGCGCGGGTGGAGGGAGGTTGCGCCAGTGGCGGATGGCGTCTTCGTCGCGCCAGAAGATCATGGGCCGACGTTCTCGAGAAACGTTCGCTCCTCGCGCAGGATGAAGCGCCGTTGCTGGGCGAACTCGAAGTTGGCACGGCCTTCTGGATCGGCCTTCAGACGGGTGCGATAGGCTTCGTAGGACGCCCAGCTCATCGCCGCCGAAAGCCAAGGTCGACATCGTTACTTCCGAATCGCCAACGCCGACGTCGCGGAGTTGCTGGAAGGAATGATGGGACTCGCGCAACTCACAACACCGGCACAAACAGGCCCGAGAGATCCAGCGCTTCGCAAAGCGCGGCTGTGTTACGACCATCTGGCGGGCGAGCTCGGTGTGCTCATCTATGACGGGCTGGAACAGCACGGCGGCTTCATGCACGCAAGCGAGGGGCTGAGCATGAACAAGGGGGCTGGTCGCTCTTGAACAAGCTGGGACTCTCCGCCGCTCGCATTCCGCAAACACGGCGTCCGTTATGCCCGGGATATGGGTAAGTACCTCATGCCAGGCCCACCGCCGGCAGGCGAACATACGCCGGATGAAATTCGGGATATCGTAGCGAAGCTGAAAGCTCAGTAGACTATTCTCGACCTGCAACAATAATCAGGAACAATCAGGAGTCACCTCGAAATGTTTGCCAAACTCACGGCCGAGTTCGTCGGCACCTTTTGGCTCGTGCTCGGCGGTTGCGGTAGCGCCGTCCTGGCCGCGGCCTTTCCGGAACTGGGCATCGGGCTAGCCGGCGTGTCCCTCGCCTTCGGCCTGACCGTGCTCACCGCCGCCTATTCGCTCGGCCCGGTCTCGGGCGGCCACTTCAATCCCGCGGTGACGGTCGG
Organism: Steroidobacter flavus; assembly: GCF_042651805.1. Classification (NCBI taxonomy): domain Bacteria; kingdom Pseudomonadati; phylum Pseudomonadota; class Gammaproteobacteria; order Steroidobacterales; family Steroidobacteraceae; genus Steroidobacter; species Steroidobacter flavus. Next base: position 3,154,933 of record NZ_JBHSDU010000003.1, on the reverse strand, counting down.
TCTCTGGGCCGGCGGCCGGTTCCCGGCCGGGCAGGTTGTTTCATACATCGTGGCTCAGGTGGCCGGCGCCATCCTCGGCTCGGCGGTGCTTTACATCATCGCGTCAGGCGCGCCGGGCTTCAGCCTTGCGCATGGCTTCGCCAGCAATGGCTTCGGCGAGCACTCGCCGGGCGGCTATTCCATGCTGGCGGGCGCGGTCAGCGAAGTGGTGATGACCTTTATGTTCCTGATCGTGATTCTCGGCGCGACCCATCGGCGCGCACCGGTCGGCTTCGCCGGCATCGCCATCGGTCTGGCGTTGACACTCATCCACCTCATCAGCATTCCGGTCACCAACACCTCGGTGAACCCGGCGCGCAGCACGGGCCCGGCGCTGTTCGTGGGCGATTGGGCGCTCAGTCAGCTGTGGCTGTTCTGGGTGATGCCCATCATCGGCGCGGCGCTGGCCGGCGTTGTGTACAAGACCATCTTCGAGCAGGAAGAGAAGCCGCCGATCACCGGTCGCCCGTAACCGCCAGCAACGAACGCAATTGTCTGAGGAGGGGGCGTGACGTACGCTTCCCGCTGTCGTTTCTTCAGGGACGAACCGCATGAAAGTCTCCGCAATTGTGATTCTTTCGTTGGTCGCCGGCGCAGCTTGCGCTGGCGACAGCGGACAACAGGGCGTCCAGGTCGGCGATCTCGACCGCAAGGTCGAGCCTTGCAATGACTTCTTCGCGTACGCCAACGGAACCTGGCGTGCGCAGAACCCCATCCCCGCATCGATGCCTCGCTGGAGCCGCCGCTGGGCCGCGGGCGAAGCAAACAAAGATCAACTCAAGATCCTTCTCGAAGCCGCCGCGTCCGCCAAGGCCCAGAAAGGCAGCATCGATCAGCTGACCGGCGACTTCTACGCAAGCTGCATGGACGAGGCCCGCATCGATCGCCTCGGAGTCGAACCGCTCAAGCCGCAGCTCACGGAAATCGCCAACGTGCGCGACAACGACGGGCTGCAGCGAGAGATCCAGCGCTTGCACGCCATGAATGTCAGCGTGCCCTTCAACATCTATGGCTTATCCGACGATCGCAATCCGAACGATGTGATCGTGCAGGTCGATGCGTCGGGTCTCGGCCTCCCCGATCGCGACTACTACTTCAAGACAGAAGCCCGCTTCAAAGAGGCGCGAATCAAATATCTCGAGCACGTCCAGAAAATGTTCGAGCTCGCCGGCTACCCAGCCAACGATGCCAAGGCGGCCGCGCAAACGGTGATGCGGATGGAAACATCCCTCGCCCAGCATTCGCTGGACAACGTGGCGCTGCGCGACCCGAAAGCCACCGATCACAAGATGACGTTCGCACAGTTGCAGCAGCTCACGCCGAACTTCGGCTGGCAGCAGTACTACGCGACCAGCAAGTTGCCGACCGGCGAGCTCAACGTGGCCGAGCCGGAATTCCTGAAGGAAGTCGATCGACAACTCAAAGCGACCTCGCTCGCCGATTGGAAAACCTATCTGAGCTGGCACCTGCTGCACTCGGCCGCGCCTTCGCTCTCCAAAGCGTTCGTGCAGGAAGACTTCGCGTTCAACTCGGCTTACTTGCAAGGCGCGAAGGAGATGAAGCCGCGCTGGAAACAATGCGCGGAGTCGGCCGATTCGCAGTTGGGCGAAGCCGTCGGCAAGATCTACGTCGAGAAGTACTTCCCGCCGCAAGCGAAAGCGCGCGTGCAGGACATGGTGAAGAATCTGCGCCTCGCGATGGGCGAGACCATCGAAGGTCTGCAGTGGATGAGCCCTGCCACGAAGAAGCGTGCGCTCGAAAAGCTCTCCACGTTCAATCCCAAGGTCGGCTATCCCGACAAGTGGCTCGACTACAGCGCCGTGCCCATCAGTCGCGACAGCTATTGGAACAACGTGGTCGCCGGTCGCCAGTTCAACGTGCGTGACAACTGGTCGACCATCGGCAAGCCGTTGGATCGTGACCGCTGGGGCATTACCACGCCCACCTCGGATGCCTACTACAATCCGCTGCTCAACGAGATCGTCTTCCCCGCCGGCATCCTGCAACCGCCCGCCTTCAGCCTGGCGGCGAGCGATGCGATCAACTACGGCGCGATCGGCGTCGTGATCGGCCACGAAATCAGCCACGGCTTCGACGACCAAGGGGCGCAGTACGATGCGCAAGGACGGTTGAAGAATTGGTGGAGCGACGCGGATCTCAAAGCGTTTCAAACGCGCACGGCGTGCGTGGTGAAACAGTTCGACGGTTATTTCATCGAGCCCGGCATTCATCACAACGGCAAGCTGGTGCTCGGCGAGAGCATCGGCGATCTGGCCGGCGCGCGGATCGCTTATCGCGCGTTAGAGATTTCCCGGCGTGGCAAGGCGCCGCTGCCGACGATCGACGGCTTCACACCCGAGCAACAGTTCTTCATCGCGTGGGGCCAGTTCCGCGGCGACGAAATACGACCGGAGTTCGCCCGCTCCATGGTGCAGGGAGATCCGCATCCCATCGCCAAGTATCGGGTGATCGGGCCGCTGTCGAACCTCCCGGAATTTCAGCAGGCGTTTCAATGCAAGGCCGATGCGCCGATGGTGCGCAAGGCGTCGGAGAGATGTGAGGTTTGGTGAGCGAGTATTCCGTTTTCGATCTCGCCAACATCGCCATTGCCGGGTTCGCGGCCATCAGCGCCGTGCTCCTGCTGCTGGCCTATGCGGCGCTCATCGACGTTCCGGGTAAATCGATCTACTCCGTCGGCTCGTGCGCGGCCCTGGTGGCCGCACTGACGACGATTCAGATCGGTCACCTCGTGTACTTCACAGGCGGCGGCGAACCGCTCGATCACTTCTATTACCAGCTCGCCCTGTTCGTCGCGCCGCCGGCGTTCTATTCGTTCGGCCGCTGGGCCATCCTGCCGACGGCGACGTTTCGCCCGTTACAGCTGCTTCATTTCCTGACCGTGCCGCTGTTGTTTCTGTTGCCGCAGAACCTCGCGCTGCCCATCCTGTTCACGTTCGGCGCCGGCTACTCGCTGTGGCTGGGCAATCTGGTCTACGGCCTGCGCGACCGGCGCAAACAATTCCGCTTCGAGTTCCTGTACTTCACCGTCATGTCCGTGCTGGCGGTGATAGTGCTCGGGCTCGGCTTCGCGATTCCCTACATCGATCACGACTACTTCTATTACTTCTACAACAACGCCGTCGCCCTCGGCGTGGCCATCATGCTGGTGGCGCTGGTGGGCAATCCCAACCTGATCGGCGATTTGACAGAAGCGGCGCGCGTCAAATATGGCGCCTCGACCCTGCGCGAGGTCGACGTGGAGGGCTGCCTGGCGAAACTCGAGCGGCTGATGACCGACGACAAGATGTATCAGAACGAAAGCCTGAGCCTGGCCTCGCTGGCCGAGGCGGTCGGGCTGTCGGGGCACCAGTTGTCGGAGCTCATCAATACCCGGCTCGGCATCGGGTTCTCCCGCTATGTCCGGGAGTGTCGCGTGAACGCCGCGAAGACCTTACTTATTTCAGCGCCCGGTCGCTCCATCCTGTCGATCAGCATGGACACCGGCTTCCGTTCGCAGTCCGCGTTCTATGCCGCGTTCAAGGAAACGACCGGCCAATCGCCCGGCGACTACCGCCGCAGCCAGTCCCAGACTCCTCCATGATCTTTCTGGAAAGCGCTAAGTCGTTGAATCGCCAGTCCTCGAAAACTTTTTGATCCGCACTGATCATTGCGGAAGCTGACCGTTCGCGGTCGGTCGATGCTCGGGTCGTGGTCACGTTCGCCACGCCATTCGCACCCGAGACATGCTGGCTACCCACTCGCCCTCGAGGCATTCGATCAAGGCTTACACCAGGCTCGGCTTGCACGTGTACGACCCGTTGATCGTGAACCTGGTCGCCCCGCGGGTCTGGGGATGCGATCCGGACATCCTCATCGATCATTACCGGGACCACGTTACGTCCAATCACGCCGACATCGGCGTGGGCACCGGCTTCTTCCTCGACCGCTGCGGGCTGCCGTCCGCCACCCCGCGACTCGCCCTGATCGACCTGCAGCCGAACTGCCTCGAGCACACGGCCCGGCGCCTGTCGCGTTATCGACCGAGCACCTATCTCCGCGATGTGTTGAGCCGCGTCGATGAGATCCCCGGCGGCCCGTTCGACTCAGTGGCCCTGCCCGGCATCATCCATTGCCTCGCCGGCGACCTGACCTTCAAGAGCCGCGTCTTCGACAATATCGCCCCGCTCACCCGACCGGGCACGAAGCTCTTCGGCTACACCCTGGTTTACGACGGCGTCCGCCAGAGCGCCAGCCGTCGCCTGGTGCATCCGTTACTGAATCGACTGCGCGTCATCGACAACGCCAACGACCATCTCGGCGATCTGCGTCACGCGCTGTCTACCCGCTACATCGATTGCAACATCCAGCTCGTCGGCTGCATGGCGCTGTTCAGCGCCGTCGTTCCGACCGCCGCTTCCATCCGCCGATAACTTTTATCCACTCGAGGTCCACCATCATGAGCAATCAACGTCACTTCGTCTGCACTTCCGGCGACCTTACCTGCACCGCGCAGCGCGCCTGGGAGAAGGTCTGCTTCTACGAGCACATCGCGATTCAACCTTCGCTCCTGCTGCGCACAGTGCTGCCGGTCCCTCAGCGAACCAGCGGTGCTTATCGAGCAGTGGGCGACGTGTCTCGCTGCATGTACAGCGACGGCGGCTATCTCACCAAGAAAATCCGCCACATCGACGCCGGCCAGAGCATCGACTTCGACATCATCGAGCAGTCCATCCGCTACGCCACCAGCATTCCCCTGAAAGGCGGCACGATCCAGATCGAGTCACACGACGACGGCACGTGCTCCGTCCACATGCTGACGCGCTATGAAATCCACGGCGGCGCTCGTTTCATTCCGCGCTTCTTCATCGAGTATGTGATTTCAGCGATGCACCGGATCGTTCTTCGTGACATGCGGGTTCGGCTGGCGCCGGCTCAGAGCCCCGAACTTTCCCTGCGCGAAATCGCTCAAGAATGAGCGCAGCGCCCGGCGGCCGAAAGTCGGTCGGCCGCCGGGACATCAGCGGGGCTGTGAACGAGGGGCAAGGATGCAGGGACTGTGACCCAAGTCTTCTCAGACTCACTGAGTTGCCGCAAGAATGCGCAGAATTCATAACAGCACGGACGCCCATGACGAAGCTCCGCCGCGCGATGATCGGTAGTCTGGTCTGCATACTGCTCATCGCATTCAACCTCACTGCCGAAGCTGCCGGCGCCAAGACAGCATCGGCGCCTGAGCCAAGCTTCCGCGATCCGCCGAGGGCCTACGAACGGCACGCACGCAAATTCAACATCTACGTGGAGCGCAGCTTGCTGGCCGGTGATGCCAAGCTGGCCGACGAGGCGCTTGGCAAGCTCGAGCGAAGCGTGGCCGAAGTGTTCGCCGCTTTGCCGGAGCGTGCGGCGAGCGAGCTCAAGAACCTGCGTTTCTATCTGTTGTGGGGCACGGATGCGCCGGAGGGCGGGCGCGACAGCGGCATGTCCTATATTCGGCGCGGCGAGCCGCTGAACTATCCGAAGCTGGATCCCGAGTGGAACCACGTCGTCGTGGTCTACAGTGCAGTGAACCTGATGTACCTCGATTCGACCTGGACCAAGAAGGCACTCATGCACGAGCTCGCGCACGCGTGGCACATCACTCATTGGCCGGAGAAACATCCGCCAATCTTGAATGCCTATCAGGCGGCCAAGGCCGAGGGTCGCTATCGACAGATCAAGGATCGCAAGGGCAAGGTCATCCCCGAAGCGTATGCTCTGACCAATCAGCTCGAATATTTCGCTGAGCTGTCAGCCATGTACTTCGTCGGGGGGAACTACTTTCCGTTCGATCGAGCCGGCGTAACCAATTACGATCCCACCGGCGCACGTATGGTGCGTGATCTTTGGAACGTCAAATAGAGTCCAGGTTACTCGCCGCGCAAGGCGGCGATCGCAGACGTGAGATTCCGCCGGGCCGGGGCTTCGTATTTGGTGCGGAAAGGCGAGGTGCTGTAGAGGGTGGGACGGGCTAGAAACGATTCCAGAATCTCTGCCCGTTTGCTCCGAAACAGCGGTCCCGGCACCCAGCGATATTCCTCCCGGACCTGTTTTTCAAACGTCGCATAAGCGGCCTCGTCGACGCCGAGGATCGACAGGTCGACATCGACGAGCAGCTTGGAATCGTCGAGCGCAGCCGGTGCCTCGTGGCGCGTGGCCATGATGTGAGCATGCACCCGCGACACGCGCTCGCTACTAACGCCATGCCGATTCAGCAGCGCACAGGCCAGGTCCGCGCTCTTCGCTTCGTTGCTCGAGGAGAGCGGATCGTAAACGGCGTCATGAAACCACAGCGCCAGCTCCACCTCCGCAGGCTCCTGTGCAAGCTCCGAAGCGGAGTCGAACTCCCGCAGACAGTGTTCGATGTGTACACCTGTGTGGTAACGCCGATGCTTCTGCGAATAAGCATCTACCAGCTGTTCGAATGTTTCGTTGGATTCAGGCAACGCGAACGCGGCCATCAGTCGATGCCATCTGTCTCGATTCATAACCGAAGAATGCTCCTCTTCAACGCCGCGGACCAGCGTTGAGCATTTCCCTGATTTTGTGACACGGAGCATCGATTGCTACCGGTAACAGCGTATCGTGCCTGACGAAGCGACGACAGATCGCTGACGACCAGCACTTTCGGGTTTCCAACAAAACGCGTGGCCAACGCGTCAGGGCGGAACAAGAACAATGACAACCCTCGTCCAGCCGCGGGTCGCGCTCGCGATCGCCACGTTGCGCTCCATGCGGTGGCCCATCGGTCGCCTCGGACCTTATTCGTGTGTGCTCGGATTTCTGTTGATCGGCTCGGCATCGCTGGCGCTGTCGAGAGCGGTGCTGATCGGCTGGCAATGGGATCGGGTCGACGTGACAGACTCCCTGTTGAGCATGCTGGTGCAAGGACTCCGCAGCGATCTGATCACGCTGGGTCTGTTCGCCGCACCTCTCGTCGTGTTGCTGCCGTTGATGCTGGCGCTCAACCGGCTGAACTGGTGGGCGCGCGTCGCGAGTGTCTGGCTGAGCTTCAGTCTGATCGTGATTCTGTTGTTGGAATTCGCGACCCCACAGTTCCTGTACGAATACGACAGCCGCCCGAATCGTTTGTTTATCGAGTACCTGGTCTACCCGCGCGAAGTCTCGGCCATGTTGTGGACGGGTTATCGCGGCACGCTCGCGCTGGTCGCCGTGGGCCTGGCGGCAGCAGGCTGGTTGACGGTTCGTCACTTCAACAAATATCGGGACCGCAGCGAGCGCTGGACCGTCCGCACCGTCCTGCTGGTGTGGCCCATCGTCGTGATCGTGCTGTTCGTGATGATCCGTTCCAGCTTTCAACACCGGCCCGCCAACCTTGCGAGCTTCGCCTTCTGCGACGACGCCATGGTCAATAGCCTGGTGGCCAACTCCGCCTACTCGGTGCTCTCCGCGGTCTGGGGATTGAAGAACGAAGCCCAAAGCGAGATTTACGGAGAGATGCCCGCGCAGGAAATCATCTCGCGCGTTCGCAACGGCATGGCCACGGGCGTGGAAAACTTCACCTCCGACCAATTCCCCACGCTCCACAAGCAGATCGCCAGCGTGCGTCGCGAGCGGCCGCTCAATCTGGTCATCGTGCTCGAAGAAAGCCTGGGCGCGGGCTTCGTGGAACGGCTAGGCGGCGTGCCGATCACGCCTCACCTCAGCGGACTGGCGGATCAAGGCATCTGGTTCGAACAACTCTATGCCACAGGCACTCGTTCCGTGCGAGGTATCGAAGCTGTGGTCGCCGGATTCCCGCCGACGCCAGCGCTCAGTGTCGTCAAGCTCGACAAGTCACAACGTGACTTCTCGACCCTGGCATCGGTGCTGCGTCGGGCCGGCTATCGCAATGAGTTCGTCTACGGCGGCGAATCGCATTTCGACAATATGCGCGGCTTCTTCCTCGGCAACGGCTTTCACGACGTCGTCGATCGCAACGATATCGTCGCGCCCAAGTTCGTGGGCAGTTGGGGCGCCTCGGATGAAGACCTGTTCGACAAAGCGCACGAACGACTGCAGGCGCTGCACGAGTCGCGGCAGCCCTATTTCCTGCTGGTGTTCTCCTCGAGCAACCACACGCCGTTCGAATTTCCGGACGGCCGCATCGAATTGCACGAGCAGCCCAAACAGACCGTGCACAACGCCGTCAAATACGCCGACCATGCGCTCGGCGGATTCTTGAAACAGGCGCGGGCCAGTAAATATTGGGAAGACACGCTGATCATGGTCGTTGCGGACCACGACACGCGCGTTTATGGCGACGAACTGGTACCGGTCAACAAGTTTCACATTCCAGGCGTGATTCTCGGCGCCGACGTCCAGCCTCGCCGCATCGAATCCACCGTCAGCCAGATCGATCTCGCGCCGACGCTGTTATCGCTCATGGGGATCGATAGCGAACATCCCTTTCCAGGCCGCGACCTTACTCGGACGCTCGCCGAGTTCGGCAATCAACCGCCGCTTCCGGCGCCTCGCGCCATGATGCAATTCGATCAGAACTTCGCCTGGCTGCAGGACAATCGAGTCACCGTCCTGGTGCCCGAGGGCGACGTTCGCTACTTCACCTACGATCGTCGCACCAAGTCGCTGACCTCCACCACGACGCAGGACCCCGAGATGGCGCGCAACGCACTCGCGAACGTGCTGATGCCGGCGTGGCTGTATCGAGATCAGTTGTATCGGGTCAGGTAAAAAAGAAGCGCACGATGTGAAAGAACATCGGCGCGGCGAAGCTCACCGAATCCATACGATCGAGCATGCCGCCGTGGCCTTCGATCATCACGCCCCAATCCTTGGCGCCGAGGCCTCGCTTCATTGCCGATAGCGTGAGCCCGCCGAGCACGCCGGCCGCGACGATGACCAACGAGATCGCCGTCGCCTGCAGCCAGGTGAACGGCGTGATCCAGTAGAGCGAGCCACCGATCAGCGTCGTGGTCAGACCGCCGCCGACCAGTCCTTCCACGGTTTTCGACGGGCTGACGACCGGCGCCAGCTTGGTTTTACCGAACAGCTTGCCGAACACGTATTGCAGAACGTCGCTGAGCTGCACGATCAACAGCAGGTAGAGCAGCAACAACGCGTTCGAGTTCTCGTAGCCGGGAATGTTCAATAACAACAGCGCCGGCGCGTAGCTGATGCAGTAGATGGTGATCATCGTGGCCCACTGCAACTTTGCCGATCGCTCGAGGAATTCGTGCGTGTCGCCCGCGAAGGTCGCCACCGCCGGCAGCAATAGAAATCCGTAGACCGGAATGAAGATGGCGAACGTGCCGTACTGGTCGTGGCCGATCAGTAAGTACTGCACTGGCAGGATCACAAAGAACGCCAGCAACAGCGGCAGATAGTCACCGGGCCGCGTCGGCGTGAGCGTGATGAACTCGCGGAGGGCGAAGAAGGAAACAAACGCAAACACGACCAGTGTTGCCGTCTCGCCCAGTGCGAACGTGACCGCGAGCACCGCGATCATCACCCACCACGCATTCACCCGGGCCTTCAGATTCTCGACCGTTGCACGCCCGCTGTCGGATCGGGCGCGCTTGCCCAGAATGGCACCCGCCACCGAAGCGATCGCCAACAGCGCGATCACGCCACCGAACACCCAGAACATCTTCTCGCGCAGTGTCATCGTGTCACGCCTTGACGTTGCCAGCGAGTTTGATGACCTCGGCTCGCGCACGCTCCAGGAAAGCTTCCTTGGTTTCTTCGGCCGCAAGCTGCATGGGCGCGCCAAAGCGCACCGTGCACGTCATCGGGATCGGCAGCACGGCGCCCTTCGGCAAGGAACGATGCAGGTTTTCCAGATAGACCGGCACCAGCTGCGCGTTCGGAAACTGGGTCGCCAGGTGATACAGCCCGCTCTTGAACTGCCCCGGCACCGCCGACGAGCCGCGCGTTCCTTCCGGAAAGATGATCAGCGACTCGCCGAGCTTCAGCATCTCGATCAGCGGCGCCAGCGGGTTCGCATTCGGGTCCGAGCGAGAGCGATCGATCAGCACCGCGCGCAACATCTTGGTCGCGATATAACTGCGGACGCCACCGCCCCAATAATCTTTCGCGGCCACCGGATGCGTGGTGTTCCGAAGTCGGATCGGCAACGCGGCCCAGATGGCGACGGTGTCGATGTGACTGGTGTGATTCGCGAAATAAATCCGCTGCGTCGACTCAGGCGCGCAGCCCATCCACCGCGGGAAGGCGCCGACGAGCAGTTTCGCCGCGCCCGTTAACAGGAAGCTCGAAGGACGCATGGGCTACCGCGCCCGCAACTGCCGCGCGATGGCGACCAACCGAGTGATACAGGTGATGACTGAGCCCACCGCGATAATCCAAGCCGCCAGCAGCAACGCCCACTGCGTTTGCCAGATCCACCCTTCCGCCGCGCCCAGCACGCACGCGACGGTGAGGACCGCCATTCGGTGAGGCTTTGCCATGGGCCCGCGAAAGTCCTGCGCCAATCCCAACGATCCGCCCAGGACTCGAATATATGCAGTGATCGCCGCCGCCAGCGCGCCAAACCAGCCGAGCGCCGGCACGCCCACGGCATATCCCAACGCGACGATGAACAGCGAATCGGCGAGACGATCCGGCACTTCGTTGAACAACGCCCCGGTCGGCGACTGCCGCTTGCCCTCGATGGCGACCATGCCGTCGAGCAGATTGCACAACAGACGAAGTTGCACGCACAGTGCGAGCACCAACAGGCTGCCCACACCTGGCCGCAGAATCAGCAAGCCGGCACCGAGGGCCGCAAATCCCACGCTGATCACAGAAATGGCGTTGGGCGAGATGCCGGTGCGAATCAGCACGTCGGTGAGAAAACGCGCCCAGCCCGTCGAGCGCGACGTCAAAGGCCGGCGATTAGCGACTTGTTCGGCGTCCATCGAGGCGGTGGGAAACTACAGTTCGTTGTTATGCGCGCAGGCTGACACAAGCGGGGCGGAAGGGAAAGAGTCCCTACGGGCGGTCGCCCCAGGGAAGCGGAGTCGCCCCCGCTTCCCACCGCGGCGACTACTGGATGACGGTCCAGTCCACTGGATTCCAGATCGAGGTGCCGTCGAACAGCTGGACCTGCCACTCGACGTGGTACTGACCTGTGGCCGCCGGAAGATGCAAGTGCGCATCCGGACAAAGGATCGTCGGCCGGTTCTGTGAGTTCGGTGGCGCGAGATAACAATTGCCCGGGAAGCTCATCGCCAACGGCTGCCCGTTGAGACTGGATGTCACATTCACCACATCGCTGCCGGGCGGCAACAGTAAGGCCACATCGAAGCGCTGGCCGCTGACGAAGGTGCTCTTGCCCGGCGAGATCGTCAGATCGCTTTCGGTGCCCTCGGAGTACGTGGACTCGATTTCCATGTGCACCGAATAATATTGGCCGTTCAGCTCTCCGTAGACCCACGCGGTGCTGATGTTGAAGCTGGGCAGGCTCGGCGCGGCGGTCGGCATGGCGTCCGACGCCGGCTCGTACCCGTTGGAGTCCTGGAAGGCGAAGGCAATCTGCCCCACCGGCGTGCCGTTGGGCAGCGGCTTGTTAGCCTGGCTCATGAACTGGATAAAGGCGAGGGAGTTGCCCGGCGATGCACTGGGCTGGACCGACACGCTGCGGTCGGTGGAAACCCCGTCGCTTTCGAAGGTCAGGGAGCCCACCGCCATTTTGAAACTCGCGTGCGGCTGCACGTAGTACCCGAAAGCGGGATCGCTAACGTCATCCGGAACATGGATGTCGTATTTGTATGAGCCCGTCACGAGCTGCCCCTGCGTCACCTGCCCGCCGAGCATGCCAGCGGGGTCCTGCACATTCGTGACTCGTGCTTTGACTTCGACAGTGACAAATTCCCCTGCCGATGCGGCAGCGGCCGCGGCGAGCAGAGCGGTACCCAATAGAAACTTCGCAGCGTTCTTCATGACTCTCCTTTTCACTATCGCCAACGTTGGCGGATGCGCTATCCCTGTTGCGCGGGAAAGTACGCCTCGCAGCGATGCGGAGTCAACCGAAGAACCGTGACCGATTCGTTCGTTTCATGCTAACGCCATCAACAACGCGATCAGCAAGATCAGGCTGACGACTTGCCAGAAGCGCACCGGATTGCGCTCATAGAGCGAAAGCCTGGCCAGCGACTGAGGGGCGGCGCGCATCGAGCCGTGCTCGAGCTCGAACGCAAACTCAACGGCGTCCGCATATCTGTCGCGACGATCCACGGCCAGGGCACGCGCCAGACAATGATCGAGCCAGGCAGGAAGATCCGGCCGATGTTTGCTGAGCGGCGCGAGCCGCCCGAAGCGTGGCTGAGCGAACGGTTCGATCTCACCGTAGGGATACGCGCCGCCGGAGAACATTCGATAGATGGTGACGCCCAAGGCAAAGATGTCAGAGCTCTCTTCCGCCGGCGCTCCGGTGAACAGCTCGGGAGCCATGTAGCTGCGCGTGCCTGGCGCTTCGAAGGACTCGGGCTCCTCGAACTGACGAAGTCGCGCGACGCCCAGGTCGATGAGCTTCAAGCCGCCGTTCGATTCGAGGATCACGTTCTCCGGCTTGACATCCCGGTGGACGATGCCAGCGCGATGCAGAGAAGCCAGCGCCTTGGCGAGCTTGATGGAAACATCCAGCCCCTGCGACAGCGACATCGGCGGACGACGCAACAAACGTCGCTCCAATGTTTCACCTTCGTAGTACGGCAGGACGCCATACAAACAAGTCCGCCGCCCATCGGCCGCGTCGAGCACTTCGGTAACGAACGGGCTCCTGACGTGACTCGCAATCCACAGCTCACGCAACAGCGCCGATCGGAGCAATGTTTCCAGACCAGGCCGAGGTTTGGGAAACTTGAGAATGACATCGCGACGTGCGCGTCGATCCAGCGCACGAAACACCCGCATATACATGCCGTCGGCGAGAACGTCGCCGAGCTCGTAATCGTCGATGACCTCGCCGGCGCCGGGCGCACTTCGCAAAGGCCACGCGGCGTTCGCAATCTCCAGATCCGCGAACTGTGTTTCAGGCAGCGCAAGAACATCGAGCACCAGCGCCGTCGCGTTGTCCGCGGCCGGATGACTCACCGCCTGTTCGACCAATTGGATCGCTGTTTCTTCCGGCGCCGCTCGCTTCGCCACCACGGCCAGGATTTCCGAGCGGGACAAGCGGCCGTGCACGCCGTCGCTACAGATGAGATACCGGTCGTGGACCTGCAACGTCTCGATGGCATGGTCGGCGCACAGCCTGCCTTCCCCGCCCATCGCTCGCGTCAGCACGCTCGTCGTGCCTGGCGCACCCAACGTGTGATCGGTGGTCAACAGCGACAGCTCGTTATCGCGCAATCGATAGATGCGCGAGTCCCCAAGATGGAGCACATGAGCCCGACGGCCGCACAGAACCAGTGCGCTCAAAGTACAGGCCATGCCATTGAGCTCCGGATCGGATCGGCCCATGGAATAGATCCAACGATTTACAGCGTCCGCCGCTCGCGCGCTGATGCGCGGGACACCGATGGTGATGGGCTGGCCGAGGCAGCCTTCGATGAAACCGCGAACCGCCAGCTCAGCGGCGGTCCGCCCACCTTTGGTGCCTCCCATGCCGTCGGCCAGCGCCGCAATGGCACCGATCGCGGGCTGACGCAGCGGCTGGCTGACGTAACACGCTGAGAAATCTTCGTTCTGCGGTCGCCCGCCGCGATGGGTGTGACTGCCGACGCCGACATGCAGGTCCCGGCCCGAGACTTGCACCACGGGGGCGGCTTCATTCGAAGACGAGACTCGAGTCTGTTCAGGGGGCATTTTGATCAGTCGGGATTTTTTCAAGGCGGGACATTTTCCCACGCTGCTGGCCGCCTTCTTCTACTTTGACATGAGCTTCATGGTCTGGGTGCTTTTCGGAGCGCTCGCCGTGCAAATCTCCGCAGACATCGGACTGAACGCGGCACAGAAAGGCTTCATGGTGGCCTTGCCCGTGCTCGCCGGCGCGCTGCTGCGCGTGGTGTTCGGCATTCTCGTCGATCGCTTGCGCCCCCGGCGCGCGGGCCTCATCGGACAGCTGATTGTCATCGCCGGCTTGAGCACCGCGTGGCTCGTGGGCATTCAAAGTTATAGCGGCACGTTGGCACTTGGATTGATCCTCGGCGTGGCAGGGGCGTCGTTTGCAGTGGCGTTGCCGCTCGCGTCGCGCTGGTATCCGCCACAGTATCAAGGCGTCGCTTTGGGCATCGCGGGTGCTGGAAATTCTGGAACCGTGTTTGCGTCGTTGTTCGCCCCCGGCCTGGCCGCGGCGCTTGGTTGGAACAACGTGCTCGGCCTCGCGGTCATTCCGTTGGCGGTGGCGTTTATTGTTTATTTCTTTGCGGCCAAAGACAGCCCGACGACTCCGCCACCGAAGCGATGGTCGGAATATCTTGCCACCCTGCGCATGAGCGACGCGTGGTGGTTCATGTTCTTCTATGCCGTCACGTTCGGCGGATTTGTCGGACTCGCCTCGTCGTTGTCGATTTACTTCAACGCCCAGTTCGGTCTCGACGCGGTGAAGGCCGGCTTCTTCACCGCTGGCTGCGTATTCGTCGGCTCGCTGGTACGCCCCATTGGCGGCGCGCTGGCCGATCGCATCGGCGGCATCAAGACGCTCACGATCATGTATGCCGTCGCGGCACTCATGTTGATCATCGTGAGCTTCGGGCCACGCAGCGTGCACACCGCACTGGCGCTGTTTGTTACGGCCATGCTGGCGTTCGGCATGGGCAACGGTTCGGTGTTTCAGCTGGTGCCGCAACGATTCCGTCACGAGATCGGCATCATGACCGGGCTGGTCGGCATGACCGGCGGCGTCGGCGGCTTTTTCCTCGCCTCGAGCCTCGGCCTTTCCAAGCAGCTCACCGGCAGCTATCAGACCGGCTTTCTCGCGTTCGCCTCGCTCGCGATCCTGGCGCTGATCGGGCTCACGAGCATCAAGCATCGGTGGCGCACGACCTGGGGTGCAGTGGGAGTTGCAGCCGCGCGCATTTGAGCGCGATCATCGGCACCTCGCATTGAAGCGGAAGGTGCATCGATGAACAGAGTTTTTGTCGTTCTCGCTCTCGCCTGGCTAGCGTCGCGCTCGGCATCAGCCGAAGACGGTGGTAGCAGCTCCTTCGACTGGGTCTGGCAGACGGTGAACCAGAACTTCTACAGCGAGAAGTTCAACGGCCTCGATTGGAACGCGATGCCGACCAAATATCGCGACCGTGCCATCCGCGCCGGCACGCGAGAGGAGCGCGCCGTCGTCATCAACGAGATGCTCGGCGAGCTGCATACATCGCACACCGCGTTCTATACGCCGGACTCGCCGGAGTATTACCACCTGCTGGGCCTGTTCCTGCCGATGAATGAGTGGCTGGCGAAAGCGACCGCCAGCGCTTTGACCGACGGCAAGGCCAGTTACTCCGGCATAGGAATATTCACCCAGACCGTGAACGGGCAGCAGTTCGTGAGAGGCGTGCACGACGGCTTGCCCGCACACAAGGCAGGGATTCAACTCGGCGACCGGCTCGTTTCCGTCGACGGCGCGCCCTTTCACCCGATCCGCTCGTTTCAGGGCAAAGCGGGTCAGTCCGTCGCCATCGTGGTGGAGCGGGCTCCGGGCATCAGCAAGACAGTGAACGTGGTGCCGGCCATGCTCGACGGCAGCACGATGTTTGTCGATGCGATGGAAGCCAGCACGCAAGTCGTCGCGCGCGATGGAAGAAACATCGGCTACATCCACGCATGGTCGTACGCGGGGCAGCAGTATCAAGACATTCTGGAAGGCGCCTTGCTGTTCGGCGCACTCAAGGATGCCGATGCCTTGGTGCTGGACGTGCGCGACGGATTGGGCGGCGCCTCGCCTTCGAACTTGAATATATTTACTCAGCGCTGCCTGGCGTGGACGGCCATCTCCCGATCGGGCGCGCAGAATACGCTGGGTTCCTGCTGGGCGAAGCCGGTGGTGCTGCTGACCGACAACCGCAGCACCAGTGGCAAAGAGCTGATGGCCTATGCTTTCAAGCGCGGCCGCGTCGGTTCAATCGTCGGCGCACGCACGGCCGGGGCAGTAATGGCGGGAACGATTTTCGCGAACGAAGCGGACGCCAGCCTGCTATATCTCGCCACCAAAGACGTGCGCATGGACGACGGAACGCGCATCGAAGGCCAAGGCGTTCAACCTGATATCGACGTGCCGTTCGAGTTGCCCTACGCGCAAGGTCAGGACACGCGACGAGAGCGCGCGTTCGACGAAGCGGTGCGCCTCATCAAACAGAAGGGTTAGTCGACCTCGAGCTCTATGCCGAGCTGCGCGAGTTTCGGCAGGGCGCGCTTGATCACGAACGGAACGCGCTGCTCGCCGCGATCCACGAGCAACGCGATCGAGCCTCCGTCGCTGACCACCTGCTGCAGGAATTTCTGATTGGTATCGAGCTGCAGCTCCTTGAGCCGAAGCAGAATGCGGACGTCCCATTCGGTGGCGCCGACCAGCGTAAGCAACTCTTCTTTGCTCGCGGGCAGCGTCGGGGCCGTCAAGCCACCGGTGCGATAGTTCTCGGCGAGCTCGTGCATCGATGTCACAGGTAACTGCGCGATCCAATAGGACTCGCTGTGCAATCGGTGCACACCGCTCTCCGTCACCGCCCCCGCGGCGAGCGTCTGGATCGGTTCTATCGCCAGCGCGCGTGTAATTTCCCGAGGATCCATCGTTGGATGTCTGATGCGGAGAAACAGGCGTGGCTCTTGCAGGCTCTGTTTCGGTTGCGGACGCGCTTTCATGACCCCACCTACTCCTTTCCAGCCGACGGACCAGCACAACTACACCATTTCCGGGACTTTTACACGCTTTTCGTTGGCCCACCCCGGGCGGTGTGGCGACGTGCAATCTCGTAGGCGACGAAGGCCTTGAGAAACGCGCGATTCTCGCTGGTCGCCGGCCAGTCGATGGTGAGCCGGGCCGAATCGCCGACCAGATAGAGCGCGTCTCCGGCAACGATCATTTCTTCAATCGCTCGCAGCTCGATGCTGCGCTCGATCGGAGCCGATCCCTGGCGGAACGAGACCGCGTCCTCGGTGAATGTCAGGCGCGAGTTGCCCATCAATGCGAGCAACACCGACCCAAGCACCAGAAATGCAAAGCCGAAGCTCACATAGTAAATAAAGCGGTCGCCGAAGAGTGGATAGAACAGTGCCGCAGCGACGGCGAAGATGACCACCATCGCGACCCCCAGCCCGAACCCTTCCTGGTTCGCGGCAAACCGTACACGAGTCTTTGTGCCGAGATCGTCAATCACGAGCGGCGACCCCTCGGGCAAAGTGGGCCGCTCCGTGATCTTGCCCGACACGCGCCAGCGCTCGGCCACATGCATGTCCAGCTCGTCGCTATCGCGCACGCTGCCTCGGCCATAAATGCGATTGTCGAAAGGCACACGCAACGCGGCCGACAGACGCTCGCCAACGCTCCGCGCCTGCCATTCATTTCCGTACTCGACGAGCGCGCCCTGCTTCACACCGGCGACACTCACTGCATATCGTGTCGTGTCTTTACGCCGCCGCCGGATGTGCCGTTCCGTGAGCTCGACACGTTTTATCTGCTCGAGCGGCAGCGACGCGACGGTGAATGCATAGAGAATTCCCCAGCGCTTGATGAGCACGCCCGCACTCTGATCGACGACGAGGAACCGCCGCTCGCCGGCCGCGAGTACACCGAAGAACCCGACACACACGCCGAAGATCAGCGAATCGAGCCCATCCGGCTCGCCCCCTTGCCAGATACAAAAGCCGGCGAGCGCCAGCAACAACAGACCGATCGGAAGACGCATACCGGCAAGGCCGCGAAGATCAATCCTCATTCCTGGTCCTCGTCCTCATCTTCATCTTCACTTTCGACCGGCGCCGCCTGCGCCGCAAAGCCGCCTGATTGCTTGGTGAGCACAAACGCACCGAGAGGCACCTCGCCGTCCGCTTCGGGGCGCAGTTCGATATCGAGCATTTCCGTGTGCTCGTCCGGGCGGCCGAAGTTGTGCGTGAGCCGCGCCGTGACGATGGTGGCGCCGTTGGGATTGATCCGGTCGGCCGCATAGACATTCGCGTCCACTGCGAATCGCCCGTCCGGCGCGCGTCGGAGCAAATATTCCTCCGGGCCGAAGCCGGAGGTCATGTCGTTCGACAACCGCCCGCCGATGGCCGTGAGCGGATTGTTATACATCGAGCGCTCACCGTTCGGTTCGGTCACCCAGAGATCGATGTCGGTGGCTGGCGTGTTCCATTCGATGACGACGCGCACGTCCACGTCCAGCGGAGCAATCAGCCTCGGGTCCAGAGCCGTGCTCTGTACGCCGAGCTTCTGCAATCGCGGAATCAGGGTGTTCACTTCCATGAGCGAAATGAGATCGATGCCGGCGTACGCCTCATCCCAGTCCGAGGAGATGACGGTATTGAGCAGCGACACCGCACGCTGCAAATCGCGAGCGGCCGCTTTGGGTGTTGCGTGCTTCGCGCGTTCGGCCAGCGCCAGCGCGAGGGCGCGCAGGGGCTGCGGGCGATCGGGAATCAGCTCGATGATTCGTTCATAGAGCCAGATGCCGCGATCGAACTGCCCGTAGCGCACCAGGCGACTGGCGACGACCATGAGCGTTTCATCATCCTTGGTCGGCAATTCGAGCGCCGACAACAGCATCTCCGTGGCGGACGCGGTCTTGCCCTGTCGCTGGAACCACTCCGCGACGTCCAGATAGAACACAGGCAACGAGCCATGTTTCTTTTCTTCGGCGGCGAGCACCCGTTCAAGCTGACCTTTCTTCGCCGCGTCGAGCGCCTTGAGATAAGGCCGACTGGGCTTCCACGGGGCCAGCTCGATGACCGCTCCATTCTCAGCGCTGGAGCTGCGCCTCATCCCGGTGACGGCGATCTCTGCAAGGTCCCCCGGAGCAGACGGGGAGAAGACGGATTCGCGCCTGCTGCCGCCTTCGGACGAGCGTGCGGTCGGGTCAAAGTCCTTTGCCCACCAGCTTTTCTGGTCTTCCCACTGATTAATGACATGAGCGAGATGTTGCTCGCGCCTCTCCCGCCGCGACTCGTCGGCTGCCTTCTTCATCTCCTCGTATTCAGCGCGCCATTCCTTTGGAAAGGTATTGGGAGGAGCGATGCGCGCTTGAATGTAGTCCGCGGGACCTTCCAGCACGATGAAGGCCATGTGCGGACTCGCCACATTGAAACGTCGGGAAACGCTGCGTAGCTCCTTGCGCCGCTCCAGCGCTGCAAGCTGCGTCACCCGATCCGCCGCCCAGAGCGCGCCCGCTCCGTCAAAGCGAACTGGGGCCGGACCGACCTGATAACGTCGCTCGACAACCTCCGACCCGCTGCCAGCGATGCGAACAAAGATGTCGCCAGCGGCGGGCGCCTCGCCGACAACCGCGAGTTGACCGCGGGGCGCGGGCAGAGATGCGAAGAGCAGCGCTGCCCCAGACGAATCGCGCACATCGACAACGGCCGGTGTTTCGTAGCTCAAGCGGGTCAGAACCTCGTCCGTCGAGTTCCGATCGAGACGCAGAACCGCATCGGCGGATCGTTTCATCACGTGCGCGAGGTACCCGATGTCCGCATCGCTCGCGCTGGTCACGGCGAACAAATTGCACTTGGGCGCGAAGGTCTGCCGGGTATCGATGGTGGCGATGCCATCCGAGAACAGCAGACAGGTGTCGGCTTCCGGAACTTTCGCCGCCTGCAACATCGCGAAGCTCGTGGCGCCTCGATACACGACGCGACGGAGTCGGGTTTCAACGGCCTCCGCGCTGGGGAAGGATTCAACGGTCGCCCCGGAGCTGTTGAACAGCACCACCTCGATAGCGCTCGCCCTGCTCGCCTGGATATAACGAGTGACGAGGCCGATCTCCGCATCGAGATCGTCATCTTTTCGAGATAACGAACGATCCCAGTAGAGCCGCAGCCGCTGCGATGAGGCGCGTGCTGCCGAAGCCACGGCGACCGTGTCGTTCAGTTGGAAGAACCGTCGACCGTTTGGATGGGTCGACGTGAGCAGCGGTTGTGCGAGCGTTGACGGGCCGAGGTGCAACTCGCCAGACAGCTGGGTATTTTTCAGCGACGCGCTCAGCAGGAAAGCGTCGCCCTGCTGCGTCCACTGCGCCTGTAGTTGCGAGGGCAACCGCAGCTGCGGTGCCGCCGTCACTCCCTCCGCACGGACCGTGAACGTCACCCGGCGCACCCGATGATCCGTCACAAGCGGCAACGTCCAGCCCTTGGTCGCATGAACGGGCGCGACAAACGTCATGCGAATCGTGCGTCCGTCTTCGACGATCGGATACACGCGGGTCGAGAACACATTGCTTCGGGAGACCTCTGCGAGCCCGGGATCCACCGTCCGACGAACGCGCTCCTCATACGAAGCCCGCGCTCGCGACGGCTCCGCCAGCACGCCGTCGACGAGGTTCTTCTCAACGTTGAGCGCGTAACCGATGACCGTTGCCTGTTCGGGGAGTGCGAGGGATAGGTCGCCCTCGAGCTCGTCGCGCGACGGGTTCTCGAAATGGATCCGCACCGTCGTACGCGCGACGGCGCCAACCACGCGAACATCGACTTGCAGCTCGCCGATCGGCAGGAAGCGCCGGCGCTCCTGATCGTCGATTCCGCGCTCGCGGGCCGCAAGCGACGGATTCGGCAGCTCGGGCGCGACCTTCGCTGCGCCCTGAGCGACCCCGATAAACATCAGCAAGAGGACGGGCTGAAACCGGAACTTGAGCATGGGCTCTCCCTGGAGATTCTGTTCCCTTTAGAAACGTACCCCAAACACCGAACGGGTTACAGCGCTTGCGGCATCTTCACCACAGCCGTCGCGCCGCCGCCACCCACGCTCTGGAAATATACAACGCTCTGCTAACAATCTTCCCTTCCTGAACGATCTCGCCCACAATAAGCAGGACTCGCAGCGTATCTCAGCATCTATAACGACATAACGCCGGGCAGTCATAAGTACGGAAACGGGGCGATCATGACGATGCGACAGATCTTTGCGTTCACGGCGGCGCTCGTGTTCTTCGCCGTTCCTGCCGTGGCGGACCAGGCTCGCATAATAAACATTCGCATCGACGGCACTCCCAAGTTCGACGTCGTGTATCACCGTGCGAAAACCAACGCGACCGGCGCGGTGATCGGCGGAATTATAGGCGCAGGCATCCAGGCCGGCATCGAGGCCGACCGCGACGGCGACAAACGCAAGGCGCTTGCAGCGCATGTCTCCGAGGATGTCTGGCAATCGGGCTTCGTGAAGACGTTGAGCGAAACGCTGCTCGCGAAGGGTTTCGAGCCCGTGTGGGTCGAAGGCAAGGATTCCCCCAAGGACGCGAAGGCCGACGTGTATCTGGTGCTGTTCCCCGCGTCCTATGGATTTCGAATGGTGGACTCGACGACGGAGCTGGTGTCGGCTTACGTCGAGTTCGAGGCGTCTTACGCCAGCAAGCCGATCGCGCCCCGTAAATCGTCGAAGGAGCCGTTCTACCTCACCGACCGGAAGCAGGCCGCTTACGACGAGTTGGCTAAAGAGACCTCAGTCCTGAACGGGGAAGTCGAAGCGGTGCTGTCGCAAGCGGCGCGTCGCCTGGCAAACAAGATCGTCTACAACGTCAAATAGGGAAGCTTCGTGAAACTACTCAAATACCTGGCCTTCGCGGCCGCCTTTCTGGTTCTGCAGGGCTGCGCTTTCACTAAGGCAACACTCGACGTCAAGCCCAGCCCCGATGTGCACGTCGCCGGCCCGCTCGGCGACGTCAAATCGATCGCATTCAACAATCCGCAACTGCTGGACTCGCGCGCCGACAAGGCCCGCATCGGCTGGAAGAAGAACGGCTTCGGCCAGAACACCGCCGACATCGTCAGCAAACAGCCGGTCGAGGACATCGTCGAGACCGCGGTCGCCAAAGCCCTCACCGATTCCAGGCACACCGTCGGCGACAACGGCGCCATCCAGGTGGTCGGCACGGTCGATCGGTTCTGGTTCGATCTGGACGTCAACATGTGGACGGTCAAGTTCGTCGGCGACGTGCAATGCACGCTGGATTTCATCGACGCTCAGACCAAACAATCCATTTATAAGTCGAAGTACTCCGGCAACTACTCCGACGAGAAAGCCGCCGGCCTGGAGAAGACCTGGACCATGGTCCTGAACAAGGCGGTCGATAAGCTGATCGAAATGATCGTGCTCGACGAGGAGCTGGCCGCGGCGTTGACCAAGCGGTCGACGCAACAGGTCTCGCAGGCCTCAGGCGAATAAATTGCTGAGCCGAAGCCACGGTGGGAAAACCACCGTGGTTTCACCAGCGTGCGTACGGATGCATGCTGAGATTGGAATTCAGATACCGAGGATCGTCCGTAACTTCGGTGTGTAACCAGTCAGGCCGCTCGAACGACTGACGTTCGTCCTCGAGCTCGACCTCCGCGACGATGAGCCCGGCGTTCTCGCCAAGAAACTCATCCACTTCCCAAGTGGTGCCCGCATGGTTGACCACGTGACGGCGCTTCTCCAGCAACGGCCCTTCGCACAATGACAGCATCTGCTCGGCATCCGCGAGCGGAATCTCATATTCGAACTCCGGCCTCGCCAGGCCTTTGGGCATCCCTTTCACAGTGAGATAAGCACGAGCACCCGTGATGCGAACCCGCACCGTGCGCTGCTTATCGCGATTCAAATATCCCTGACGGATCTCGAGCGGCGCCGCTTGCCGCCACCCTTCGCCGCGAACCAGAAACTTGCGTTCAATCTCAGTTGCCAAAACGTCACTCCCTCAGTGCTCACCGCGAGGATGGACGAGTCGCCGTGCCCTCTCAACGTAAGTATTTGGACCCGAGTCCGCAATACCAAAGCATTGTAAGCTCAACCCGCATCTCGTTCTCGCACCCTCACCAGCGAGGATCGGAACATGTCGCAAGCATCGCATTCGCGCGACTGGACCCAACCCGCGGCCCTCGCGATTCCGAAAGAAGGCTTTTTCACGCCAGAGCGCGGCCGCTACGGCCCCATCTATCCCCAGACCCCGGCGAACTATGGCTTCTCGATCGTCGCCAAGGTCAAGCTAGGTCGCGAGCAAGCCATCCGCGAGTACGGAAAAACTATCGAGGAGGCGGTGAAAGCGGATCCCACGGTGCTGGCACCGCTGAAACTCCACTACCTGCGCTGGCTGCTGTTCGATATCGGCTCGGGGATGCACTTCATGTATCAGGGCATTTTCGACACCGACTTCGACAAGTACGTCGAAGACGCGCTGGTGCTATTCGCCAAGACCGGCATCACCACAGTCTTCGTCAATCTGGAAGGCTGGCCGGAGGATTGGAAGACCAATGCGCCGGCAGTGATCCAGTTCTTCCGCGAGCACCAGTGTCCGAGCTTTCTCGAGTACGGCGAATATCCGTATGTCAGCGCCGATGAGATCAAGAAGGCGCTCCAGGTGAAAGCCCTGTTCTCGCAGATGCTCGATCAGATGCAGTGAGCGGGCCGATGCTCGAGCTCGACGACATCCAGCATTTCCTGATGACGCGACCGCATGCGATGGCGGCCCGCTACGAGTTCCTCTCGTTCCGCACGCCGAAGAGCGCGCAAACCTGGCTCAATGGCATACTGGACAAAGTCGGCACCGCCCGGAGAGTCATGGCAGCCGACGAGCTCGACACGCGCTGGGTCACAGTCGCATTCACCTGGAACGGCCTGCTTGCAACAGGCGTCGAGGATTCATTGCTCGCAACGTTCCCCGATGAATTTCGTGAAGGCATGGCCTCACGTGCGCAAATTCTCGGCGATGTCGGCCGCAACGACCCGAAGCACTGGGTCGGCGGGCTGGCCAGCAACGACTTGCACGCCATCCTGGTTTTGTTTGCTCGCGACGTCGAGCAGCGCGAGCGGTCCGTGCGAGAGTATGAGGAGTTCCTGGCTCAGTGCATTGGGGCGGAGCGCCTTTCATTCCTGAATCTGGCGGCCCTTCCACCGTACGAGTATTCGCACGATCACTTCGGCTACCGCGACCGATTGTCACAATGCGCGGTGGAAGGCGTGGACGAGGTTTGCAATCCAGGCTCGGGGCCGCCGCTCAAGGCGGGCGAGTTCTTCCTCGGTTATCCCGACGAAGACGGCGACGGCCCGCGCCTGCCCCAGCCGGAAATACTCTCGCGCAACGGCAGCTATCTTGCGTACCGACGGCTGCAAGAGCACGTGAGCGCGTTTCGCGAATTCCTCGAGCAGCATGGCGAGACTCGAGAAGAGCAGGAACGGGTCGCCGCGAAGCTGATGGGCCGCTGGCGCAGCGGCGCCCCGCTCGTTCTGGCGCCTGAGCGGGACGATCCGGCACTCGGAGCAGATCCGTTACGGAATAACGATTTCAACTACAAGACCATGGATCCGCACGGCTATGCCGTTCCGCTCGGGTCGCACATTCGCCGCATGAATCCGCGCGATACGGCCGTGAACATGAACCGACGCAAGATGATACGTCGTGGCGGAACGTATGGGCCGCCACTCCCGGAAGGCGCACCCGACGACGGCGAAGAGCGCGGCATCGCTGCCTTCATCGGCTGTGCGAGCCTGGTTCGCCAATTCGAGTTCGCGCAAAACGTGTGGGTGAACGATCCGAAATTTCACGAGCTGGACAACGAGCGCGATCCCATCATTGGTGCGCATGACGGTACCTTCGAGATGACGATACCGAAGCGGCCAGTGCGTCGGAAGCTCACCGGCCTGCCGGCCTTCACCACCGTCCGGGGCGGTGCTTATTTCTTTCTCCCCGGCATCCGCGCGCTGCGGTTCCTCGCTTCAGGAGCACGAGCGCAGTCGGCAATGTAAATCGAGCTGCGGAGGCTGCCATGGCAGAAGCGAAAATCCATGTGCCGACGATCGAGACGAAAAGCCCGGCACGCAGTTACAACCAGGAGCATCGGGCCCGCAAGCCAACCTCCGCCGGCCGGCGCGTCAGCGTTTACGTGTCGTGGAGTTTTCCGGGCGAGGCGAACCGCAATCTCGCCGAGCTGGACAATCGGTTCTCGACCATGACCGAAGTGCGCCGCGTGGAGTGGCCCGCATGGGAAGGTGCCGAGTGGTCGAGCCCACTCCTGTTTCAGCAAGGCATCGCGGGCGCGCTCGAACTGTTCTTTCGCGCCTGGATTCCATTCCAGCAACTCGTTGGAGAAGTGACAGGCCATGCCGTCCCCGTGTTTCAACGCGTGGACCAGGCCGGTTACCGGCTGCCGCTCGACGAACGCGTGCTGGGAGATGCCGATACATTGTTTATATTCGGCCTCGACCACAACCTGACACAACAAGATGCTTCGGCGGAAGAGATCGAGGCGCTACGCCAATGGCTCAGCCGCGAGGGAACGTGCCTCGTGCTCGGTCCGCATCACGATGTGGGGGCGTCGGAAGACCGCAACGAGCGAGAAATGGAATATGCCCACCACGGCGATGCTCTGGTGCCACGAGAGCAGCGTTTCGGCAGGTACACGCGCTCGTTGATGCAGGGCCTGGGCGTGCCGGTCGAGAACCGATATGGATTGCGACCGGGCGTCATTGAAGGCACGAGGCAGATCGCTCCGCTCACTATCAATCGCGATCTAGACACGCGAGGTTGGCTCGAAGGCGTCACGAACTTCAGCTTCCACAAACATCTGCCTCACTATGAAGTGACTGCCAATGACGCGAACGCCGTGCGCGTGCTCGCGCGGCAACCTATCGACCTGTCCAAGCCGCATCCCTTCACGGCAGCCGGCAACCGCGAGTTCAACACGCTCGTATGGATGCCACCCGCGGGCAGCCGCGCCGGAGAAATACTCGTCGTCGACTCAACTGTTTTCAGCACGCTGTTCGGGGCGGATGACAGCGTGAAGTCCTTCTGGAAAAACCTGGTCAGGGCGCGCGAGTGCTGACGAGCGACGTCATCGTGATTGGCGCAGGCCCCTCCGGCGTGCTCGCTGCGCTACGTGCGGCGGAGCTCGGCGCACGGACGACGCTCATCACCCGCGGCGAGTTCGGCGGCATGGCCGCAAACGATGGGCCGGTGCCGGTACGAACTCTCGCCCAGGCCGCCCGCCTGTTGCGCGGAGCTCGCGTACTCGATCGATTCGGAATATCTACCAGCGCACCTGTGCTCGACTACTCACGTTTGCTCGAGCGCGTGCGCACGGTTGTCGAAGAAGCCCGCCGCCATTCGTCATTTCGCAGCGATATCGATCGCCTTGGCGTTACGCTCGTCGAGCAAGCCGGCGATGCGCGCTTTGTCGATGCTCATACAGTTGAAACGCAGAGTGGCCTGCGGATGCAGGCGGAAAAGATCATCCTGTGTGCCGGCGGAACGAACCGGCGCCTGTCCGTTCCTGGCGCCGAGCTGACCGCCACGCACAGCGACGCATGGACCTTGAGCGAAGTCCCGCAATCGATCCTGGTCATCGGCGCAGGCATGACCGGCGCTCAGGTCGCTTCGATTTTCCACGCCTTCGGCTCACAGATCGCTTTGTTTCAGCGAGCGTCGCGCATTCTTCCAAGCGAGGACGAGGATGTTTCGATCGCTGTGGCCAATGCTTTCCGAGAGTCAGGCATGGTTGTGCGGGAAGGCTTTGGCGAGATCGATTCGTTCGAACGAGTCAGCGGCGGCATCCAGATGAATTTTTCGCGCGGCGCCGAGAAGGAAAGCGTGCAAGCCCAGTTGGTTGTCGTGACGATCGGCTGGGTCGCCGACGTTCGCGGGTTGAATCTACCGGCGGCCGGCGTCCAGACCGACGCTCGAGGCTATGTCGCGGTCGATGACTGTCAGCGAACATCCACTTCGCACATCTTTGCCGCGGGCGATATTACGGGACGTTGGATGCTGGTCCCTCAAGCGATACAAGACGGCTGGGTCGCCGCCACGAACGCCGTTCGAGACACATCAGAATCGTTGGACAACGTCGTGTGTCCCACAGGTGGTTTTACAGATCCGGAGTACGCGAGCGTCGGCTTGACGGAAACCAAGGCCCGCGAGACTCACGATATCGTCTCGGCGGTGGTGCGCTTCGACACAACGACACGAACCATCGTCGACGACCGCACCGAGGGGTTCTGCAAATTGCTCGTCGAGCGCGGCACTCGACAGATTCTCGGCTGTCACGTCGTCGGCGAGCGGGCCGTGGAAATCGTTCAGATAGTGGCTATCGCCATGTCGAGCGACCTGCGAGTCGATGAGCTCGTTCGGATTCCGCTGTCGTTCCCTACCTATACCGGCATCCTCGTGCGCGCCGCGTATCGCGCCATCGATCAGTTCGGGCTACCTGTGCCGCCTCGCTGCTAGAGATTGCCAATCAGCCCGGCAGTGACATTGATGGCAAAGCCCAGAATGGCAACGTTGAAAAAGAACGAGAGCACGCTGTGCACGATCAGCACCTTGCGGATTGGCCCCGGCGTCGTCGAAACATCCGCCGTCTGGCAGGCCGCGGCAATCGTGAATGAAAAATACGCGAAGTCCCAGAACGCCGGCGTTTGCGTGTCTGGAAACCGCAGCGGCCGGGCGTCCGGCGCGGTGCTGTAGAACATATCCGCGTAGTGCAGAGTGAACATCGTGGGAATGAGCATCCATGCATTGATCACGGTGCCTGCGGCGAGCGCGAGACGCAGGGATTTTTCTGTCGGGCTGACCTGATCGATCATCGAGAGAAAAGCGACGATGGAGACCATGGCCAGGAGGGCGGCAAGGACACTGATGATCAGGATCACTGGCGCCGTCTCATCCTCTTCCTGATAACGCTCGCTGATCTGCGCGGCGCTCAGGCGGGTCATGAACCGGAACACCAGCGTGAGGAACATCAGCACGCCGACATTCCAGCTCACCAGAACGCGAGTGATCGTTGCCCAATGGGCCGGCAGCAGAAAGAAAAGGACACTCGCCGCGCCGGTGGAGAACAGCAGCCGGGCGTGGCGGGCAACGAGTTTGGTCATTTGATGAGCGGAGCATCAAAGGCGACCGCTCTAGTCTACCTCAACGGAAGTCGCACCCACGTCTTGTGCCAGCTCACAAATCCTGCAGCTCCGGCCAGGTAACATCGCCGAGGAACTTCGGAATCTCGATCAGGACTCCTGCCTCGAGCCAACCCTGCCACGTCCTTTTGGCTCCTTGTTGAAGCGCCCGACGAGAACGAGCGGCCTGCGATTCGGCGTGGATGGCGCGTGCCCCACCCATTCTCCCCAAAACTCGTCACGCTTCTCGTGCCGCCATCGAAACCAATCGATACTGCCGTGAAGCTTGAACAGGTTTACACCCTTGGCCGACGGAGCCACACAGACCCTGCGCGTCCCGTCTTCTTGAGGGACTATCATGTCGTGGACAGCTATTCCGGCCGCTTTAAAGGCGGCCTCAATCAAACAATCGTTGTTGAGCGACAAGATCGGGGTCGCCCGCTCAGGGTTCGCCGCGCTAGCCGCACTTCGGGACCGCCAAATGAGTGACACAGACTCTCGATGAAGGGAGTCAGGGCCGGGTTATCCCGCTCGCGGTTCAGGCCTTCGTAGACCTGGATGGCGAGGTACGCGAGGTCCTCGTAGTTGGCCAGGCGCACCACAAGGCAGGGACACGCCCGCACCGAGCAGAAACCCAAGGGCTTGGCTCTTCATGCGCGCGTGTTCCTTCCTCTAATGCGTGCCCTCAATAAACAATCCGCTCCGGCACCCAGCCGCCCTGCATTCCGGCCGAATGGATGCTGCCGTCATGAAACACACAGAAGATGCGCTTTTGCACGTCGTTCTGTCGCAGCGAGCGCAGGTCGCAAGGCGATTTGGGCAACGTGCTCAACAGGCTCCAGGTCTTGCCGCCATCGGTGGTCGCGTGCACTTCCATGTCCGGCGCGGCGAACGCGGAGGTGGGCGTGCGAACGGCGAGACCTTCGGTGGGGTTGAAGAACGCGACGAAGTGAGCCCTGCCTGGATCCTTGAATGCCGACCAGCTCGCGCCTTCATCGGTGGAAAACTGATCCGACTTCATGTTCACGAGCACCGATCCGGTGTTGTTCGCGATCGGTTGTAACGCCGCCTTCTTCGCTAACGAAGTCCACGTCGCGGTCGCGCTGTCATAGGTGTGCGATTCGACCCCGGCGATGCCGACGAAATATTTCGTCTTGGTGCCCGCCGAGGTCGCGAAGAACGGCCTGACCACAAAACCGGAAACGGCTTCGGCTTGGCTCATGGTCTTTACGGGCGTCGTCGTATCGATCTCGGCGAGCGATTTGCCGCTGTGAACGTTCGTCAAAAGATCCTTGCCCTGTTGCACTCGAGTCGTGACCCACCACGTGCCATCGGCCCACTGGTGCAGATCCAGCACTCGAGTCGTGGGCGTAAATCGACTCGCGGGCACAAACTTGCCGCCGGCACTTTCCTGTCGCAGCAGCCGCCCATCCTCGGTGCCGATTGCCAGCGTGTCATCGGGCAACAGACTCAGCGCCGAGATTTCAACGGACAGCCCCGAATCGATATGACTCCAGGTGCCATCCGGCGCGCGTCGCTGCACCTGGCCCAGGCCGGAACCGAAATACATCGTTCCATCCGCCGCCACCGCCGGCTCACTGAGCATGGTGGTCGCCGTCTTGGCGATGGCGAGATAGTCGGCCGCCGTCTTCGCCTCTTGCCACCGAGCCTGGGCCTTCAGTCGATTTCCTTTCTCGATGCCCGCGTTGATCGCATCGACCACCATGCCCAACCCTGAGTCCGTGTCGCCGTAGGTGAAGGGTTGCGCCGCCCAGGTCGCGACGCCGGGCCAGCGGGTCACCGCGCCGGATGCAGCCGCCACTTCATCGGGAAAATAGGTCCGCACCAGCTCATCCACCGGCGAAGGATCGTCGACCGGCAGGAGCACCGCTTTACCGCCACCCGTCGGCTGCACGACCAGCAAGCCGAGATCGGTCACCCCGCCCGATGTGACCTCGAACGTCGGGATCGAGGCGTCGAGCTTGGATTCGGTAGTCATCGCGCCGTTGATCGAGCCCAGCCCCGTGAGCTGATATTTGCCGGCCGGCAGACGCTTCGCGAAATAAAACGTCGTCTGTTTGGTGCCCAGCCCGCTCATCGCCGGCTCCATCTCAAACGTCACCGACGAATTCTTCGGACCGCCCTTCGCACTCAGGGAGTTGAACCGCAGGAAGTACACGTTGATCCACGACATGTTGTGAGCCAGCCGCCCCACCACCAGGCCAGGCGCCGCCTGCTCGGCTGTCGGCTGCTCCTTCGCTTGGACGGCACCGGCGCCCGAGGTGATACACAACACGCCGACCGCGAGCGCGGCCGCCATCCGCTTCAGACATTTCCGTTGCAACAACATTTGATTCCGCCGATGTTAGTTATTGTCGATCCGGCGTCGGGCCGAATCTGGCGGCGAACATTGGCAGCTCTGGCGTTGGTCGTCAAATCAGCGCGACCCGCGCTCACCCGAGCGAAATATCACATCCGCTTCCTTGCGGCCATTCCGCCCGCCCGAGACCGTGCATGCGATTTCCCCGACTGACTTCCCAATCCAGCGTCTGGCCGCCCATCGACTACGAGTTGATCGATCTCAAAAACGCGGCCTGTTGCTACTGCCGCCCCTGCTGCTCATGGCAAAACGCTCAACGCTCGTCAACGATAAGGTTGCGACGTGTTTCAGGTTGCTCGGACGCAAGCCGGTGGCGGAGCAAACATCGTCGCTAGTCACCGAGCCGCGCGTCCTTGACCGGATTCTTCAGCCACTCGAGCACGTCGCGAGCCAAGGCGTTCTGACAGCGATAGAGCACCGCGCACGACGACATGAAGCCGGCCCCAATGCCGCCCATGGAGTTGCGGCGGGCGTTGAAACTACCGATCTCCGTGCCGTTGTCGAACAGCCGGCCTCTG
The DNA here is from genome assembly GCF_042651805.1 of Steroidobacter flavus. Lineage (NCBI taxonomy): Bacteria > Pseudomonadati > Pseudomonadota > Gammaproteobacteria > Steroidobacterales > Steroidobacteraceae > Steroidobacter > Steroidobacter flavus. Next base: position 3,124,008 of record NZ_JBHSDU010000003.1, on the reverse strand, counting down.
ATAGCAACCAGCTTGGCGTGCCCTCTCCAGGCGTTGCCCTGTGAAAGCGCATTGGCGGTTTCCACGACCAGCACCTTACCTGACTTTGCGGCCACCGCTTCCTCGTTCGTCACCAAGCTCACTCCGGCTTTGGCGGCCTGCTCCAGCAACGCTTTCATCTGCGATTGCGGCAGCCCGCATTCATCCAGGATGTTCTGGGCGATCATCGAGGTGTCCACGTAGGGCGCGGTCGTGCTGATGGCAATCGCTCCGCCGTCAAGTGCTGGAGTGGCAGCTGCGGACGTGGCGGCAGTTTCGGCTGCTGGCGTTTCCTCGGCCACTGCAATCTTTGTCATTGCCAACGTCGCAACAACAATCGCCACTGCTCTCATGTTCATCACCATCTCCGTGGGGCAAAGCTTCCGTGGACTTTAGCATTCACGCCGGGTTGAAGTCTTAACGACTAGTCGTCAGCCGAGCGCGATTGGCTGCGATTCTTTGGAATCCAACGCTGGACCACCCCAGCTCAAACTCCACCCGCCTGCGGACTGCGCTCGTCGTTTGTTACCTTGCGCTTGCGTCCATCCATTCCACTGCGGCATTCATCCTCGCTTGGTTCTCCAAGGGCGATGCCGGCGCGTTTCTACTCACAGGTGTTCTTACCGCCGCCTGGGCAGCAGTCGTTGCGACGACAAGAACGGTAACGATGCGCGACCTTTCGCTCTTCCGCAGAATTCGCGGCAGTGGTGAGTAGGCGCGCAATCCTGCCACTGAATGGCAACTTTTCTGACTTGCCAACTATATTTTTGAAACGTCATTTCTCGCCTTGATCCCCGGCCGCCGACTCAATACTGTACATCCGAACAGTACGCGTAATTGTTCGGCCCGGCGGGACCCGCACACCGCCACACATTGATCAGCATTTTTTCACGGAGGACTCTCAAGGTGAAAAGCATCGTTACGAAACATTGGTATCTGCCGGTCAGCAATGGCCGCAGATACTCCGAAGGATTGCCGGGAGGCGGCAACAACGTGGGAGAGGTCGGATCCTTTGCCAATCTGGATCTATCGACATATCCCGTTTATTCCATCGACATGGCACTGAACGACTATCAAATATTTGCGTCGGTGCCTGCGCCCGATTCGGGCACCAGCACTCACAACGCAACCGGCTGGCCGCTCGGCGGCGGCGCGTTCTCGCGCATGACACCGCCGACCGTCGACGATCAGGGCCGAGGCATCATGCTTCCCGATCTGTGGCGTAATGCGACGCTCGCCATTCAAGAGCTCAACTTGCGCTGGGAATGGCGTGCCAGCGATAACTTCGCGTCGTTCACAGACAGCACTGGACCTAAATTCCTGATCGCGCACGCGCCCGCGGCGTTGAGCACGACGACGCCTGGTGCCCTTGCCCGGCCCATGCTCTACCTCACGCAATCCGTCGGTAACGCCGATCCAGCGATGTACGGTCGCGCCAATACCTTGGGGATGGCTCCCGCAATGGGCACCGTCGCCGGCTATGGCGATGAGGTGTACGCGGACTCGATGCCGCCGTTGTCGAACTGGATCGCCAGCTATTTGCAGTGGTACTTCACCAGTGACGGTGACACTGGAACGTTTGGCGGTCGACCGCTCATCGAGTGCAACGAAGTTGTGACATTCGAAGTGCGTTTGATTTCCAAGTCCACCACCGCCTACCCGCGGGGCTTGATTGCGTATCGTCTGTATCGTGAAAACGGCGAAACCTACGAGCAAGGCATTCCGTGGGATCTGGATACCAACGTGCCGCTCGGACAGTACTTCCAGGAAATCCAGCAATTCGGCTGCGGTTATTGGAATCAAGCACCGGGCGGTTCGCACTACATGGACGTTGGCGGCTACATCACAGTCGCCCGTGATTTCGGCGGCTGGCTCGGTCGGAGGTCTTTCTAATGGTTACTCAAGTTGCAGCGTCTTCCGATTCGGGAGATTCGAATGTCGCCGGCGCGACGCACACCGTGCCGTCAGGCTCGGACCTGGCGTCGTACTTGTTCTTTTTCAGAAGGGGCGCGACGTCCATCAGCTCGGTGAACAGCTTCGGCGGCGTGACGCCGGTGCGCATCGACGATGACACTTATCCGGACATCGCCGTCTACCGCGCGCTCAATCCAGCGCCTGGCGCGACGGCGGCAACAGCGAACCTCAGCGGCTCGACTAACTGGAGCGCGCATGTGATCACGCTTTCAGGCGTGGATCAGAGCGATCCGGAAGGTACGCTGGTTTATGACACGAGCTCCGAACAGACTTGGGTTCGGGCGACTGCCGCGTCGGCGGTGGACGATCTGTGCATCGCGTTCGGTCTGGTAGTGTCGCAAGACATTGCCGCCTCGTATGGCGCAACCCTCTCCACGGAAGAAGAGGCCATTGAAGGTGGTTACGTCAGCACAGCGGTGGCTTTTGAAGCAGGCGCGGCGTCCGTCGAGTTGGGCTTCAGCACGTCTGAATCGTTTGGTGACAACCTCATCATTGCAGTGCCAGTGCACAAGGTTCCGCCTGCGGTGCCCGTCATCAGCAATGTGAATGTCACCAATGCGCTGAGCTCCACGCAGGTGGGCAATGTGATCAACGGTACATTGCTCGCGGGCGCGGCGGTTCAGATCACTCAAGGCACGACCACGGTGAGCCAGAGCGTCACCGCGACAACGCCTTCGAGCGCATCGTTCACGACGGTGTTCGATGCTCCTCACTTGCGTTACGGCGCGGCGACGCTTCGAGCGATCAATGCGGAGGGGCCGTCCGAGCCTGTGTCGGTCAACATCACTCCGCCCACGGGTCGCAGCTTCGTGAATTTGACGTCGCTGTACTCTCAGGCGAACGGGCGCATCACTGCGATCCCCGACCTCGCCGTGGGCGATCAGTTGGAGATCAGCAATGTGGTCGGCGGCACGATCGCGGATGTCACGGTCAACAGCAATGGCACATTCAATGTGGACGATGCAGTGACGGCATTCACTGTCCGTGCCTGGTCGGCGAACGACAGCATGTGGGGTCCGTACGCTGTTCAACAGGTATCGAACGTGTAACGAGGAGAATGGGTCCCGGCCGATCCGGGCCGGGACCCACGTATCTCTTTCAACGAAGCACGGGCTCCATTGGCCTGCTGTACTCATCCAGGCGAAATGAGAACCGCATTTGGTAGTGAACACCAGGGCATGAGGTACGCACGACCATCCCCCTGACGTGCCGCAAGGCCGCCTCATCGAGCAGCTTGAACCCGGAGCTTGCAGCAATCGCGATCTCTTTGGGACGGCCCTCGCGCTCGGGCACCGAGAAGGAAACATACACGGGCGCCTGCTCGGCCTTTCTTCTAGAACTGGGCGGATAGTCGATTGGCGGCGCCTTCACAACGGAATAGTTGCAACCGTTGGGAACGTTCCACGGCAACGGCGGCTGCCGGATCCGGCAATCCGCGATAGCACTTTCGAAATCCCCATCGGCCGCGCATACGCTCAAACCGAGCTGGCGCCCGCGCGGCTCCACGACGGCGATGTTCTCGTAGGCCTGTTTTCGATTGGTGGCAAGCGATATCGAACAATCGAGCGTTTCGTCCGACTCATTCTCCACGACGACGGTGAAACTCAATGAAGGCGCGTCCATGCTCACACACCATGGCGTCGCTCCACCTCGCAGCACCTGGTATCTCCAGACCCCCGACCGCAGCGGCTGGTCGGCGGAAACCAGCAACTTTTCCCGACCGTCGGACGCGGCCGGCACCGACTGCGCGTGCGACGGCAGCACGCATGCAAACCATCCCACGAGAGATAACAGACCAACCGCCTTCAGCGCGCGAACTCCGCGGCACGGCTTTGGATAGGCATGCGCATCCATGTCAGCTCCAGTGGCAACAAAGTCCGTGTTCCCGGCGAAACATGCAGCTGCACTTATTCGACACTACAGAACAGAGCCTCATCGGTTTTCTGGCGGCCAATATTGCAGCCGACCTCAACCAGCTCATTCGCTTCAACAGCAATCCAATCCAGCCTTGCCGTCAGTGTATCCGCAGATACTTTGGAAGTAGGAGGTTCAAAGATCCAGTCAGGCACGGTCGCGGAGCGTAAATCGGATGGCTTTACCAGCTCCATCGCTAAGAGCCGATTTCTTAGCAGCAACAGGTCGAGCGCGGCACCCTTCTGCGCAACGTCCGCCCGGAACAAATAGGCCGCATGATCGATAGGGCGATCCCCAGCTGGCCGCTCCAGGAGATCCAGACCGCTGTTAGAGCGCTCTATCAGTGCAGACCACCGCCCACTATCGATAGCCAGATTCGTCGGATCCTCTTCAAACTCCTGTTGCACCCTGGACTTTTCATCCTTTGCTACCGTTTGTAACGACAAGGCAAGCGCAAACAAGACGACGATAGTTGAGCCGAGCTTCGCATTCATAGACCTCTCCCTGTATTTCCTTAATCTTGGCTCAGACCCCGTTTCGAGGTCCAGGATGTCGGTACTCGGCGATCACAGCCTCAAGCCCGACCGATGCCCCCCCGTTTCTCGAGGGAACATTTGCCGACCCCGTGATACCTCTTAGTACCCCGGTCCTCTCACTCCCTCCCAACCCACAGTACCCATCTGGATTGTTCGCTAGGCACTGCTGGTGAGAGTAGCCCCTGATGAGGATTCTCACAGGGACATCATAGCGCTACACCTTTAGCTACTGCTGAGCCGCCCGACGCCCGGTCGATGCGACGATCATTCCCGTAGACCAATGTAGGAGCTCTTCCCTGTGACCACAGTGCTAGCATTGCTTGCAGTCCCACATTTCCGGCGCTAGCATTGCTGTCATAGGGTATAAGCGGAGATTGATATGGCTCAGTTGATGGTCCGAAATCTGCCTGAAGATTTGGTGGCCGCGCTAAAACAGCGCGCAGCCAAACACAATCGCAGTGCCGAACAGGAACACCGCGAGATATTGCGCGCGGCTCTGCGCGGCCCACGCCGCCGTCACCTCGGAGAGGTACTCGCGGCCATACCGAATGTCGGGAAAGACCAGGATTTCGCACGGGAACAGATTGATCAGCGAGACTGAGCGTGTATTTGGTCGATACCGACGTTATCAGCGAGGCTCGCAAAGGCGACAAGGCAAATGCGGGCGTTCGTGCATTCTTTAGGGATGCCGCCCGCGACAACACCGCACTGTATCTCTCGGCGATCACCGTCGGCGAGTTGCGCCAAGGCGTAGAGAGAATCCGCCATCGTGGCGATAAGCCTCAAGCTGCGCGCCTGGAACGCTGGCTAAACCGAATCATCAGCGACTACGCTGACTCGATTCTGCCATTCGATCAGGAGACCGCGCAGGTCTGGGGGCGTTTGCGAGTACCCAATCCGGAGAATCCTCTCGATAAGCAGATCGCTGCCACGGCACTCATTTTTGGTCTCGTAGTAGTGACCCGCAATAGCGCCCACTACGCTCCAACGGGCGTGCAACTCGTGAACCCCTTCACCTGAGACGGGTTCGCAACGAAGCTGTTGCAGAACGGCATGACACTGAAGGCTCTCAAGGAACCGCTCAGCCACAAGGACATAAAACGACCATGCGCTATGGTCATCTTGAAGCATCTGACGCGTCGTCAGAAGCAGTGCGAATCCTCAATGAGCAGAACACCGCCCGTCGGAAGGTGAAGGAGGCGGCCTGAGATTTCAGGCTGCATTGCTTCAACTAGCAACTACGCTAACAGCTCCTCAAAGCTGATCGAGTTACCGCCATGTTCGCGAACCACTGTCGCAAGATCGCGGTCATTAGTTACAAGCGTGAGCCCGCGTTTGATTGCAGTAACACCGATCAAAACGTCACGCACATTGTTATCCTTATTGTTGTTACGCTTACTCAGGCTGGTCAGTACTTTATCGTAGAGCCCATCCGCGCCGCCCCACTCCGCCGCACCAAATTCTGAGACGTCCCACACAGCGGCGGCAGTAGGGACACTTTCTTGTTCGATCGCCTCGAACACCGACAACAGACTCGTCAATCGATCCGAGTTCTTTGTAGCCTGCAGTTCATTTACTTGTACGTGGGTGATGCAAAGATGGCCGCGGCCCGAAAGGGTCTTTGGATCAATACCCTTGTCTAAGGCACGGTTGAACGCATTCGTATCCAACATAAACGCCGGCATAGTTTTATGGCTCAATGAGCAATCTGTTTGTGTTAGTCGGGTTCGCATCAATGCTCTATCGCGTGATCCTCGCATTCTGATCATTCTTCAAATCCCGGAATGAGCGGCATGCCGAAACACTTGCACCCATCGTCATGCCCAGGCCAAGTTCTTCTGCCATTGATGGTGAGCCCCTGGTTGATAGCATATACCCTCCCGTCGGCAGCTCTGTGAGCCGCGTCCTGCCGAAGATCATCCTGCGATGGCGCTCTAGGATCTGCCATGCAGGGCGCGCGAGAATACATCCATCGAGCGCGAGTAATTCCGTTCTCGACTTGGCGCTCCCGGTCGGTCATTTCCTTGATTCTGGCCCCAACGTACCTAGCTATGTGTGCTGCCCGCCGTTTCGTCATGTCGGGGCACACAGTCGCTATACCGGTCGAGAACAAATGCAAATCTCCTCCCGCAGCAACCGCGCGCAAAGCAATGTCGTAGAACTCGTCGAAATTGCGCTCGTTCACTTCAGGCAGTGCTTGAATGGTGGATTCAAGCTCGGCCAACACTGTATGTGTGAGTCGCGACGTATCGAAACGAACAGTAGAAATTTGCATGACGCAGAATGCCGCTCGTTGGACGGTTAAAAGGCGGCTCTAAGCGCTCGGCCGCCCCGTTCATTCTTCGAAAGAGATTTCGGTTAGGGTGGTCGAGCCTTCAGCGCTGACGACCATCAGCTCCGCTTTGTGAACGTCGCGTTGCGGCGAGAAAGCCTGTGAAGGATCGTACCATCGATACCTCAGCTGAAACGTCCGGCCGTCATGCAGCGCTCGGTAAGTTCCAAGGTTCCATCTCGCCTCTCCGGCAACCGCTAAGAACTGATATAGCACCAGATAGCTTCGCAAGGCGCTATCACTTGCGATTGCCCTAAAGTCGGTTTCGATTTGCAGGTGACCATCCTCGTCTAACGCTTTCGCCGGATACTATCCCTCAGCCGAAACCACCGTGGTTTCACCGCACAAATATGCAGCTCAAACGACCACTAGACATTCTCGGGAATTTCAAACCCTACCCCACACCCCCCAATCCCACAGTACCCATCCGGATTCTTCGCCAGGTACTGCTGATGGTAATCCTCCGCATAATAAAACTCCGGCGCATCCAACACCTCAGTCGTGATCTTGCCGTGCCCCGCCTTGGTCAACCGCTCCTGATACGCAGCCAAAGTCTTCTCCGCAGCCGCCTTCTGCTCGGCGTCGTAGACATAGATGCCGGAGCGGTACTGCGTGCCGACGTCATTGCCCTGTCTCATGCCCTGCGTCGGGTCGTGAGATTCCCAGAAGGTCTTCAGCAATGTTTCATAGCTGACCTTGTTCGGGTCGTAGACGACGCGGACGACTTCGTTGTGAGCGGTGTAGCCGGAGCACACTTCTTCGTAAGTCGGGTTCGGCGTGACGCCGGCGGCGTAGCCGACGGAGGTGCTGTAAACGCCGGGGATCTGCCAGAACTTGCGTTCGGCGCCCCAGAAGCAGCCCAGGCCGAACAACGCCAGCTTCAGTCCGGCCGGGAATGGCGGGACGATGCGGTTGCCGTTCACGAAGTGCTTTTCGGGCACGCGTAAGGCGGTGGGGCGGCCGGGGAGGATGTCGGCGGCGTCTGGCAGGACGGCTTTCTTGCGGAACGAGTACATACGCACCTCGGGGCAGCGGAATAGCGCTATGTTGCATGGGTTTCGGGGAGCGGTATAGATGCGGCCCGGGACGGCCAAAACAAGCGGCGGTTCAGGATGTCGGAACCCGGCGAGCTCGTGCGTCCTTGACTCAGAAGCGCACCAGCGAGAGGGATTCATGACGCAAAAAGGCCTTGTCAAATCGGGACTCGACCGCATGCATCAGGTGCTGTCCGGGCACATCGAGCGCGGCCAGATGCCAGGAATGGTAGCGCTGGTCAGTCGCCACGACGACGTTCACGTGGAAGTGCTCGGCAACCTGCACGCCGACCGTAACGAGCGCATGCCGCGAGACGCGATTTTCCGAATCGCGTCGATCACGAAGCCGGTGGCCGCGGTCGCTGTCATGATCCTGATTGAAGAGTGCAAGCTGCGCCTGGACGATTCGATCGAGCCGTGGATACCGGAACTGGCGAACCGGCGCGTGTTGAAATCGATCGCATCCCAACTCGACGACACCGTGCCCGCGCGCCGGGCCATCACCGTTCGCGACGTGCTGTCGTATCGGATGGGCTTCGGCAGCGTGATGGCCATGCCGGACACCTACCCCATTCAGAAGCACATCCGGGAATATCGACTCGGGGGCGACGGCCCGCCACATCCGGCGAAAGCGCCGACCACGAATGAATGGATCCAACGCCTCGGCTCGTTGCCACTGATGGCGCAGCCCGGCGAGAAATGGTTGTACAACACTAGCGGCGACGTGCTCGGCATTCTGGTTGAACGGGTCTCGGGAAAACCGTTCGGCACATTCCTGCGCGAACGCATCTTCGAGCCGCTTGGCATGAAAGACACGGCGTTCAACGTGCCGGCCAGCGAATTCCATCGCATGCCGACCAGTTACACATTCAATCACGCGACAAACAAACTGGACGTCTACGATCCCGCCGGCCCCGAGAGCTCATGGGCGCCGCCGCCACCGTTCGAATCCGGCGCCGGCGGGCTGGTCTCGACGATCGATGATTTCTTCGCTTTCACTCGAATGATGCTCAACAAAGGCCGCTTCGGTCGCGAGCAAGTCCTATCGCGCGCCAGCGTCGAGTTGATGACGTCAGACCAACTCACACCGCCACAGCGAGAAGGTGCCGAACTGTTCTTCGGCAGCCATTCGAGCTGGGGTCTGGGAATGGGCGTCAACATCCATCGCGAAGAGATCTATCAGACACCGGGACGCTTCGGCTGGGATGGCGGCACCGGGACGTCCGCCTGGGTGGACCCGGCCGAAGGGTTGATTGGCATCCTGCTGACTCAGCGCCTGATGGACTCGCCCGAGCCGCCCAGAGTGTTTACTGATTTCTGGACGCAGGCGTATTCGGCGCTGGAGTAGGCAGACGCGCGACCATCTGCACTTCCACCAGGCCGCGCGGTGCTAACAAACCATTGGTGCCGACCGCCGTCCACGCGGGGTACGGCGCTTTGACGTAGTCAGCGGCGACTTCATAGAACGCGTCCCAATGCTGATCGCGCGTGCCGGTGAAGTTGGGGCTGTCCCAGACGTGGAAGCTGTTGACCATGACCACATCGGCGAAGCTGGCGCCGGCCGCTGCAAGGTTCGTCTTGATTCGCTCGAAGCCACGACGAACCTGCGCTTTGAACGCAGCGACATCGGTACCTTCCTTCTCGCGCGGCCCCATGACCACGCCAGATAAATAGAGCATGTTGTCGACGCGACGAACCGCCGAGTAACGATACTCATCGTAACCCGCCTTCTCGACGGCCGACGACAGGACGACTGCGCCATTGGGCGCCGGGATCACGACAGGCCACTGGGCCTCGGCAGCATGGGCAGCACTGGCGACAAACAAAGCCATTGCGACGGCGGCTCGGAACATGGAAGCTCTCCTCTCGATTGAAAATGTGAGATATCGGCCTGCAATGGACCGGCATGCTATGACATTCATTGGGGCGCTCGTCGCGCCGGGCTAACGTTTCGTCTCAGCCTCAGGCGTAACTCGATTCGATCTGCAGTCGGAGAGGAGCCCTCTGAATCGTTACAAAGAGCCGCACCCCTCGCCTACAGGAAACCAGCCTCATCATGCAACTGCCCATTGTGCTTAGTTTGTTTGTATTCGCGCTCACCTCACTCAGCTCCGCCGAAACCGGGCCCGCCCGGATGCGTGCGCTCCTGATGACTGGCTACGGAGGACCGGAAGTCATGAAGGTCGGCGAAGTGGCCGTCCCCACGCCAGCGAGCGGCGAAGTTCGTATCCGCACTCACGCCGCGGCCGTCAATCCAATCGATTGGAAGATTCGCACCGGCAAGCTGCAACGAAACTATGGCGTGACGCTGCCATACATCCCGGGCCGCGATGTGGCAGGAACCATCGACGCGATGGGTCCGGGCGTGACCGATTGGAAGGTCGGCGACAGCGTCGTCGCCGTGACGAGCGGCGGCACGTTGGCGGAGTATGTGATTGCGCCAGCGGAGAACGTCGCACGCAAGCCGAATAAACTCACATTCGAGGAAGCCGCCGGCATTCCGACAGCATCGCTCGCCGCCTGGCGCACGCTCATCACCAACGGCGACATCAAGAAAGGTCAGCGCGTTCTGATTCACGGCGGCGCCGGTGGCGTCGGCAGCACTGCCGTGCAACTCGCTCACTGGCGTGGCGCCCATGTGATCGCCACCGCCTCGCAAAGCAATCACGCCTATTTGAAATCGATCGGTGCCGACGAAGTCATCGACTACCGCACCACTCGTTTCGAAGACGTGGCGAAGAACATGGACGTCGTGCTCGACACCGTCGGTGGAGAAACATTGCAACGATCGCCCGCCGTGCTACGCGAAGGCGGCACGTTACTAACCATCGTCGGCATGCCGCCGGCGCAAGCATGCAGCGAACGTAAACTCCGCTGCCCCACGCCGAGCACGGCGACGAGTGAACAGCCGGGCGAAGAACTAACAAAGCTCGGTCAGCTGTTCGACAGTGGCGCGCTGAAGATGTACGTGGAAGCCGTGTTTCCGCTGGAGCAGGCAGCCAAGGCGCTGGAGTTGAGCGAGACCGGGCGGGCGCGCGGCAAGATCGTCGTGCGAGTGCTCAACTAACAGACGCCCAAAAGAAAAAAGCTCCAGCAGGAATTCCTGCTGGAGCTTCAAACAGTCGGAATCACGCGGCCGCCGCCCCCATGCCACCCATGAAGGTCAGCGAGTCGGCAGCGCGACGGCATTCACGCGGCGTCACGCCATGGAAACGTCGCAGCGCGCGGAACAACGTCGAGCGGGAGTCGAAGCCGACCACCTTCACGATGTCTTCCACCGCCATCTCGCTTCCACGCAACAGCCGTCCAGCCACCGTCGTGCGCTTACGCTGCAAGTACTCGTGCGGCGTCACGTCGTGGATGTGCTTGAACAGCCGCAGGAAGTGATGGCGTGACAGGAACGCAGCCTTGGCCATGTCACCCAGCATCAACGGCTTGTCGAAGTTGGAATGAATGAAATCGGTCGCCAGCGACACCCGGCGCAGAATCTCACGACGCGTGGCCGCGCGACGCACCGGCACGCCCCGGGCCCGCTGCAACACGTCCCGATGTCGGGACAGCATGCGCTCGAGCAGGAACGCGAACTGTTCCTCGAACCACAGCGGATCGTTCAAGCCCATCTCGCAATGACGACGAATGAACAGCAGCACCGGCGTGACACCACGATCGTGTGTCTGCAGGTGGGGAATGAAAGGCAGCGTCGCGGACGCCTGCACTTCACCCTCATCCAGCAGCCGATCGTCGGCGGTCAGCATGGAGCCGAGCACTTCTTCGGGCATGCCTCGGCGGAACAGTACGGTCAACACATTCACTGGCTCGGCGCCACGAATCCGGACCGTGGCCGGACCGGCGGGGATCGGCAACCAGGTGTCGTCATCGACTGCGATGCGCCGGTTGTCCAGCGTGACTTCCTGTCGCCCGCCCCATGCGCTTAGCAGCGCGAAGCGTTCACCATCCAACGTGTAATCGGCGACCTGCGTGTGCAGGCTCACCACGGTATTTTCGGAGCTGGGCTGTCGCGCCAACGCCGCACTCAGATCACCACTCACCATCTCATGGGTTCGACGGAGAATCATCCCGTTACCCCTCCCCGTTGCTTAGCAGTCAACACCGGCCGCAACACCGGCCTCACTGGAATTCGCCCCCGCCCTCGCGACGTACGCGGCAGACTCCACCCTAAAAGCTGACACATCCTGGAAATCGGCTGAGTTCCTACCATTTCCGCGCCGTTTGGCGCCGGCTACAAGCGCTTTACGATGATCTGATTGCGGCATGCGGCGAAAGGTTGCAGTGGTCCCCTAACTTCAGTCAGGCCGGGGATGAATTACGCAATGCATGAGACAAGGTCGCGCATGATCGGCTCTCGGATCGCAGGATGAGTTGATAACCATCGCTACTAAAAGTTGCAGGTACGCCACGAAGTTGGCGCATTCACCCGGCCTCCAGCCTAAAGACGAGTGGACCACCGCCGGGGAGACACGGTGATTAAAAAGAATTCACGGCGCGGTCGTGATCATTGCGGCTGGTCGGGGATAGGGCGCTCCGGGTAAAATCGCGCCCGCTTAGAACTTGTCCAAATCCTAGACTCCGTCTCAACGCCCCATGCCCATCGCACACGAGCACAACCTCGCGCGCCCCGTGCCGCGCGACTGCCAGTTCGGTATCCGAGTCAAATTGCGCTCCACCGACCCCTTCAAGAATCTGGTCGGCGGCGATTGGACGCGCGAGCACTGGTACGCCACGCGCGACGAGCGCGACCGCATGCTCAAGGAAATGAGCGGCCGTTATGTATATTTCCGCCCGGGCGACCGCCCGACCCTGGAATTCGAGAAGGTCGACCGTTAACTCAGGGTTTTAGAACGTACGCCCGAGGAACAGATAGAACGCCTTCTGATGTTCCTCGGCGTCGTAGCCCGTCGCGAGATAGACGGGCCCGAGCGGCGAGTCCACGCCGAAGAACACACTGAAGTTCTTCCGCAAGTCCCCGAAACTGGCGTCCGCGCTGTCGAGCCAGGTGTTGCCGGCCTCAAATGACAGACCTGCGTACGCCGGAAAGTTGAGCACTCCGGCGCCACCGCGCCCCACGCGACGCTGATAAATGAGTCGCCCGATCCCATAGTGCGGCCCGGCCAGATAGCCCGGCGGCAGACCGGACAGATTCAGGAAGCCGCCCAGCGAGTAAAAGTTTTCCGGTCGCGCCAGCTGCGCGTCGGCGGTCGTCCCGCCCTCCAGCCAGAAAATCAGGGTGTGCCGATCGAACGAGCGCGCCACCAGCCACGAAGTCTCGAACGCATTCAAATTCTCTTCCGAGCCGATGCTCTCGCGCTCACCCCGCCACTGGAATTCGAACTGCTGGCCATGGCGCGGGAAGAAAATGCTGTCGAGTCGATCGTACGAGAAGCGCGCGAAATAGCCGCCGCGATCGAACTCGGCGACGGGCAGCGTCGGGTCGCCAATCAGCACCCGCGACCGCCCGGTGCCCCGTCGCATGCCGAAGCGCACTTCGCCCCAGTTCGATATCTCACGACCGACGTCCAGGCCGCCTTGTAAGGTCCGCACGCGGTACTCCGCGAGCAGATCTTTTCGATCCTCACCGAGTTGGAAAACGCTGCGCTCTTCGAAATCGATGCTGGGCGCGATGAAGTAGCGGCTCGCCAGCGACAGCGGTTGATACAGCTCGGTGAACAGCTTGGGGTTATCGCCGATCTGAATGTCGGTGAGCCATTCGGCGCCGAGCGGATTGAGCTCGGTGGCAATGAAACGCATGGCCGCGTTGTAGCGGCTGGTGCCCTCGAAGTTGTCTTCCAGGTTCAAGCCGAAGCGCACGTAATTCGGCCCCCAGCTCTTGCGCTTCAAGTCCAGCTCGAGCCCGGCGCGCCCGTCCTCTTCGATCAAGTTGTAGTCGATGGACTCGAAGCGATCGAGCGCATACAGCGACGACAATCGGCTGCGCACCTGATCGGCATCCATGGCCTTGCCGACCAGATTGCTCATGGTCGCCTTCACCAGCGCGTCGTATTCCATCGAGCGCGGATCGGCGCGCACGAATTGAATGGTCGGCAGGCTGGCATCGCGCGGATTGCGGGTGGCCAGATAAGTCACATAGTCATCCGGGCTCAGCGCGAGCTTCTGTAATGCTGCCGTCTGTTCCCGCGCTCCAATCTCGCCGGCGCGCAATGCCTCGCGCACACGCGCAAACTCCGCCGAAGCGAACCGACCCAGCGGCGGCTCGATCACGATGTCATTCGGCCCGAGCAACGCGCGCTGCTCGCGCGTGCGCCCACGAATCAAAATCGCGAAGGCCTGGTTGGTAACCTCGATGGGCGAGGTCAATTCCTCGCTGGCGTACAAAGGAAAACTCACATCGACGACGATCAGCACGTCGACCTTCATCGCGCGAGCAATCGCGACCGGCAGGTTTTCCGTGAGCCCGCCGTCGACCAGCAACTTGCCGTCGCGCTCAACCGGCGCAAACACACCCGGTGCCGACATGCTGGCGCGCATCGCCGTGACCAGATCGCCCGAATCCATGATGACCGCTTCGCCGGTTTCCAGATCCGTGGCCACCGCGCGAAACGGAATGGGCAGGCGATCGAAATGCTGAACGGCCGCGACCGGCAGCGACGCGCTTCGCAACACCTGCTCCAGCTTCTGGCCTTGGACCAGGCCGCGCGGCAAGACGAAACCTTTGTCGGTCACACCGAGCGCATAACGCACCAGGAATTCGCGATCGTCCTGCTTGCGGCGGTACCCGAGCTCCTCGCGCGGCGGACGGTCCTTGAACGCATCTTCCCAATTCACCGAGCGCAGCAGCTTTTCGATATCCGCGACCGGCATGCCCGACGCATACAAACCGCCGACCACCGCGCCCATGCTGGTACCGGCGATGGCGTCGATGGGAATGCGCAATTCGTCGAGCACTTTGAGCACACCGACGTGGGCCGCGCCCCGCGCGCCCCCGCCACTTAGCACTAGACCGACACGCGGTCGTGCCTGCTCAGCGGTTTCGGCCAGCACGGGTGAGATCGACGACGCGCCGACGACCAGCGCGACGAACATCGCAAACAACGACGCCGGGAAACGTCGCGCGCGGCATGCGGGGTGGGCCTTCATCGTCGAAATTATAAGACAGAGCTTGTGACGCCGAACCTTGGTCGCTAGGCTTTTTACATGACATTCGCCTGTCGCCGGTCGGCCACGCTGCTATGGATCGCCCTGATCGCCGCTCAGGCGGCGGCCGCGCCTCCGCATCGGCGGCTCAACGATGACGACGCTCAATGGCAAGCCTACGGCGGCGATGCCGGCGGCACTCGTCACGCAGCCTCACGGCAAATCACCTCCGACAACGTCGATCAGCTGGAAATCGCCTGGACCTATCGCACCGGCGAGCTCGGCGTCGGTTTCTTACGCGCCGACAAGTTGTCGTTCGAAGCGACGCCGATTCTGGTCGACGACACGCTCTATCTGAGCACGCCGACCGACATCGTGATCGCACTCGACGCCGCCACCGGCAAGTTTCGCTGGCGGCACGATCCTAAGACGCCGCGCCATTTGAGCTATTCGGAAGCGACGTCCCGCGGTGTTTCGTGGTGGACCGATGAGTCGGCCGACCCGACCACACGCTGTGCCCAGCGCATTTTCATCGGCACGTTGGATGCGAGATTGATCGCGCTCGACGCTCGCGACGGCGGACCGTGTATGGATTTCGGCAGTAACGGCAGTGTCGATCTCGCTGCCGGCGCGAGACCGACCGAGCGAGGTCAATATTTAGTCACCTCGCCGCCGGCCGTGTATCGCGACCTGATCATCACGGGCTCGGCGATTGGTGACAATCGAGGGGTCGAGCTGGAACGAGGCATCGTGCGCGCCTTCGATGCTCGCACTGGCGTACAGCGCTGGTCATGGGACCCGATTCCCAACACGAGCACAGAAGCGACGACGCGCGGCTGGACGGAGGAGTCCGCTCGACGCACCGGTGGCGCGAATGCGTGGTCGATGCTGTCGGTCGATGCGGGTCGCGGCTTGATCTTCGTGCCGACCGGCTCGGCCAGCCCCGATTTTTTCGGTGGCGAGCGTCCCGGCTTGAACAACTTCGCGAACTCGCTGGTGGCGTTGCGCGCCGAGACGGGCGAGCTGGTCTGGCATCGACAGCTCATTCATCACGACCTGTGGGACTACGATCTCGCCGCGCAGCCCATGCTCATCGACTTCGACCGCGACGGCAAATCCATTCCCGCGGTCGTGCAGGCCACCAAGACCGGCATGTTGTTCGTCTTCGATCGCGAGACCGGCGAGCCCGTGTTCGAGATCGTCGAGCGCCCCGTGCCCATTTCGAATGTGCCCGGTGAACTCGCATCGCCGACGCAGCCGTTTCCTGCGACTCCCACCTTGGTCTCGCACGCCGCGGTGACTCCGCAGGATGCGTGGGGCCTGACAGTGATCGATCGCGCCAAGTGTCGCGACCTCATCAGCAAATATCGCTCGGAAGGCTTGTTCACGCCGCCCAGCCTGCAAGGAACCATTCTTTCGCCCAGCTTTGTCGGCGGCGTGAACTGGGGCAGCCTCGCGTTCGATCATGAGCGCCAGCTCATCCTGGCCGCCGTCAATCATGTGCCGATGGTCGCGACGCTCGTACCGCGCGACCAGCTGAAACCCATGCGCGACTCCGGGAGTTATCCCGACTCTGACTTCGCCGAGCAAGCCGGCACGCCCTACGGAGTGCGTCGTGAAATGCTGGCGTCGCCGCTCGGACTGCCATGCACGGCTCCGCCCTGGGGGTCACTGGCGGCCGTCGATCTGCGGCGCAATGCCATTCTCTGGCAAGTGGTGCTCGGCTCGACCCGCGACCGCACGCCCTGGTTCGTGCCGTCGCGGACCATCGGCATGCCGAATATGGGGGGGCCAATGGTAACGGCGGGCGGACTGGTCTTTATCGGCGCGGCCACCGACAATTACCTGCGCGCCTTCGATATCCAGACGGGCCGGGAGCTGTGGAAAGGCCGTCTACCCGCGGGCGGCCAGGCAACCCCCATGAGCTACGAGCTTGGCGGGCGCCAATATGTAGTGATTGCCGCCGGCGGACATGGCAAGCTGAAAACCAAGCAGGGCGACTACGTCATCGCCTTCGCATTGCCTCCGGCGCGCTGACGACTTAAAACGTACAGGTTCATCATCATGCGTGCTTCGCGCTTCGGTTCCACTGCCCTGCTCGGTTGCACGGCACTTTTCATCACCACCGTGCAGGCTGCCGAGCGCGGCACCAACGGCCGGGTGGAAGAAGTCGTCGTCACCGGCACCCGCGAAGCCGAACAGTTGCGTGACTTCGCCGGCAGCATCTCGCTCGTGAAGGGCGATGACGTTACCGTCGTCGGCTCGACTCATCACAGCGAAATCATGAATCGTGCCCCGGGCACGATGATTCAGCGGAACAGCGGCGAGGAAAGTCTGACCGCGATCCGCTCGCCGGTGCTCAGCGGCCCCGGCTCGTGCGGCACGTTTTTGTTTCTCGAGAACAGCGTGCCCATCCGCCCCACCGGCTTCTGTAACGTCAACGAGTTGTTCGAGGTCAACAGCGAGCAGGCCAGCTCGATCGAAGTGCTGCGCGGACCGGCCGGTGTGATTTACGGCTCGGGCGCGATGCACGGTGCGATCAATGTGATTTCGGCGCAACCGGGTGAAATGCCGGCGCGGAGTATCGCGCTCGAAGGCGGTCCGGATGAGTATTACCGCGGCAAACTCGGCTTGAGTCACAAGAGCGATGCGACCGATGTCGGCGGGGTCGTCGTTGCTTCTCACGATGGCGGCTGGCGTGACAGCTCGGGCCTCGAAGAACAGAAGTTGAATGTCGGGCTCACGCATCGGCGCGGCGACGCGCAGATGGGGCTCGATCTCGCAGCCACCAACTTGAATCAGGAAACCGCGGGCTTCATTCAAGGCTTCAATGCCTATCGCAACGAAGCCATCGCAAAATCGAATCCCAATCCGGAAGCGTATCGCGATGCGTACGCCGTGCGGCTGACCGGCCGATATGAGCAACCGCTCAGCGAGAACATGCAGCTCGCCGTGCGCCCCTATGCTCGTTACTCACGCATGGATTTCCTGCAGCACTTCCTCATCGGCAAACCGCTCGAGGAGAACGGCCAGGAATCGGTCGGCGTGCTGACGGCGCTCGATTTCACCGCGTTCAACAACACGCGTTTTCTCACCGGCGTCGATATCGAGTTCGCGCAAGGCTTCCTGAAAGAAACACAGGCCGGGCCGGCAACGGACGGCGCACCCGCCGCGAATGCCATTCGCCCCGCCGGCAAACATTACGACTATCGGGTCGACAGTCGCGTCGCCGCCATTTACGGTCAAGTCGAACAACCGTTCGCCGAACGCTGGCGAGCCACGGGCGGCGTGCGCTACGAGTACGTCGATTACGAGTACGACAACCGCATGATCGACGGCAACACCGCCGAGAACGGCGCGACCTGTCCGGGCGGCTGCTTGTTCAACCGCCCCGCGGACCGCAGCGACGACTTCAACAATGTCACGGCGAAGCTGGGGCTCAGCTACGAGATCACTGACGATCACACGTTGTATCTCACTGCCACTCGCGGTTATCGCGCGCCCGACACCAGCGAGCTGTATCGATTGCAGCGTCAGCAATCGGTCGCGGATCTCGATTCAGAACGTCTGGATAGCATCGAGCTCGGCGCTCGCGGCTTCTTCGGGCCACTCAACTATTCACTGGCCGCGTTCACGATGGACAAAGACAACGTGATCTTCCGCGACTCGAACGGCTTCAACGTCAGCGACGGGCGCACCAAGCACGAAGGCGTGGAATATGAGTTCTCGTGGGCGGCGCTCGATACGGTGTCGCTGACCCTTGCCGGCACGTATGCGAAGCACACTTACGATTTCAATCGGGTGATCGAACAAGGCGAGACCATCGTCGCCGGCCGCGACATCGACACCGCGCCTCGTCACATCAACACCGCTCGCCTGAACTGGAATTTCGTGCCGTCGGCGACCGCGGAATTGGAATGGGTGGCGGTCGGCAAGTACTTTGTCGACGCCGCCAATGCCAACGAATACCCCGGTCACGACTTGTTGAATCTGCGCGTCAGCTGGCAAGCCACCGACAACTGGCGGACCATTCTTCGCCTCAACAATGTCACCGACCGCGCCTACGCCGATCGCGCCGACTTCGCCTTCGGCAACTATCGTTACTTCCCGGGCCGCGGCCGCACGCTGTTCGTCGAAGTGCGTTACGAGATGGAATAGTCGCCGAAGTTGAACAGGCGCGTCAGGTCGATACGGATATCCAGCGACGGCACGACTAACGGCCCGGGCGGTTGCACCAACGTTTGCTCCACGAACGCTCCGCCATGCGGAGCGCCGAAGCAGTTCAGCGTCTTTACGCCGACATCGATCAGCCACGCTTCACGTACGCCGTAAGCGGCATAGAGCGGCATTTTGACTTCCCGATCGTACAGCCAGGTGCTGTCGCTCACCTCGATGACCAGCAGCGTATCGCGTGCGGTCGGGTGGGCCTCGCTGTAACGATCGCGACGCGGACGAAGCAACATCAGATCGGGCTGAGGCTCACTGTGACGACTCAGCCGTAGCGGCGACTGTTCGAACACCACGGCCCGCTCGCCGACCGCCTTCACCAACTGCCGATGCAACCATGAGACCGTGGCCGCGTGCCGACATCCTATCGGGGGCATATCGCAAATCTCTCCTTCGATCAGCTCGGTTCGCGCATCCGGCGCGATCACACCGACTTCGGCCATGCGGTAGTACTGCTCGACCGAAAACCGGTACGGGCTGTGCCTGTTGTCGCTAACTGGGTTGGTAGCCATGTTGGAGAGACCTTATCAGCATCACCACGGCGTGAATCGATATTAGTGTTGGCGATTCGCCCAGAAAATCAACAACTATTCGGCCCGGAAAGGTGTAGGAGGGATTTTTCGTTCCGCGGCATTTCCGCGCATCCGCGTGCGCGGAAAACGCGCGCAAATAAAAAGGCCCGGCGGAGCCGGGCCTGAGAATTCACTGCGCAAACCGTGCGAACGTTCTAGTCGAACAAGCCGGTCAAATCGACGGAGACTTCGCCAACTGACTTCACGGGAACAGCGTCTGGATCGGTAATAGTCACGACCTCGGCAAACTCGCCGCCACGCGGATCGCGGAAGCAGTGGAGTTCTTTCTTGCGGAGATTGACGATCCAGAAATCGGAAATGCCGTGCCGCGCATACAAGGGCGCTTTGACTTCGCGGTCGTAACGCCACGTGCTATCGCTGACCTCGATCACCAATAATATTTCTTCAGGCGTCGGATGCGACCGACGATAGAAATCAGCACGCGGGCGCAACAACATCAGGTCGGGCTCTGGCGCGTTGTACTGATCGAGAACCAAGGTTCGCTGCGAAGAAACGATTGCCGCATCGCCAACAGCTTTCGTAAAGCGATGAATCAGCAAATCTCCGGTTCCGCCGTGTCGGCTTCCCATGGGCGGCATGTCAACGATCTCTCCATCGATCAGTTCCACTCGCGCGTCCGGCGCGAGCAAGCCCACTTCAGCCATGCGGTAATACTCATCGACGGTGAGTCGATGTTTCATCACCCCGCTGTCGGTCATGGCATTCATGGGTTGGTCCTCGATGGAGAAAGTACCGGGCTGTGAGCAGCCGCTCAGGGGCGATATTTCGGCGAAGAAACCGAAAATGCAAGCCGCACAGCTGGAAGAATGTGCTAGGGCCCGCGCAAATAAAAAGGCCCGGCGGGAGCCGGGCCTGAGAATCGACAGCGCGAAAAAATCAGATCCTACCGCTGACGATCTGCTCGAAAGCGATCAGGCCGTCGATGGGGCCCAGCGCATTGCCGAACAGGCCGGTGAAGTTGCCTTGCTCGCCGTGCAGCGCCATGTAATTCAAGATCACCGTCTGCACCAGCAAGTTGACGTTGTTCGCGGCCGGGCTGCTGCTCGTGACAACGTCGCCGCCAGCGCTGTAGTAGCCGATCTGCTGATGGCGCGCGGCCGCGGGGGTGCCTTCGCCGATCAGTCGCGGGCGACCCTGCGGGTTGTAGACGAGGAAGAACGACGCAGCGGTCTGCTGATTGTCGCCGGTCCACTGGCCCTTGCCTCGGCCGCCGACAGAATCGTCGACCATGCCGTTCGAAGACAGCGAGCCGTCGCTGAACACATAGATCATCAGCGGTCGGCTGGACAACGCCGCATACTCCAAGCACGCGCCGATACAACGACCGGCGCGCAAGTCACGAGCTTCGCCCGTGGCGCGATCGCCAGTGTGATAGTCGAAGCCGCCCATGCTGATCGTGCCCGCGCCAGCGATGCCCGGGACGACCAGCTTCATCACCGAAGCGGTCTTCTGGAATTCGCCGTCGCCGCCGAAGTCCTCACCGAACAAACCTGTGATGCGCGTGTCGCGCGTCGGATTGAGCGTGGCCGGATTGCTGAAGGTCTGAACCGTATCGGCGGTCTTGAGGTAGGTGCACTGAAACCGATTCTTCACGATCGGATCGTTGGTAGTACCGAGGCGAGTGTCGACACGCGCCATCTTCTTACCGGTGAGGTAGTACATGGCTTCGAGCGTCTGCACCGTGTCGGTCGCGCTGAGAATAGTCGCGACTTCGCCGGTATCGACCAGACCCGTCACGTCGCTGACACGATCGATCTTGGTCGGGCGATTGGCGGGATCGATCATGGCGGCGGGCGCCATGGAGTTACCGCCGGATTCGGAGTTCTGCGAGCCGATCAACGTCAGCAGCTCGCCCTTGGCGCCTTGACCCGACGGACCCGCCTTGGCGATGCCGTACATCGGATTGTGAGGATTGTTGCCCGTGTCGTTCTCGGAACGCGCGGCGATCACGGCACCGTTTACGAAGGCACGGGTGGTCGGCGAGCACTTCTCGAGCATGCCGCGCAGGAACGCGCTGTCGGAATGGAACGCCAGGCCGAACTCGGTGTTGACGAAGTTGGTCGTGGAGTTGTTCGGCAGCATGTTGCCGGGCAGGCCCAGCTTCGAATAACCCTGGGTGCTCAGAAAATCCATCTGGCCCCCCTGTTGACCCACCAGCACGTTCGAGCCGGCGATATTCGCGCCACCGGCGAGATCGAAGCAGATGAACGGGATCTTGCCGTTACCGCCGACGATGCCGCAGTCCTCCTTTTCCTGGTCGGTGGCCGCGGCCGAGGCGCGACGCGACGCCATCATGCTCATCGCGGCAGGCACCACCACCGTGGCGGCACCGGTCGTGAATCCCTGCGCGAGGAAATCGCGACGGGTCACCGGCTTCTTGTGCGAACCATGCTTCAGCGGCTCGTTCAGACCGAGGGCACGCTTCCGTTGTGATTTGATGATAAACATGCAAATTGCCTCTTACTGAACCAGGGTCGCGGCGCTGCCGAGCGCGGCACCACACGCAGCCTTGATAACTTCAACCGTGCGATTGACGCCGGTTCTCTGATTGACCGTGCCGCACGCCAGATTCTTCTGGTCGGCAGGCACGTTCAGCGGCAAGTCGGAGTCACAGAGCGACTCGATCAGAGGGCGCACGTCGCTGACAAACTCGGTATTGTTCGGCTGCGAGTCCGCGCTACCGACGATTTTGGTGAACAGCTGGTTCACGACATTCTGGCCGTTCGTATTGAGTACGTTGTTCGTCGTCAGCGGCTGGCCGAAGTCGACGGTGGCACCCGTAAAGAAACTCGTGCGCAGATCCGGCGTATCCATCAACACGTTGCAGTACTGCAGGGCCAGCTGCGCCAGCGAGGTCTGGTGCGAGGACAAATAACCGCCGATGTCGTTCACCGCCGGCAGCGACTGACGCACGTTGGCGTACGTGGCTTTCACCTTGGCGTTGTTCTCCGGCACGCCCGTGATCGACGACATGGTCGCGTTGATGGCGTCGAACAACTTCACGCCGATGTCCGATACCCCCGTGCTACCGACCATGTCCGGCTTGATGCCCACGGCGTACCTGGTGCACGCCTCGTCGGTGCGCGTGCCGATGCGGTCGAAGCACAGGAAGAACTGATCGAAATCCGGTCCCTGCTCCGAAGGAATGATCGTGCCCACCGAGGAGATCAGCTGCCCGGTCGCGGCCGAGTACAACTGATCGTTGATGGTCGTATCGATCAGCCGATAGGCCTGGCCCACCGGCGCTTCGGCGCCGTTCACGCCGATACGCATGCTCTTGAGCGGAATGCTGCCAGGCATGGCGGTGCCATCCAGGCTGATGAACTTCGGATTGGTGAACAGATAACCGTAGCTGTCGTACTGCGTGGCCTCGAACATGATGTAGGCCTTCGGCATGTTGACCAGCTCCGAGACACCGAACAGCAGGAAGAACTTCTGGCCGACGCCGGCTTCGAAATTCTGCTTGATCTGCTGCAGGTTCAAGGCGCGGTTATAGACAGCCACCAGGCGCAGCACGCCCTGCCACTGGCGATCGCCGCTGGCCTCGTTGCCCATGTAGAGAGCAAACGTATTGTCCCAGGCTTCCAGCGTGCCGCCGCCCGCGCTGTCGAGGTCGCCGGTGTATTCGCCGTTGACATAGATGCGACGGCCGTTGATCGGATCGAACGTCATGACGACGTGCTGTAACGAGGCCTGCAAACGTTCCGCGTCGTCATCGGTGATCAGCTTCGGCATGCCGTTGGCATCGGTCTCGGAGCTGCGCGCGGCGAACTCGTAATTGTACAAGTTCTGACCCATCGTGAAGTTACGCACGGTCGTGCTGCCGGAGTAGCTGATGATACGCGCGTCTTCCTGCGTCACGTTGCCAGGCGTGACCCACGCTTCGATGGAGTACTCGCCCGTTGCCTTGATGAGATCGTGGAATTTACGGCTCGGCGCGCCGAAAGTTTTGGCGCGGCCGCTGCGGATGTTGATGCCCCAACCGCCGACCCACTCCACGCCGGGAACCGAGAGTTCCAGATCGGCCGCGGGGGCGACGCCGCTGGTGTCGTACGCAATGTTGCCGCTGCCGGTCTTGAATTCATATAACGCGATCATGTTCGCTTCGTAGCGGTTACCGCCGCTCGCGACAGTGCCGTCATACAACTTCAGCGCCTTGCTGAGCGCACCCGCTGGCGGGACAGGAGCAGGGATATCGGCCGCCATCTGGCGAATGGCCTGGAGCATGACCTGCGCGTCCGTGGTGCAGCTGGCCGTCCAGCAGTTGTGATTTTCCTGGCCCAGGCGCACCACGAATCGCGACTGTTCCGGAGTGTTCACATTGATCTTCGGGATCGCTGCGAGATACGCCTCGTTGATATCGTCCGCGGCGAAGAAGGGCGACTGTTGCGTCGCCGAGTTGCTCTGATGACAACCGGAGCAATGCTGGTTGAGCAATGCATAGACGGCGGGCCAACCCATTCCGGACGGCGGAGTTGCCTCGAGCCGCTTGCCCGCGCCAGGATTGACCGGCTCGGGCTCGAGCAACGTGATCTGTTTGCCGCCGGTGCCGGTGGCGCCGACCCACGCAGTGATCCAGCGAGTGAGGTCGCTCGCGCACGCGGACGGATCGCCGCGCCAGCAGTTGTGGCCGCCGGCAACTTTGGCGACCAGCGTCGACAGCGAAGGATTCTCGCGATTCACGATGCCGGTCGCTTGTTGATACGCCTGGTTCACATCGTCCGAGCGAGCGAACGAAGGCGATTGACCCGTGGCGTTGTGGCAGCCACCACAGCGATCGGCGCCGCGGATGTTGGTCCAGAACTCGTTACGAAATGCCTGAATGTCATCATTCGCGGCACCTGGGCCCACATAGTCCGCGCCCGCGGTGGGCCGGTCCGGCACTGGGTTTTGTTCCGTGGTCGAGCCGCCGCTACAACCTGCCAGCGCCAAAGCGCCGAGCGCGGCCACGGCCGCGAACCGGGCCAGTCTGGTACCGATGCTGAGATTGTGAGCGCGCATGTGTTTTTTGCTGTTGATGCTCATGGGATCACTGCGCCTCACTGGCCAGCACACTGCGCAGCGACCTGGGCGAATACGCCTCGAAGGCTGCCAGCACTCTTGAACGTGGTGGAGATGGTCTGGAAGGCGCCGCCAGGGCCGAGCTCGGCATCGGTCGGCCCGCGGAAGCACACCTTGCGGAACACCTTTTCCGTCTGGCACTCCGCGAACGCGTTGCTATACGCGAACTCCTGCCCCAGGCTCTTGGCGCCGTTGCCGTGATTCGGCCGGTTCTCGTCCCAGCCCAGCACGCCGATGTCGTTCTTGCCGTCCAGGCGCATGCGGTTTTCCCAGCCGTCGTCGGGAGTGACGTAACCGGGCTTGAAGTTGTCCGAATTGATCAGGTACTTCGGCTGCACCTGACCGGGCGTGTACACCAGGCGGCCCAAGGTCTCGTCGAAGTCGTAGTACGCGAATGCCTGCGCCATCGAGTCCATGACCGAGTGACAGCCGATGCAGTTGTTGTTGAACACGCTGCTGTCGCCGCCGGGGCTGCGCGACACGTCCTGACGGATCCGGTCCGGCGGACGCGACGTATCGTGGATCTGCTCCATGTCGCGGCACATGTGATTCATCAGCGTGAAACGAAACATCGCGCGGTTGGTACCGTCGATGAAGAAAGCCTCGGAAGCCGCGCGCGACGTGATGACGCCCGCGGTCGCGGCCGGCGGCAGACCGTTCAGCGACGACTGGGTGGTGCGCGTCAGAGTGCGCAGATCGACGCTGTTACTTTCCAGCGCCTCGTAATGCGCGTTGCTCGTCGGGGAATACGCCGGGATGCCGGAGCCGCTGCCGATGAACACCACGTCGTCGAACAGCACCGTGCGGAAGTCGGCGTCTTCTTTCACCAGACCGATGACCGTCGCGGTGTAGTCGTTGAGCGGCGCGAAGATCGATTGATCGCGATTGGTCCAGGGCGTGGCGAAGTTCTTCAACGTGACCGAGTAGAAATTCTTCGAGTGACCCTGGTCCGGATCCATGATGAACGCGGCGGTCGCCTCGAGCTCCGCCTGCGAGCTATTGCCGACCATGCCTTCAAGCGTGAGCAGCAGCGTCGCCGACGGCGGTGTACCCGTGAGCCGTTCGTACATGCGCAGGGCCTGCTTGCGCCCGAGCGGAGTGGCGTCGGCCTGTTGCCCGGATGCAAAAGCGAGCACTGCCACTCCGAGCGCGGCTGCTTTCGCGAGCGGCGACGTTCCATTCGTTCGTTTCATGTTGCTCATGCAGCTCTTTCCCACAGCCAGACGATCTACTCTCGGCAGACTCCGGCAAACTCTTAAGGGCCACCCGCGGTATCGATACAAAGTCGGTTGTACCCCGACATTGCGGCCGACTATACGGGCGGTTTTTCAGCCGGTTAACTGTCTCAATCGCCATACGTCGCGCCCAAGAGACAGTGTCGATTGCCTCACGCGCGCGTGTAGTCTCGCCGCCACGATGCGCATTCGAAGCTTGGGTCGGGCGTCATTGAAGCGACGCGGGTGCGACCGGAATGTGAGGCGCTTCACGCAATGCTCCGAAGCCCGGCGGGGCACGGCGTGGATTCAGGGAATATCGCGTCCGCTTGTGACTCGCTTAACGGATCGCGAAATATGTCGCGTCGAAGATGGCGCCCCCGAAAACGAAGCGCCGCTCCCCCATCGAATAACTTGGCGAACGACCTGGCAGACAACGTTGTGAATCGATGCGAGAACCCCGGAGTAACGCTTCCATGAGTCATCAGGCGCAGCCAGACGCGTCGAATCCAGCAGCCGTGCGCAAGAAAGGCGCAGCGGTGCTGCTCATGAGCGCGATCGCGTTCCTGTTAGGCGGCTGCGACAGCGGCAGCGGCGGCACCGATGTGACCATCGGCAGCGGCCAGAACCAGGACCCCGTGACGCTGGATTTCCCGGTGTTCTACGTGAAGCGCCCGGTCCCCGATCCGGAAGACGACGAGCTGGCCAACGCCGATGCCCGCGAGCTGCTGCGCTTCGAGATCGGCGCCGACCTGTTCATGCGCGACCGTGCCTCGACCTCCGCACCGGAAGTGAACCTCACCTCGGCCCAGACCGCGGGTCTCGGCGACATCCGCGACGTGGCGGTGAATTACGACGGCAGCAAGGTGATCTTCTCCATGCGCGCCCGCTTCATCGAAGACGCGGACGAGGAAGATCAGCCGACCTGGAACATCTGGGAATACGAGGTGGCGAACCGCCGGCTGCATCGCGTGATCAGCTCGGACATCGTGGAAGAGACCGGCCACGACATCATGCCGCACTACCTGCCGGACGGGCGCATCGTGTTCAGCTCGACCCGCCAGCAGACCTCGCGCGCCATCCTGCTCGACGAGAACAAGCCGCAGTTCGCCGCTCAGGACGAGAACGACAACGAGCCGGCCTTCGTGCTGCACGTGATGGACGCCGACGGCACCAACATCCATCAGATCTCGTTCAACCAGAGCCACGACCTGGATCCGGAGGTGCTGCCGAACGGCCGCGTCGTGTTCACGCGCTGGGAGCATCACATCGATGACAACCAGTTCGATCTGTACTCCGTGAATCCCGACGGCTCGGATCTGCAGCTGCTGTACGGTGCGAACAGTCACCAGACCGGCACGGCCAATCCGCCGCCGGCCACCACGTTGAGCACCATCCAGTTCCTGAATGCCAAGCCCATGCAGGACGGTCGCACGCTGTCGCTGGTCCGCCCCTTCCAAGGCACCGGCGAAGGCGGCGATCTGCTGCTGATCGACACCGATACCTATGTCGACAACACTCGCGCCGCCTCGGCCTCGAACACTGGCATGACCGGCCCGGCGCAGACGCGGGCGCTGCCGACCGACGTGCGCACGATTCCCGGCCCGTCGCCCGGCGGTCGCTATCGCACGGCTCAACCGTTGTATGACGGGACTGGTCGGCTGCTGGTGAGCTGGTCGCAGTGTCGTCTGGTGGAGAACACCCGGATCGTCCCCTGTACCAGCGAGCGTTTGCAGAATCCGAATGCGGTGGAAGCGCCGCCGCTGTACGGCATCTACACCTACGATGTCCGCGACAATACCCAGCGGCCCATCGTCGTTCCGCAGGAAGGTTTCATCTACACCGAAGTGGTCTCGGGCTCGCAGCGCGCGTTGCCGACGGTCATTCCGGATCGAATCGCCGGCATCGACTATCCGCAACAGCTGCAAAACGAAGGCGTCGGCGTGCTGAACATTCGCAGCGTGTATGACATCGACGGCGTCGACACCGCGCCCGGCGGCATCGCCACGGTCCGCAATCCCGCCAATGCCGGCTATGCGACGCGCCCCGCTCGTTTCCTGCGCATCGAGAAGGCCGTGTCCATTCCGGACAACGACACCCGCAACTTCTCGAACACCGCGTTCGGCCCGAACCGCGCGCTCGGCATGCGTGAAATCCTGGGTTACGCGCCGATCGAGCCGGACGGCTCGGTGAAAGTGAAAGTGCCCGCGAACGTCGCGATCTCCATCAGCGTGCTCGACGCGAATGGCCGCCGTCTCGGCGGCGCGATCGGCGGCCGTCATACCAACTGGCTGCAAGTGCAGACCGGCGAACAGCTGCAGTGTACGGGCTGCCACAACGGCAATCCGACCACGCCGATGGCGCACGGTCGCCAAGGCATGACGAATTCGGTGAACCCCGGCGCTCCGAGCGCGGGCGTAGCGTTCCCCGGCACCAATGCGGCTCTGTTCGCCAACATCGTCGGCGAGACCATGGCCGAGACGCGGAACCGCGTAATGTGCGCTGGCGCGTGCGCGATGAGCGTCGACCTGGCGTTCAAGGACTACTGGCTGCCGGCCGCGCCCGCGACCAATCAGGTCGATGCGTGCTATGCCGCCGGTATCAACAACGTGCTGACCAATGCGGCCGATACGACGGCCCGTTTCGCTTGCACGAATTCACTGCCGGTGGGCGCGGTGTTACCGGTGCAGCCGTCGTGCCGTTCCAACCTGACGACCCTGTGCCGTATCACCATTCATTACGAGCGGCACATTCATCCGCTGTGGGGCCTGGATCGCTTCGTCGATGTGGATGGCGTGCCGGGCCCGGACCTCGATCCGGCCACCATGCAGCCCATCAATCACAAGTGCAGCAGCTGCCATTCGCCGGTGAGCGCCGCCAATGCCGCCCAGGCGCCGGCGGGCGATCTGGACCTGACCGACGGCCCCTCCGAAGAGCAGGCGCTGCAGTTCAAGTCGTATCGCGAGTTGCTGTTCGGCGACCGCGGCCAGATCTTGAACGCCATGGGTCAGCTCGAAGATGAATGCCTGGAGTTCCAGACCGACCCGGTGACCAACGTGACGACCTGCGTGGCCTTCCGTAATGTGCCGGCCCCGATGAGCGCGAACGGCGCGGCGGCCTCCGCCCGCTTCTTCACCAAAATGGAAGGGACTGGCGGAACGGTGCCACATAGGGACTTTATGTCACCAAGTGAGTTACGCTTGCTGTCCGAATGGTTGGACATCGGCGCGCAGTACTTCAACGACCCGTTCACCGCCCCGGAGAATTGATGTCTCGGTCGCTCACGCCGCTTCGCTGTCTGTGGTTGCTAGTCCTGTTCATCGCGGCGGGCGTCCAATCAGAGGCTCGGGCTGAAGACAAGAAGGACGAGGGTCACAAGATCCTCATCGCCGATCCGTTCATCGAGCTGCGCTCCGGCCCGGGGCGCGGCTATCCGATCTTTCATGTGGTGGAGCGCGGCCGCGAAGTGGTGCTGGTGAAGCGCCGTACCGACTGGTTCGAGCTGCGCACCGACCAGGGCATCGAAGGCTGGGCGTCGCGCGATCAGATGATTGCCACGCTGGAGCCGACCGGCGAGCCGCTGGATCTACAGGAGCCGGCGCGCGAGAACTATATGAGCCGTCGCTGGCAGGGCGGCATCAGCGGCGGCGATTTCCAGGGCGCCAGCCTGATCTCCGTGTTCGGCGGGTATGCGTTCAGCGACAACCTGTCCATCGAGCTGACGTTCAACCATATCCTCGGCGAGTTCTCCAACGGCTACAGCGCCACCGTCGGCCTGCTGCACGTGTTCGCGCCCGAGTGGCGCCTGTCGCCCTATTTCACGCTCGGCACCGGTGTGCTCTACACCGATCCGAAATCCAACCTGGTGGACTCCATCGACCGTGACGATCAGATCGGCTACGTCGGCGGCGGCCTGCAGTTTTACCTGACCCGTCGTTTCATGTTGCGCTCGGAATATAGACACAACATCGTGTTCACCAGCCGCAACGATAACGAGGAAGTGGACGAATGGAAGTATCTCGGTTTCGCATTCTTTTTCTGAGCCTGCTCGCCGTCACGGTGCTGCCCGGCTGTTCCATGCTGGGCGGTCGCGGCGACGACAAGCCTGAAGCCATCGCGCCCGCCGCGAGCTCGCAGCCGTTGACCGGCGAGCCGGATCAGAAGCCCATCATCGATCCGCAAGTCGAGCGTCGCGAGATCAAGCGCCCGCGCATCGACACGGAAGATTTCGAGCTGGGCGCTTACGTCGGCATCCTGAGCATCGAGGACTTCGAGAGCAACGTCGTGTACGGCGCCCGCCTCGCTTATCACCTCACCGAAGATTTCTTCATCGAAGGCACGTACGGCCAGTCGCGCGCCGGCCGCACCAGTTACGAGAACCTGTCGGGCTCGGCCGACCTGCTGAGCGACGACGATCGGGATTATTCCTATTACGCGCTGTCGCTGGGCTGGAATGCGCTGCCGGGCGAAATCTTCATCGGTAAGAACCGCGCCTATAACACCGCGTTCTACCTGATCGCCGGCATCGGCAGCACCACCTTCGCCGGCGACGATCGCTTCACCGTGAACGGCGGCTTCGGCTATCGCGTGCTGCCGGCGGACTGGATTGCCGTGCACTTCGACGTGCGCGACCACATCTTCGATACCGACCTGCTGGGCGAGAAGAAGATCGTCAATAATCTAGAAGCGCATCTCGGTTTGTCGATTTTCTTCTGAGCGACGATACCTCCTGGACTGCTTTGTCATAGAGGGTCGTCGGTCATGTCGCTGAGCAAATGGATTCGCACTGCTGCGCTGTGCAGCGCGCTGGTTGTTTCTTCGCTGGTGAGCGCGAGCACCACTGTGGCGCCGACGTTCACCCTGCCGTCGCGAGCTGGCGACAATGTGTCGCTCGAGTCGCTCAAGGGCAAAGTGGTGATGTTGAATTTCTGGGCGAGCTGGTGCGGCCCGTGTCGCACGGAAATGCCGCTTCTCGAACAGATGCACAAGCGCTACAGTTCGCTCGGCTTCACCATGGTCGGCGTGAACGTGGAAGCGAACACCGCGGATGCTGAACGCTGGTTGAAAGACACGCCGGTGTCGTTCCCGGTGCTGTTCGATCGCGAGAGCAAGGTGAGCAAGCTGTACGACGTGAGCGCCATGCCGAGCACGGTGTTCATTGATCGCAAGGGCAACGTCCGCTACCTGCACAAAGGCTACAAGCCGGGCGACGAAGGCGAGTATCTGAATCAGATCCGCGCCCTGCTGAAAGAGTAAGAGGGTTCGACGTGATTAAAGGAATCGCGGTCAAGGCGGTGGCGGCCATTGCGCTGGTCTCTGGCTTATCCGCCTGCGGCAATATCGAGCCGTGGGTGAAGCCTTACGAGCGCCAGCAGCTGGCCGATCCCCTCATGGCCGCGAATCCCAATCCCGTCTCCTCACAGTATATGGACCACGTGTTCGAGGCTCGTGAGGGTGCGCGTGGCGCGCTCGGCGGCGGCGGCGGTGGCTGCGGCTGTAACTGAGAACTCGCATGAGTCTGGTCTGTAACAAAGCACGCATTCTCTGGTCGATGGTGGCGGGCGCCGCACTGGCGCTGCCGCTGATGAGCTCGGCCGGCGTGCTCCCTGACGATCGCGCCGACGCGCTCTATCACCGTTACGAAGGCGGCGGCGTGACCATTCAAGGTCCGTCGGTGCTGGTGCGCAAGAAGATGGCGGAGAAGTACGCCGTCAGCGCCAACTACTATCAGGACATGATCACCAGCGCGTCCATCGACGTCGAGGTGAGCGGCGCGAGCCAATACAAGGAAGAACGCGATCAATACTCGCTGGGCTTCGAGTATCTGCGCGGCAAGACCACGTACAACCTCAGCTACACCAACAGCGAAGAGAACGACTACGAAGCGCAGACCACCAGCTTCGGCCTGAGCCAGGATCTGTTCGGCGACCTGACCACGATCAGCATGGGCTTTTCGCGCGGCTCCGATAAGGTCCGCAACTCCACCGATCCCAGCTTCGAGCGTGACATCGACCGCTGGAGCTACCGCGTCGGCGTATCGCAGATTCTGACCAAGTCGTTCATCGCTTCGATGAATCTCGAAGTGATCACGGACGAAGGCTTCCTGAACAATCCGTACCGCTCGTATCGATACATCGATCCGAACGACAACCGCCGCTTCATCCTCGCGCAGGAAATCTATCCGCGCACGCGCACCAGCAACGCCGTGGCGCTGAACGGTCGTTACTTCCTGCCGTATCGCGCGGTGGTGTACGGCGGCTACCGCTTCTTCACGGACACGTGGGACATCCGCGCCGATACCTTCGAGCTCGGCTACATTCATCCGATCAAACAGCAATGGACGCTGGAAGCTCGCGTTCGTTACTACCAGCAGGACAACGCCGAGTTCTATTCCGACCTGTTCGGCCGCGTGAACCAGCAGAACTTCATGGCGCGCGACAAGGAGCTGTCGACGTTCAACAGCATCGCCTTCCGCATCGGCGCCAGCTACGAGTTCGCGCAGACCGGCTGGCGTTTCGTGAAGAAGGGCTCGGTGAATCTGTTCTACGACCGCATCGAGTTCAAGTACGACGACTTCCGCGACGCCCGCGTCTCGAAGATGCTCCCCACCGACCCGGGCTACGCGCCCGCTGGCAGCGAACCGCTCTACGAGTTCGGCGCGAACGTGATTCAGGCGTTCGTGTCGATCTGGTTCTAAGAGCCTGTGAGGCTTCCGTTTCTCACTCTGCTGCTGGTGACTTCCGCCGGCAGCCTCTCCCTTGCCGCTGCCGATGAGCCGATCGCGGTCGGTCATCTCGCACGCAACGCCGGTGCGCCTTTCGTTGTTCGCGATCAAAACCCTTTACTGGCAGGGTTTGGGGTGCCATCAACGATGCCATCGCGCCTCACCTCTGGTTTTGCCGGCGGCCTCGATCTGTACTGGGGCAGCACCGCGATCATGCAATCGCACGGCGATGAAGCCCTCCTCGTTGACGCCGAGACTCGCGAAGCCCGCGCGATCCTGGAAGGCAAGCTCACGGATCGCGTCGGCTGGCGGTTGCAACTTCCCTATCGCTACACTGGCGGCGGCTCTCTCGATAGTTTCATCGACAGCTGGCACGACACCTTCGGTTTGCCCGACGGCGCCCGCTCGGCCCTGCCTCGCGATCAAATCGCTATCGCGTACACTCGCGCGGGCACGCGAGAGCTGAACGTTACATCGTCCTCCAGCGGCCTCGCAGACATTCAAGCCGCGCTCGGCTACGAACTCCACTCCGCCCCCGGCTCCGCCCTCACCGCCTGGCTCGACGTCAAACTCCCCACCGGCGATGCCGACAAACTCACCGGCAGCGGCGCGGCGGATGTTTCCTTCGTGCTAGCCGGCCAGCATTCCCCACTCAATAGCCGCTGGACCGTGTTCGGCCAGGCGGGCGTTACTTATCTCGGCGACGGCGATCTGCTGCCGTCGGATCAACAGCGCAGCGTCGTATGGAGCGGCATGGCGGGCGTGAGCGTCCTCGCCTGGCGCGGCCTGTCTTTGAAGGCGCAGATCGATGCGCACAGCGCAGCGTACGACAGTGATTTGGATTTCTTCAGTAACGCTGTTGTGCTCACGGTCGGCGGCGACTATTTATTCAAGTCCGGCTGGCGCCTGGATCTCGGCGTCAGCGAGGACATCGCGGTTGAGCATTCACCGGACGTGGTTTTCGTATTGGGCATTCACCAAGGCTGGTGATCCGTCATACATTCGCGTCGAACAGCCGCAGCTGTTGGACCTTGATCGCGACATTGCAAGGCAACCGGCACTCCACCCGATCCACTTCCACGAGAATCAGGTCATCGCCCAAACGTAACTCGGCCACCCTGCCATCGAAGTTCTGCAACGTGCCGAACACCTGCGTATCGCCACGCTGATCGATCATTGCCGGCACCGATGACTCTGTTGCATCGATCCGGTCACCCCAGACCAAAGCGCCCGGAATATCGAACTCCACCTCATACTCCGAATCGACTGCAGGCGCCGTGCCCATCCACTGGCCGCGAGCCCGGCCGATCGCGCTTACGAAAGATACGACCGCCTGGTCCGACGAGGTCGAGTCCACGCGTGCCACACGTATTCTCATGATGTCCCCCAACGCATCAAGCGACCGACAATCCAAGTTGCTCAAGGAAAGGACGAAACACCGCGGTCAGCGACTCGTCTGCCTCAGCGCTTCCGTACTTTGAATACAGCACCTCGCCGGAATCGGAGGCCAGGATTTCGGCGTGATAGCTCCGACTCGCCCAGAACGTGATGCGAGCAACTTTGCCGGGCGTATCGATGTCCGCGCGAGCAGATGGATGGGGCGTGGGCTCGCATAGGGTGACTGTCACTTCCAAAGTCGTTTGGTTCGTTACGGCGGCAAGACCGTTTGCCCAGTTCACGAATGCAATCAGCACACCTGGCTTCCGACTCAGCGAGCCGATGTACCGACGCAAGATCGTCGAGGACCAGACGCCGTCGGGCGCCAGGCAATCGGCGCCGATGGGTTGGTGATCGGGACAGTCGTAGGAGTAAATCTCGAAGCTCGGCGGCAAGCGCCAAGTCTGCAAGTCCTCCGGATCGAGACACGCATCGTCCGACGCGGCCTGATCGAGCGGCCATGCACATCCCTCGGCCCATACAAACAGCGCGCACGGCCCGTCCTTGCCCTGCCACTCCAATAATGGGCGCTGACACACCGGGCATCGGTGTTCCGAGGTGGGTTTGTAGTAATCGAACATGCCCATGTGCATTCCCTGGCCAAAAGCCCGACTCGAGCGCTCTTGTCAGCGCTCCAACGTCTCGCACGCTGCCTTCAGCACCGTCAGCCTTGCTTGTTTCTTATCATCCGCAGCAACAATGTGCCACTTCGCGTCCTTCGCATCCGTTCGACGGATCATCTCAGTAGCGGCAGTTTGATACGCATCGTAGTACCGCCGGTTCGCCCAATCTTCGCGGTCCACTTTGAAGCGCTTCAACGGATCGTCGTCGCGGGCTTTGAAACGTTTCAGCTGTTCTTCCTTGCTCACCGACAGCCAGAACTTGGCAACTAACAGTCCATGTTCCGTCAGCTGACGCTCGAATTCGACGATCTCGGCGTAGGCACGTTTCCAATCCGCATCGGGCGTGAGATCGCGCACGCGCTCGACCAACACCCGCCCGTACCAGGAACGATCGAAGATCGTGATCGAGCCCAGCGCGGGAATGTGGCGCCAGAAGCGCCACAGATAGGGATACGACAACTCTTCAGGCGTCGGTGCCGAGACGGGGACAACTTGATACTGACGCGCATCCAATGCATGCACGATCCGGCGGATCGAGCCACCCTTGCCCGCCGCGTCCATGCCTTCGAACGCACACACCAGACCGTGCTTGCCAAAGCGCGACTTGCGCACGAGCCGGGCCAGCCGTCCCTGCAATGTTTCGAGCTGACGCTCGTACTCATCGTCATCAAGGGGATGCTGGGTGGGCGGCACCGAAAGCGGCTTCACCTTGCCGGATTTCTCGGCAGGCCAATCGCGACGTTTCTGTTCCGCCGCCTTCAATCCAGCAGCGATCTCGTCGCGCAGGACTTTGCCGACAGTCAGCAGACGATATTCTTCATCGGTGCCGTCGACTCGATGCCAAGGCGCGGGCTCGTGGTCGGTCGCTTTCAGGCACGCGCGCACGACTCGATTCACTTGATCGAAATGTTTCGCCTGCCAGCGATCTTCCTTGGTGACCCGCCAGCTGGTGAGCTTGCTGGCGCGCAGCTTCTTAAGACGCTCCAGCTGAGTTTCATGATCGGTGTGCAGATAAATCTTCACGACGCGCACGCCGTCGCGCACCAGCATCTTCTCGAGTTGCAGGATCCGCTCGACCGAGCGCTTGTCGTGCTGCTTGGAATGACTGTCCTTGACGATGCCGCTGAGATATTCGCCGTACCAGCCGGCGAAAAAGAACGTCATCCGGCCGCGCGCCGGCAGCTTCTGCCAGTAGCGCCACAGCGGCGGAAACTTACGATCTTCAGCGGACGGCGCGCCGAGCGCATGCACGCCGATGTGTTTGGGATCGAGCCATTCGAGCAGAGAATTAACGGTCTCACTGCGGCCCGCGGCGGGCGTGCCGGCGATGATGACGGCGACCGCACACGACTTCGCGGTGTGCAATTTGAGTTGCAAGTCGAGCAGCTCATCGCGCAGTGCCGGCAGGTTTCGTTCGAAGGCCGCCTTACTGATGCGTGGAGCCGCCATCGCTTACTTCCTCTTGGTGTTGTTACCGCGCACCGGCTTACGCGCCGGCACCTGCTGAGTAATGCAATGAATGTTGCCGCCGCCTAGCAAGATTTCGCGCGCCTGCACGCCGATGATCCGGCGCTCCGGGAAAATTTTCTGCAACGTGCGGGTCGCGGCGCCGTCCTGCTTCGGATCGAGCAGTGGCATCACGATGGTGGAGTTGCCCATATAAAAGTTGACGTACGAGCCCGCCAACCGTTCGCCGATCTTACGAGACGCGGCGCCGGCATCGGCGACATCCACGTCCAGCGACTCCGCATGCGTGCGCTTCAACGGCCCCGGCTGCTGCAGCTTGTGCACTTTCAGTCGCCGGCCCTGCGCATCCCGCGATTCCATCAGACGCGCATAGGCATCTTGTGACACCTGATACTGCGGATCGCGCTTGTTGTCGGTCCACGTGAGGATCACTTCGCCTGGCCGCGCGAAACAACACAGATTGTCGACGTGCCCGGTGGTCTCGTCGTCGACGACGCCTTTGCCCAGCCAGATGACGCTGGTGATCCCCAGATATTCGTGCAGCAGGATCTCCAGCTGCCCCTTGTCCAGATGGGGATTGCGATGAGGGCTGAGCAAACACTCTTCAGTGGTGATCAGCGTGCCTTCGCCGTCGACATGGATGGCGCCGCCCTCCAACACGAACGGCGCGCGATACCGATCGGCGCCTTCGATCTCGCAAACCTTGCGAGCGACCAGGTCGTCCTGATCCCAAGGGAAATACAAACCGCCGCCGATGCCGCCCCAGGCGTTGAACACCCAATCGACGCCACGCAGCTCGCGCCGCTTGTTGACCACGAAGGTCGGGCCGACATCGCGCATCCAGGCGTCGTCGCTCGACATCTCCACGACGCGGATCGCATCGGGGAGCATGGCGCGGGCTTGCAGGTATTGGCCCCGAGAGACACCGACGGTCACGGGCTCGCCCGTGGCGATTGCGGTGGCAACGGCGGCGAACGCCTTTTGCGCCGGCTTGGCACCGAGCCGCCAGTTACTGGGCCGCTCGGGCCACAGCATCCAGCAACCGTCGTGAGCCTCGAATTCGGCCGGCATGTGAAAGCCATCGGCCGCCGGCGTCGTGTCCAGTGTTTTTGTCATCCGGCGATGTTAGCCAAAGCTCTCCGCCGAGAGCGTGAGGTATTACCGACTCAGCGGCTGAGCGTGTACTCAGCGCTGCAGTAGGGGCACTTGGCCCAGCCGGTCTTTTCGATGGGCAGGAACACCTTGGGATGCGAGTTCCACAGGTGCATGCCGGGCATCGGGCACGACAGGGGCAGGTCGGCCGCGGTCACGGTGTACTGGTTCTGGGCGTTGGGCTGGATCAGCTTGGCGGCAGGTTCAGTCGTCATAACGGCATCGGCAAAGGCTTCGGAGGGGGCGGATTATCGCAGATCGCCCGCCTCGCGCATGACCTCTTGCCAAACTTCCACGACGCCCCGGCGCTCGGCCGCGAATTCCGAGTCGCTGACCACGTTTTTGACGCCGTCCAGGGCCAGCCGGTGCATGCGCTGGCGGTACTTGCGGTAGGTGTCGACAAGGAAATCCACGCGTGACTGCGGCACCAGGTTGCCCGACCCCAGGCTCTCCAGCTGCCGGATGTTGTCCGAGAACGTGACGATCTCCGGATAACGGTCCGCCCATTCGAGCATCCAGAACTGCACCAGGAACTCCAGGTCGGCGACGCCGCCGGCATCCTGCTTCAGATCGACCTGCCCGGGCCGCGCCTTGGACAGATTTTCACGCATGCGCTCACGCATCTTGCGCACTTCATGCTTCAAGCCATCGCGCCGAACCGCGTTACGAAGCACCTCGATGCGCGCCTGCTCGAACTGCTCGCAGACCTGTGGATCGCCGGCAATCGCGCGAGCACGCAGTAACGATTGATGTTCCCACGTCCACGCTTCCTGGAATTCGTACTCGCGGAACGCTGCTACCGATTGCACCAACATGCCTTTGTTGCCACCGGGTCGCAGCCGGGTATCGACTTCATACAGCCGGCCGGACGCGGTATGCACGGTCAACAAATGCACGAGCCGTTGCCCGAGCCGCTGGAAGAACACCGTATTCTCGACGGACTGCTCGCCATCGGTCCGTTGCGACTCGCCGATCGAGTCATGCAGGAACACCAGATCCAGATCGGAGCCGTAGCCCAGCTCCAGGCCGCCGAGCTTGCCGTAAGCCACGACGATCATATGAGCCATGCGCGACTCGCCGCGCTCGTCGACGTAACGGGGCACACCGTGCTTCGCGGTGATCTGCGCCCACGCGAGCGACAATGTTTCCTGCACGATGAGCTCGGCGATATCGGTCAAGCGATCGCTGACCTTCATCAGTGGCAAGCCGGCGGTGAGATCGGCAACGGCCACTCGAAACATCGCCGCGCTCTGAAACTGCCGTAACAACTCGACCTGCCGCTCCGGATCTTCGTGCTGCATGCGGCCGCGCGACGATGCGAGGTCGGCGGCAAACTGCGCCCGCGACGGCGCCTCTTCGATGAAGCGCTCATCGATCAGCTCGTCCAGCAACAGCGGCTGCGCGGCGATTTGATCTGCAAGGAACTGGCTGCGAGCGCATAGCTCGACGAGGCGACGCAAGGCGGCGGCATTCTCGGTCAGCAAAGCGAGATACACCGTCCGCCCGCCGATCATCTCGAAGATGCGCAGGATTCGCGCGAGCGTCGTGGTCGGCGCTGCGTCGGGCGCGAGCATCGGCAGAATGCGCGCCAACAGGTCGCGCAGCCGACGACGACCCGTTTCATCGAGCCGACGGTAGTACGTACTCGCGCGCAGCTCTTCGAACCGAACGTTGATCGGCGCGGGCTCTGTCACTCCACAACTGACGAGCATTCGCGCGCGTTCTTCCGCGTCGGCTTCCAGATCGAAGGTGGAGGTGGCGGAAGCGATGCCATCGGTGCGCTCCGCCGGACCGAACACGGTCTGCGTGAAATAACGCTCGACGCGTTGCCGATGCACATTGGTTTGAGCGGACAGCTCATCCCAACTCCCGACATTCATCGCGAACGCCAGTCGCTCGCGAGCGATGGGATCTTCAGGCAGCTGATGGGTCTGCTCGTCGTTCCACTGTTGCAGACGATTCTCCAGCACCCGCAAATAGGCATACGCCGCTTGCAGATCGCGGACCGCATCTTCGCGTAGCAAACGCTGACCGATCAGCTGCGGCAAGATCACCCGCAGTTCCTTGCCTTGCAGCCGGCGATCGCTACCGCCGCGGATCAGCTGGAACGCCTGCACGATGAATTCGATTTCGCGAATGCCGCCAGGGCCGAGCTTGACGTTGTCCTTCAACTCGCGCCGCTCGACTTCGCGCGCGATCATCGCCTTCATGTCACGCAGCGACTCGAACACGCTGAAGTCGAGATAGCGCCGATAAACAAACGGCCGCAGCACCTCGTCATACAGCGAAGGGAACTGATCGGTCGCCGTCAACGCCCGAGCTTTGACATACGCGTAACGCTCCCAATCCCGACCGTGCTGTTGCAAGTAATGTTCGAACGACGCGAAGCTCAAGGCCAAGCGACCGCTATCGCCGAACGGGCGCAAGCGCAGATCGACCCGATACACGAAGCCATCGACCGTAGGCGTCGCCAGCTGCTGGACGATCTTCTGGCCGAGGCGCAAGAAGAACTCCGCGTTGTCGATGGGCCGCGCGCCGTCGGTCTCGCCGTCTTCCGGATACAGCAGGATCAAATCGATGTCGGATGAATAATTCAGCTCGCCGCCACCGAGCTTGCCCATGCCGAGGACCATCAGCGGCTGCGCTTCACCACTTTCGGCACCACGCGGTGTGCCATATCTCGTGACCAGCGCCGCATACATGCGACGGTAGACGAGATCGATACAAACATTGGCAAGTGTCGACAGATCGCGCAACGTTTCATCGAGCGTCGCCCAGCCCGCGATGTCGCGCCACGCGATGCGGACCATGTGCCGCCTGCGAAAGCGACGCAACGCTTCCATCAAATCGGCTTCTGACTCACCCCGCACGCGCGCTTCCGCTTCCTGCGCCAACCAACCGTCGGGTGCGGGTGAGAACAGCTGTCCGTCGCTGACGAGATCGCCCAACAACGCCGACGAGCGCAAGCAACTGGTCGCGACGAACTCGCTGCACGCCCACACTCGCGGCAACGACTCGGCCACGCGCGCTTCTTCGAGAACGGCGCGCCACGCTTCGGGATTTTCTGCTCGCGCGGCGGCCAGACGCGTTTCGCTGTCAGCGAGCAGGCCGCGGGCAATGCTGGAAATTGGGGTCGTCATAGCGCCAAGTGTACGGAACTTTTTCGGGTTGCCGCCAACTCGCGACAGCACCGCCGCGAATTCGTTGAACCCTTTGCGTCATTCCGCCCGTTTATAAGCAGGAGCGCAGGTCATGCCTGTGTAGAAGTGGAGGTAAGAATGTACGCACCAGGAACTCCGAGCAACCAGAGCTTTGCGTCGCGCAGCGGCCCGGCGATGGCGGTCATCGGCATTCACATCCTCATCATCTACGGTCTCGCCGCCAGCATGGGCGTCGTGAAGGTGCCGCAATTCGCAGCGCCGCTCGAAGCCGTATTCATTGCCGAGGAAACGAAGTCGGAACCCGATCCGCCGGTGCCCGTGAAGCCGGAGATCGATCAGGTGGTGCCGACCGACACGCCGATGCCCGAGGTGCAGTTCGACGAGCCGGTGGTGGCTCCGGTCGAGAACACGGCGCCGCCTTCTGAGAATGCGATTGCCGCAACCACGGCTGGAGCGGTGGCGCAGGATCTCAAGACCAGCAATCGCGTCGAGCCTTCCTATCCTCCAGCCTCGCGACGCGCGGGCGAGGAAGGCACGGTGCGCTTGAAAGTGCTGGTCGACGAGAAGGGTCGTCCCAAGGACGTTACGGTCGCGAACAGCAGTGGCTTCGCGCGACTCGACGAGGCAGCGATGCAAGCGGTCCGAAAGTGGCGCTTCGTGGCCGCGACCGACGGCACTAATCCCATTAGCGCCTGGACTCAGGTCGCCATCACCTTCCGTCTGACGAGCCAGTAAGACTCGATCCGTTCAGGGAGTGACTACTCCAAGCCGGGCCCCGCGCCCGGCCTTTTTTTGTCGCCGATCTTTGGGGCATTTCTCATTTTCCCACACGGGAATTTGAGCCACGTCACGCCTGCGCCGAACTCATCGCCCTAGGCTCGGTCGCAAGGAGAGTTAACGGATAACTGTCCCCGTCCGCAGACAACGGACAGGCCAAGGCGATCGGAGGCTTCAGGGCTCGCCCTAAAGCTTACCCCGCCCGGGCGTGCGAACTTCTCAAGCATCCGAGCCACGGTGGTGACCATGCGCGTGAAACTTGCCTCTCTGCCCTCTGCCAGCAACGCCCGGACCCGCGCGTTGAAACTCGCTCTGGTAACAGGTGCGTTGGCGGTGCTGGCATTGATGGGCAATCAGCGTGCGCACGCCGATGCAGCTCTGTGCGGCAAAGGCAGTGAATGCGCGCCGGATCTGTCGTCGCCGGCCGAGAGTCAGCATTTCTTCCGCTTTTCCACCGCGCACGATCAGGCCAATCAGCACGAATCGTTGCGCCGGAGTGAAGTGACATCGAAGGATTACGCTTCGTTCAGCGGTGTCGGCGTGATCTCCTGCATGGTCGATGGCAAGCAGCGCACGTCCACCGCATTCCTGGTCGGCGCCTTCGACATCGGCGTGACCGTCGCTCATATGTTCCAGAAGAGCGCCACTGGCGCCGAGCCTGCCGACTGCACTTACAACAGCATCGATTCGGTCGGCCAGGTGCGCGAGCGCATTCCGGTTTCGTATGTGAAATCGCAGTGGGATGAAGCAGGCGCGAGCGGCCAGATCAGCAAGGATTTCGCCGTCGTGCGCTTGAGCCAGCCGTCGCGCTATGCCCAGCGCACCATGCCGCTCGGTCGCTTCTCCGGCTCAGCCGCCTCGGTGGTCATGATCGGCTACAAGAACGATATCGACGCGGACAGCATCAAGCGCAAAGCCCGCGGCACGGTGTATGAGCGTCGCGCGAACAGCATCGTGAATGCCAGCACCGGCGGCTTCACGCACGACCTGGACTCTCACGACATCTCCCCGGGCGCGCCGCTGATCGACGAGACGACCGGCGTCATTGTCGGCATGCATGCACAGTCGGCGCACAACACCATGATCACCATGAACGACTGGCTGGAAAAGACGCTCAAGAGCGAAATGCAGCAGCAGCGCGAGGCTCGCGCGGCGAACTAAGTTTTGCTATGCGGCCCGACTGACGCTATCTGGCGACGGGAACCGGCCCCGGGCCCACTTCGTTTAATCTTTGTCCTACATGCCGCGCGTAATTGTCGGCGCGGAACAGGAGCATTGAATGAACAAGTCGTTGGTGACAGGTCTGGTGATCGGTGCGGCGGTCGTGACGACCGGGGCGGCAGTTGCCAATCTGGATATCTTCGATCGCAGCCCCAAATTCGCAGAGGTACTGAAGGTCGACGCCGTGAAGGAAACGACCCGCACGCCGCGGGAGGTTTGTAGCGATCACGTTGTCACTCATCAGGCCCCGGTGAAAGACGAGAAGCGTATCGCCGGCACCGTGATTGGCGCGGTGGTGGGTGGCGTGCTGGGTAATCAAATCGGCGATGGCCGCGGCCAGAAACTCGCGACCGCTGCCGGTGCCGCGGCAGGTGGCTATGCTGGTAACAAAGTTCAGCAACGCATGCAGAACGGCAACACATATACGACCACGGAAAAGCGTTGCGAGACCGTGTACGACAGCAACGAGAAAATCGTTGGCTACAACGTGCGCTATCGGCTCGGCGATAAGGAAGACTCAGTGCGCATGGACCGCGATCCGGGCGCGCAGATTCCGGTGGTCAACGGTGAGTTGCAACTAGCTCACAATTGATTGACGACGGAACGGGACCCGGGGCTCGGCCGTTTATGTATGCCGGAGTAATTACAAGTTACTTCGGTGCGTTGGCGGTAGGCGGAACGGGCGGCGCGTGAGAGTATAAAGAGGAACCCCTTTCCTCCCACCTCTTAACCGTCGTCCTCCGTCCACCGCTGACTTTATGAGCGAACTTAGCGATCTGCTCCGCGCCAGCCGGCGCGTTCTGGTGTTCAGCGGTGCCGGCATCAGCACCGAATCCGGTATTCCCGATTTCCGCAGCCCCGGCGGCGTGTGGAGCAAAATACAGCCCATCTATTTCCAGGATTTCGTCGCCTCGGAGCATACCCGTCGCGAAGCCTGGCGGCGCCGCTTCAGCAATGCCGACGGGTGGGTCGGCGCCCGACCCAATCGCGGTCATTTCGCCGTGGCAGAGTTGGTTCGCTCCGGTCGCGCGAACGCGGTCGTCACACAGAACGTCGACAACCTGCATCAGATCTCCGGCGTGCCCGAAGAGAAAGTGATCGAGCTGCACGGCAACTCGACGTACGCGAAATGTCTCAAGTGCCAGACCCGCGTCGAGCTCGACGAACTGGAACGTGAGTTCCGGGAGACCAACACCGTCGCGCCCTGCAAGCACTGCGGCGGCATCATCAAGACCGCGACCATTTCTTTCGGCCAGCAGATGCCCGAGCTGCCCATGCGTCGCACCCAGGAAGAAACACTCGCCTGCGATCTGTTTCTCGTCCTCGGCTCGTCGCTCTCAGTCTTCCCCGCCGCCGACTTTCCTGTGCGCGCCAAAGAGAACGGCGCGAAACTAGTGATCGTGAACCGCGACCCGACCCCTGTCGATCGGATCGCCGACCTCGTCATCCATGAAGGCATCGGCGATACGATGGAAGCGGCGCTGGCGAAGTTATAGATACTTCGCCCGAAACGCCGCGACCACTTCCCGGAGATCTTCCGTCAATTCCTGCTCAGCCTTATTCATGATGGGCTGAGGCACGCCGCCATAGAACGCCTCGGCGATGCCACCCGTGATACAGGCCAATGTGTCGCTGTCTCCGCCCAGAGAGATGGCGTTGCGGATTGCATCCTCATACGAATCCGATTCGAGGAAAGCGATGATCGCCTCGGGCACCGTGCCCTGACAGGAAACATCGAACGAATACGAGGGGCGGATCTCATCCAGGGTTCGATTCAAATCATAACCAAACGACCGGATGATTCGATCTCTGATCAGAGATTTGTCCCGCTGCGTGCGAGCTAGGAAGACCGCGAGCGCGGTCGCTTCGGCGCCTTTGATCCCTTCAGGATGATTGTGCGTGATCTCCGCGGTCATCCGCGCCTGACGTAGCACTTCGTCCTCATCGGAGAAGGCAAACCCCACGGGACTGACTCGCATCGCCGAACCGTTGCCCCAGCTGTTGTAAGGCTGA
Organism: Steroidobacter flavus; assembly: GCF_042651805.1. Classification (NCBI taxonomy): domain Bacteria; kingdom Pseudomonadati; phylum Pseudomonadota; class Gammaproteobacteria; order Steroidobacterales; family Steroidobacteraceae; genus Steroidobacter; species Steroidobacter flavus. The sequence continues at coordinate 3,079,420 of NZ_JBHSDU010000003.1, read as the reverse complement.
GGCTCCCGCTCCGGCCGACGCATCCACTGGTAGAAGGTCTGCCCATATCCCGCATCCGGATGCCGACGCGCGAACTTCCTCACCGAGCTGAGATACGACTCTCCCGTGAGAATCGACGACGCGATTGCAATCGTAAGCACCGTATCGTCGGTGAACTCGCACGATGGATGAAAGAGCGGAAAGCTCTTGGTCTTGATCGGGTCGGCCTCGTACACCGACCCGATGATGTCACCGGCAATCGCACCAATCATGATCGCCTTACTTCGCGCCCTGCAAATAGTCGACCGCCACCGACGCCAACGCGCGCGTAGCAAACGCGATGCTGGGTTCGTCGATATAGAACAGCGGCGAGTGATTGCTCGGAGCCGCGTTGGCATCCTGGCCGGGCGGGGTCACGCCGACGTAGAAGAACAGGCTGGGAATCAAATCCGCGTAGTACGCGAAATCTTCCGAGCCGGTGATCAAAGGCAGCGTCACGACCTTGTCGTCACCGGCGACCCGCTTGAGTGATGGCAGGGCCTTCTGGGTGAGCTGAGGATTGTTCATGACGACCGGGTTGTTGCCCGGGCTGAAAGTGACCTTTGCCTGCGCGCCGCTGGATGCGGCAATGCTCGTGGCCGTCTTATCGATGCGCTTCATGATGTCGGCGCGCATGCCTTTATCGAACGTGCGCAGAGTGCCGCGCATATCGACGCTGTCCGGAATGATGTTGTGACGAACGCCGCCGTCGAACTTGCCGATGGTCACGACCGCGGGCAATTGAGAGATATCGATCTGGCGGCTGACGATAGTCTGCAGTCCGATGACGATCTGCGACGCCGCGACGATTGGATCGACGCCCGACCAGGGACGCGAGCCGTGCGATTGCCGACCCTGCACTTCGATCCGGAACGCATCCGACGCCGCCATGAACGGGCCGGACCGATAACCGAGCACGCCGGTGTTGAGCGTCGACGTGACATGCAGGCCGAACACCGCCTCGGGCTTCACTTCGTTGAACACGCCTTCCTTGATCATCAGCGAAGCGCCGCCCTCTTCGCCTTCAGGCGCGCCTTCTTCAGCCGGCTGGAAAATAAACAGCACGGTGCCGGGCAGCTCTTGCTTCATCCCCACCAGCATCTCGGCCACGCCCATCAGATTCGCGACATGCGAGTCATGACCGCACGCATGCATGACGCCAACTTTCTTGCCCAGATACTCGGTCGTCACCGTCGACTTGAACGGCACATCGACCTGCTCGGACACAGGCAACGCATCCATGTCGGCGCGCAACGCAATCACCGGACCCGGCTTGCCACCTTTCAACACCGCCGTGACACCCGTGCGACCGATGCCCGTGCGCACCGTCAAGCCCAGCTTCTTCAAATGATCCGCGACCAGCTTCGACGTACGCGTTTCGCGATTGCTCAGCTCGGGGTGCTGATGAATATCCCGCCGCCAGGTGATGACCTTGGCCTCCACCTTCCCCGCCGCCGCATCGATCTGCGCTCCAGAAATCTGCGCGCCCGCGGTGGCCGCGCCAAACATCGCCGTCATGGCCAGGCTGGTCGGAATCATCCACTTCATGAGTTGTTTCCTATTTGTCTGATGAGACCAAGGGATCGAATTGCGGCGTAGTCACCGAATGCAGCTCGGTGCCATTCGCTTCAATAAACATCACAGGCATCGCGCGCTCGAGCGCCAGCTTGCGCCCGGCTTCGGTGCCGAGCACGTTGAACACCTTGGCCCAGGCATCGACATACATCGTCGTCGGGCCGACAACGACAACCGAAGCGAGCGTGTGCTCGACAGGCCGGCCGGTGCGTGGATCGATGGTGTGCGAATAGCGATGCCCATCGCGATCGTAATAGTGACGATACTCGCCCGACGTCGTCACCGACGCATTATCCAAGGATACGATGGCGTAGGGCTCGGGCTCCGCATCGATGGGGCGCTCCACCGCGATCCGCCAGGGCTGACCCCGGGCATTCCGGCCCTGCGCACGCACTTCGCCGCCGAGATCGATCATGAAATGGCTCAGATGCAGGCGCTGAAAGCGCTCGGCGATCAGATCGACGGTGTAACCCGGCGCGATGCCGTTGAGATCGACCCGCAAGCCCGGCTCGGACTTGCGAAGCGCGGGCGGACTCAAGCGCGCCTGCAGTTTTCGATAGCCAACCTGCGCCCGCAGCTCGGCCAGCTTCGCCTCATCGGGCAAATCGATGGGCTCGCCCTTCGGCCCGAAGCCCCACGCGGCAACCAGCGGCCCGACCGTGATATCGAACATCCCGTCCGACGCTTGGCTGACCTTGAGCGCGTAGTCGACTACGGTGGCGAGATCGCTGGAGACCTCGAACCAGTCGGTCGAGGTCGACGCGTTGAAGCGGGAGATCTCCGAGTCCTCGCGATAGCCCGACATACTGCGATCGATGCTATCGAGCACCTGATCGGTCGCGACTCGCAAGGCATGGGCATCGATGCCATCAGGCGCAGACGCCACTTTGATCGAGTAGGTCGTCCCTTGGGCCGGCCCGGAGATGGCCAGTTCCTGCGGCTTGCGCTCGCATCCGGCCAACGCCAGCGCCAACAAAACAATGAACGCCCGATTCGCTCCTATCACACGCCGCCCCGACGATGCACAGGCGGCGAATGGTAGCAGCCATCAAACAGAGTCAGGAGAAGCCGCGACTGGCTGCTACGTGCGTCCGAGCGGGAGGAGAACGGATCGCGCGCTAATGCGGTGGCATAGAACCAGCCGCGGCTTCAAACCGATGAAAGCGCCAGGCTCGGATCGATTCTCAGCGCGGGCAGGCTTCGCGCCCATTGACCATAAGGTCAGAAGCCGGAGGTTCGGCCTCGACGGCCGCGCCATGCGCATCGGCGCGCGTGTTCACATCGGCGCAATCGGAAATGGCACCCGCGCCCGCGGGCTGAACGGCGGGCGGCGATACCGGGACGACCGCTTCGATCGGCACGGGAGCAGGCGCCGGCCGCTCTTCCATTGCGGAACGGTTGAGCATCGCCGCGAGCAGAAAACTGCCGCAGATCATCAACCCGCCGATGACGACGCCCCGTTCCAAGATATCCTCGCCCCTCACACGTCCGTGGCGCAGAGTATGGGCGGGTGCATTGGCTGTGATGTGTCCTTTCGGGCAGCTGGACCGCTTGGCCGGGGGGACGTCGGGAAGCCACAATCACCTTGGGCGGGGGGCGTGGCCTGCGAACGACAGCGGCGGGAACTTTCTTCCGTCCGACCGTGACCAAAAGCGGGACTCCTGCATCAGAATCAGGGATGCTTGCGAATAATGGACTCGATGGTGCGCTTCATGGCTTTTATGCAACGTTCAGCTTGGTGGCGATTCAGCCTCGGCCGCGGCGGCCTTGCCCGTCTGAGCGCCTTGGGCGTGTTCGCCCTGCTCGCCGGCTGCCAGGGCGCGGTCACCACTGACCTGGCCACCGAGCTGCCGTCCGATCCGAACATCACCCAGGTGGTCGCTTACATTCGCGGGTTGGAGTTCTCCACCAGCAGCGGCAATACCAAGATCCTGGAGTTCAGCACCAGCGAGCAGTTGGACCTGATCGATCTCGCCGACGACAACGGCCTGCTCCGTCTATTCACCAGCGAGGACTTGCCGGAAGGTAACTACACCGGCGTGCGATTGCTGTTCGATGAGGACCGGGCCGACGATAACTTCGTCACCACCAACGCCGGCACGCAGTTCCCGTTGAACGTGACCGAGGGCGACTACGCGTCCTTGAGCTTCAGCATCGACAACAACAGGAACAGCACCGACTCGTTCACCCTCCTGCTCGATCTGCGCAAGTCGCTCAGCTTCGACGAGGACAACCGGGAGTACAACCTCACAGCGATGATGCGCGCCGTGGAAACGAGCGAGATGAGCCGCATCGAAGGCAATGTGAGCGTCACCTGCCCGACCGGTACTTCGCTGGAGCGCGGCGCGGTTTATTTGTTCCAAGGCCGGGATGTCACGCCCGACGACATCGATGGCTCCGGCGTCGAGCCGTTCGCCACTGCGCCGGTATTCACCGCCACCAGCGGCGGTGGCTTTTTCTACGCGCTGCGTTATCTGCCGGCCGGCGATTACACCCTGGCAGTGACGTGCGACGGCAACGACGAAGACCCCACAGCCGATGATGACCTGCGGTTCCGCAATGCCATCAACGTGAGTCTCGACGACCACGAAACCATCGCGCGCGACCTACCCTGAGCGCTGCTCATCCTTGACGCCGCCGGCGCAGGCGGTGAACTCGGCGCCCAATAGGAATATCTGCGCCGAGTAATACAACCAGAGCAGCATCGCAGCGAACGATGCTGCCGCACCGAATGCCGAGGGCTGTGTCGACTTCGCCAGATACAGCCCGATCATCCATCGCCCCAGATGAAACAATAGCGCCGTAACTACCGCGCCGATCAGCACGGGGCGCCAGGGCAGCCGCCTGGACGGCAAATAGCGATAGATGATGGCGATGAGGCCCGCCACCAGCGTCAGCGAGATCGCGAAATCGAGCACCGCCGCCAGGACGACGAGTTCCGAGAAACGTGACGCGATGATGGAACGCAGCGCTGCCAGCGCGGATGTGACAGACAGCGACACCAGCAATAGAAACCCGACCGCCAGAATCACGCCGAACGACAGGACCCGGACTTTCACCCAGCCCCAGATGCCTTTCGGCGCGAGCGCCTGGGCATGCCAGATGGTATCGAGCGCTTCCTCGAGCGCGGCGAAAACCGTCGTCGCGCCCACGATCAAACTAACGACACTGATCGCCGCCGCGGCGATCCCTTCGGACTCCTGCGACTGTTTCATCGCCTCCAGCAGCACCCCGGCCGTGGCGTGTCCGAACAGTTGCGTCAACGTATCGCTGAGTTGCCCATACGCGGTCTCCGCCCCTACGATCCACCCAGCGACGGTGAGCAGGATGATCAGTAACGGAGCCAGCGAGAAGGCGCAGTAAAACGCAAGCGCCGCGCCAGCCGCCGATGACCGGTCCGTGACCCAGCTGGTCACCGCGCACTTGGCCAGATTCCAGATTTTTGCCGGCACGTTCAATCGCTGTCTCGCCCCGCCCGATGGCTCGAACGCACGGCCTGAGCTCAAGGTTCATGTAGGAGGACGGCAATGAGCAGCTTCTTGCGTGAATGGCGCGGCGTGATTCGCCGGGAGCATCGCGACGAGTACGTGAGCTATATCAAAGGCACAGGGCTGGACGACTATCGCTCGACGCCCGGCAATCGGGGTGCCGCCATTGCGGTACGCGACCTGGATGACAAGCGCACCGAGGTGATCACGTTGAGCTGGTGGGATTCGCTCGATTCCATCCGCGCGTTCGCGGGCGACGACATCGAGCTCGCCCGCTACTACCCGCTGGACGATAAATATTTATTAGAGCGGCCCCGGACAGTGCAGCACTACGAATGTCATGGTGATGCAGCGCCGGGGCGCGGCTGAAGTTACATGGTCAGCTTGCGGTTATCGCCCAGGTGAGTGCGCTTGCCGGTGACTGCGGCCTTGGCGACGCCTAACAGATAAGCGGCCTTGCCGGGCGACGTCCAGTATTCGGCGCGCTCGACGTGCACCCGTAACAGTGCGAGGTTCGGCGAGTCCGGGCCATCGGGAAACCAAGGCTTCGCGAAGGGCGTCCATAAATCGTGGATGCGGTGGCGATCGTTGACGATGTCCGCCGTGCCCGACACCGCAACATAGGCGTCCTTGCCGGTGTCGGCGAACGCCACGCTGGTGCGCACGTCGTGCAAGACTTCGTCGACCTTCGCCGAATCGGTCGCAGTGTAGAACCAGAGCTGACCGTCGTTCTCGTAAGCCAACGAAGCCAGTGGCCGCGTGTGCAACGTTCCATCCGACTCCACAGTGGTCACCATGGCAACGCGGATATCCTTGATCAGCTCACCCAATTTCTCGAACTCGGCTTGCATGAATAGTCTCCTGTGCGCGCAACATCCAAGCAATCGCGCACCATCAGCCAAGGTTCCGATGCACCCGCTCGCCGCGCGTAGCCGTCATCGAGTTGCGGACAGTCGCGTACTTGATTCGGCGGCGTCACGACCTGTTCCAACTGCGCGACCCGTGCGCGGACACTATCCAGGCGCCCGACTGAATCATTCAACAGGCGCGCGATAACGAGCGCCACGTCCGCGTGCATGGGCGAGTCATCGTCGTCCGCATACAGCAGGACATCGTTCAAACATCGAACCATGGCATGAATTTGCATGAGCTCGACACGCTCGTGCTCGATCTGCTCGGACAACGTGGCTGTGTCAGACATGAGATCCTCCGCGGTGAGTTGGGCTCGAGGCGGAGAATACGCAGGCGCTTTGCGTCTGTATATAAAAACAGCCCCGATCGCCCGTTTTTATTTTGGCCAGACACCGCGCGTTGGGCGCGCGTTACGTGCCGTGAGGAGCGGCCGCGGAAGTTAGCACTGCAAGCGGGAATGTAGATAAGACATCCGCGACACGTACCGCTGCGTCGTCATCGCTCGTGCGTACCACTTTAGAAGTGAGCACATCGCGCAGCTCGCCAGCGGCTGCCGTGCCGAGCACAACTCTAGTGTCGCTCCAGATCTCGCCCAAAGGCAGACGCATCTCGCCCGTCAGGAGTCGTGCCGACCAGCGCGGCACGATCACCACACAGCTGCGTCCCTCATGCGTGCGCACGAAAGCGAATACGTGTTCTTTCTTCTCGCCCTCCACCTGCAACGGCTGATAGCTACCCAAGGCGAACAGCGCCGCGTCGGAGGCACGCAGCTGCAAGAGCTTCCACGTTACATACAGCTTGGCACGCGCGCCGTCGGCCTCGTCGAGCAGTGCACTTCCATCTGAAACATTCGAGACCGACTCCAATCGCTCGGCTGCCGCGGCGAAATCCACCGGCGTGCGATTGTCAGGGTCGACGAGCGTGAACGTCGGCAACTCGGTGCCCTGGTAGAAATCAGGCACACCCGGCGATGTGATTTTCAACGCCGTCGTCACCAGCGAATTGATGCGGCCAAAGAACGCCGCAGGCGCGACGAACGAAGTGAAGTCGCGCAGAAAGGCGTTGCGCTCCGGATTGCTCAACAGCTGCACGATGAAATCGCTCACCGCCGCTTCGTAATCGGCATTCGGATTGATCCACGACGTCGAGCGCTTGGCCTCGCGCCCCGCCTTCATCATGTACGCCTGCAAGCGCTCGATCAGCGGCTCGGTCTGCCACTCAGGCGACCACAGCCCAGCCAGCGTCTGATACAGCAGATACTCGTCTTCACGATCCGGCGCCGGCGCGTCATCCACCTGGCGTCGCTTGTTACGATTGAGCTGAGACCAGCGCGACAGATGCTGTTTCCACAAATCGGGCAGCTCGCTCAGCACAGCGATGCGAGCGCGCACGTCTTCGCTGCGCTTGGTATCGTGAGTCGACGTCGCCAGCATCGAATGTGGCCACAGCCTGGCGCGCTCCAGATTGGCCTGATGCAAAGCCGTCGACGACACGCCGAACCGACTCGGATCGCCGCCCACCTCGTTCAAGCAGATCAGACGATTGAAACGATAGAACGCCGTGTCCTCGACGCCCTTGGCGGTCACCGGCGCGGTGACCTGCTGGAACTTCATGGCGAACTCCAGCATGGCCTGACGATGCGACGGCATGCGCCCGTTCGCAGCGGTGCCCAATAACACATCGCGGAGAAAGTCGAAGACGCTCACCTCAGCACCCGCACTGCGCCGGCGCGCGAGCCCCGTCGCCCAATGAACGATTCGCTGATCCTCATCGCCGACGCCGCGTGGAGATATATAAGTGCGATACACGGGGAAGCAGGCGATCACTTCTCGAATCGCCTCACGCAAGGCGGCCCGGGTGAAATCCGCGGTGTGCCGATCCAAATGCGCGATGCGATCCAGCTGAGTCGCGAGTACTTCGACCTCGGCGGCCAGCGACGAGCGCATGACCAGCCGCTTGCTCTCGTACGCGAGCGTTTCGAACGACGCCTCATTCTCGGTGAACGCCCGATAGCGCCGGGTCATGCGTGACTCTTCGTCGCCGTTGACCAGCCAGGTCGTCTGCAACGCCGCGTAGTCATAGCCGGTCGTGCCATGAACCAGCCACGACTCGGGCAATCGCTCGTGCGCAGCCAGGATCTTTTCAGTCACGACATACAACGGCCGCTGGCCCGGTCCGCCGCCGAAGCGCTGCTGCAGCCACAGGAAATATTCTTCGGGATCGTACAAGCCATCGGAGTGATCGATGCGCAGGCCGTCGATGCTGCCGGCATCGATCAGTTCAAAAATCAGCTGATGGGTCACATCGAACACGCTGCGCTCGTTCATACGCAACGCCGCCAGATCGTTCACATCGAAGAACCGACGGTAGTTGATCTCGTCGACAGCAACGCGCCAGTACGACAGCCGATACGCCTGCGCCTCCAGCAGAGCATCGAGCGCATCGAAGGTCTCTGTCTGCCCCGGCGTGCCGTTGATCGTGGTCACACTTTCGTTGATGTGACTCAGAACCTCAGGACTGCGCTCGATCAAGCGCGCGAGGCGTCGCTTGTGAGCTTCCTTGTCGCGATAACGCACAGCCACCGCGTCCGCCGAGGTATCGTCACGCGGCGGCAGATTGCCAAAGCTGGTGAGCAGACTCTCGAAGTCCCCACGATGCGCGTCATCCTGCGACAGCAACGCTTCCGGAATCGGCTGCGAGAAGATTCTTGGATACTCGCGCGGGTCGATCGGCAACCGATGATCGTGATAGCGTACCGAGAAGCTGCCCGCCGTGGCATCGAACTCGAGCTGCAGTTCGCCGCGCTCCAGGACGACGCCATAGGAATCGCCCAGCACCGGCACGAGGATACGGTCCCGCATCGAGCCGCGATTCGGCCGCCAGTCGATGTCGAAGTGATAGGCAAAGCGCGCGGCCGGCCCGTTCTCCAGCACATCCAGCCACCAGATATTGTCGTTGCCCATCACGCCCAGATGATTGGGCACGATATCGACGATCAAGCCGAGGCCATGCTCATGGAGCTGCTGCACGAACCGATCGAAGTCCTCACGCGTGCCCAGCTCCGGATTGAGCTGCGAGTGATCGACCACGTCGTAGCCATGCATGCTGCCTGGCCGCGCCTTGAGAATCGGCGATGCGTAGACGTGACTGATGCCGAGCCGCGCGAGATAGGGAACGATGCGGGCCGCGTCATTGAAGGTGAATTGGTGATTGAACTGGAGCCGATACGTGGCGCGGGGAATCTTGAATCTCACGCCCTGCTCGGTTGGCACCAGTGCGCTCATGACGCTCCCAACGACACCCTGACTTCCCAAGCGGCCAGCTCCTCACCGCGCGCGGACGAACCGGCAGTGGAATACCAAAGGTTCGCGACGCGGGGCACAGGCTTCGGCGTGTCGCCAAAGTTCGCTTGCATCACCAACGCCCGGCCGCGACTCATAGGCCACATGACTGTGAGCACGTGCTCGTCGACCGTGTAGCGCGCGGCCCCGGGAACAATCTCTGGAATCAGCGGCACCAGCTTCGCGGCGCGTACGCTCAGCAGTTCCTGCGTGTAGGCGAGCCATTCGCGATGGGGCGTGCGAGCGATGTCTTCGGCATCGAGCTGAGTCGACAGGTAAGTGTTCTCGGCGTTGGGATCTGGAATCTGCTCGCGCCGGTGCTCGTCCGCGAACACGCCGAACGCCGCGAACTCGTTGCGCCGACCGTCGCGAACCGCCTTCGCCAGATCGCCCTGATAGTCGCAGAAATACAAGAACGGCTGCAGCGCGCCGTATTCTTCGCCCATAAACAGCATTGGGATCTGCGGAGCGAGCAACAGAATCGCCAGACCCGCACGTAACTTTTCGCGTGGCGCGAGCTGCGCCAGTCGCTCGCCGAAGGCCCGATTTCCGATCTGATCGTGATTCTGGATGAAACTCACAAACGCGGTCGGCGGCAGGGCGGCACTACGCTCGCCACGAGCCTGTCCGTCCGTCTCATAAACCTCGCCCTGATAAGCGAAGCCTTCGGCGAGCACGCGACCGAGCTGTTCGATGGTCTGCCCGGCATAGTTGCGATAGTAGCCATCGCGCTCGCCGGTCATCAGGACGTGCAGCGGATGATGAAAGTCGTCATTCCATTGCGCCACCATCGTGCGACCTTTCCGCCCGAGGCGCCGCGCCTCGTTGTGATGGTTCTCCAGCACGACGTGCACATAACGCTCGCTGCCGGGGCCGACTTGCACGCTGTCCACCAGCTCATCGATGAAATGAGTGTCGCCTTGATCGAACATGGCATGCACGGCATCGACCCGCAGACCGTCGAAGCGATATTCGCTCAACCAGTACAACGCGTTCTGAATGAAGAACTGGCGCACGACGGGATGTGAGAAGTTGATGGCACTGCCCCACGGCGTGTGATGCGCCGATGTGAAAAAGTCCTCGGCATACCGGTGCAGATAATTCCCTTCCGGTCCGAAGTGGTTGTAGACCACGTCGATCAGCACCATCAGGCCCCGCTCGTGCGCAGCCTCCACGAAACGTTTCAGATCCTCCGGGCGACCGTAACCCGGCTGCGGCGCATATAACAACACGCCGTCGTACCCCCAGCCGCGCTGTCCGGGGAAAGTATTCAGCGGCAGGAGCTCGATGGCAGTGATGCCGGCCTTGGCCAGATCGTCCAGACGCGCGATCGCGGCAGCGTACGTGCCCTCGCGCGTGAAAGTGCCAACATGCAATTCATACAAGACGGCCTCGTGCCATGGCCGTCCCTGCCAGCGCAGGTCGCGCCATCGATAGGCATGAGGATCGAGAATTTCGCCAGGACCGGTGACACCCTCAGGCTGGAATCGTGAGGCCGGATCGGGCACATCGAGCTCGTCGTCGATGCGGAAGCGATAACGACCGCCGGCGCCGATGCCGGGGGTCAATGTTTCGAACCAGCCGTCGCCCGCCGTCGAGCATTGCTGTCGCAACGACGCGCCATCCCTGGCATTCATCAGCAGATCGACACGCCGCGCACCGGGCGCCCAGAACCGGAATCGCGTCCCTTCGGCGGTGAGCTGCGGGCCGAACAGCCACGGAATGTCTTTGCTCACAGCAGCTCCCTCGCTCGTTGACCTGCCCTCCTTGCGGATATGCAGGACTGAAATCAGAGCATGGCGCCGGACAAGGAGCGCTCGAAGTGCGCGTGCCGGGCGGCGAGATTGATATAACCAGACATATCCGCCGTGCCGGCCGCCCACTCGCCGCTCAATCTGCGCACCGTCTCGCCGACTCGATGCGGCGTGCCCAGATCGCTCCAGCCACACGCCGGCACGGGCAGCACGCACAGCGAAGATTCCCGGCCTTCCAGCAGATCGCGGGAGAAGTCCAGGTCCGGCATGCGCGTATACATATCGACGATGGCCGGCCAGCCGCCCGCCGTGCGATGCTCGAGCGCGTTGCCGACGATGACTTGCATCTCCATGACGGTCGGCGCGAAGCGCGGCAGGAACAGGTTCAACAGCGCGCGGGCCGAAGCCGCAATAATAAAGGTGTTCCACAAGCCGCCGGCGCGCACGATCTGGGCTGCCACAGTCAGCTCGGGTTTTTCTACGAACCGCGCCACATTCCGGCCACCGAATCCATTGGACTCGCCCGGCACGATGTAGCCCAGCTCGCTATCCGGCTCGTCGGGTTGCAGTCCGAGCAGCACCGGACGATCAGGACAGCGCGAGACATGTTCCATCGCTGCCGCCAGCGACCGTTGCAGGACGGATTCCTGGGCCACGTAGTGATCCGAAGGTAACAACAGCACCTGGGCGTCCGCGTCCTGGCTTAAAATATGGACCAGCGAGTAGAGGATGCCGATGGCCGTGCCGCGATTGCTCGGCTGAACGATCAGATTCGGTTGCGGGAGCCCGGTGAGCGCCGGAACGTTCGACCACCAGCGATGGTGCTGTTGAGCCACGATGGCGCAGATCCGCTCCGGTGCGACCAACGATCGGGCACGCGTCACGGCGTCTTCCACCAGCGACTGGCCACCGCTCAAGGAGCAATACTGCTTGGGCACCGGCGTGCCGCAAGGCTGGGTCGTCAATGCGCGTAACCGGCTACCGTCGCCCGCCGCCAGAACTAATGCCCAATGGTTGGGATGGCCACGATCAGGGGCTCGCGACGCGTCGGTCATGCTGGTCTCCGATAAGAATGCGGTACGAACGGTGCAGGCTGGCTGGTAGAGTGTCGATGTTGTGGTAAAGCCACCAACGAACATCGCTGCGTCTAATCCGCGGCGAAGCGACGCGGTTCCGCGACAGTGATGAAATCTGGAACTGCGGTGTCGGGGAGCGCGTAGACATAAAAGTGTGAACGCTGCTCGCGCCGCGGCCTTTGAACCAGGAACGATCGATTCGGATGAATTCAGGCGAGTCAGCAAATTCTCGGGGCGCCGGCGCCCCGCCCGTCCCGCGCACACGACCTCCCCTGCTGCCGTCGCAGAAAGTCATGCGCCGCTATTGGCTGTTGATGCTCGCCATCACTTTCTCGTGCGTCGCTGGCGCCGCTTCGGTGAAGCCTGCAGTCGATGCCGCAGGCACCGCGCGCTACAAGTTCACACCCACGACTGTCCTGGATCTGGCGAAACGAACCGCCGCATCGGCGTTCGTGCCGCGTCGCCTGGAAGGCAATGCGGCGCTTCAGCAGCTCAGCTACGACCAATATCGCGACATCCGTTTCCGGCCGGAAATGGCCCTGTGGCGCAACGAGCAGGTGCCGTTCCGGGTGGAGCTGTTGCCCGCCGGCTTTTTGTTTCAAACGCCGGTAAAGGTGTCGTCGGTCGAAAGCGGCATGGCCAGCGATCTGGTCGGCACGCCGAACCTGTTCTGGCTCGGCCCGCACGTCCAGAAGCAGCTCGCCAATCAGACCTTGCCGCTGTCGGGCTTTCGCGTGCGCACGCTGCTCAATTCCCGCTCGGTGTGGGATGAATTCATGGTGTTCCAAGGCGCCTCCTATTTTCGCGCCGTGCCTCGCGGCGGGCAGTACGGTCTGTCGGCCCGCGGCCTGGCGATCCGTACGGCGCATCCGGCTGGCGAGGAGTTTCCCGCCTTCACCCAGTTCTGGATTGAACGTCCCGGCGCTAATTCGTCCGGCATCGTCGTGCACGCATTACTCGACAGTCCGTCCACCACCGGCGCGTATCGTTTCTCGATCCAGCCTGGCACCGAAACCGTGATGGATGTGGACGTGACGCTGGTACCGCGCGTTGACCTCGACAACATCGGTCTCGCGCCGCTCACATCGATGTTTCTGTTCGATGAATCCGAACGCACCCGTATCGACGATTTCCGCGACGAGGTACACGACTCGGACGGTCTGCAAGTGGTAACGGCTTCGGGCGAGCGTCTCTGGCGGCCGCTACGCAATCCGACTGAGTTGCAAGTGTCGGCCTTCACCGCCGAAGCGCCGCGCGCATTCGGTCTGATACAACGGTCTCGTCGTGTCAGCGACTATCGCGATTTCGAAGCCAAGTACGAGCTGCGGCCGAGTGCCTGGATCGAGCCGACCTCCGACTGGGGCAAAGGCTCGGTGGACCTGGTGGAGATTCCCACCGAGAACGAGACCAACGACAACGTCGTGGCGTTCTTCCGGCCGCACTACGTATTGCCAGCCGGCAAACCATGGCATGCCTCTTATCGTGTGCGTTGGAATGCCACGCCGCGCATCACCCCGTCACTGGGGCGCGCCACCGCCACACGCAGCGGTCCGACGATCGACGGCAAGCGTCGTATCTTCGTAATCGACTTCGCCGGTGCCGGGCGTAACATCGAGGACCTCAAGCTCGACGTGGGCGCCTCCGCCGGCAAACTGTCGCACCCGACGTTGCAACAGAATCCGTTGACCAAGGGCGTCCGCGCCAGCTTCGAGCTGGATCCGGCCGGCGCCAATCTGGTCGAGTTGCGATTGCGCCTGTTGCGCGCCAATCGTCCCATTACCGAAACCTGGCTTTATCGATGGACGGCCAGCTGAAATCTCCGACGAACCCCACTGAAGGCCGCGACGTAGTTCGCGGCGGCATGCCGTTCGAGCGGCCGATCGATATGCCCGTGCAGGACTTGCGACGTTCGCCGCAAGTCGTACGAGCGCTCGGGCCGGCACCGATCCGGGCAATATTTGCACGGGCCATCGTGATTCTTGCCACGCTCGGCCTCACCGGTTACGCCTTGTTCGAAATGCTCGGCATCGTCGAGTTCTCGAAGATGACGATCCTGCAAGGCGTGATGATTTTCTTCTTCACCGTCACGTTCGCCTGGATCGCATTCTCCGCGGCCTCGGCTATCGCCGGGCTGCTGGTGCCCATCCATATTCCCAAGACGCAGGCGAATCTGGCCGGCTCGCGGACCGCGCTGCTGATGCCCATCTATAACGAGGACCCGACGCATACGACCTCGGCGCTGCAGGCGATGGCCGAAGCGCTGGCGCAAGCCGGGGCCGCGCAACACTTCGAGATCGTCATCATCTCGGACTCGACGCAGGTCGATCCCTGGATCAATGAATCGATCGCGGTCGATCGACTGCGGCGCGAGCTGCGCAATGTCATGCCGGTCTGGTATCGGCGCCGCTGGCACAACACCGGTCGCAAGGCCGGCAATGTCGAAGAGTTCGTCAAGCGCTGGGGCGGTCGGTACGACTATATGATCGTGCTCGACGCCGACAGCCTGATGTCGGCGGAAACATTGGTCGAGCTGGTTCGTCGCATGCAGGGCGATGCGCATCTGGGCATCCTGCAGACCGTGCCGATGTTGCACGGTCATTACAGTTTGTTTTCTCGCATCCAGCAGTTCGCCGGTCGTGTGTACGGCGGCATCATCGCGCGCGGAGTCGCGACCTGGTCGGGCAACGAAGGCAACTACTGGGGCCACAACGCCATCATTCGCGTGCAGGCGTTCGCCGAAGCCTGCGGCATGCCGCAGCTGCCGGGCCGCAAGCCGTTCGGCGGTCACGTGATGTCGCACGACTTCGTCGAAGCGGCGTTGATGCGCCGGGCCGGCTGGAAAGTTCGCATGGCGCCGGACCTCGACGGCTCGTGGGAAGAAAGCCCGCCGTCGTTGATCGACGTGGCGGTGCGCGACCGGCGCTGGGCCCAGGGCAATCTGCAGCACTCCAAGATCATCGGCTCCGACGGGCTGTCGACCATCAGCCGCGGTCATTTCTTCATCGGCATCATGAGCTATCTGTCCTCGCCGCTGTGGCTGATGCTGCTGGTGGTGGGCTTTGCGCTGACCCTGCAAGCGACGCTGATCCGTCCGGAATATTTCAGCCGCAGCTTCCAGCTGTTTCCGGATTGGCCGAAGTTCGATGCGCCCCGCATGATGCAGCTGTTCATCTTCACGATGGTGGTGCTGTTCATTCCCAAAGTACTGGGCATGTTGCGGTCGTTGTTCAACAGCAAGATCCGCAAGGGCTGCGGCGGCTTCCTCGGCGTCATCGTCAGCACGGTATTCGAGACGCTGCTGTCCGCGTTGTACGCACCCATCATGATGCTGGTGCAAACCCAGCACGTCATCGAAATCTTGACCGGGCGGGACTCGGGCTGGAATGCGCAACGTCGACGCAGCGACTCCACGGCGTGGAGCGAGTCGGCGCGCATTCATTGGGTGCACGTCGTCATCGGCGTGCTCACCGGCATCGTCGCGTATCTGATCTCGCCTGAACTGCTGGCCTGGCTCACGCCCACGCTCGCCGGTCTGTTGCTGGCGATTCCGCTATCGAAGATGAGCGGCAGCGTGCTCGCCGGTCGCGTGATGCATTCGCTAGGGTTGCTGCGTACGCCGGAAGAGAAAAACGCGCCGCCTGTCATCAAACGTCGCGACGAACTGCTCGCTCAAGCCAAGGAGCCGGCACGCGACGGCCTGCGCTTGCTGGCCAGCGATCGTCAGGCACGTTACGCGCACATCACTGGAAACTTGCCGCGCCCGGCCGAATCGCGCGGTCATCCCGATCCGCATCGGCTCACCGCCGAACAAAAAGTGCACGACGCGAGCACGCTCAACGAAGCGCTCGCGTGGCTCGGCCCCGCTGAGAAAGTGCACGTCGCCGGCGATCCTCGCATGCTCGAAAGACTCGCCGAGCTGCCCCCCCAATAATCGCTGGCTAACATTTGATACATCGCTCGCCGCTTCGCGAGCGATGTTTGTCCGCGCTCTGCTTTCACGGTTCCTGCTCAGGAACTTCACCGATTGCCAGTCATTGCTTCAGCGAGCCAGCCCACAGGAGCAAGCACATGGCACGAGCTAATCATCAAACCCGTTCGACAGACGCGCCGCGGGATGCGATCGCGTTGCTGAAGCAGGATCATCGCGCGGTGGAAGCGCTGTTCGAAGAGTTCGAAGAAGCGGACGAAAGCGAGCAGTCGGAGCTCGCCACCCGCATCTGTCAGATGCTGACGGTGCACACGCAGATCGAGGAAGAGCTGCTGTATCCGCAAGCCAAGGAAGCGTTCGGCGAGGAAGACGACGAGAAGGTGTACGAGGCCGAGATCGAGCACGGCTCCGCCAAGGAGCTGATCGCCAAGATCGAAGCCGGCACCCCGGAGGACCCGGAATTCAAGCCGCTGGTGAAGGTGCTGAGCGAATACGTCAAGCACCACGTCAAGGAAGAGGAAAAGGAGATGTTCCCGGCGCTCAAGGAGACCGAGCTCGATCTGAAG
Source organism: Steroidobacter flavus (assembly GCF_042651805.1). Taxonomy (NCBI): domain Bacteria; kingdom Pseudomonadati; phylum Pseudomonadota; class Gammaproteobacteria; order Steroidobacterales; family Steroidobacteraceae; genus Steroidobacter; species Steroidobacter flavus. The sequence goes on along the minus strand of NZ_JBHSDU010000003.1, from coordinate 3,062,762 downwards.
GAATTGGGCAGCCAGCTCGCGCAACGGAAGATGCAGTTGATGGAGCAGATGGGCATCGAAGCCGAAGAAGCACCGACGCAACGCAAACGCTCCAGTGGCTCGCGCTCCACGCGCGCGTCAGCGGCGAAACGTCGACAAGCTCGCGCCGGCAGCCGCACCAAATCGGCACGCAGCCACACCAGTCGCGCTCGTCACTGACCTTGGACGATCGCAAACACGGCGGTGACTTTCGAGTCGCCGCCGTTTTCTTTAGTGAGGTCGGAAGAATTCGCGCAACGAATGCGCGCCCATGTAGTTTCTGGAACTTTGGCGCCCGCGAACGATTTGAATCGAGCACTGAACATAACCGCCGATCGGAGATCATCATGGCGAGCCGCTCCTCAGGTACGACCCCGCGTTCCAAGAAAGCACCGACGCGCGCTTTGCCGCCGGTGACGACTGTGACCAATGAGGAGCAACAGCTTGCCGATGCCGAAGCTGTCGACAATCCCGCCGCCGAGGGTGTGGTTGGCGAAGGCCATGATGTGCAGATCACCGGCAGCAAGTTGCAGCAGCGTGACATTCCATCGTTCTCCGAAAGTCGTGAAGCGAGAATTGCTGAAGCCGCTTACTGGCGCGCCGAACGTCGCGGCTTCACGCCGGGCAACGAGCTCGACGACTGGTTGAGCGCGGAAAAAGAAGTCGACGAGCAGAACGACCGCAAAGGTTGATCGCACCCGTTCCCTTATACTTCCGCATCGACAGGAAGTTATGGGGAGCGGTATGACGACGACAGCTGCGCGTGTGCGACCTTTGCAAGCAGATGACCGGGCCCGCTGGGACGAGCTCTGGGCCGGTTATCTCAAGTTCTATCAGCAGACCCTGCCGCCCTCGACCACCGACCTCACCTGGCGCAGGCTCATGGAAGGGCGCGAGCTGTGGGGTTTCGCCGGACTGGATGACAGCGGACGCATGGTCGGCTTCGTCCATTATCACTTCCATCTCTCGACCTGGTCGCCGGTCGGCTATTGTTACCTCGAAGACCTGTTCGTCGATCCTCAAGGCCGCGGCCGGCACGTCGGACGCTCGCTGATCGAAGCGGTTTACAAAGCGGCGGACGAACGAGGCAGCACGCGCGTCTACTGGCATACAGAAAACACCAACGCGCGAGCGCAGATTCTGTACAACCAGATCGGCACCCTCACGCCGTTTTTACAATTTCGCCGCCCGGCCTGAAAGGAACCGGCAGAAAATCCGCACTAGCAAATGATTGGAACTTTTTTCCCCTTCCACGCATTGGATCGCGCACAAAATCAAGCTCGATGAGCGGCGGATGGTGTCAGCGGTTTCCACGTCCGATCTCAACCTCGACCTATGCGCGCAAGAACCTATCCGGATTCCGGGCAGCATTCAGCCGCACGGGACCCTTGTAGTTGTAGATCCCAGCAGCCGGCGGATCGTGCAAGCCAGCGCCAATGCACGGGCGTTGCTTGGCACCGGCCGCGGCTCGACCGTGCTCGGCCTGTCGCTGACCGAGCTGGTCGGTGAGACCGCCGAGCGCCAGATCAACGCCTGGCTGGCCAACCCGGACAGCAGTTATTTAAGGACCCTGGATATCAACGGTCAGCGCCTGCAGGTGCTCGGCCATCAGACGGCGCAGGGAATCATTCTGGAATTCGAGCAGCCGCCGGCCAGCGAAGGCGAAACGCTCGAAGCGTATTACCCGCGGGTCGGCCGCTTCATGGAAGACCTGCCCGCTTATGAAAACATCGCCGAGCTGTGCTCGGCCGCCGCACGCGAGTTCCGGCAGATCAGCGGCTTCAATCGAATTCTGATCTATCGATTCGACGAGCAATGGAATGGCGAAGTGCTGGCCGAGGACGGCGATGGCGTGCTGCCCTCGTACGCCGGCTTGCGCTTTCCCGCGTCCGACATTCCCACTCAGGCGCGCGAGCTGTATCGACTGAACCGGCTGCGCGTCATTCCCGATGCGAACTACACGCCCGTGCCCATCGAGCCACCGCTCGATCAAGGAGGCACGGCGCTGGATTTGAGTTTCGCCGCCCTGCGCAGCGTCTCGCCGGTGCATCTCCAGTACATGCGAAACATGGGCACGCTCGCGTCCATGTCCATCTCGGTGCTGGTCGATGGACGCCTGTGGGGTCTGGTTTCATGTCACAACGCCTCGCCTCGCCGGGTGAACGCGCAAGCCCGAACCGCGTGCGACTTGTTGGGCAAAGTGCTTTCTCAACATATCGGCGCGCGTGAGCGTGGCGCGTATGCCGCCAAACGCATCGACCTCAAGCGCGTGGAAAGCGAGCTGCTGACCAAGATCGCGGCGAGCGATTCTTTCCAAAGCGGCCTGGGCACCCATGCCAATACCTGGTTGAAAATCGCGGGCGCGGCCGGCGCGGCCGTTCTGCATGACGATCTGCTGTTTACCGCCGGCGTGACGCCTGCTCCTGACCGGCTACGCGCGCTCACGGAGAAACTTCAGCGTGAGGACGCCGACTCATTCGTCACCGACCGATTGGGACAGCAGTGGCCGGAGTTCGCCGACATCGTCGATGTGGCGAGCGGCGTACTGGCCATCTCGATCTCACAATTGCATCCGAGTTACATCCTCTGGTTCCGCCCGGAAGTCGAGCGGACCGTGCTGTGGGCCGGCGACCCGCGCGAGGCGAAGCAAGTCGACAACGAACGTCTGCATCCGCGGAACTCGTTCGCCAGTTGGAAAGAGCTGGTCAAGGGCCGAGCCGTGCCGTGGTCGCAGGCTGAAGTGGATGGCGCGATGGATTTCCGAACCGCCATCATCAACTTCGTGCTTCGACGTGCCGAGGAGCGCGCCGAGCTCACCAGCCAGTTGCAACGCTCGAACCGGGAATTGGAGTCGTTCTCCTACTCCGTCAGTCACGACTTGCGTGCACCGTTCCGACACATCGTCGGTTACACGCAGCTGCTGCGGGATCGTGAACAATCGCTGAGCCCCCAATCGCTGCATTACCTCGACAGCATCAACGAGGCCGCCGCTTCGGCCGGTCAGCTGGTCGACGACCTGCTCAGCTTCTCGCAGTTGGGACGCACAGCGTTGTCGGTGATGCCGGTCGATATGCAGAAAGTCATGCAGGAAATCCTCCGCTCGATGGAACCCGATGTGCGCGGCCGGCAGATCGAGTGGCGCATTCAACCGTTACCTCCCACGACCGGCGACGCGGCCCTGCTGCGTCAGGCGCTATACAACCTGGTGGACAACGCACTCAAGTACAGCCGCGACCGCTCGCCCGCGATCATCGAGATCCGCGGTGAACAACTTGCGTCGGAGTGCGTTTACACAGTGCGCGACAATGGAGTCGGCTTCGACATGGCGTACGCGCACAAACTATTTGGCGTGTTCCAACGGCTGCACCGTATGGAAGATTTTGCCGGCACCGGCATCGGGCTGGCATTGACCCACCGGATCATCGAGCGCCACGGCGGCTGGATCGAAGCCCGAGGCGCCGTCGATGAAGGCGCGGAATTCCGTTTTGGCATCCCTCGTAAAGGAGCAAGCGTCGATGGCTGATCTGCGACCCATCCTATTGGTCGAAGACAACCTGAAAGATATCGAGTTGACCCTGGCCGCCCTGGCCAAGTGCCAGTTGGCCAACGACATCGTCGTGGCCCGCGACGGCGCGGAAGCACTCGACTATTTGTATTGCCGTGGGCAACACAAGGCTCGTCCGCCCGGCGATCCGGCAGTGGTGCTGCTGGATTTGAAGCTGCCCAAGGTGGACGGCCTGGAAGTGCTCGCCAAGATCAAATCCGATGGCGCCACGCGCTCGGTGCCGGTTGTCATGCTCACCTCCTCGCGCGAGGAAAGCGATCTGGTCCGCAGCTACGAGCTGGGCGTGAACGCGTTCGTCGTCAAGCCGGTCGACTTCAACGCGTTCTTCGAAGCCATCCAGGACCTGGGCATGTTCTGGGGCGTGCTGAACGAGACTCCGCCGCGCATGGCCGCTGTGTCCGGCATCGATAGGAAGTAGTCATGGTCGCCGAGCTCGCCTCTCGCCTTCACTCGCAGACTCGCATTCTGTTGCTCGAGGACAGCGAGATCGACGCCGAGCTCGCCATCACGCACCTGTCGAAAGCCGAAACCGATAGCACCGTGCGACGCGTGGCCACTCGCGACGACTTCATGCGCGAGATCGGCACCGGCGACTACGACGTGGTGCTCGCGGATTATTCCTTGCCTGATTTCGACGGGCTCGCCGCGCTCGACATCGTGCGCGAGCGCTGCCCCGAGATGCCGTTTATTTTCGTGTCCGGCGTGGTCGGCGAAGAATTCGCCATCAACGCGTTGCGCCGGGGTGCGACCGATTATGTGATGAAGCGCGGCTTGAGCCGCCTGCCAGCGGCAGTCGATCGCGCCGTCGCTGAAGCGCGCGAACGTCAGGATCGCATGCGGGCTGAAGAAGCGCTCCGTATCAGCGAGACCAGCGCGCAGCTTGCCATCGAGACCGCGGGTCTCGGCCGGTGGGAGTTCGATCCCGCCACCGGCATGTTTGACGTCGATGCACGTTGTCGCGAGCTGTTCGGGCTCGTGCCGCACGCCGTGCCCGATCGGGAAGCGTTTCTGAAAAGCTGCCACAGCGGCGATCGGCTGCGCATCGAATCGATCTTCAACGAGACCTTGCGCGCCAGCGCCGCGAGCAACATCGCCACTGAGTTTCGCATCATCCGCTCGGGCGACGCGCAAGAGCGCTGGGTTTCACTCTCGGGCCGCTCATTCCACGATGGCGGCACGTGCACCCGCTTGATCGGCATCGTCAACGACATCACCGAGCGCAAGCAGGCCGAGACCGCGCTTCACGACCTGAATCAAACATTGACCCTGCGCGTCGCGCACAAGACCGCCGAGCGCGATCACTTGTGGCAGCTGTCGAAAGATCTGATGGCGGTGATGACGCCGGTCGGCGCGCTCATCGAGGTCAATCCCGCGTGGCAAGCCTCGCTCGGCCATGGCACGAGCGAAGTGGTCGGCGAGCATCTTGCGAAGTTCGCGCACCCCGACGACGCGACCACCGTCCGGCAATCCGTGGCGCAAGCCGCGCTGGAAAATCAGCGTCCGTTCGAATGCAGGTTCGTGTGCCGGAACGGCGAGACTCGCTGGGTCTCGTGGTCGACGGCGCTCGGTCACGGCTGCATCTACGCGGTCGGTCGAGACATCACCGAAGACAAGGCCGGGCAAGCGCAACTCGAAGAGGCGCAGGAAGCTCTGCGTCAGGCGCAAAAAATGGAAGCCGTCGGTCAGCTCACCGGCGGTCTGGCGCACGATTTCAACAATCTGTTGCAGGTCGTGGTCGGTAACATCGAGACGTTGCAACGAAAGCTGCCGCCGAATCTGGAACGGTTGCGACGGGCGGCGGATCACGCGATGGCGGGCGCGCAGCGCGCGACCAACCTCACTCAGCATCTGCTCGCCTTCTCACGCAAGCAGCCGTTGAATCCGCGACCGGTCGCGGTCAACCGACTGGTCGCCGGCATGTCCGAGATGATGCAGCGGACGCTCGGCGAACTGATCCTGGTCGAGACTGCGATGGCGCCCGACTTGCGGCACGTGGAGATCGACGGCAATCAGCTCGAGATCGCGCTACTGAACCTTGCGGTGAACGCGCGCGACGCCATGCCTCACGGCGGCAAGCTCAGCATAGAAACATTCAACCTGGATACGCGCAGCCTGAGTCATTCCACGGTGGAGAATCTGCCGCGCGGCGAATACGTCGTGATCAATGTTCGCGATACCGGCGTCGGCATGCCGCCTGAAGTGCTGGCGCGAGCGTTCGAGCCGTTCTTCACCACCAAGAGCGTCGGCCAGGGCACCGGGCTCGGGTTATCGCAGGTTTATGGTTTCGTGCGGCAGTCCGGCGGACAAGTGCGTATCACTTCGGCGGACGGCGCCGGAACGTCGATTCGTATCTACTTGCCGGCGGCCCGGCCCGACGCGCAGGTGCCTGAAGAGGACGCTCAGAGCGAATGCTCGCTCGCCGCTCAGCGCGAAACCATTCTGATCGTAGAAGACGATCCCGATGTACGCGCTTTTACCGTCGAGACAGTGCGTGAGCTTGGCTACGATGTGCTCGAAGCGCGCGATGGCGTCAACGCGCTGAATGTATTGCGCCAGACTCCTGCCGGCGACATCGACCTGCTGTTCAGCGACGTGGTGTTGCCGGGAGGCATGAATGGCCAGCAACTGGCGCAGCAGGCAGTGGTCCTCCATCCGCGCTTGAAGGTGCTGTTTGCGACCGGCTACGCGCGCGACGTGATCGTGCATCATGGAAGGCTCGACCCGGGCGTGGAACTCATCACCAAACCTTTCGCTTTCGATGATCTGGCAGCGCGCATTCGTAGCGTGCTCGACGATCAGGATTCAGCCCGACATGCAAATTGAAGAATCGCAGACCTCCGGCCCGCTCACGTCCAGCATCAAACTGAATCGCCGCAATTCGCTGCGAGGCGCGACCGATCATTTGCATCGTGATCTGGACAGGATCGCGGAAGGATTCAACCTCGGCGACGTCACACACTATCGACGCTTCCTGCAGGCCAACGCCGCGACGCTGATCGCGATCGAACAGCTGCTGGAGAATGCCGGCGTCGAACAGCTGGTACCGGACTGGCCGCAGCGTTCGCGTCGCGCCGCCATCCTTGCCGATCTGCACAGCCTGCAATCCGACGTGCAACCGCTTGCCTTGCGCCGTACCGCGCCGACGTCTTCGGAAGTGTTCGGCATCTTGTATGTATTGGAAGGCTCGCGTCTCGGCGCGCGTGTGCAGCTGGATCAAGTGCTGGCCAGCGCCGACGAGAACGTTCGCAACGCTTCGACCTACCTGGGCCACGGTCAGCCGGGCGAAGGCAGCGGCCTGTGGCGCAGCTTCCTCGAGCAGCTCGAGACCCACGAAGCCGCCGACGATCAGACTCAGACTGTGTCTGGCGCGGTGTACGCCTTCACCATGTTCATCCGCGCCTTCGGTCAGGCCGCCAGCGACTTGCAGTTGCGCACTGCTCCTGCCGCCTGAGCTGCCAACTGTTAAGTCACAAACCGGTCCTGCGTCGTAGTTTTGGCCGCCACTGGTCCGGGCGGCCCAAAACTGTGCGCCATATCCGGCGGCCGATGACGGCGTTTCGCGACACTGCCGACGTCGAAGTCGAACGCATGTCGCAATGTTCTACCTTGCCGTTTGTGCCATCACCGCGCTTTGCGCCGTCGCCGCCTGGGCAATCTTCCTGCAACTGCGCATCCGTAAGCTGGACGTACGGGTGGTCGAAGCGGAGTCGCGGCATCGGCAGTTCATCGAGCAGGTGGAGCACGGCGGCATGGTCCGTCGCAAAATCGAAGCCCAGTTGCTGGAGAAACAGCAGCGGCTCGATCGACTGGCGCATCACGATCAGCTGACCGGCCTGCCCAATCGCTTATTCCTCTCGGCGCATTTGCCCGCGGCCATCGAAGAGGCCCGCCGCAAGAAAGCGGCGCTGGCCGTCCTGTTCATCGATCTCGATCGCTTCAAGCACGTCAACGATACGCACGGTCACGAGACCGGCGACAAGCTGTTACAAGCGGTCTCGCAAAGAATCAAAGACGCCGTGCGTAACGAGGACATCGTCGTGCGCATGGGCGGCGACGAATTCGTGGTCGTGCTCAACATCGTCCGCAGCAGCAACCAGGTTCAAGAGACCGCGTCTCGCATCACCAGCGCGCTGGCCGCGCCGTTGGAAATTGACGGCAAGCCGCTCGTCACGACGGCGAGCGTCGGCGTGAGCATGTTCCCGCGCGACGGCGAGGATGTGGGCGCACTCCTCCGCCACTCAGACACGGCGATGTATCAAGCGAAGGATCGCGGCCGGAACAACTTCCAGGTATTCAGTCCGGTCATGGACCGGCAGTTGAAGGAACGCGTCGCCATCGAAGCGAGCCTGCGCGCCGCGCTGGAATCGCAGACTCAGCTGGACGTGCACTATCAGCCGCTGATCGACATCGAGACCCGTCGGGTCGTGACTTTGGAAGCGCTGGTGCGCTGGAAACATCCGATCGACGGTTACGTCTCGCCGACGCGCTTCATTCCGGTCGCCGAAGAGACCGGATTGATCGCCGGGCTCGGCGACTTCGTGATCAAGCGCGTCATTGACGACATGGTTCAATGGCGCAAGGGCGGCAGCACGGTGCTGGTGCCGGTGGCGATCAACATCTCGCCGGGCCAATTGTCCCGTTGCGATCTGCGGCAGCGGATCGCGGAACTCACCCAGGTTAATTCCATCAGCCCGGCCATGCTCCAGATCGAGCTGACCGAAGGCGCGATGTTCGATCAGGTCGAGTCGCGTCACGGCTCGAACGGCGGTGAAGACGGCGTCGACGCCATCAACGACCTGCGCGCCCTCGGCGTGCGCGTCGCCATTGACGACTTCGGCACCGGCTACTCCTCGCTCAGCTATCTGAAGCGCTGGCGGGTCGATTACCTGAAAATCGATCGCAGCTTCATTCGCGACCTGGGCACCGATTCCAACGATCACGCCATCGTCGGCGCCATCATCGCAATGGCCCAGCACTTGAAGATCAAAGTGATCGCCGAGGGCGTGGAAGGCTGGTCGCAACTGGAGATGCTTCGCAAACTGGGTTGCCGGTACGCGCAGGGCTATCTGTTTGCCGAGCCCGCGCCCGCCAGTAAGTGCCGCGATTTCCTAAACGGCCGCCCGCTCGGCCTCAACGGCGACGATACCGATCTGCTGAAAGTCGTCAGCGCGTAAGCCACGGCCTGCGCCGCTTAGAAATTTTTCAAAAACAGCGGAACCGTCCCGCGCCGTCGCGCGTAGCAGAGGCTCGGGCGTCATTTGCGGGTGGGCGCCCGTGCATATCTTTGCGATTGCGTCGAAGGCTCCGCGAGCGAGCCATCTCTCAAAGCCCCACACACAGGAGTCGCGGATGAACCGACTGGCAAGTCGACTGCCGGCCATTGTCGAGCAGTATCAACAAGAAATTCTCACGGAGTGGGTCAGACTGCAGTTGGAATCGGGCACGTGGCGCGCCGGGCGCTTGCAGGAATCGCAGTTACGCGACGAGTCGCAACGCTTCCTCAGCTTGCTGGCGAACAACGTGCAAAAAGGCATGCAGTTCGACACCCGCAGCTCTCAGTGGGCCGACATCCGGGAATTCCTCGGCGAGTTGTCCCGCAGCCGTGCCACCCAGGGATTCTCGCCCTCACAAGTGGCGACCTTCGTGTTCTCGCTGAAGGAGCCCGTCTTCACCCGCCTGCGCACCAGCCTGCTCGATGAGCCGGCGGCGCTCGCGGACAGCCTGTGGGAAACGACTCTGCTGCTCGACTCGCTGGGCCTGTACACCACCGAGGTGTATCAGCAGGCGCGCGAGTCGGTGATCGCTCGTCAGCAGGAAGAGCTGATCGAGCTGTCGACTCCCGTCGTCGAGTTGTGGCCCGGCATCCTGGCCTTGCCGTTGATCGGCACCTTGGACAGCGAGCGCACGCAGGTCGTGATGGAAACGCTGTTACAGCGCCTGGTCGCGACCGGCTCCAGCATCGCGGTCATCGATATCACCGGCGTGCCGACCGTCGATACGCTGGTCGCTCAACATTTGCTCAAGACCGTGTCGGCCGCGCAGTTGATGGGCGCGGACTGCATCATCAGCGGCATCCGTCCGCAGATCGCACAGACCATCGTGCACCTCGGCATCGACCTGTCGTCGGTCGCCACCAAAGCCAGTCTGTCCGACGCCTTCGCCCTGGCATTGAAACGCCGCGGGCTGGGTGTGACATCAGTCGCTGCTCGAGGATAAGGCCGTGGATCGCGTCCCGATTCTGCGTCTGGGCGATTGTCTGCTGGTGACCGTCCAGGTCGACATGCACGATGAGCTGGCGATGACCCTGCAGGACGATCTCACCAACAAGATTGTCGCGACCAAAGCGCGCGGCGTGCTCATCGATATCTCCGCGCTGGAAATGGTCGACTCGTTCATCGGCCGTATGCTCGGAAACATCGCGGCGATGTCCCGCATCCTGGATGCGCAAACCGTGGTCGTGGGCATGCAGCCCGCAGTTGCCATCACTCTGGTTGAGCTTGGACTGTCGCTGCCTGGCATTCGCACCGCTCTGAATGTCGATGCGGGCCTGGCCCTGCTGCGCAATGCGCTCGACCGGAGCGATGAAACCAGCCATGTCGATTGAACCAACCACGCTACCCGTGCGTTCGGGCGAAGACGTGGTCAAGGTTCGACAAGCCGTACGCACGCTCGCCATGGATCTCGGCTTCAGCCTGGTCGATCAAACCAAAGTCATCACAGCGGCCAGCGAACTGGCACGCAATACGCTGACTTACGGCGGCGGCGGCGAATGCCGCATCGAGCGCCTGAACCAAGGCCCGAAGCGCGCCGGGGTGCGCCTTACCTTCGAGGACCGCGGCCCGGGCATCGCCAACGTCGATCTGGCATTGACCGACGGCTTCACCACGGGCAACGGCCTGGGCCTGGGACTCAACGGCGCACGGAAGCTTTCACACGAATTCGATATCTGGTCGCAGCCCGGCGTAGGCACCCGCGTGACCATTACTCGTTGGAAGTAAATGCAACAGTTTTCGATCGGCGATCCAAGTGCCGTCGCGCCTGCCCGACGCGGCATCGGCACACTTGCCGCCGATTTGGGTTTCGATGCCGAGGATGCCGGCCGCGCCGCGCTGGTCGCCACCGAGATAGGCACGAATCTGGTGAAGCATGGCGGCGGCGGCGAACTGATCGCGCAAAAGATTGCGCGCGATGGACGCATCGGACTGGAGTTACTTGGCCTCGACAAAGGTCCCGGCATGGAAGATGTCGCCAGGTGTCTGCGTGACGGCTATTCCACCAGCGGCAGTCCCGGCACCGGGCTCGGCGCGATGGAACGTTTGTCACAACGTTTCGAGATTTATTCACGGCCCGGTCGTGGCACCGCCGTGCTGGCTCAACTGTGGCCCGACTCGCGCGAACCGCCGCCGGGACTCACGCAGGTAGGTGCGCTGGTGGTGCCGAAACCCGGCGAGATCGCGTGCGGCGATCGCTTCTGTTATCACGAGCGCGTCGAAGGAGTGCTGGTCGCGGGCGTCGACGGCCTCGGTCATGGACTCGGCGCCGAACAGGCCGCCACCGAAGCGTGCCGCATCTTCGAAGCGGAGAATCATCGGCCGGCGCTGCGTCTCATGCAGATGCTGCACGAAGGCCTGCGCCCGACCCGGGGTGCCGCGGTCACGCTACTGGAAGTCGATTGGGATGCGGGCCGCGTCGCCAGCGTCGGCGTCGGTAACGTCGCGGCCGCCATGATCAACGGCGCCGAGACCAAACGGATCGCCACCGATAACGGCATCGTCGGTCACGTGATCTCCCGCCCGCGCGAGCTGATCCACACGTGTCAGCCCAATACCGTGCTGGTGTTGCATTCCGACGGCCTCACCGCGAGCTGGCAAGCCGATCGCTATCCCGGACTGATGCAACATCATCCGGCGCTGATCGCCGGCGTGTTGTATCGGGATTGCAAGCGCGGCCGCGACGATTCCCTGGTTGTTGTCATTCGACGCACACCCCCATGAACCGCTCTTTGCTACGTCTGGATCTCGCGCAGGATCGCGACATCGTCGCAGCCCGGCAGCGCGCCCGACAGGTCAGTGCCCTGCTTGGTTTCGATTCTCAGGATCAGGTGCGGATTGCGACCGCAGTGTCGGAGCTGGTACGCAACGCGATCCGCCATGCGGGCGGCGGCACCATCGAATTCATGCTGACGGAAGCGCCGGTCCATGGCGTCGCCCCTCAAGCCAATCCCCTGCTCCAGATCATCATCAGCGACAACGGCCCGGGCATCGCCAATCTGGACGATGCGATCAGCGACTCGGGCGGCGGCGAATTGAAACTCGGCCTGGTCGCCGCGCGCCGTTTGATGGACACGTTCGATGTTTATTCCGGCAAGGGCCGGGGCACGACCATCACGCTGGGAAAGTTTCTACCGCGTCGGACCGAAGGCTTTACGCCGATGCGCGCCGCCACCATCGTCAATCAACTGTCCGCCTCCGGCACGGCCGATCCCACCGCCGAGATTCAACAGCAGAATCGCGACCTGCTGCGCAGCCTGGAAGAACTGCGTCTGCGCAAGGAAGAGCTGGCCCATCTCAACGCCGAGCTCGAAGATACCAATCGCGGCGTGATGGCGCTGTATGCGGAGCTCGAAGAGCGCGCCGCGCATCTGCGCCTGGCCGACGAAACGAAGACACGGTTTCTGTCAGCGGTGAGTCATGAATTCCGCACGCCGGTGAATTCCATCCTGGCGCTGTCCAAAATCCTGTTGCATCGGCTCGACGGCGAGCTGAGCGCCGAGCAGGAAAAACAAGTCAGTTACATCCGCCAGGCCGCCGAGCAACTTTCGACCATGGTCGACGACTTGCTCGATCTGCGCAAAGTCGAGTCGGGCAAGCTGCAGCTGCGGGTCGAGAAATTCAATGTCACCGACCTGTTCGGCGCGCTGCGCGGCATGTTCAAGCCGCTCAGCATCAAGGACACGGTCTCGCTCAGCTTCGAAGAGATCGGTGCGCTGCCCGACCTGTACAGCGATCAAGGCAAGGTCTCGCAGATTCTGCGCAATCTCATTTCCAACGCACTGAAGTTCACCGAGGCCGGCACCGTGCGCGTCACGGCGAAGCTCGCGGCCGACACCGACATGATTGTGTTCTCCGTAGCTGACACCGGTATCGGCATCGCCGCGCAGAATCATCGGCACATCTTCGATGAATTCACGCAGGTCGAGAACCCGCTGCAGAAGAGCGTGAAAGGCACCGGCCTCGGCCTGCCGTTGTCGCAAAAACTGGCGGGCTTGCTCGGCGGCACCATCGATGTTGCCAGCGAGCTGGGCAAAGGCTCGGTGTTCTCGCTGGCAATTCCGGTGCGCCTGCAATCGCTGGCGCCGCTAGGCACGCCCGTGCCTGCCGAAACACGTAGTGCGCAGCGTGTGCTGATCGTCGATGACAGCGAGATCGAGCGCTATGCGTTGCGCCAGTTCTTGTCGAGCAGCACCTACGAAGTGATCGAAGCGACCGGCGGTTACGACGGGCTGCGGCTCGCGCGTCAGTCGCGTCCCGACCTGATCTTCCTCGATCTGGCCATGCCCGACGTGCACGGCCTGGAAGTGTTGAAGATGCTCAAAGCCATCGAGGAGACCCGGCCCATCCCGGTCATCCTGTTCACCTCGCAACGGCCCGATGACATCGGCGAGGAACAGGCCGTCGCCGCCAGCGGCCTGTTATTGAAGAGCGAGTTGTCACGCGAGTCCGTCGCGGCCGCGATCCGGCGCGCCAGCAGCCCGGGAGAAATCCACCATGCCAGCCAAACCTGAAATCATCCTCAACGTCGACGACAACGAGCCGGGCCGGTATGCGACCACGCGTATTCTGAATCGCGCCGGTTTTCAGGTGCTCGAAGCCGGCACGGGCAAGGAAGCTTTGCGTCTGGCGCGCAGCGCCTCGCCGCAGCTTGTCGTGCTGGATGTGAACTTGCCCGATATGAGCGGCATCGACGTGTGCAAACAGCTGAAGACCGATCCGGAGACCGCCGGCATCATGGTGCTGCAGGTCTCGGCCACCAATATCGCCGTGCTCGATCGCGTCAATTCGCTCTCCGCCGGCGCGGACAGTTTCCTGGTCGAGCCGATGGAGCCCGAAGAGCTGGAAGCGGTCGCGCGTGCGCTGTTGCGCTTGCATCGAGTCGAAGCCGAGTTGCGCCGCTCGCTGGCGGAACGTGAGCTGCTGCTGCGTGAAGTGAATCATCGCGTGAAGAACAGTCTGCAGCTGGTGCTCAGCATGCTTAGCCTGCAAGGCGGCGAATTCCGCGAGGCTGGCGCGAAGGAACTGTTCGCCAAGGCCATCGCGCGCGTCACTGCCATCGCTTCGATCCACGAGCGTCTGTATCAGGACTCAGATCCGCTCAGCATCGACATGCAAACTTATCTCACCGGTTTGTGCGCCGAGCTGGCCCGCGCCGGCATCGGCGAGGAACGACATACCGATCTGCGCACCGACATCGAGCCGATACGACTGCCGACCGAGAACGGCGTCTCGCTGGCGCTGATCGTCAACGAGCTGGTGATGAATGCCTTGAAACACGGTCGACCGGACGAGCGGCCGGCCATCATCAAAGTCAGCCTGCGTCGGGTCGAGCCCGGCCAGGCGCGACTGACCATTGCCGACAACGGTCCGGGCTTGAGTGCCAGCGACCCGGCCGGCGCCGCGAAGCCGTCCGGCGGATTGGGAACACGCCTCATCAGCATGCTGGTGCGGCAGTTGAACGGCCAGCTGAGAGTCGAGCATGCGGATGGCTACGCCGCTCACATCACGTTCCCGCTGCAGCCCGCGACGACATGGGACTCGAAGTCCTAATCGTCGAAGATCAAGTGCTGATCGCCATCCACCTGGAGGATCTGGTGGTGGAGGCGGGGCACCGAGTCAGCGCGGTCGCGCACGATGGACCCGGTGCGCTGGCCGCGGCTGCGCGCCATCGACCCAACATTGCCATCATGGATCTTCGGCTGGCGCACGGCACGAGCGGCATCGACGTCGCGCGTCAGCTGTATGAGGCGCAAGGCATCCGATGTTTGTTTATCAGCGCGAACATCGACGATGAGGTGCGCAGGAAGGTCGCCGATCTGCGGCCACTGGGCTTCATCGGCAAGCCCTTCCTGCCCGCCGAAGTCATCGGGGCTGTGCAGGCCGCGGCCATCGCTCTTGAATCGAACGCCTGTTAGCTGCGCGCTTTCAGAAAGCGTGTGAGCAACTGAGAAATCAGCGCCTGCGCCGACTGCGCCCGCTCTGGATTCCAACCGGTGCCCGCCGCCTCATCCATGTACACGCGCCGGGACAGTTCCAGCTGCACGGCATATACGCCTTCCTGCGGCTGACCGTACTTCATTGTGATATAGCCGCCCTTGAAGCGACCGTTCAGCACGGCGCCGAACTTGCCGTCGGACGTCACGAGGTCGAGCAATTGATCGGCGACGGCGCGCGGACAGCTCGCATCGTCACGTGTACCGAAGTTGAACTCCGGCAACTCGCCGATGAACAACGACGGCACTTCGCTCGCAATCGAATGCGCGTCCCAAAGCAACGCGTAGCCGTGGCGCTGACGGATCGCCTTCAACTCCTCGACGAGGCGCTGGTGATACGGCTGCCAGTATTGCTCAACCCTTGCAGCGATTTCGGTGGCGGTGACTTCGCGACCCGGCGCGTAGATCGGCTCGTCGTTGAAAGTCATCGGCGGACAGACCGGCGACGTCGGATTGCCGACGTACAGCGACGAAGAATCCGGCGACCGGTTCAAATCCACAACATAGCGCGAGTAGTTCGCCTTCAAGATCGACGCGCCCAGGCCACGCGCGAAGTCATAGAGATGGTGGACGTGCCAGTCGGTATCGGCCAGATGACTGCCGGCCAGCGTGAACCGCTGCGCGATCGCTTCCGGCACGTAGGTGCCCGCATGCGGAATGCTGATCAGCAGCGGCAGCGTGCCCTGGTGAAAGTCATAAACATTCATACTCAGACCCGATCCTTCTTGAACATCTTTTGCAGGGCGCGCTTGTAGCCGGCGGACACCGCCGTCTCGGCGAAATGGCGGCGATCCTGGACCAGCCAGCGACCGCCCACCATCACATCCCGTACCGACTCGCTGGTGCCGGAGAAAACAAACGTATCGATGATGGAGCTGTCGCTGCGTGCCGCGAACAACGGCGAGTTGATGTCCAGCACGACAACGTCCGCTCGCTTACCGGCCGCGAGTTCACCGATCGGCCGACCCGAGACGCGCGCACCGGCCGTGCACGCCTTCTGCCACAACAACGCGCCACCGGACAGAGTGCCATCCGTTAGCACGCCGCGCTGGCGACGAGCCAGTCGCGCCTGATATTCGAGCCAGCGCAACTCTTCGATGGGCGACAACGAAATGTGGCTGTCCGAGCCGATGGCAAACGCGCCACCGGCGGCGAGCAATGTTTCCATCGGAAAAATGCCGTCACCGAGATTCGCTTCGGTGGTGGGACACAACCCGATCACCGCGCCCGCTGTCGCGACGCCTTGCAGCTCTTCAGCTGTAGCATGCGTCGCATGAATCAGGCACCAACGGCGATCGACCGGCGCATTCTCGAGCAGCCATTCGATGGGCCGCTTGCCGGTGCGCTCCAGGCACGCCTGCACTTCACGCTCCTGCTCGGCGATATGGATATGAATCACCTGCCCGTCCCGTTGCGAATCGAGCACCATTCGCAGCGACTCGGACGGCACGGCCCGCAGACTGTGCAACGCCGTGCCCACTTCGAGTTGCGGCGAGCGCTGCGAGGATTGCCGGAGCGCGTCGAGCAGATCCAGGTACTCGCGCGTCTCCATGGAAAACTGTCGCTGCCGCTCGGTCGGCGGCGCGCCGCCAAAGTCGGACGTTTGATACAGCGTCGGCAGCAGTGTGAGACCGATGCCGGCCGTCGTGGCCGCATCCATCAGCGCCTGACTCATGGCCAGCCGTTCCTCGTGCGAGCGGCTCGAGGCCTCGCCATGACTGTGCAAGTAGTGAAACTCGCACACCGAGGTGTAGCCGGCCTTGACCATGTCTGCATACAACTGCGCCGCCACGCCGTTGAGGCATTCCGGCGAAATACGACTGGCCACGTCGTACATGGTCTCGCGCCAGGTCCAGAAGCTGTCGTCCTTGCCGCCGCGCTGCTCGACCAGACCGGCCATCGCGCGCTGAAACGCGTGGCTATGGATATTGGGCATGCCGGCGATGGCCGCGCCGTTAATCATTCTGGCGGCCGTGACGGTGTCGTCCGTGGCGACGTCGACGATATCTCCATCGGGATCGACTGAGATCACCACATTGCGACGCCAACCCTCGGGCAGCCACGCACAGGGGAAGCGATAGCGGGATTGCATGGACATGCGATGAGTATAAGACTTCGGAGGCGATGAAAGCTTCGACCGCGAGTGCATCGGCATGGGACAGGGTGTGGCTGGGTGCGAACCTGACCACGATGCCCGGCCTCCCTGCATACAATGACCGACACGGCCCGAACGAGCTGGGCGAAGTGCGCGACGCCGCGCTCGCCATCAAGGACGGCCGCATCGCCTGGATCGGCACCCGTCAGCAACTCGACACGCTGCAATGGTCCGCCGCCACCGTGACCCTGGCCGAAGGATTATGGATCACGCCCGGACTGGTCGAGTGCCACACCCATCTGGTCTACGCCGGCGACCGTAGCAACGAGTTCGCCGCCCGCTTGCGTGGCGCCACGTATGAGGAAATTTCCCGCGCCGGCGGCGGCATCGTCGCGACGATGAAAGCGACCCGCGCTGCCAGCGAAGATCAGTTGCTCGATCAATCGTTGCCTCGCGCCCTGGCGCTCGCGGCCGAAGGCGTCACGACGCTCGAGATCAAATCCGGCTACGGCCTGGACCTGGACAACGAGCTGAAGATGCTTCGGGTCGCGCAACGCATCGGTGAGATCACGGGCCTCACTGTGGTCAAAACCTTTCTCGGCGCGCATGCCTTGCCGCCCGAGTTCGCGGGTCGTCAGGAAGATTACGTGCGCCATGTCTGCGACGAGATGTTACCGGCCGTCGCCACCACGAAGCTCGCCGACGCCGTCGATGTTTTCTGCGAGCGCATCGCGTTCACCCAAGAACAGACGCGTCGCATCTTCGCTCGTGCACGCGAGCTCGGGTTGCCGGCGCGCTTGCATGCGGACCAATTGAGCGACGGGAATGGTGGCGAGCTGGCCGCCGACGCGGGCGCCCTCTCCGCCGATCATCTGGAACATACGAGCGAGCAGTCCTTGCAACGCATGACCGAGCGCGGTGTCGTCGCGGGTCTGTTGCCCGGCGCGTTTTATTATTTACGCGAGACGAAGCTGCCGCCCATCGAACGGCTGCGCGAGTTGAATATTCCCATGGCGGTGTCGACCGACTGCAATCCCGGCACGTCGCCGATAGCATCGCTGCTGACGGCGATGAACATGGCCTGTGTGATATTTCGTTTGACCGCGGCGGAGACGCTGCGTGGCGTGACCATCAACGCTGCCAAGGCCTTGGGCCTGGCAAACAATCGAGGCACGCTCGAAGTAGGAGCGCGAGCGGACCTGGCGATCTGGCGACTCCGTCATCCGGAACAGCTGTGCGCGGAGGTCGGCGTGCACCGACCCGTCGAGATCGTCAGAACACCACGGTGATGCCGATCGAGATCACATTGGCGTCGGCTTCGTCCGTATTCTTGTCGCCCGCATCGAGGATGTGCTGGTACTCCAGGCGCACATCGTAGATCTCGAGGAAGTTGAAGCTGGTGCCGATGCCGGCGTAGAAGTCGACGTCGTTATCGGAAAACTGGTCGGTCCGGGGATCCTGCTCGACGTCGTTGTAATAGATGCTGAAATCGTTGCTGGAGAACAGCGCGCCGGCGCGCCCATACACTTCCCAGCGATAGCTCAGCGGCCAGATGCCCAGCGCCGACACAGTGAGACCCGCGGTCGAGCTGTCGAAATTGACCGTAGCCTCGGTGGGGACGCCGGTGATATTGCCGCGGGGCTTGCCCCGATACGACACGCTGCCCAGGTCCATGTAACCGCCCTCGACGGCGAAGTGCGTGTTGAAGCGATAGCCGGCGAAGAAGCCGAATGCGGAATCTTTGGTGTCCAGCGAGTCCGTCAGCGATTCCACGGTGAGCTGGACCACCGGGCTGGGGTAGATCCGAGTGGCGGCGTATGCGCGGTAATCCTGGATGTCGCTGTCCTTGTCACTCTGGCCATAGAAACCGCCGATATAAAAGCCGGGCTGCGCGGCTTGCGCGGTCGGAATCGAGGCGGCCGACGTGAGCGCGACCGCCGCAATGACGGCAGCGAAAACTCGTTGTTGTTTCATGCGAAAGCGTGCCCGTAATGCGACCTTTGAAGCATATCGCAGCCACGGGCCGCTTAGATGCATCTTTCGTTCAGCGCAGCCGATTCAGCGTGGGTTCAAGCAGGCAGGGGTGCGGCCGCGGCCGATTTACGCAGGCCGATATATTCCAGCTCCACGACCACGGCGACGAACGCCGCTTGACCGGCCACGAACAGGGTCCCGAGCAAATTCGGCTGCACCCAGTCGGTGAACAGCAACACGATGCTGTCGATTGCCCAGATGGCATTAGCCACGATCACCGCCCACACCGCCGCTCGCGGCAACCGGGCCCGCGTGCTCAGAAATGCCAGCAACAATGCAAAGGGCAGTAGCACCGCGCTGGCCTGCTGCAACAACCCGACGGGCAAGCTGAGCACGCCGGACAAACCGTTACCGAATGTAACCAATAACACTCCCAGGCCGGCGCAGCTGACCGCGTCCAGCACCAGCACCCGACGCAGAAAAGTGGATGTTTGGATCAGGCTCATCTCGAAGCTCCTTGGTTGTGACGGAGCTCAGCATCGCCTGCCGGCCGCGCCCGGTCGATTACCCGGCAGGTAATGGAGCCGCCCCCGAGGGCTGCGCTATCGTCCATCCCATGAATGCAACCGCCCTCCGACCCGTCGGCGACCTGCTGCGCGAATGGCGCCAGCGACGCCGCCTGAGCCAGCTCGATTTCGCCGTGGAAGCCGAGATCTCTTCCAAACATCTGAGCTTTCTGGAGACCGGCCGCTCGCGCCCGAGCCGCGAGATGCTGTTGAAGCTCTCTGAGCTACTCGAAGTGCCGCTGCGTGAACGCAATAGCTTACTTATCGCAGCGGGGTTCGCGCCCATGTTCACCGAGCGCAAGCTGGATGACCCGTCACTGCAGGCCGCGCGGGATGCGATGGAACTGGTGCTCAAAGGTCACGAGCCCTATCCGGCCATCGCAGTCGACCGGCATTGGACCTTGCTCGCGGCCAATCGCGCTGTCGCACCGATGCTGACAGACATCAAACCGGAGTTGCTGGCGGCGCCGATGAATGTGCTACGAGCCAGCCTCCACCCTGACGGACTCGCATCTCGGATCGTGAACCTCGGGCAATGGCGAGCGCATATTTTCGCGCGCCTGCGCCGGCAAATCGAAGTGTCCGCCGATCCCGTGTTGACCTCCTTGCTGGAAGAATTGTCCGACTATCCGGCGCCGGCACATCCCAACCACCGTGATCGCAACGAGATCACCAACGCCTTCGTCGTGCCGATGCGACTGGCCACGCCCATGGGCGTGCTGAGCTTCATCAGCACCACCACCGTCTTTGGCACTCCCATCGATGTAACTCTGTCAGAATTGGCGCTGGAATCCTTTTTCCCCGCCGACGCGGTCACCGCCGCCGCGCTCCGACAGATGCCGTTATGAGTTACGTCTACCGAGTCGAAGGTTCAATCGCCCACGCCCAAGCCTGCTCCGCGGGCCCGTGGGATCCCAGCATGCAGCACGGCGGCGCGCCCGCTTCGCTGATTGCCTGGGCCGTCGAGCGCATGCCGATGCGTGAGCCGATGCACGTCGCGCGCATGACGTTCGATTTGTTACGACCCATTCCGGTTGCGCCGCTGGAAATCAAAATCGACGTGCAGCGCGAAGGCCGCAAGATCCAGGTCTGCAATGTGACTTTGTCGCATGAGGGCGTGGCTTGCGTGCGCGCCACGGTGCTGAAGATTCGGCAGGCGGAAATGGAGTTGCCCGACGATGTCATCGACGAGCAAGTGACCTTGCCGGGGCCCGAGCAAGGCCGCGAATCGAAAATCCGTTTCTCGTCTTATGAACAATTCGCTTCGGGGGTGACGCTGCGCTCGGTGCGTGGCTCATTCGGCGAGCGCGGCCCTGGCGCACTCTGGTTTCGAGCGCATCGACAGATCGTCGAAGGCGAGCCCATCACTCCGCTGATGCGCGCCGCCATGACCGGCGACTTTTGTAACGGCGTCTCGTCGGTGCTCGATTTCAACGAGTGGACCTTCATCAATGCCGATCTGACCATCAGCCTGGCGCGCATGCCGGTGGGCGAATGGATTTTGCTGGACGCGCAAACCTGGCTGGGCGATCACGGCGCCGGTCTCGCGTTCGCGAAACTGGGCGACGAGCGGGGTTATTTCGGCCGTGCCATCCAGAGCCTGGTGATCGAACGGCGCGTGAAGTGAAAGATCAGGTGCCTGACCCTGGCGGCGCGGGCGACTGACCCGCCTCCGCCTTCTTGCGCTCTTCCTCGGCCCGCTCTTTGCGAATGGTGTAAACCACAGAGCCGAAAGCCGCCGCAATGACCAGCATCAGCGCGGCCATGATGAACACCAACCCGCCGGCCAGCCGCCAGCCCTCGTACAGCCCGATGGCCAGGCCGATCGGGGTCGTGATCAACAACATCGGTTTGGCGATACGCATGCCCCTATTGTAGGGCCGCGGCGACGATTTCCAGCCCCGCAATTGCCTTCGCCGGTATCATTCGGGCCCCGACGCCCAAGCCTTGACGCCGATGCCCCTGCTCACGCTTCGCAACGCCGAACTCGCCTATGGCCTGCATCCCCTGCTGGATAAGGCCAATTTCGCCATCGACGAGCGCGAGCGCGTCGGGCTGATCGGCCGGAACGGCACCGGCAAATCCTCGCTACTGAAAGTCATCACGGGCCTTGCGCCTTTGGATGACGGCGAAGTGTCGCGCCTGGACGGGCTGAAAGTCGTGCTGGTCGAACAGGAGCCCTTGTTGCCGCCGGCAGAAACCGTGCGTGACAGCCTGGTCCTGCGCGGCAAGCTCGAAGACATTCACGACGAGCGCGAACGCTGGCGCCTCGAAGCGCGCCTCAGTGAATTCTTACAGCGCCTCAACGTCGCGGCCGAGCGCGCCCCCGAAACCACCTCGGGCGGCGAGCGCAAACGCGCCGCGCTGGCGTTGGCGCTGGCGTTGGAACCCGACCTGCTGTTGCTCGACGAGCCCACCAACCATCTGGACATCGACGGCATCACCGCGCTGGAAGAACTGCTGATCAAAGGACCGGCGTCCATCGTCGTCACTCACGACCGCTCGTTCCTGGATCGCGTCGTCACGCGCATCATCGAGCTCGACCGCGGCCTGCTCCGCTCCTATCCCGGCAACTTCGCGGCTTACGAGACGCGCAAGGGCGAGCAACTCGCCGCCGAAGAAGTGATGAACCGCAAGTTCGACAAGTTCTGGGCGCAGGAAGAAGTCTGGATTCGCAAAGGCGTCGAAGCTCGCCGCACTCGTAACGAAGGCCGCGTGCGCCGACTCGAATCTTTGCGTGAACAGCGAGCCGCGCGACGCGAGCAAATGGGCAGTGTGAAACTCACGCTCGATTCGGGCGAGCGCTCCGGCAAGCTGGTCGCTGAGTTGACCGATGTCGAAAAGTCCTTTGGCGATCGACCGATCGTTCGCGATCTTTCGATGCGTATCATGCGCGGCGACCGCCTCGGCCTGATCGGCCCGAACGGCGCGGGCAAGTCGACGCTCATCAAGCTCATTCTCGGCCGGCTCGAGCCTGATGCCGGCAACGTGCGCCTCGGCACCAACATTGCCGTTGCGTACTTCGATCAGTTGCGCGAACAGCTCGATCCGGAGAAATCCGTGGTCGAGACCATCAGCCCGGGTTCGGACTGGGTTGAGATCGGCACCGAGCGCAAGCATGTGATGACTTATCTCGGTGACTTTCTGTTCTCCTCGCAGCGAGCCAATTCGCCGGTGAAAGCGCTGTCCGGCGGCGAGCGCAATCGATTGTTACTGGCGCGCCTGTTCGCGCGGCCCGCGAACGTGCTGGTGATGGACGAGCCCACCAACGACCTCGACATCGATTCGCTGGAGTTGCTGGAAGATACATTGCAGACCTATCCCGGCACGCTCTTGCTGGTGAGCCACGACCGAACGTTCCTCGACAACGTCGTTACTCAGACGCTGGTCGCGCAAGGCAACGGTCGATGGCAGGAATATGTCGGCGGCTACAGCGACTGGCTCGCTCAGCGCCCCGCACCGCTGTCGCCTGCGCCTTCGTCCAAGTCCAAACAAGAGAACAAACCGTCGGCCCGCGCGGCGGCACCCGTAAAGCTCAGCTATAAAGAAACACGAGAGCTCGCGCAATTGCCTGCTGAAATTGAGGCGCTCGAACAGCGCCAACAAGAGCTGACCGCGCGCATGAGCTCGGCGGATTATCACAAGCAAGGACCCGACCAGCTCAAGGCCGACCGCAAGCTCGCGGAAGATCTCGAACGCGAAATGACAGAAAAGTTTGAGCGCTGGTCCAATCTCGAAGCCAAGGCCGAAGCGGCCGCGAAGAGCTGAACGCCCCGGAGTGAGAGGCCCTCAATCGCCGTACGGCTCGAACCAATTCGGACCGATTTGATCCGTTCCGAGCCGCACGGC
The DNA here is from genome assembly GCF_042651805.1 of Steroidobacter flavus. Classification (NCBI taxonomy): domain Bacteria; kingdom Pseudomonadati; phylum Pseudomonadota; class Gammaproteobacteria; order Steroidobacterales; family Steroidobacteraceae; genus Steroidobacter; species Steroidobacter flavus. The sequence goes on along the minus strand of NZ_JBHSDU010000003.1, from coordinate 3,039,429 downwards.
TCGAACCAACTCGGACCGAGTTAATCAGTTCCGAGCCGTACGACTCGAACCAACTCGGACCGATTTAATCCGTTCCGAGCCGCACGGCTCGAACCAACTCGGACCGATTTAGTCCGTTCCGAGCCGTACGGCGATTGAGGGCCTCCGGCGAACCGCCGAGGTCACAGGCGACGACAGCGCCCTGTGCTAGATTCGACCTATCAGCGGATGATTGAGCTTCATGTCGCAAGTCACTCTCTTGCTCGACGCCTCCCGACGCGGCGATGCCGGCGCCGTCGAGCAGCTGTTCGATCTGCTCTACAACGACCTTCGCCAACTGGCCCACGCCAGACTGCGTCGCAGCGGTCAGTTCACCCTGCTCGACACGACAGCGCTGGTCCACGAATCCTATCTGCGCCTGTTCAAAGCCGGCGCCATCGAAGCAAACGATCGCGGCCATTTCATGGGTTATGCCGCACAGGTCATGCGGTCCATCGTTGTGGACTTCGTGCGTCGTCGTTCGGCTGACCGCCGGGGCGGCGATGCGATCCATGTCGACATCGACGTGGCCGCCGCTCACATTGCGGACCCGCGCGAGCGAGAGGTTTTGCAGATTCACGAAGCGCTCCAGGAACTGGCGAAGATCGATCCGCGACTGGTGAAGGTCGTGGAGATGCGCTATTTCGCCGGCATGACCGAAGAAGAAGTCGCCGACGCCCTCGATCGCAGCGTGCGCTCGGTGGCCCGCGATTGGGAGAAGGCGCGCTTGTTCCTGGCAACGACTCTGGCACAGTAGCTCCATGCAACGAATCGGGCCCGAAGACTGGAAACAGATGTTCGAGCTGCTCGATACCGCGCTCGACCTGCCGCCCGGCGAACGTGACTCCTGGCTCGACGCCCTTGCCGGGGATTACGAAAAACTCAAGCCCGCGCTTCGCGAGCTACTTGCCAAGCACGCGACCCGCGACAGCGATGCATTCCTGCGCGACATGCCGCAGTTCACCAGCCTGACCGGCATCAATACTTCTCCGCTCAGCTCGCCTTCCCCAGGAAATCACATCGGCCCCTATCGCCTGGTGCGCGAACTGGGCCGCGGCGGCATGGGCAGCGTGTGGCTCGCCGAGCGCGACGACGGCACCTTCAAACGAAACGTCGCACTCAAGCTGCCGCACGTGACCTGGATCGGCGGGCTCGCCGAACGCATGGCGCGCGAGCGGGACATTCTCGCGACGCTCGAACATCCCAACATCGCGCGGCTCTACGACGCCGGCGTCGACGATCTCGGCCGGCCGTTCATGGCGATGGAATATGCGGAAGGCGTGACCATCGACCGCTACTGCGCCGAGCACTCGCCTTCGGTCGAGCAGATCCTGCAGCTGATTCTGCAAGTGGCACGCGCAGTGGCTCATGCGCATGCACGGCTGATCGTTCATCGCGACCTCAAGCCCAGCAATATTCTCGTGACCGCCGATGGTTCGGCACGCTTGCTGGATTTCGGTGTCGCGAAGCTTTTGGAAAACCAACCCGGCGAGCAAACCCAATTCGCCGTACGCGCCTTCACGCCCGAATACGCAGCGCCCGAGCAGATCAAAGGTGAGCCGATCAGCACGGCGACCGACGTTTATTCGCTAGGCGTCGTGAGCTATCAATTGCTGACCGGCGCGCTGCCCTACTCCCCCAAGCACACGGGCAACGGCCAGCAGCTCGAACGCGCCATCACCGAAATCGACGCCTCGCTCGCGAGCGCGACCGCTCAGGATCATCAGCGCGGTCGTCGCCTGCGCGGCGACATCGACGCCATTCTGAATCGGGCGCTCAAGAAAGATCCGACGCAGCGTTATGCGAGCGCCGATGCGTTCGCTCTGGATATCGATCACCATTTGCACGGCCGGCCCATCCAGGCGCGGCCCGACAGTGCGTGGTATCGCTTCAGCAAATTCGTCAGCCGCAATCGCGCCGGCACCGCCGCGGCCGCCGCCGTTCTCATCGCCATTCTGGCCGGCGCCAGCGTCGCCCTGTGGCAAGCTCGGGAAGCTCGCGAACAAGCGGCGCGGACCGCTGTCGAACGCGACATCGCTCGCAGAGCGGCGGCTCGCGAAGAAGCGGTGCGAATGTATCTGACCCGCATGTTTCGCAACTCAGTGACCGCCGACGGCTCCGGCACCACCACCGCGAAAACCATGCTCGACCGCAGCGCCGAGCGCGTGCTTCAGGAGTATCGCGACGATCCTTATCTCGCCGGCAAAGTGGTCGAAACGCTCGCCGATTTGTATGGGGCGCTCGAAGATGTCGCCGGCCAGGTGCCGCTACTCGAAGGCTACTTGAAACAAGCTGGCCCGGAAGCGAACCCGGAAACCGTCGCACTCGTTCAGCAAAAACTCGCGCATGCCGAACTGGCTCGCGGCAACTTGAAACGCGCAGATGAATTGCTTGTGTCAGCCGAGCAATTCTGGACGACCGATCTCAAGCGTTACGCCGAACAGCATCTGGAATGGCTCACCGTCAAAGCCCGCGTACTCCGCGCTCAAGGCGACTTAGTGGGCTCCATCGCGACGAATGAGCAGGCGATTACCGAGCGCATCGCGCTGTCTGGTGAGAATCACAGCGAGACGGCGATTCTCTATAACTCGCTCGGCATCGCGCTCATGAACGCCAATCGCCTGCAGGAAGCGACTGCCGCCTATCGAAAGGCCCTGGCCATTCATGATGCGCTCGGCACTGGCGAAGACGTTCCTGCACTCGTCATGCGCGCGAATGTCGGCACGCTGTCTTATCGCGTCGGCCGTGTCGCCGATGCTGAGCGCGAATTGAAACACGCGTTCGAAGGCCAGCGTGCGCTATCGGGCGATTCAGCGGCCGTCGCGGCGTCGATGGGACAGTACGGCTCATTGCAAACGGCGCTCGGTCGACCCGATCAGGCCATTCCCATTTTGGAAGAAGCGGCACGCATGGCCGAGAAGTTCACTGCGACCGGCAGTGCGCTCCATGTGCAGAACCGAACATTTCTTGCCGAAGCTCACGCGGCGGCCGGTCATCCCAAAGACGCGACGCAAATTGCAGACGAGGCGCTGGCGTTAGCGCGCAAGCAATTTGGTGATAATCACCTCTTCACACAGCGCGCACGGCTCACCAAGGCCCGCCTCGCTACCAAACAACAGCCGTTCGCCACAGCCTCCGACGAACTCGCCGACGTCATCATCAAACTCCGCTCCGGCGGCCCCGCCGCTCAGCTTGCGTTAGGTCAGGCGCTAGTCGCGCAAGGCGAACTGCTGATACAAAACGGCCACGCCGCTGAAGCCGCTCCCGTGCTCGAAGAAGCAGTGAAGCTACGCGAACAAGTGATGTGGGATCAGAGCTGGGAACTCGCCGAAGCCCGCGCCCGCTTGGGCGAAGCTCAAGTCGCCGCGGGCAAGCCCGAAGGCAAAGATCTGATCGAGCAATCGCTCGCCACGCTCGAATCACAGCTCGGTCCGGAGCATCCCCAGACCAAGCGTGTCCGGCGTGCGATTGCGATGTGACGCGCTGGAATTCCAGCATTTCACGCTCGAAGGCGAGCCGCGTCCTTTGCCGCTCCCGCGTGCTGCCTGACGAGTTCAATGCGGGCGCGCCTTTGCGGATCCGTCATCATGCGCCGCCAGTGACTGACGTAGGGCTCCACCCTGGCGGCAATGGCCAAATAGGGCTCGCCGCTCTCCATGATCTCTTCGAGGCGACCGCTGGACGCGCTGAATATCATCAGCGTTTCAGCCCTGACCCGAAAGCGATCCGCCAGTGATGGGTTCAGCATCAGGTTGACTCGCGCTACCCGGGCGAATTCGCCGACTTCCCGGGCCAGTCGCTCGACGCGCCCACTCGCCTTGGGTTCGCCGAAGAAATCGCTGCCATGGAAGTACACGATCATTGGCGCGACATAGTCGCCAAACGCCTCGTCAAACGTCGACTCCGACAGTGCCAGAACCGAAGGCATTGCCTTCACCGCCAACGTTTCGCCCACCAGCCGCGACTGCTGAGAATGGGCTGCAACCTGGATCCAATCGAATACGACTCGATCTGCAATCTTCTCCTCGTCTGTCAGCAACTCGACGCGGCGTAGCGCCTGCTTGCGACGCACGGAGCGGATCAACTCCGTGCAATAGGCCATTTTGTCCTCATGACCGGAGAGATCGATGACACCTGCCTCCACGATCGCCCGCTCAGCGCCTGGCAGGCTATGAATCGCATCCGCGTAGTCGACGATCAGCGCTTCCTCTTCGGGAGTCAGGGCCGCCTGCGCCGTCGCTTTTTGCAAGGCGAGATAGACAATTTCGGGCGCATGGCCTGCTCGTGCGCATTGCGCGAGGAAGCGATCATCGTTGGCGTTCTTACTTTCTGAAAACGGTATCTCGTTCATACATTGTCTCACTCAATCAGAAGGCGCCACGGAGACTCAGCGTGAAGCTGCGCGGCGGGCCGTACCAGTTGCCGTAATAGATCTGACCGACGGACTGGTAGTAGGTCTTGTCGAACAAGTTCTCGACATTGAGCGCAGCGGACCACTGAGTGTTGAAGCGATAGTTGAGCCGACCGGAGAAGACCGTGTAGGGCTCCACCGTGAATTCGTAGGGGACGAGCCGCACCAGGCAAGGCGCCTCGCCGGTCTCGTCGGGGTCACCCACCTGACCTGGGGGGCACGCCGTTCCCGACCTGTAACCCTTCGATTGGCCCTGGAATCCGACCGATGCGGTGAAGTTAGCGAGCCAGCCGGTCGCGCCCGAGGCGCGGAAGTCATAGGTCGTCCACAGTTTGTACAGACGTTCCGGTTGAATCGTGGTGAAGGGCTGACCTCGATTGGACTCGTAACCTTTGCCTTCATATTTGTTCTGGCTGAAGGTATAGCTGGCGGCGACCTGCCAGCCGGGCAGCACCTCGCCCGTCAGCTCGGCGTCCAACCCTTTGCTGACGTGGATCCGATCGTTCCCCTGGATGTAACAGCAGAAGCGCGAAGAATCGACCTGGCCGTAGCGCAGCTCGGTCCCGTTGTTGGTGACGATGTATTGGGCGCCTGTTTCGTCCCGATAGATGGACCCGTCCGGATTCCGCTTCTTGCGATCCACGCCCGGCTCGCTGCTGGCAAATCCGCGCTTCTTGATGCGGTAGACGGCAACGCTGGCGTTGACCCGCCCTTCGCGCGGCGACCACTTCAGTCCGAGTTCGATGTTCTCGCCGGTGATGGGGCCGATCGGCTCCAGATCGCCGTCGAGAGCATGCGACTGATCCACATAGATATCCGTGTAGCCGAGATAGGAGATGAGATCGTTGCTCACGTCATAGGAGAGCGCGACGGAAGGCGGCCAGGAAAACGCCTCGCCGCTATAGACGTTACTCAAAGGGGCATAGGAATCGCCGATCTGGCGGCCCACGCAGTTGTCGGGCGCAGGAGTGCCGTTCTCGGGAATGCTGGTGCAGAGCCGCTCGATAGCATATTTGTACTCGAAGCGACTCCAGCGCAGACCCGTCTCGAGATGCAGCCGATCGAAGGCCGTCAGCCGCACATTGAGGTAGGCCAGGGTCTGCACCTGCCCGCGCTCCAGATCTCGCGATATCGGCAGGGGATCGGCCGGTTGGGAGTAGATGGGGTCATAGGGATTGAAATCGAATACGTCAATGGGTGGCGCGTCCACGCCAATCGAGCCGGGCGGGCAATCGCTGCCCGAGCAATAGCGCGGCCCGCCCGGATAAGGTTGATAAGGTGCCGCCGCCGAGCTCGAGATAAGAGGCAGATATTCGATGTAACCCGAGCCGTCCTGGTTGCTTCGGTTGACACCCAGAGTCAGTTCCTGGCGCTGGCCGAATAGAGTGAAGGTGCCCGACAGCGTCGCCTCGGCGGAAAGCTGGTCGCTGGCGAAGTCCTTGTACTGTCCAACCAGCGTCGGCCCACGATGGTCGACCGGATTTACCGTGCCGGAACTGAAGCCCACCTTCCGCGTGGTGTCTTGCTGGAGGTGAGTGAGATTGAGCTTCGCAGTCCAGTTCTCGCCCATCCGCTGCTCTATCGAGCCGAAGATTTCAGTGGTGTCGACGTCCCAGCGACTCCAAGGAGCGATGAGTGCCGTTGCACGCGGCAGTTTCAAATCTTCTCCCGTCTGATAGCGCGGCAGGCCGCTATACCAAGGCACGCCGTCCTGAGTCGTATCACTCACGCCGGCGGTGAGCAGCGTGCTGGGCGTAAGGTCATAACTGAGAATTCCATAGAGCAGGGTTTTCTGGTCCTCGGCGATGTCGTAGAAATATTCGTTGGACTGCCAGGTGACGACCACGCGCCCGCCGAGTTTTCCGTCGAAGGCCAGCGGCGCCGAGGCGTCCAGCACGCTGCGATAGTGGTTCCAGCTGCCCCATTCTGTATCCAACATCACCTGCTCATGATCGAGCGGCTTCTTGCGCACGAGGTTGACGGTGCCGGACGGGTCGCCATAGCCATTGAACAGACCCGCCGCGCCGCGCAGCAGCTCCACATGGTCGTATTGCGAAAGATCGATCTGAGGAAAGAAGTTCACGAAGCTGGTGTTGACCGGGGCACCGCCGTCGATCTGAATGGAGGTGATCTCGAAACCGCGCGAGTAGAAGCTCGTTTCGAGATTGGTATCGCCTTGCGCGAAGGACACGCCCGGCGCCAGCTTGAGCGCCTGATTGAAGTCGCTAACGTTTTGCTGATCGAGCTGCTCGCTCGTGATCACGCTCACCGACTGCGCTGTATCTTTCATCGAGCGCGGCGCTTTCGATCCGATCGTCATTGCGCCGGTAGTGAAGCTGCCGGTGTCCTCCGTGGCTGTCACATCGCGCGAACCATTGATGCCGCTCACGCGCGTTGCCTCCGCGCCTTCCACTCTCACTGGCCCCAACACACGCGTATCGCTCGACGCCTGACGAACCAGCGCCACGGTCTTCGCTCCGGTAAAACGAGCGGTGATTCCCGAGCCGGCCAGCAGCGTGGCCAATGCGTCCTGTGCGGAGTATTTCCCCGAGAGTCCCGAGGATTTCAGTTCTTTGACGAGCGAGCTCGTGTAGACGAGTTGCACGCCCGTGACTTCGGAGAACGCGGTGAGCACCGTGCTCATCGCGCCGGGATTGATTTCAAAGTGGAATGTTTGCGACTGGCTGCTCTGCTCCTGAGCCAGGCCCGCTCGCGGCAGCACACCGACGCACGACGCAACGGCTGTCATCACAACAAGTCTGGACAGACTTGTACCCCATCTGCTCATGGCAACTCCCGGTTGTAATCCGTCTCTCTCCATCAGAGACAGGTCAGTCCGGGGATTTACAATCCCGGGCGAGTGGATTTTCTATTCGGCCGGCAGGACGACCAGCAGGTACGGCAGCCGCACCAGACGCAGGCCAGCAGTCTCCGCCAGCGCATCGAGGCCGCTTTCGAGATCGTCCGTCGGGATACTTCCGCTCAACACTTTCTTGCCCATGGCTGCGTCAGAGAGCCACACGGTGCCTTTGCGATAGCGATCGATCTCCGCAAGTACGGTGTCGAGCGAGGTGTCTGCAAAGAGAATACGACCTTCGCGCCATGCTTTCTCTGAAACGATGTCTAAAGGCGCGGACGCCAGCACACGGTGTTCCGTGAACGATGCAGCCTGCATGGCCGTAAGCAAGGTGGTTACTCCGTCACGGGACACCTCCACCGCCCCATCGACAACCGCGACGCGCAGCCCGTCCCCGGCGAGATCCACGCTGAACGAAGTGCCAATATCTCGAACGACGTAGCCTGCAGCCTCGACGGTCAGTGGCCGTTGCTGATCGTTGGCGACCGCAATGTGAATTCGGCCCCGGACGACGTGCAACGAACGCGCAGTGGCGGTTTGATCGAAATCGACTGCGGAGTCCGTGTCGAGCCACAGCCTGCTGCCGTCCGCAAGCGTGGTCTCGCGAATCTCGCCGACGGACGAGGAAACATCGTGCGTGCGGAATATCTGCAGAATAGAAAATGCGACCACGCAGGCCGCCGCTGCCCAAGCGCCCCACCGAGGCCTGCTCGCTGCGGCCTTCTCCGGGCGAAGCGACTTGAGATCCGCCCATTTCTGTCGCGCGATATCGAACTCGGCTTGATGGCACGGATCCGCCGCGAGCCAGGCCTTCAGGCTCGCAAGCTCCTTCGCCGTGACTTCGCCCAACGCAAGCCGGGAGACCCACTCGACCGCCGCCTGACGAGCGGGGCTGTCGAGTTCAGTGGATTGCCGCGGGACCATGCTCAAGAGACAACTGACAACCCCCAAACACAACGTGCCCGCATCAGATTTTATTCGGGTCCCGTGAACCGGCCGCCTGGTCCGCCTGCAGCAGCCGATGGAGGGCTCGCTGCAGATGACCGTCCACCGCTTGATACGTAATGCCGAGCCGGGATGCGATCTCGCTTTTGGTCAGTCCATCGAAGCGGCACCAGTGGACGATGTTCCGCGTTCGCTCGGGCAAGTCCTGAAGCACCTCCGCCACGCGGGCCATCTCTTCCGAAGCGATGACTCTTCGTTCGGGCGTCAGCTCGTCGATGCCCGCGCACAGCAGCTCCTTCGCTTCGGCGTCCAGCTCCGCGCGCCGGCGGGTCTGAGTCTTATGATTGGAAATCAGATTGAGAGCAATCCTGAACAGGAACGCCCGAGGATCGAGAACGCTGCGCCATCCGGCTGTGCCCGCGCGAAGAAACACTTCCTGCGCCAGATCCTGCGCGACGGCACGGCAGCCCACGCGGGACGCGATAAAGCGCACCAGTCTGGGCTCGTTCTCCCGAAACGAGACCAGCAGATCCGCACCGCCGAGGTCGGCAGTTTCTTTCGCGCCACGCATCCGCAAAGAACGTATGGCGCGGACCGACACCGCAACTCTTATCTGTTCGCCGACTCACCGATAGGCACCGCCGGGTCGGGCGCCAGATCGTCTGTCATGAGCGGCTGTTCGGCCGCGCCCTCGCCTTCGTCCACGATGAATCCGCCGGTCTGCCGGCTCCACAAGGCGTGATAGGCGCCGCCCTTGCGGATCAGTTCGGCGTGGCTGCCGTCTTCCACGATGCGCCCGTGCTCGAACACCAGAATGCGATCCAGGTGCGCGATGGTTGAGAGTCGATGCGCCACCACGATGACCGTCTTGCCGATCATCGCGTCGTCGAGCGTCTCCTGGATGGCCTTTTCAGTGATGGAGTCCAGGCTGGACGTGGCCTCATCCAGAATCAGCACGGGCGCGTTCTTCAGAATCACGCGAGCGATGGCGATGCGCTGACGCTGGCCGCCCGAAAGCTTGACGCCGCGCTCGCCCACCATCGAGTGATAGCCCTCCTTCATCTGCGCGATGAACTCATGCGCGTGAGCGCGGCGAGCGGCTTCGACGACTTCCTCATCGGTGGCCTCGATCCGGCCGTAGCGGATGTTTTCCATCAAGGTGCGATGGAACAGGCTGGGGTCCTGCGGAATCAGGCTCAACTGCGCATGTAGCGCGTCCTGGGTCATCGCGCGGATATCGACACCGTCCACGCAGATCTGGCCGCCTTGCGGGTCGTACATCCGCAGAATCAGGCTGACAAACGTCGATTTACCCGAGCCGGACAACCCGACCAGCCCGACGCGTTGACCGGCCGGGATGACGACGTTGAGATGTCTGAACAGCGGTTGATCGGGAGAGTGACCGAACGAAACGTCACGGAACTCGATGACGCCGCGTGCGATCCGGGCTTCTGTCGCATCCGGCGCGTCAGTCAGCTCGTGCGGTCGAACGATGGTATGCACGCCGTTCGAAACATTGCCCACGTACTCGAAGAACTCGAGGAACCGGCGCGCGAGGTTCCGGACTTCGGTGATGACCAGCAGCGCCAGACTGACCGCCATCACGAAGTCCGCAAGAGAAATCGCACCTTGCTGCCAGAGCTCCAGCGCGTAGTACAACGTGCCCACCTTGAGCAACGCCGCGGCGGTGAACTGAAACCATCGGATCCGCTCGGCATAGCCATTCGAGCGATCGATGACGCTCAGTTCCTTGGCCAGGAAATTGTTGAGGTAGCCGCGCTCGAAACCGAGCCGGGCGAACAGACGCGCACTGGTGAGATTCGTTACCGAATCGACGATTTTTCCGGTCGTCTCGCTGCGCGCGGCCGAAGCCTTGAGCGCGTACGGGCGGCAACGGCGCGCCAGCCAGAAGGACAACGCCACGAACAGCATGGCCCACGCCAGCACGAAAACACCAAGCTTCACGTGAGCGCCCAGCAGCAGCGAAACGGACACGCCGAGCACGACGGTCGCAGGCCAGAACTCGGTCAGGATGGACCACAGCGTTTGCGAAACGCCCAGCGAAGTTTCGCTGATCCGGTGCGCCAGCGCGCCGGCGAAGTCATTCGTGATGTATCGATGCGAGTGATATTGGAGGTAGTGATACAGAGCGCGCGTGACGTTCTGCCGCTGCCTGGGCCCGAGTCGGATCTGAATGGCGCCGGACAGACGGCTGAAGATCACTTCGCCGACGGCCAGCGCTACGAACAACAGCAAGGCCCCGTGCAGGTGATCCTTCACTGCGAGCGCGGGCTGGGCCGCCGCATCGGTGACCGTCTTGATGATTTTCGAGATGCCGTAGGGAATCAGGATGCCGCAGGTGGCATCGGCCGTCACCAGCACCAGCATCGCCAGGTACCACCATCGATACTGCCGGACGAAGTAGCCGATGAATCTGAGCGGCGTGGCGGGCAACCGTGGCGTGCCGGGGGCGCGCTGAAAATGAGAAGAGTCGGAAACGGTCGGCATGGAGGTTCACCTGCTCGCGCGTGGCGGCGGGCGGCGAACTATACAGCATAGATGGCGGCGCGCCCCGCAATGGAACGCGCCGGCGCGATCGGAATCAGAACTGGCCGCGTAACGACAGTGTGAAACTGCGAGGCTCGCCGTACCAGTTACCGTAGTCGCTGCGACCAACGGTCTGGTAATAGCGCCGATCCAGCAGGTTTTCGATATTCAATCCCGCTCGCCAGCGCGGATTGATCTCATAAGCGAGGTGGCCGCTCAGGATGGCATAGGCGCCGATGGTGAACTCGTAGTCGGCGTACCTCGTGCAGGTCGATCGTGGACGGCCGAGCGGATCGGTGTCGTAGATGTAGGCAATACAAACACTGCCGCTGTTGTAGTTGCTGGTCTGTGCATTGACGCCGCCACTGAGCGTCAGGGCGCGTAGCCAGGGCGCACCTTGCTGGAAACGATAGCTGGCCCACAGCTTCAACAGGTGCTCGGGCGAACGGCTGACCAGAGGCTTGCCCTGGTCGGCATAGGCATCGAGGCCGCGGATCTCATTCTGATTGAAGGTGTAGGCGAACGAAGTCTGCAGCCCCGGCAGCAACTCGCCTGTCAGTTCCAGATCCACGCCCTGACTGAAGTTCACACGATCGCTGGTGTTGAGGTAGCAGCAGACGATGCGGCTGTCAGGATCGCTGCTGGGCGGCACGCTCGGATCCCGCTCGGCGAAATTTTTCTGCTCGATGCGATAGTAAGCCAGTGCGGCGTTGAGACGTCGATCCGGCGACTGGTACTTCAAGCCAAGCTCGAGGTTCGCACCCGTGATTGGCTCGATGGGCTGATCGTTCCGATCCCGAAAGCGCGATTGCGGGGAATAGATATCCGTGTAGCTGCCGTATGCGGACAGGTTCTCGCCGAGGTCATAGACCATCGAGTACGTCGGCGGCCAGGTGAAATCGCTTCTGCTGTGTGTCTCGCGCTGACGGGAGACGCTGCCGTTATAAAAGCTCTCCATGACCTGGCCGTACTCGTAACGGCTGTAACGCATCCCCAGCAACACGTGCAGCGGCTGCCAGAAAGTCAGGCGCGCATTCAAATAGGCGCCGGATTGCTCCTGACCATCGTCAGGATAGCCGTACTGCACGCCCGGATCGCCCGGCATGGGATAGCCCGACGGGTCGTACTCGAACACATTCACCGTCTCGCCCGGATAGGTGGAGTTGTGAAATTTATAATCGCCACCGTCCACCTGCTGATAGTTGGCGCCGAACACCAGCGACTGAGTGTGCCCGAACAGCTCGAACTCACCCGAGACGGTGACATCCGCCAGGCTCTGCACGTTGGAAAAATCGCTGATCGCGTCGAACACATAGGGTCCTTGCAAGCTCACCGGGTCGACCGGTCCGTACACATACGAGTACTTCTGGTGGCTCTCCTGGTCCTGGCGCGTGACATTCAACTTCATCGTCCAGCGCTCGCCGAGGCTCTGCTCGACCTGCGCGAAGATCTGCTTGGTTTCGAAGTTCCAATAGCTCCACTCGGGTGTGAGCGCGGTACTGCGCGGCAAATGCAGATCGCGGCCATCTGAATAGCGCATCAACCCATAGACGAACGGCACCGCGTCCTGGCGGGTGAAGCTGAAGCCCGCGCTCACTTGGGTCGTCGGCGTGACATCGGCTTCGACGATGCCGTACGCCAACGTGTGATTGTCACTGGCGACGTCGTAGAAATAATCCTTGTCTTCGTAGCTGATCACCGCGCGACCTCTCAGCCGGCCCTCGAATCCAAGCGGCGCGGTGGCATCGACGACGACGCGATAGTCGTTCCAGCTGCCAACATGCATATCGAGCGTGACCTGATCGCGATCCAAGGGGCGTTTGCGCGTGAGATTGACCACGCCACCCGGATCGCCGTAGCCGTTGAACATTCCGTCAGCGCCACGCAAGATCTCCGCGTGGTCGTACATGGCCATGTCGAGCAGCGGCACGTAACCGTATTCGGTGCTGAGCGGCGCGCCGCCGTCGATCTGGATTTTCGTGACCTGAAAGCCCCGCGAATAGAAATCGTTGGACAGGCTGTCACTTTTTATCAGGGTGATGCCGGTGGATTGATCCAGCACGGTATTCAGGTCAGTCAGATTCTGGTCCTGCAGTCGCTGCTGGGTGATGACGCTCACCGACTGCGGCGTGTCCTTGATGGACTGGGGCGTTTTGCTCGCGATACTGAGCGCGCCGCTGGTGTAACTCTTCGTGCCCTCGGTCGCAGTGACGTCGGTACTACCGTTGATGCCATTGGTTGCATTCGTCACGCCTTCAACGCGCACCGGGCCGATGACGCGCGCATCGCTTGGCGCGGGCTCGATCGTGATCGTGGTTGAATTGAGATAACGCCATCTCAACCCCGTGCGACCCAGCAAACGCAACAGCGCGTCTTGCACAGTCAAGCGGCCTTTGACTTCACTGGCCGAGACGCCTTTAGCAAGATCCGCATCGAAGAGCAGCTGTACGCCAGCCTGCTCGGAGAAGCGAATGGCCGCTTGCGCGAGCGGCAGCGTCGGAATATCGAACGCGTGCAGCTTGGCATCCGCGACTGTCGCGCCGCTCGCCGGCGAGGACTGCGCGTGCGCGACGCATAGGCTGGAGAGCGACAGCGCGATCGCGCCGAGCAACTGCCAGTTCATCACTCTTATCCGAGTCGTCATTGTCGTTCCCATCATTGCGCGTCAGCGCGCGTTCGGGAAGACAAGACGGGTCGGAGGGTGAGATGAATTAGGTCGGGTCGAGAAAGTTTTCGGACAACAGCACTGTGATCGGCCCGGCGCGCCACGCCCGTGCTTTCGAAAGCTTCACAATGGACCCCAGCGCCTCCACCGGTGCACGTGTATCGAACGAGCCGGTGATGCGACGGTCGGCGAGCGCATCATCCATGATGAATATATGGCCGCCGCCATGGCGCTCGACATCCTCGACAACGAGGCTGAGCGGCACATCGACGAAGACGATACGTTGCGTACGCCATGCCGCGACATCCGCGGCGACCACGCTTTGAATGTTTCCAATTGTGTCACCGATGCGCACACCTTGGCCGGCGTTGAGCGTTGCCGCGCCACCGCCATCCAGTGAAACTTCGACGACGCCCTCGGTCACGTAGACGTTCGCACCCGAATCGTGCTTCACGATTTCAAACGCAGTGCCGATGTCACGCACTTGTGCGGATCCTACGGTGACGACGAAGGGACGCGCTTCTTCATGACGTACATTGAAGAAAGCCCGGCCTGCGATGAGCGTCACTCGACGCTCTTCGGCGGTGACATCGAAAGAAAGCGCGCTGCTCGCATCCAGCCACGCTTCGCTACCGTCCGGCAAATGTAGCGCACGGCTCTCGCCTGCTCCGGTGCGCTCATCGGCAAGCAGCGTTCGAAAGCCGCCCGGCGGCGCTGACAGCGCCGTGATCGTCACTATCGCCAGCGTTGCCGCGATGCTGGCATATCTCAGCCAGGAGTTCGGCTGTCGCAACGGTGCAGGCGCGGGGACGGCATCCAATTGACTCCAGACCGCTGCGACTTCCTCGTATGCCGCGGCATGCTCCGGACTGGCGTCGTGCCAGCGTGAGAACTCGGCCCGCTCAGACTCGCTCAGCTTCGGATCGCGCAGCTTGGTGAACCAAGCAACCGCCGCGTCGCGAGGAGCCATGGTCGGAGCTGGGGGAAACCGGTCCATGTCTAAAGACGGACGGGACCGCGGGAAGCATTAGTCGCGCCGCTGCGATAATCGCAGAGCGCATCCCGGCAACGGCCGAGCGCCAGCGTGATATGCACCATGACGGTGTTTCTGGCGATGCCCAGACGCTGGCCGATTTCGATGTAGCTCAAATTCTCGAACTTGTGGAGACGAAAGACTTCGCGCGTCCGCGGCGGCAAGGCTTCGATGGTGGCGCTCAGGATGCTCACCGCCTCGCGTTGGATCAGCGTTTCATCCGGCCGTGGCGTCGGGTCGACGGCACTATGCAATGTTTCCTCGTTGGCGGTCCTCTCGTAACGCGTGGCGCTGCTACGCCAATGATCGGCCACCAGCCGCTGCGCCACTGTGAAGAGATAGCCTCGCGGATTCGCAATGATCGCGTTCTCCGGCAACGCGGCCAGCCGCAGGAACGCCTCTTGCGCCAGATCCGCCGCCAACGCCGGATCGCCCACCCGCCGCCGCAAATAGACCGCGAGCTCCTGCCAGCAGGCTTGCAGCTGATCCGCTACCGCGGCTTGTCCCATCGAATCCACCCGCCCCCGGCACCCGCTTGGAACGAGAACGAGTGTCGGAACCGGATACCGGAACCGCGTGAGTCAGCGAACGGTCTTGACGGGCAGGATGGTGACCGACGCCAGCAACGTGATCGCGCCGGCGACCGCGAACAGCCAGGTGTAATTGCCACCGGTGAGCGCGAGGATCACCGGCGCGACGGCGGGGGCGATAGCTTGAGGCAAAGCATTTGCGACGTTGAAGATTCCGAGATCCTTGGCAGCATCGCGCCATCGATTCGGCAACACATCCGTGACCAATGCCAGATCGACCGCGAAATAAATTCCGTGACCGATGCCAGTGATGGTCATGCCGAGCAGAAAGGTCGGATAGTCCGGCGCGACCGCGATCACCCACAAGCCGATCGCATACACCGCGCCGCCGAGCGCCACGAAAACCTTGCGTCGACCGATCGCATCCGACAATCGTCCGCCGAGCATGCTCACCGCCACGATCGCGACGGTCTGCGCCAGGATGCCTTGAAAGATGAGCGTGGGCAGCTGCCCTTCCGTATGGCCGAGCTTGTCGATCAGATAGAACGGTTGATACGTGTTCAGAAACGCGCTGCCCAGCACGAAGAACAAGCGGCTCAGCCAGGTCCAGCCGAAGTCCGGATAGTGGCGGGGATTCACCCAATAGATCGCGATCACGTCGCGCCAGCCCAGCGACTCCACTTCGCCCGGGGCTAGATGCCGATCGCGCAACGTCATCGCAAACACCAGCACCAGCACGACGCAGATCGACGCCGGCACCATGAATGTGTGTAACGTCGAAGTGGCCACCGACTGCACCAGATATGTGCCGCTCACCTGCCCCAGCGGCAAACAAACCCCCATTACGCCGGCCACAGTGCCGCGCTGCTCGATTGGAACCTGATCGGGCAAGACCGCGATGATGGCTGCCAGCACCGCATTGAAGGCGAGCTGTGCCAGACACCAACCGATCAGCACCATCGCGATGCTGTTCGCCGTTGCGATCAACAACAGCGCGAACGCGCCGCAAATCACGCCACCGATCAACCAAGGTCGACGCATGCCAAAGCGCGACGTGGTCCGATCGCTCAGTCGACCGAACAGTGGATTGCCGACCAGCGCGAAGAACGCACCGAGGCCCAGCACCAGCGACAGACTCGACGCGGCGGTTTCCGGCGCGAGATGTCGCACCTTCAGAGCAATAGTCACGAGCACCGGCGTCAGCAACGCCAGCCACGTGCCTGTGTAGGCCAACGCGTGGAGCGTGATGAATCCCCAGCCTACGCGCGCCTTGTCCTCGACAGCTGCGGCCATGGCCGGCTGCTCTTGTGACTGCATGGCGCGCAGGATGCCCGGAAGCTCGCACCTCTCACAAGCGACTTCGCTCCAACCCCTGAAATCAAGCCGGTGGGCTCGCCGCCCCGGGTGGGGCGCCCGCGACGACATTGCGGCAATCTCGAACTGGCACTGACGCCCGCGAGGCGGACGACTGGCATAGAATAGGTGCATGAATCCGACTGCCCTGCTGTGCCACCCCTCGACGCCCGACGACATCGTCACCGGCATCACGGTCGAAGTCGATTCACTCACGACCGACCTGCTGGTGCTGGACTACCGGATTCGTGGCGACATCGACCGCTTGCAGCTGCCCGCGCAGGCGGCCAGCAAGTTCCAGGACCTGCTGTGGCAACACACCTGCCTCGAGGCCTTCATCGGCTTCACCGACAGCGACAGCTACTTCGAATTCAACTTCTCGCCCTCGAGCCAGTGGGCGGTGTATCGATTCGAGAATTATCGGCAGGGCGTGACTTCGATCGACCCGATGCCCGCGCCACGCGTGATCGTCCGACGTCACACCGACTATCTCGAAGCCGATGTGGACATTCATCTCGGCGCCATTCCCGGGCTGACCGCTAACGAGATCAAAGGTCGCGAGCTGCGGCTGGCCGTGTCGGCGGTCATGAAGAATGAACAGGGCCGTATTTGTTATTGGGCGCTCGCGCATCCGCCGGGCAAGCCCGACTTTCACCATCGCGATGGCTTTGCCCTGCGGCTGGCCGGAGATTGAAGCATGAAGTTCGGTATCGATCGGCTGCTCGAAGAGCCGTCGCTGCGTCGTGAGTTACAGGGCAAGCGCGTCGCGCTGCTTGCGCATCCCGCCTCCGTCACCCCGGATCTGACTCATTCCCTGGATGCGCTCGCCGCTGCGGGAGTGAAGCTCACCGCTGCCTTCGGCCCTCAACACGGCCTGCGCGGCGACAAGCAGGACAACATGGTCGAGTCGCCGACCTTCAACGATCCCGCCCACGGCATTCCAGTGTTCAGCCTGTATGGCGAAGTGCGTCGACCCACCGACGAGATGATGCAGCCCTTCGATGTGCTGCTGGTCGATCTGCAGGACCTCGGTTGTCGCATCTACACGTTCATCACGACGCTGCGCTACGTGCTCGAAGCAGCGGCGAAGCATGGCAAATCGGTATGGGTGCTCGATCGCGCGAATCCGGCGGGCCGACCGATCGAAGGATTGCGTCTGCGCGCCGGCTGGGAAAGTTTCGTCGGTGCGGGCCCGCTGCCGATGCGGCACGGCCTCACGCTCGGCGAGCTCGCGCACTGGTTCGTGCGCACGCTCAAGCTCAACGTCGATTATCGTGTGATAGAGATGCAAGGCTGGCAGCCCGAAGCCGCGCCAGGTTACGGCTGGCCGCTCGGCGAACGAACCTGGGTGAATCCCAGCCCCAACGCGCCGAATCTTTGGATGGCACGCGCGTACGCTGGCACCGTGATGCTGGAAGGAACGACGCTGTCCGAAGGACGCGGCACGACGCGGCCGCTCGAATTGTTCGGCGCGCCTGACATTGATGCCAACAAAGTGTTGAGCGAAATGCGCTCGCTGGCACCGCAGTGGCTGAAGGGTTGCCGGCTGCGCCCCTGTTACTTTGAGCCGACATTTCATAAGCATGTCGGGAAACTTTGTTCAGGTTTGCAAATTCACGTCGAAGATCCGAGCTACGACCACCAGGCATTTCTGCCATGGCGGCTGCAAACATTGGCATTCAAAGCCATTCGTCGCCTGCATCCCGACTATCCGTTGTGGCGCGACTTTCACTATGAATATGAGAAAGACCGCCTCGCCATCGACATCATCAACGGCGGCCCGCAGCTGCGCGAATGGGTCGACGATGCGCAGTCAACGCCGGCGGATCTGGATGCGATCGCTCAGCCCGATGAAAAATCGTGGGCCGAGGAGCGCAAGGATTTCCTGATCTATCGCTGACCTTTCGGAACAGCCCGCTGTCGCAAGGCGTTGGTGGGTCGGGACTAACTTATCCCGACACCGAGGAGTCGTTATGGCGACGAAGCGTAAATACAGTAAGAAAGCCTCGAAGAAGGTCGAAAAGGTCATGCGCGAACGCAAGGCCGGCACCTTGCGCAGCGGTCGTTCCGGTAAGAAGGTGAAGAGCCGCAAGCAAGCGATTGCGATCGGCTTGTCCGAGGCACGGCGCTCTGGCGCGAAGGTGCCGAAGAAAAAGAGCAGCCGGAAGAAAAAGAGCTCGAAGAAGAAATGAGCCGGGCCGCGTGCGCAGCTCCAGCTATGACCTGGAGGTGCGCACCAGCAACAGCGCGCTGAGTGCGATCAGCGCCAGCGCGCTAAGGGTAAGCGAGGTATGGATACCGATGGCCGCGCCCATCAACCCGACCGTCACGCCACTGAACGTTCGCAGCCCCAACGCCATCATCGAGAACACACCCAGCACGCGACCGCGAATATCGGCCGGCGCGTTCAACTGCACGAGCGTCTGCGCCATGGAGTTGAACGACAGGTCCATGAAGCCGGCGATGAACAGCAACAGCACCGCGAGCGAATAAATCGACGACATTGCGAAGCCGGCCAGCGCGACACACCACAGCATCGCCAGGATCATCGCCGTGCGCGGATTCGGCAGCAGCCAGCCGCGACTCTCTAATATGAAGCCCGCCGTCAGCGCGCCAACCGCATCAGCGCCCAACAGCACGCTGTAGGAAAGATCCGCATTGGCGTGACCCAGCGAGCGCGCGAAGTCAGGCATCTGCGGCAGGTAAGCATTACCGATGAAGAACGATGCGCCACCTGCCAGCAGGATCATTGCGAACAGCGTCGGAATTGAACGAATACGTCGAAGCGTCGATGTCACATCGCTCAGCGAGAGCAACGCGCGGCGCGGCGGCCCCTGCCCGGCCTCGGCTCGCGAATACGGCGCCTTCCACAGCCAGATGATCGTCGGCACGTAGAACAGCGCATTCAGCAGAATGCCGTGCGAAGGACCGAGCAGCATCAACAACGCGCCACCGATCGCCGGACCGCCCAGCATTCCGAGCTGCCGCGACGTTGCATTCAAACGCACTGCGCTTTGCAGGTCTTCCTTGGGCACGACGTGATGAAGCAGCACCTGCGCGCCGGGCGTCCACAACACGCCGGCAATGCCATGCAACGTCAGCAATGCCATCGCATGCCAGACCTCGAGCGTGTCCGTGACGAACAGCGCGCCCCAAGCGAGCGACACGCCCATGAACATCACCATGCCGATCTGGATCAGCCGACGCGGATCGAAATGATCGGCGAGCGCGCCCACCGGCAACGACAACAGCAGGAACGGCAGCCAGTGCGACACCACAGCGAACGCCCCCAGCGCGTTCGACTGGAACTTCTGGAACATCATCCAGTAGCTGATGACGTGCTCGATGCTGTCGGCCATCATCGCGCCGGCGAAACTGAAGAAGAAGCCGCGATAGCTCGCGTGGCGCAGGGCCGCGAAAGATCGATGCGCCGGCGCGGTGGTGGTCGCGTTACTCACTGGGGGCGGCCGTGTCCGAATGCGGTTTGGCACGCAATGGCAGCTCGGGAATGAACAGCACCACGAGCAGCGCTAGACCGACGATCCACAATGCTCGTTCCAGCATCTGAGAGATCGACGCCGCGAACGCCACTTTCACACCGCGCTGAATGTCCGCGACCAGCTTGTTCGAATACATCGCGATGCCGGCTTTCACCATCTGCAGCGCCTGCTGAGCGCGCTTCGCAACGATGGCGTTCTCGGTGGCGAGCATGCTGTCGCGAAACAGCGCGGCCACACCCGCGATCACTGCGGGCTCGTTCCAAGCACGCGACGGAATATTGGCCAGCTGTTGTTTCATGGCCGGCGACAGATCCGGATCGTCCAGCAACTCATCGCGGCCTTTGGTGCCCGACTTCAGTTCAGAGACCAAGTCATCGGTGCGCTTCACCAGTTCATCATGCGTCTTCGCGCGCAGACCGCCGTCACGCAGCGGCGCCTTGAGCGTTTCTGGCAGTCGCGAATCCGCGAGCACATCTTCGACCGCGCGCTGATCTTCGTTGAAGGCGCGCTCGATCACCTGATATCGCTCATCGAGCGCCGTCTGCACCCGCGCGCGAATGTTGTCGACGTTCATCGCCTGACTCTGCGCGTGCGCGAGATCCACCTGCGAGAAGTTGCCGCCGCCGGGCAACTGAGGAACGTTCTTGGGCAACTCGGCGGTCAGTGCATGCGTCAGGAGCGTGCCAAAGATCGCCACACCAACCGTCGACCCGATGCCTCGGCTGAACTGACTCATGCTGGTCGCCACGCCGATGTTATTGGCGGGTGCGGCGTTCTGAATCACGAGATTGAACAACGTCTGCGCTGGCCCGAGCCCGAGGCCGGTCAGCGCGAGTCGCCAGGTCAAATCGGCTTGCGTCGTATCGGCCGTGAGGCCCGTCAAAGACCAGACGCCCGCCGCGAGCAGCACACCGCCAGAAATCATCAAGCCTTTGTACTTGCCGGTGCGCGCGACGATGCGACCCGAGCCGATGCTGCTGACAATCAGCGTGAGCATCAACGGCAGCAACGCCACACCGCTTTGCACCGCTGAAACGCCCTGCACAACCTGCATATACAACGGCATGAACATGACGACGCCGAGGAACGCCATGCTCATGACGAACGAGCCCATCGTCGCAAGCCGGAAGGTGGGGATGCTGAACAGATGCAGCGGCAGGATGGGCTCGCGAGCGTGCTGCTCGACCCAAATGAAAATCGCCAGCGCCACGACTGACACGGCAAACAGGCCGAGGATGTGAGGCGAATCCCAGGCGTAGTGCGTGCCACCCAAGGTCAGTGCCAGTAGCAAGGTCGCCGCGGTGATTACGATCAACATCGCGCCGAGATAGTCGATGTTGCCGCCACCACCCTTCCGCAACGGAGGCATTCGATAAATGATCATGAACAAGGCCAGCGCGCCGAGCGGCAGGTTCACATAGAACACCCAGCGCCAGCCCGCGATCTCATAGCCGCCCAACGACACCGTGCCGTGATCGGTGAAGAAGCCGCCGATGAACGGCCCGATGACCGTGGCCAGACCAAACATCGAGCCGAATACGCCGAACAGCTTGCCGCGCTCACGCGGTGGATACATGTCCGCCATGACCGCCATCGACACCGTCATCAATGCACCGGCGCCCAGCCCCTGCAAAGCGCGGAACACCACGAGCTGCATCATGCCTTCGCCCAACACCGGCATGCGGCCGAACTCGCCGCTCAGTCCGCACAGCGCCGAGCCGACCAGGAACGTGACGACGCCGATAATCAGGATGGGCTTGCGGCCGTACTGATCGCTCAACTTGCCATAAAGCGGCACCGACACCGTGGAAGTGAGCATGTACGCCGTCGTAACCCAGGCATACATCGACAGGCCCTGCAGCTGCTCGATGATACGAGGCATGGCCGTGGCGACGATGGTCTGATCGAGGGCACTGAGCAGTACTACGACCGCCAGCGCCGCCAGCGTCAGGCGCCTTTCGGCGGACGTGATTTGTAAGTCGCTCGAGTCGCTCAAGGGTGGGTGTTCTGAGTCGCAAAAAACGCCCGAGAGCTTAAACCGTCCGCCGCCGCCCCGCACCACAACGTTCGGTCCGTCGTGATTTGAATTCGACTGGTCGCAATGGCCCAAACCGGCGTACCGAGCTGCGGTCCAATCCGCACCTGGCTATACCTGAAGGAAGTCGTGCGATGCGCGTCGTTGCCGCTGCCATCCGCAACCCCATTGCCGTCGGAGTGACGGTGCTGCTCGTCGCCCTGTTCGGCTCGCTCAGCCTGCGCGAGCTGCCGCTGCAGCTGTTTCCCGATATCGAGCGGCCGACCATCGCCATCACGACCGCCTGGCGCGGCGCCTCGCCCGAGGAAACCGAAGCCGAGCTGCTCGAGCCGCAGGAGCGCGTGCTCCAGGGCCTGTCGGGCGTGGAGGAAATTACCGGCAACGCCAACAGCGGCGGCACCGATATCGTGCTCACGTTCGCCATCGGCACCGACATGAAGGCGGCGCTGGTCGACGTGATCGGTCGCATGAGTCGCTTGCCGCCTTTGCCGCGCGACGCCGACCGTCCCGTCGTGCAGTTGGGCGGTCTCGGCGGCGACGCGAATCAAAACCTCACGTTCTTTTTCGTGCAGCTGCTGCCGGGAACGGAAGGTCCGGTCGACAAGTACCGTCGCTTCATCGAGGACGTCGTGAGGCCGCGGATCGAGTCGGTGCCTGGCGTCGGCGGCGTGCTGGTGAACGGCGGCTCGCCGAACGACATTCGCATCACCGTCGATCTGGCTCGAGCCGCCGCGCTCGGCGTTGGCATTCCCGAGATCGCGAGACTGGCCGCGAGCGCCAACAATGTTTCTGCAGGGCAGCTCGACGTCGGCCGGCGGCAATACGCCCTGCGTTACGCCGGCCGGTACGACGTCGATCAATTGGGTCAGCTCGTGCTTGCTTGGCGCGACGGTCAACCGGTGCGGCTGTCCGATGTCGCCGTCGTCGAGACTCGCCCGCCCGACAAGCTCACCTACTCGCATCAGAACGGCAATCCGGCCATCGATCTGCAGATCCTGCGGGCGCCGGGCGCGAATGTGCTCGGCACGTTGGACGAAGTGAAGAAGGTCGTCGCCGAATTGCGTGAAGGCCCGCTGCGCGAGCGCGGCCTTGGGATCGAGCAATCGTTTGACGCGTCGTTATTCATCACGCGCGCCGTCAATTTACTGATCGAGAATCTGGTTGTCGGCGCGTTGCTGGCGCTGGTGTGCGTGTGGTGGTTCATGCGGAATGTCCGCGCGACCGTGATCATCGCGACGACGATTCCTATTTGTTTGCTCGCGACGTTCTGCGCGCTGCATCTTGCCGGTCGCAGTATCAATGTGATCTCGCTCGCGGGATTGGCGTTTGCCGTCGGCATGGTGGTGGAAGGCGCCATCGTCGTCTCCGGCAACATCATTCGACTACGAGAAACAGGCATGCCCATCGAGCAAGCGGCGCATGACGGCACGCGCCAGGTCGTGCCGGCCCTGTTCGCGTCGACGACCACGACGATTGCGGTGTTTCTGCCGGTTTTGTTTCTAAAGGATGTGGAAGGTCAGATCTTCGCGGACCTGGCGCTGACGATCTCCATCGCCGTCGCGTTTTCCATTCTGGTCGCGATTACCGTGGTGCCGGCGGCGAGCGGACGATGGCTCGGCGGCCCGATACATAAATCCGGTTACGGCGAAGGCTGGCCGGGACTGACCGATAAAGTGATTGAGTGGACGCGCACTCGGCGCCAGCAAGTGATGTGGGTGCTCGTGCTGCTGGTTGCTCCCTTGGTACTGTCGTGGGTGTTTCTGCCGAAGCTCGACTATCTGCCGCCGGTGAAGCGCGCCGCCATCGATGCGTTCTTCAGCTTTCCGCCCGGCATGAGCCCGACGACGGTGGATCGCGAGATCGTCACCAAGCTGCAAGAACGCATGCAGCCGTACATGACAGGTGAGAAAGAGCCGCAGCTCAAGAACTACTATGTGCTGCTGTGGCCGGGCGGCGGCACGCTGGGCGCACGCGTGGTCGACGATGAACGCATTGGCGAACTGGAACGCATCGTGCGCGACGAGATTGTCGTCGGCATTCCCGATACGCGAGTGTTCGTCAATGAAGGAGAGCTGTTCGGCGGCATCGGCGGTTCGGCCCGCTCTGTCGCCATTCATCTGCAAACGACCGACACCGCTGCGCTGAACGCGACCGCCGCGGCGGGTCGGCGACTGCTGGAACAAACGTTCCCTGGCGCAAACGTTCAGTCGTTCCCGAATACGGACGTGCAAGTGCTGGAGTTGAGGGCCGAGCCGAACGATCGACGCATCGCTGAAGTCGGTTGGGACCGCGCCGCGCTCGGCACCGTCGTGCGCTCGCTCGGGGACGGCGCGTGGCTTGGGGAATATTTCGATGGCCAAGCGCGGTTGCCGGTGATCCTGCGAACCAATCTCGGCGAGACACCCGAGGACATTGCGCAGGCGCCGTTGATTACGCCGTCTGGTGAGGTGGTGCCACTCGGCGAGCTCGTGACATTGGAGACGACGTTGGTCTCTGAGCAGATCCGGCGCGTCGATCACCATCGCACGGTGACGCTCACCATCGATCCGCCGCCTACGCTGTCGTTGGAAGACATGCTCGCGAAGATCAATAGCGACATCGTACCTCGGCTGCGTGCCGACCTGCCGGCGGATGCAAACATCCGCCTCGCGGGCAGCGCCGACCGGCTCGACAACATCATCGGCACCATGAGCGGCAACTTCGTGCTCGCGTTGCTGGTGTTGTTCATGCTGATGGCGGCGATGTTTCATTCGCTGCGCGACGCGCTGGTGGTCGTGCTTACGGTGCCGCTCGCTCTCGCCGGCGGCGTGCTTGGCATTCGGTTGCTGGACGTGGTGACGTTCCAGCCGCTGGACCTGCTCACGATGATCGGCTTCATCATGATGATCGGCATCATCGTCAATCACGCCATCCTGCTGGTCGATCTGACCCGCGAGGCGATGAATCACGGCCACAGTCTCGAAGATGCGTTGCGGATGTCGTTGAATCAGCGACTGCGCGCGATGGTCGCGAGCACGCTGACCGGCGCGCTCGGCGCGCTGCCCATGGTTGTGAATCCCGGGCCAGCGAGCACCATCTATCGCGGCCTCGCGGCCGTGAATGTCGCGGGCGTGATCGTGAGCATGGTGTTCTCGATCGTGCTGCTGCCGAGCTTGATGCGACTTGTCTATGAGCGTCGCTCGCCTGCCCCGGCGACGCACGACGCCGATTTGTTAACGGAGACCGCGCGATGATGCGAGCCACGAATGGATTGTTACTCCTGCTGCTCGCCGCGAGTGCGAGCGCTCAGCAGGCCAAGCCCGATCTGCCGGTGGTGATGGTCGAAGTCGCCCAAGCGTCAGTGACGCGAGTGGCCCCGCGACGCTGGGTTCCAGGCAGTGTCGTCAGTCGCAACGATGCCCGGCTCGCGACCAGCGCCGCAGGTCGACTGGAATATGTCGCTGAAGTGGGCACACGGATTCGCGCCGGCGAGCGCGTCGCCAAGCTGGAAGATGAAGCCGTTCGTTTGCGAGTCGAAGATGCGAAGGCCGAGATGACGCGCATCGATGCGCAGCGCGCGATGTCCGAGCGGCAACTGCAACGGATCGAGAAGCTCGCCAACAACTCCATCTCACAAACGCAAATCGACGAGGTGCGGTCGCAGTTTCAGATGTTCACGGCTCAGTTACAGCAGGCGGAGGTTCGCCACCGTTCCGCCCAGCATGATTTGGAACAGACTGAAGTGCGGGCGCCGTTCTCCGGCGTTGTCACTGAACGCCTCGCCCAGCGCGGCGAGTATGTCGCGACCGGCGCGTCGATCGCGCGCCTCGTCGATACGATTCACGTCGAAGCTCGCGTTCAAGCGCCGCTTGCACTGCTGAGTAGCGTGAAGCCGAGCATGGAGTTGCCCATCAAAGTCGCGAACAAGCAAATCCCCGCGACGGTGCGGACGGTCGTGCCCGTCGGCGAGGAACGCTCCCGCCAGTTCGAATTGCGCATGCTTTTGGCGGACAGCGCCTTCAACGTCGGCTCCGCCCTCGAAGTCGGCCTCCCCGAACGCGCCGCCACCGACGCCCTCGTCGTCCCCCGCGACGCCATCGCCGTCCGCCAGACTGGCAACTACCTGATGCGCATCCGCCGGGACAACACCGCCGAACGCGTCGCCATCACCTCCCTCACCACCGACGGCGACCTCGTCACCATCGACGGACCGGTCAACCCCGGCGACGTCGTCGTGATCCGCGGCGTCGAACGCCTCCAGGACGGCCAACGCGTCACCATCCTCACGCGCGACGCCTCCCTGAAAGCCCAGCCTCGGCCGGAGGCCTGAATCTATTCATCAATAACCCATGCTACGACGGCACATTCACCCTGGCACCCGCCTACGACATGCTGCCGATGTTATTCGCCCCCAAGCACAATCAAATCATCACCCGCACGTTCGTCCCGGCAACCCCGACAGCGGACACCATGGCGTGCTATGGCCGGGCACGACGCCTGGCGGAACAGTACTGGCGCACGATCGTGGCTGACACACGGATTAGCGACGACTTCCGTCGCATCGGTGCCGAGTGCCTGGCGGCCCTGGAGGCTTTGCCTCGCACCGGTGCCTATTCGTCCTGAATGCCAATGAATCGGACCGATTCGCCAATTGCACCCGCCGTCGCGCATTGGCTTTCCAAATAAGAATGACTATCATTGCCGCCGCATTGAATCCATCCGGGACCAGCCCGCTTCGGAGCCTGTAAGGACACGTCGGCCCCGGCCTGCCAGCCATCCCTCATTTCTTCGCCCTCGTGCGATCACGGAGTCGAGATGGCATCGCTGACCGCTTCATATCGCTTCGCCGTCGCGTCCCGCGCGCTGGCCGCCATCGTCGGCGGCTACGCGTTGACGGCGCTCGCGATCACCGCGCTGGCGATCTTCCTGCCGCTCTCCCGAGCTGAAGCGTCGATGACGGCGACGCTGCTCTCCTTCCTGATCTACACCTGCGTCGTGATCTGGGTGTTCGCCACCCGCTCCGCGACGCGCGCCTGGATCGGGATCATCGCGCCCATGATCGTGCTCGGCGCGCTCGTTTGGTTACACGGAATGATGGCGGCGTCATGAAAGAAGGCTTCCGGCAATCGATGGCGTGGCTGCACACCTGGTCCGGACTGGTGGTCGGCTGGATTCTGTTCGCGGTGTTCGTGACCGGCACGCTGAGTTACTTCCGGCCCGAGATCTCACAATGGATGCGGCCGGAGCTGCGCGATGTGAAGGCCGATGCGGACGCGGCGTCGAAGGCGATTGCGACGCTTCGGGAGCGCGCACCGAACTCGCCGCGTTGGTTCATTTCAATGCCGGAAGCGCGTGAGCCAATCCTTCGGGTGACGTACCGGGATCCGAACGGCGGCGAGGGGCGGAAAGGATTCAAGAGCGTGCTGCTGAATCCCGCCACGGGCGAAGAAGTGACGGCGCGCGAGACCCGCGGCGGCGACTTCTTCTATCGCTTTCATTTCGAGCTGAGCATGAAGCCCATCTGGGGCCGCTGGGTGGTCGGCTTCTGCGCCATGTTCATGTTCGTCGCCATCATCAGCGGCGTGATTACTCACAAAAAGATCTTCAAGGACTTCTTCACGTTCCGGCCGAAGAAGGGCCAGCGCTCCTGGCTCGACGCGCACAACGCGGTCGGCGTGCTCGCCTTGCCCTATCACGTGATGATCACGTACACGGGCCTGGTGACGCTGATGTTCCTGTACATGCCGTGGGGCGTGCAGGCGAACTACGGCAAAGATCGTGAAGCTTTTTTCGCTGAAGCGCTGGGAATTCCCGCGGAGATCAAACCCGCCAATCAGCCGGGCCATTTGACCGATATCAAGCCGCTCATCGTGGCAGCGCGCCATCATTGGAACGGTGCAAACGTGGGCTTCATCACGATCGACAATCCCTCCGATGCGAACTCGCGGATCGCGATCCGTCGCGACAACGAGCACCGGCTGTCCACGAACAATCAGTCGGCCGTCTTCTCCGGCACGACGGGCGAGCTGCTGTCGGTCGCGGGCGAACCCGCGCCCGCGTCTCAGACGCGCGCTGTGATGTTCGGCCTGCACATGGCGACCTTCTCTTCGACCGCCCTGCGCTGGTTGTTTGCATTGTCCGGCCTCGGCGGAATTCTGATGGTCGCGAGCGGCCTGGTGCTGTGGTCGGTGAAGCGGGCGCCGGAGCGGGCCAAGCTGGGCTACACCCCGTTCGGCCACCGGCTCGTCGAAGTGCTGAATATCGGCGTCATTACCGGCCTGCCGATCGCAATCGCAGCGTTCTTCTACGCCAACCGGCTCCTGCCCGTGGAACTGGCAGGCCGCCCGGACTGGGAAGTGCGCACCTTCTTCGCCGCCTGGCTGCTGAGCTTCGCGCTTCCCATGATCCGCCCCGCCCGGGCCGCCTGGACCGCCCAGTTCGTGGTGGGCGCAGCCCTGTTCGCCGCCCTGCCGGTGCTCAACGCCGTGACGACCCAGACCCACCTGGGCATCACCCTGGCCCAGGGCAACTGGGTTTACGCGGGTTTCGATTTGACAATGCTGGGGATTGCCGCCCTGTTGGGATTGACGGCCTGGTACGCCTCGCGTACCCCGACTTCCCGTAAACCCTCGAAACGTAAGGCTGCGGAACCCCTGAATCTCCCGGCAGAAGCGGAGCGGGCGTAATGTCCTTATTCCCATTCGCGCTGACGTACTCGGGGTGGGCGGCGCTATGCTTCGCCATGAGCCGCCATGCCCGCGAGGTCTTGCAGCGGGAGCCGACGCCCTTACAAAGGCACCTCCTGCGCGCCGCTGGCTGGATAGCATTGATCGTGTCGTTGTTCATGGCCGCCGCGCACGCGGGTTGGCCGATCGGCACGGTGGAATGGTTCGGCATGCTCACTGCGAGCGCCGTGAGCTTCGTTTTACTGCTGACTTATCGACCTCGGCTAGCAGCCGGGCTAGGGCTCGGACTGCCGGTCTGCGCCCTGGTGGGTCACTTTCTGGTCAGCGCGATGATGCATTGAGGAGTGAAATGTCTGCTTTCAACACTGAGCGCGTTCTGAAGGTCCGTCACTGGAACGACACGTTGTTCAGCTTCACTACGACTCGCGATCCGGGCCTGCGCTTCGAGAACGGTCAGTTCGTCATGATGGGCCTGCACGTCGACGGCCGTCCGTTGACCCGCGCCTACAGCATCGCCAGCGCCAACCACGAAGAGCACCTCGAGTTCTTCAGCATCAAAGTGCAGAACGGCGCGCTCACCTCCCGCCTGCAGCACCTGCTGCCGGGTCATGAAGTGCTGGTCAGCCGCAAGCCCACCGGCTCGCTGCTGATCGACGATCTGAAGCCGGGCAAGCATGTGTATCTGCTGAGCTCGGGCACCGGCCTCGCGCCGTTCATGAGCCTGGTCAAAGATCCGGCGATGTATGAGAAGTTCGAGAAGGTCGTGCTCCTGCACAGCGTGCGCGCCACCAGCGAGCTGGCGTATGAGGAATACCTGACGCACGTGCTGCCACGTGACGAGCACATCGGCGAGATGGTCAGCAAACAGCTGATCTATTACCCGACCGTGACGCGCGAGCCGTATCGCAATCGCGGCCGCCTGACCGACCTGATCGAGAGCGGCAAGCTGTTCGAGCAGATCGGCCTGCCGCCGCTGAACCCCGAGCACGATCGCGCGATGATCTGCGGCAGCCCGTCCATGCTGAAGGACCTGTCCGCCATCCTCGACGCGCGCGGCTTCGAGATCTCCAAGCACATCGGCGCACCGGGCGACTACGTCATCGAACGCGCCTTCGTCGAGAAATAATCTCCGCAAAAACGAAGCTGCCGGCCTTGCAGGGCCGGCAGCTTCCGCATCCATGCCCGCTGCCTTGGAGTCCTACTCCGCAACAGCAGTGGTTCGCCCTCGATCACGCTCCCACGCAAACATCGGCCGGCTCCGGGCCCTCTGATCCTTTCAGGCCGGCACACCGATCGTCAGGGTACCGGTGTAACCGTCCGCCACGCTGCCCGACAGCGTCGGCGTCATCGCCGCCATCTGCGCCGCTGAGTTGTCACCGAAAATACCGTCGCTGGCAATCGTCACCCGCGATAGATTGGTCACACTGGCGCTGTAGCCCGTCGCGCCGTTGTACACGGTGCTACAAATATCCCGCGGCAGCGCCAGCTGCGACGTCAGAATCTTGTTCGTGTACAGCGTAGCCATGGACAGGCTGGAATAAATCTCGAAATGGATATGCGGATAGCGCCCCGAGTAACAGCCCGGGAAGATCGTCGTGAACGTCACTTGCCCGTTCGCATCCGCAACCTGCACGCCGCGCAGGTAGTTCTCATCGCGCACGCTGCTCGAATACAGCGAGTAGTTACCATCGCGCGTGCAATGCCAGAGATAGATCGCGTAGCCCGACAACGCCTGGCACAAGTTGTTTGAATTGAGCAGTGTCAGCGTCAAGGTCAGCGGCACACCCGCGGCCACGCCGCTCGAGCCGCCGAAGCTGTTACGAATATCGCCGCGAACGACGCCGCTCTCGCTCAACACGTTTGAGACCTGGCCGCTCACCGTGTTCGATCCGTCAGAAGGATAAGGGCCTTCTGTTTCTTCCGCGGCAGCCGTGCAGGTACCGCTGGTCGTGGAACCGGTGCCGGTCGAGGTGCTGCCGCTCGAGCTGCCGGACGAACTATCGCTGGTGCTCGACGCAGTCGTCGTGCTGCCGGAGCTATCGTCGCCACCACAGCCCGCCATCAACAGCGCACTGCCAGACAACATCATGCCGAGCACGCGCCGTCTTTGTTTCAAAGCCGCAAGCTGCTCCAGGTCGTGCTGGAGGCCGCGGTCGTGATCATCCAATGGATGATGATGGGTCGGTGCGCGCTTCATGGCTGGCATCTCTCCGCTGCGAAAAAGTCAGCGGAGATTCTGCAAGCGACGCTTGTAAGAAACTGTAAGGCAGTGAAACAGACGTGCGCGCCCGTCGCGATCGACCGACAGGGAATGTCTGAACGGCCGCTGAATCGCGGCCGCTTTTTGTCTAGTCAATGTTGACCGTGACACTCACCGGACAATGATCGCTGCCCATCACGTCGGCGTGAATCTCCGCTTTCTTCACTTGTTTGCGAAGCTTCTCCGACACCAGCCAGTAGTCGATTCTCCATCCCACATTGCGTGAGCGGGCATTCGAGAAATTGCTCCACCACGAATAGTGGCCATTGCCTTCCGTGAACATGCGGAAGGTATCGATGAAGCCGGCATCGAGGAAATTCTGAAAGCCCTCGCGCTCTTCCTCGGTGAACCCTTTCTTGCCGCGGTTCGGCTTGGGGTTCGCGAGATCCAGCTCAGTGTGCGCGACGTTCAAATCGCCGCTGAACAGCACCGGTTTCTTCTTTTCCAATTGTTTGCAATACGCGAGGAACGCCGGATCCCAATGTTTGTGCCGCAGCGGCAGACGGCTCAAATCGTCCTTGGCGTTCGGCGTGTACACCGTGACGACGAAGAACTTGTCGAACTCGGCGGTGATGACGCGGCCTTCCTCGGCGCTGTCCCGCTGCAACTCATCGGCGAACGAGAACTTCTTGGCGAACTCTTTGGGGAAGCCGTTGATCACATTCAGCGGCTCGCGCTTGGAAAAGATCGCCGTGCCCGAATAGCCCTTCTTGACCGCCGAATTCCAATATTCGTGATAGCCGGCCAGATCGATCTCAGCCTGGCCCTGCTCGGCCTTGGTTTCCTGCAGGCACAGCACGTCGGGCTTGTGCTCTTTGACGAACGCCTGAAACGTTCCCTTCTTCACCACGGCCCGGATGCCGTTCACGTTCCACGAATAGAATTTCATTGTTATTTCTTATCGCCGTGAGTTGCGAACACGCTGGTCTTGCCTTCTTTGTCCACCAGCAGCACGTCGTAACGATCGACGCGGCCGCCCGGCACTTCCATGCCCGGCGATCCGGCCGGCATGCCCGGCACGGTCAGACCCTTGGCCGCCGGCTTCTCGCTGAGCAGGCGCTTCACGTCTTCCGCCGGCACATGGCCTTCGATGAAATAACCGCCGACTTCGGCGGTGTGACAGGAGCCCATGCCGAACGGCACGCCAAGGCGCTCCTTGATGGGCGACAGATTCTCGAGGTCGTGCACTTGCACGGCGAAGCCCGCCGCCTGCAGATGCTTGACCCAGACGCCGCAGCAGCCGCAGGTCGGCGTTTTGTTCACGATCACGGTGGGAGTCGCCGCTGCCGTAGCAATTTGAGCCACCGCGGGCAAGGCAACGAGCCCGAGCAAAGCCTGACGACGATTCATGAGCGGTCTCCAGACGAAATAGGGCGGAGCCTGCCACGCAGACTCCGCCCTAATGATGACCGCGACCCGAGGAACTGACCAGTCTTGCCAACGGCCGACGTTTACGTTCGCCTGACGTCAGCCTTTGACAAGTTTTACTCGCCCTTGTCGTTGTCCGCCTCGTTCTGCTTGACCGACTTACCCACCGCCGCCTGCTTTTCCTCTTCACGCGCGCCGGCCAGGATACCGGGCAGCGCATAGTTGCCCTCATGGCAGGCGTACTCGTACATGAGGTCCGGGGTCGCATTCATCGGCAGCTCGCCGGCGAACGGCTGGGTGAGCGCCGGATCTTCCACCTTGAATTGATACAGGATCTGATCCGCCGACACGCGGGTGAAGCGCTCGGTGACCTTGCGATTCGGGCCGAGGCCACGGAAGGTTTGCATGGGATGGAAGTTGGTCGTCTCGACCACCAGCGTGTCGCCTTCCCAGCGGCCGATGGAATCGCCGTACCATTTCTTCACGTTCTCCGGCACATGCTTGCCGCCGATGCGAATCACGCGCGCGTCGTGAATCATCTCGACCAGAATCATCACCGTGTCCGGCGTCTGCACGATCGAATACGTGTTGTTGTACATCAGCGGCAGCATCGGCGGACCCGCGCTCGAGCCGAAGGACGTGAGACAACGCTCACCAAGCGAGCGAAGCTCGGGACCATCGACGGGGCCCGCGCCTTTACGGAAAGCGGCCATTCGCGCCGCTGCTTCTTTACCCGCGGCCGGCGTCATCCCGGGAATGCGCCCGTTCGCGGGCTCCGTGATGATGGAGCTGCGCGGCTCGCCGTTGATGCGGATCACTTGCGTGCCGCGATCGACCCAGAAATTGTTGTAACCGCAATTCGTGCCGGTGAAGCCGTAACCGCAATCCTTGGGCAAATCCTGAATGCCCAGCTTCGGATCGGTGGGCTTGGCGTTTTCCTCAACGTGATGAGCGGCGGCGCCTTCGATCTTCTGCGCCTCCTCGGCGGTCAGCACCTTGCGATCGCCGTGCTCCTGCGCACGCTCCAATTGCGTGAGCGTGGCATTGTTCCAATTGCCTTGCAGATCCGGCTTGCCATCCGCCGTGCGCGGCACTTTCCACCCTGCGGCAGACGCGCTGACGACACAAACCACCGACAGAATACTGCCCAACAGAACACGATATTTCATAGCTTCCCCCACGCACGGCTCATGCAGCGCCCAAGCAGTGTATGGATGAAACGCAGCGAGACAATCGCGGGACCCGGGCTTTGACTTTTCTTTTTACGGCACCCCCATCGAATCCGGTAAACAAGCTGCGGGGGATTCATATGCCAGCGTGGTTCATGAGCGAGCATTCACCGGGTCGCAATGCCTTTGCGC
Source organism: Steroidobacter flavus (assembly GCF_042651805.1). Taxonomy (NCBI): domain Bacteria; kingdom Pseudomonadati; phylum Pseudomonadota; class Gammaproteobacteria; order Steroidobacterales; family Steroidobacteraceae; genus Steroidobacter; species Steroidobacter flavus. Next base: position 3,005,881 of record NZ_JBHSDU010000003.1, on the reverse strand, counting down.
GCGTTGCCAGCGCATTCGTTTTCGGTCTTATCGTCAACAACGTCGCGGCGGCGGCCGAAGGCCCTGCACCGGATCCTCGCGCGAATCTTCCCGGCCGTCAGGTCTATGAAACGTATTGCGCGGCCTGCCATAACATTCCAGGCACGCGTGCGCCCGCATTGTCAGCGTTGCAATTGATGAGCGCGCAGTCGCTGCGCCTCGCACTTACGACAGGCGTGATGCAACAGCAAGGCTCGCTGGTGCCTGCGGAGAAGATGCCGCAGCTCATCGAATATCTCGCGACTCCGGAAGAAGACAGCAACTGGACCGCGGCCATGATGTGCAGCGCCGACCGGCGCGCCGTGGACTTGAAGGCGACACCCGCGCTCACGATGTTCGGCGTCGATCACAACAACAGCCGTCGCCTGAGCGCGAAGCAAGCGGGACTCAGCAGCAAACAATTGCCGGAGTTGGAACTGGCGTGGGCCATGGGCTTCCCGAAGACCACCTCGCTGCGCTCGTCGCCCGTCATCATCGGTTCGACGATGTTTTATGCGCCGGCTCAGAGCGGCAAGCTGCTCGCGCTGGATATCGACAAGGGCTGCGCGAAGTGGGTTTATGACGTCGGCGTGCCCGTGCGCAGCTCCGTATCGTTCGGCGACATCGGCTCGCGCAAAGCGCTGATACTCGCCGATCAGCAAGCTCAAGTGCATGCGGTCGACGCGCAGACCGGCGCACGCCTCTGGAAAGCCAGTGGACGCCACGATGCGACCGGCAACATCACCGGCGCGCCCGTGCTTTATAAAGATCGCATCATCGTGCCCGTCTCGTCGTCGGGCGTGGGTAGCGGCGCGAATCCAAAGTTCGAATGTTGTGTCGGTCACGGCGCGGTCGTCGCACTCGAGGCCGCGACTGGCAAACAGCTATGGATCGCGCACACGATGGAGAACGCGCAGTACACCGGAAAAACCAGCGCCATCGGCGTGAAACTACGCGGCCCGTCGGGCGCACCGATCTGGTCGACACCTTCAATCGATATCAAACGCGGCTTGATCTACGCCACCACCGGCCAGAACACTTCGCTGCCAGCCACATCTACAAGCGACGCAGTGCTCGCGATCGATCTAGCCACCGGCAATATCAAATGGACGTTCCAAGCGCTCGCCAACGATGTTTGGAATCTCGCGTGCCGCGCCGATCCTGCAACGTCCGGCCCGAATTGCCCGAGCCCCGCCGACAGCGTGCTGAAGGACTATGACTTCGGCGCCGGCGCCATCCTCACGAAGAAACGTGACGGCAGCGACGTTGTGCTCGCCGGTCAGAAGTCCGGCGATGTTTGGGCCCTCGACCCCGAGCAAAATGGCAAGCTCCTGTGGCGGCAAACCTTTGGCGACGGCAGCGCGCTCGGCGGCGTCCACTGGGGCATTGCCATCGACAGCGAATATCGCGTGTTCGCGCCCATCAACGATCCGCACTTCCCCGAGTTCAAGGACTACGTGCCCGAGCCCGGCATGAACGCCATCGACATCGACACCGGCAAAGTCCTGTGGCGCAAGCCGGTGACTGCCGATTGCAGCAACGGTCGCGAAGCGCGCTTCAATCTGTGCGGCGAGAAATATGGCTTGTCCGCCGCGCCGCTGGTGATCGACAAATCCGTGGTCGCGGGCGCGCTCGACGGACGCATCTATATTTTCGACGCTGCCACCGGCGATATCGTCTGGCGATACGACACGCTGCGCGATTTCACGACGCTCAGCGGCGTCAAAGGACAAGGCGGCGGCATCGACTCACATTCGGTGTTCGCCGGCAGCGGCATGTTGTTCGTGGCGTCCGGCTACGGCGGCTTCCGTCAGCCGCCGGGCAACGTGCTGCTGGCGTTTCGTCCCAGGGCAAGAACACGCTGAGTCTGCAACGGGGGATCCTCATGTCGACCATCATTCGAATCTCAATCGCAGCCTGCGGATTGCTGCTGAGCGCAGCGCCGGCGGCCGCGAACGATTACAGCAAGCCTGAAACCTGGTTGTGTCGGCCGGGACGTCAAGATGCCTGCGCCGTGGATTTGACGACGACCGTCATCGCAGCGGACGGCAAGCTCACCAAGGAGCCGTTCAAGGCCAACGCCAACGCGCCCATCGATTGTTTCTACGTGTATCCGACGGTGTCGAACGATCCGACGCCCAACAGCGATATGAATGCAGGGCCGGAAGAGACCAACGTCGTGCGGGCACAGTTCGCTCGCTTTGCTTCTCAGTGCAAGTTGTATGCGCCGCTCTATCGACAAGTCACATTGAAAGCGCTGCGCGCCGCGATGGCTGGCGGCGGTGGTTTTCCCGCTGATCGTAAGCTTGGCTACGAGGATGTGCTCGCGGCCTGGAATTACTATCTCCAGAATGACAACAAAGGTCGCGGCGTCGTGCTCATCGGGCACTCGCAGGGCTCGGCCGTGCTGACTCAGCTGATCAAGAGCGAGATCGATGGCAAGCCCATTCAATCGAAGATTATTTCCGCGTTGCTGCTGGGGACCAACGTCGCTGTGCCGAAAGGTAAGGATGTGGGCGGATCGTTCCAGAACGTGCCGCTGTGCCGATCCTCGTCGCAGCTGGGCTGTGTGATTTCGTATGTGACTTTCCGCAGTGACGTACCGCCGCCCGCGAACTCACGCTTCGGCCGCGTGCCGACGGAAGGCATGACGGCCGCGTGCGTGAATCCGGCGGCGTTGAAGGGCGGCAAGGCGGAGATGCATGCGTATCTGTCCAGCGGGTTCAATGGCGTGAGCACAGAGTCAGCTCAGCCCAAGCCGTGGGCAACGGGCGCGAAGATCGAGACGCCGTTTGTGAGTTTGCCCGGATTGTTGACGGGCGAGTGCGTGAGCAACGATGCAGGTTCGTATCTAGCGATCACGACGAATGCGAATCCGTCGGACCCGCGCACGGATGAGATCCCGGGCGACGTCGTCGCCAACGGTCAGGTCATGAAAGATTGGGGCCTGCATCTGATCGATGCACACGTCGCGATGGGTAACCTGGTCGACGTGGTTGCGCAGCAGTCGAAGGCGTACCTCAGCAAATAACGCCGCCGCTCAGTATTTCTCTTCCCTGGCGATCGCGAGCCGCCTTCGGCGGCTCTGCGATTCGCCCCAGCCCAAAGCCAAACGCCCCTCTGCGATTCGCGCCGACCCAAAGCCAAACGTCCCCTCTGCGATTCGCGCCGGCCCAAAGCCAAACGTCCCCTCTGCGATTCGCCGCGGCTCAAGCTGAAATCGCCTTGCGATTCGACCCGAGCTGAAGTCGGCCGCCCGTTTCGATTCGCCCGTGCGCGAGCCAGGCATCTCCTCTCCGCAGCGGCTGCGTGTAGAGCCCTGCGGTAAATTGCTCTACACGCATCGCGTGCGACCTGGCACCGTCGGTTCGCCGGCCGGAACTGCGAATTCCCTCGTTGCGTTCCGCCGTAGCGTTTTCCCACGGCGAGAAAGTGACATGCGATACCAAGTGCTGTGCACCGACTACGACGGCACGATCGCCCACCACGGCGTGGTCGACGACCCCACCATCGATGCACTCGCGCGTCTTCGCGAATCCGGTCGCAAGCTCATCATGGTCACCGGCCGTGAGCTCAACGAGCTCATCTCGGTTTTCCCTCGCCTGGATTTGTTTGACCTGGTCGTCGCCGAGAACGGCGCCCTGCTCTACAACCCGGCGACGAAAGCGCAGAAACCTCTGTGTGAGCCGCCGCTGCCGCAATTCGTGGCGGCGCTGGAGAGGCGCAACGTCACGCCGCTCAGCGTGGGCAAGACCATCGTCGCGACGCGTGAGCCTTACGAAAAGATCGCACTCGAAGTCATCCGCGATCTCGGGCTCGAGCTGCAGGTGATATTCAACAAAGGCGCCGTGATGATCCTCCCCTCTGGCGTGAACAAAGCGACGGGCCTGCAAGCCGCATTGAAAGAGCTGCACCTGTCCGAGCAGAACGCGGTCGGCGTCGGCGATGCGGAAAACGATCACGCCTTTCTCGGTATCTGCGAATGCGCCGTGGCCGTAGCGAATGCATTGCCGTCGGTGCAGCAGGAAGCCGACTTCGTCACGAAGTCGACGCACGGCCCGGGTGTGACCGAGCTCATCGAGGAAATGCTCCGCGACGACCTCGCCTCGCGTGAGCTGGCGCGACGCCGCCACCACGTCGAGCTCGGCAAGACCCCGCCGAAGTGGCGTGCAGCGCCGGGCCCCAGTTGAAATAGCGAAATTTGCTTGTATACATTGGGTGCATGTGCGGGCCGTGAGCTTCCGGCTCGTTCATGACGCCTGCTCATCGCATGCTGCTTGATGAATGGGCGCGCATTTGTAACCCTGGCTGTCTCGCCGGACACCGAAGCTCGATATGCCAGCCTCCAACAAGCTCATCGCCGCGTTGTTAACCGCGGCGCTCGGAACGATGACCATGAACGCGATCGCCGCCCCTGCCCTGTCGCCCGACAATCCCTTCGCTCGCGAGAGCACGCTGCCGTTCAAGTGGCCGCCGCTCGACAAGATCAAGAACGAGCATTACGTGCCGGCAATGGAAGCGGGCATGGCCGAACAGCGCCAGGAAGTCGCGGACATCGTCAATAACAAGGCCGCGCCGACGTTCGAAAACACGATCGTCGCATTGGAGCGTTCCGGCCAGTTGCTGAACCGCGCGACGACGATCTTCTTCGCGCTCAGCTCCTCCAACACCAACCCGGACATCGAAAAGGCGCAGACCGAAATGGCGCCGAAGCTGTCCGCGCACTCGGACGGGATTTATCTGGACGCCGCCCTGTTCGCGCGCGTGAAAAAGCTCTATGACCAGCGCCAGTCGCTCAAGCTCGATCCGGAATCGCTGCGCTTGCTGGAGCGCTATCACACCAACTTCGTGCGCGCCGGCGCGAATCTGTCGGAGGCGCAGAAGAAAGAGCTGCGCACACTCAATGAACAGATTTCGTCCAGGACCACGGAATTTCGGCAGCTCGTGCTCAAGGGCGACAACGCCGCCGCCATCGTGGTCGACACCAAAGCCGAGCTCGACGGCTTGAGCGACGCGCAGATCGCGACCGCCGCCGAAGCGGCCAAAACGCGCGGCAAAGAAGGCAAGTACGTGCTGACGCTGCTGAACACGACCGGGCAGCCGCCGCTCTCCGAACTGAAGAACCGCGCGGTGCGCGAACGCTTGTACAAGGCGTCGATCAATCGCGGCTGGAGCGGTGAATTCGACACGACCAAGCTGATCGCCGAGATCGTCAAGCTGCGCGCCGATCGCGCCAAGCTGCTGGGCTATCCAAATCACGCAGCGTATGTGCTGGAAGATGAAACAGCGCTGACCGCCGAAGCCGTGAACAGCATGCTGAACCAGCTGGCGCCCGCCGCCGTGGCCAATGCCCGGCGCGAAGCGGCCGACATGCAGCAGCTCATCGATGCCCAGGCCAAAGCCAACGGCACGCCGAGCTTCCAGCTACAGGCCTGGGATTGGGATTTCTACGCCGAGCAGGTGCGTGCGAAGAAATACGCCTATGACGAAGCGCAGGTGCGGCCGTACTTCGAGCTGAATCGCGTGCTCGTCGACGGCGTGCTGTTCGCCGCGCAGGAGCTGTATGGCTTGAAGTTCAAGGAGCGCAAGGATCTGCCGGTCTACCAGGAAGATGTGCGCGTGTTCGAAGTCACCGACCGCGACGGCTCGGCACTCGGCGTATTCCTGTTCGACCCTTATGCTCGCAGCAACAAGCGCGGCGGCGCGTGGATGAACAGCTTCGTCGAGCAATCCCGACTGTTCGGCAACAAGCCGGTCGTCACCAACACCCTGAACATTCCCAAGCCGCCGGCCGGACAGCCGACGCTACTGACCTGGGATGAAGTGAACACGGCGTTCCACGAGTTCGGCCATGCGATTCACGGCTTGTTCTCGAGCGTGCAGTACCCGCAGTTCTCCGGCACCAACGTGCCGCGCGACTTCGTCGAGTATCCGTCCCAGTACAACGAAATGTGGGCCACCGAGCCGCGCGTGCTGGCGAACTATGCGAAGCATCATCAGACCGGCGCGCCCATGCCGAAGGAGCTGATGGACAAGGTGCTGGCCGCGCAGAAGTTCAATCAGGGCTACGCGACCACGGAGTACCTGGCCGCCTCCATCCTCGATCAGCACTATCACCAGCTGGCGCCGGGCAAAACGCCAGCGGCGGCCGATATTGCCGCTTTCGAGGCCAACGCGTTGAAGTCGGCGCATGTGGACTTCCCGCCGGTGCCGCCGCGCTATCGGTCGACTTATTTCCTTCACATCTTCTCCAGCCCGATCGGCTATTCGGCCGGCTACTACGCCTACATCTGGAGCGAGGTGCTGGCGCGGGACACCGAGCATTGGTTCAAGACCCACGGCGGCCTGAAGCGGGAGAACGGCGATCTGCTGCGCTCGAAGGTGTTATCCAAGGGCTTTAGTGCGGATGCTCTGACCATCTTCCGGGATTTCTACGGCACGGCCCCGGAGATCGGACCGCTGCTGGAAGCCCGGGGCCTGACCGGCGGGACCGAGGGCGCCGCCCACTAAGCCAGGGTCTCCAGTCGCCGTCATCAGACGTCGGCAAGCACATGAAAAGGGCGGCCAATGCTGTATGCTGGCCGCCCTTTTTTCTGCCGGATAAGGACTCCAATGCGCGCGTTTGTCATAGCGTTAGTCGGATTCTTGCTGTTCGTGGGAGCGGTCAAGTTCTTCACCAAGGAGCCTGCGACCCATGCTGCGGCAACCCCGGCGGCGAGCTCATCCGCGCCCGTGAGCGGCAGCGAAGACGACAAGGCTTTCTATGCGCTCGGCGTCGCCGTTTCCCAGAACATCGCTTCGTTCAACTTCACACCGGCGGAGCTGGAAAAGGTCAAACAAGGCTTCACCGATGGCGCGCTGGGCAAGCCGTCGCAGGTCGAAGTTCAGCAATACATCCCGCGTCTGCGTGAGCTGCAGACTCAGCGCGTTGCCGCTGTCGCCAAGCAGGCGCTCGACAAGGCCGCCGCCGAGCCGGGTGCGAAGCGTCTCGAGTCCGGTCTGATCATCACCACCGTCAAAGAGGGCGCCGGCCCGTCTCCGAAAGCCACCGACACGGTCAAGGTGCACTATCACGGCACTCTGCCGAACGGCACGGTGTTCGACAGCTCGGTGCAGCGTGGCGAGCCGGCGACGTTCCCGCTGAACGGCGTGATCCCGTGCTGGACTGAAGGCGTGCAGCAGATGAAGGTGGGCGGCAAGAGCAAGCTCGTTTGCCCGGCTGCCATCGCTTACGGCGATCGCGGCGCCCCGCCGACCATCGGCCCCGGCGCGACGCTGATCTTCGACGTGGAGCTGCTCGGCATCGAGCCGCCGGCCGCTCAGCCTGCTCAGTAATCGATTCCCGCTGTAAACATCGGAGAGAATCATCGTGACCGCAGCTCGGCTTCTGTTCGCGCTGTTCCTGTCTGTCGCGGGTCCGTTGTCCCTCACGTCGGCGCACGCCGCGCCGACGCAGGGCACCGACTACAGCCTGATCACTCCGCCGCAGGCGCAGACCACGACCGGCAAGGTCGAGGTGATCGAGTTCTTCTCGTACGGTTGCCCGCACTGCTATCACATGAGCCCGCTGCTGGCGGAATGGAAGAAGACGCAGCTGCCGGCCAATGCGGTGCTGGTCAAAGTGCCGGTCTCTCTCGGCCGGCGTGAGTGGGGCCAGCTGGTCCGCGCGTATTACACGCTCGAAGCCACCGGCGACCTGGAGCGGCTGGATGCGCAGCTGTTCGACGCGATCCACGCCAAGAACCAGCCGCTGTACGACGTCGATGCCCTGGCCGCCTGGGCCGCCCAGAACGGCGTCGATCCAAACAAATTCCGCAACCAGTTCAACTCGGCGGAAGTCACCCAGAAAGCCATGCGCGCCGAACAGCTGTCACGCGACTACAAAGTCAACGGCATCCCCACCTTGACGGTCGCCGGCAAGTATCGCGCGATGGGCAAAGACTACCCGGACATGCTCCGCATCACGCGCGAGCTGGTGGACCAGGCCGCCGCCAAGTAGTTTGAACGGGCGGTCCTCGCAATGAGGGCCGCCCCGCGTCTCACCTGATCTCGTAAACGAGATTAATCGTCGTGAGCGTATCCGTCTTCTTGAACTCCGCCGGCGGGTTCGTGTTGTGGCGAACCCCGTAACCGACCGCCAGCGCCAGCACGTCCGTCATCTTCACCTGCAGTGAAATGTCGTTCTGCACGAACGTGTTGTCCGCGCCCGATTCCGTGATGAACTTGTCGATCAGCGACGTCGTGGCGGTGAATTTGTGCTCGAAGTCGAGCGTCCCTCGAAACACCACTTCGCTGCTGCTATCGCCCTCTTCGATCAACACACCGGTGTCCGGGTCGAAGGAGTCGCGCGTTTCGAGGAATTTATAACCGGCACCGACGGTGGCGACCATGGTCGTGGTCGGGTTGTCGAGGAAGCGGCGGCCCACGCCGCCCGACAGGGTGGCCTGGTACTCGAAGCCGCTGAACTCGTCCTCTTCGTAGCGCCCGGCGCCGAACAGGAAATTACGCTCGGTGAATTTCCAGCCCAGCTCGCCGAAGGTTTCCCAGCGGTTCGCGGTCTTGCCATCCTCGTCGGACGCATACAGCACCGCGCCGCCAAGGATGTTCTTCCAGTGCTCCGTCTCGTATTTAAGATTCAGCTTGGCGTTGGCGGTCTCGGTGTCGGTGTTACCGCTGGCGAACACCATTCCCGCCTCTCCCTTACCGGTCCACTGCGCATGAGCCGGCACCGCGGCGGCCAATACCGTGGCCGCGAACAACAATCGTCGCATCAATAAAACTCCGTGAACACAAAGCGCCCGTCCCGGGCCGAGTCAGCGCCGGAAAATAGCGGGCGCAATATGGAAGCAGAATACGTAAATGCTTCCAACAACGACGTGTGTTCCCCGTCGCCGGGTGACGACGATTTAATGCGAGACCGGCGGCAGCCTGAACGCGCGGGAGCTGTTCGAAGCAAAAAGGGTTTTTCAACTGCCGGCCAGTGCTTCACAATCCACAGGATGACCTCGTCCGATAGCCCACGCGCCGCCCCGCCCGGCCCCGTCTATGAGCAACCGCTCAATGAGCGGATGCGTACTTTTCTGCGACTGGACTTTCTTTATCAGCAAGCCCTGTTCCACGAAGAGCGCGAGGATCAGTGGTCGACCCGCGCCGCCATGAGCGCGCTGCTGGAAATCCTGGCAATTACCGCGCGCGGCGATATCCGCAGCGAAGTGCTCAAGGATCTCGAGCGGCAGATGGCGGTGATGCACGACTACGCCAGCCGCGCCGGAGTGGATAACTCGCGTCTCAAAGCGGTGCTGAACAATCTGACCCGGCTGCGCACCGAGCTCAATTCGGTGGGCGCGCTGTTCATGCAGCGGCTGCGCGATTCGGAATTCCTGAACTCGATCAAGCATCGCAGCACCATCCCCGGCGGCACCTGCGAGTTCGATCTGCCCGATTACCGCCACTGGCTGGACCAGCCGTTCGCGGTGCGCTCCAAGCAGTTTGGCGACTGGATGGCCACCATCCGGCCGCTGTGCGACGCCGTCACCGAGCTGTTATGGCTGACCCGCGAGGCCGCCCGGCCCCGCAACGAGATCGCGACCGGCGGCACCTTCCAGATCGCGTTCGATCGCGAAAATCCCTGTCAGCTGCTGCGCCTGACCCTGCCCGCGAATACCCAGCTGTTTCCGGAGATCAGCGGCAGCCACCACCGCTGCAGCATCCGCTTCCTGTCGTGGAACGATGTGAATTCTCGGCCAGTTCAGACCACTGAGGATGTGCAGTTCCAGCTCAGCGTCTGTACTTGAGTCTGTCATGACCGTGGTTCGTTGCCCGACCTGCGACCGTCCGGTGGAATGGACGGAAGCCTCCCGCTGGCGCCCGTTCTGCAGCGAGCGCTGCAAGCTCATCGACCTGGGCGCCTGGGCCGCGGAAAAACACGCCATCCCCGGTGAAGTTGTCGAAACCGAGGATGGCCCGAAGCGCGAGCGGGACCGGGACGACGACTAGCCCGCATTCGCCTGCGACAGCAGGCCCTCCGGCTCCATATGCAGCGACTTGACCAGGAATGCCCACTGGTCGGCGTAGTCCTCGATCTGCATCCAGACCGGTTTACCGGCGCCATGGCCGGCGCGCGTCTCCACCCTCAGCATCACCGGATTCGGGCAGGTCTGCGCCGCCTGGAGCGTCGCTGCGAACTTGTAACTGTGCCAGGGCACGACGCGGTCGTCGCGATCCGCGGTGGTCACGAGCGTCGGCGGATAACAGACCTTGTGGACGTTATGCAGCGGCGAGTACGCCAATTGAGCACGAAACTCCGCTTCGTTCTCGCTGAGCCCGTAATCGCTGGACCACTGACGCGCATTCGAGCTGGGCGTCTGATAACGAAGCATGTCGAGCACGCCGACCGCCGGCAGCGCCGCGCCGAATAAATCAGGACGTTGTGTCAGCACTGCACCGACCAGCAAGCCGCCATTGCTCCGACCGCGAATCGCGATCTTCGCGGGCGCTGTGTACTTCTCGTCGACCAGATACTGAGCAGCGGCGATGAAGTCGTCGAACACATTCTGCTTGTGCAGCTTGGTGCCCGCTTCGTGCCAGGCCTCGCCGTATTCGGAGCCGCCTCGCAGATTGGCGACCGCATAGACGCCGCCCATCTCCAGCCACACCAGCACCGGCACGCTGAACGAGGGCTGCTGCGCGATGTTGAAACCGCCATAGCCGTAGAGCTGCACGAAGTTCTGACCGTTCAGCGCCAGCCCTTTCTTGTGAGCGATGAACATCGGCACCTGGGTGCCATCCTTGCTCTTGTAGAACACCTGCTTGACCACGAACTGGCTGGCGTCCGCGGCGAGCTTCGGCGCGCGGAAAATTTCGGTCGCGCCCGATGTGAGATCCAGCCGGGAGATGGTCATCGGTGTCAGGAAATCCGAGTAGCCGAAGAACGTCTCGGTGTCCTGCACGCCGCCGTCGAAGCCGAGCGCCGTGCCGAGGCCCGGCAGTTTCACGTCGTACTGAACCTTGCCGTCGAGATCGAACACGCGCGCCAGCGAGTGCGCATCCTGCAGGTACTGCACGATGACGCGGCGACCGACGATGGACACCTCATCCGCGGAGAACTTCGACTCAGGCACGACGACGCGCGAATCTTTCTTCGCCGTCCCGATCGGCATCGCCACCACTTGCGCGTTCGGTGCGTCCTTGTTGCTGCGGATGTAGAAAACATCGTCGATCTCGGCGATGAATTGATAGTTCGCATCGAAGCTGTCGATCAAACGCACCGTCTCGCCCGACGGCGTGCCATCGCGCGCGATCTTGCGATAGTAGATGCCGGTCGACTGCGAGCCGTCGTACAGCCAGAAAATCGCATATTTGCCGCCGTCCGAGATCTGCACGTACGGATTGCGGGTGGGATGATCGGTGACTTTGAAGATCAGCTGGTCGCGCGCCACGTCGGCGCCGAGCTTGTGCCAGTAGACCTCGCGTTGTTTGGTATCGTCGCCCTTGCCGTCCGCGGTCAGCGGGAAGCGCGCGTAATAGACCGCCTTGGAATCCCCGGTCCACGCGATCGGCACGAACTTGATGAAGCGCAGGACATCGGGCAGATCCTTGCCGGTCGCGACATCGCGGAAGTGCCAGGTCCGCCAGTCGGTGCCGCCATCGGACAGGCTGTATGCAACGAGGCGACCATCCGGGCTCGGCACGAACTCGCTGAGCGCAACCGTCGCGTCCTTGCTCAGCTGATTGGGATCGAGCAGCACGCGAGGCTCGGCATTCAAGCGCTCGGTCATATACAACACGCTCTGATTCTGCAGACCGTCGTTGCGCAGATAAAAGTAACGATTGCCGCGCTTCACCGGGATGTCGTAACGCTCGTAGTTCCACAGCTGCGTCATGCGCTGCTTGATGCGCTCACGCGCCGGGATGGACTCGAGATAGGGCTGGGCCAGCGCGTTCTGCGCCTGAATCCAGTTTCTGGTGTCGGCGCTGTCGGCGTCCTCCAGCCAGCGATACGGATCGGCGATGCTCGTGCCGTGGTAGGTATCGACATGATCGACGCGGCGGGTCTCGGGATACTTGAATGCGGCTGGCTTCATCGAGGCGTCGGGGGCCGTAGTGCTGGCAGTCATGGACGGAGCCCCGCCAGACGCCTGCTTCGCCGGCTCGGTGCCGCACGAACTGAGCAACAGCAATACGGGCCACAACAGCTGGATCTTCCTTTGCATGACTCTCTCGCTCGATCACTTAGGATGACGGGGGTTGGCTCCTGCCTTGAAGCCAGCGCTTAGTGTAACGTCGTCATTCCCTACCCGGCGCAACTCTCAGATGCGGTATACAACGACCAAACTCGCGATCCTTGCGACCTGCCTGACGGGCCTCACCTTGTCCACCGAAGCCAGCTTTGCCGAACCCCTGACCGTCGCCCGCATTTTCGCGGATCCCGATCTTTCGGGACCGCGCCTGCGCGAGCCTAAATTCTCGCCCGACGGTCGCTATGTGACCTATCTGCAAGGCAAGGCCGACAACAAGGATCAGCTGGATCTGTGGGCCTTCGACACCCGCAGCGGCACGGCCCGCGTGCTGGTCGATTCGCGCAAGCTGGTCGGCGATGACGAAAAGCTCTCGGCCGAAGAGGAAGCCCGGCGCGAGCGCCAGCGCACCGCCTCGCTGCGCGGTATCGTCGAATATGAATTCTCCAGCGACGGCAAGCGCCTGCTGATTCCGTTGGGCGGCGATTTGTATCTGTACGATCTGGACGCCAAAGCCGAACCGGTCACGCGCCTGACCCACAGCGCTTCGTATGAAACCGACGCGAAGCTCTCGCCCGGCGGTCGCTACGTCAGCTTCATTCGCGACCAGAATCTGTTTGTGATCGATTTGCGCTCTCGCCAGGAACGCGCCCTCACCACCGACGGCGCCGGCCTCGTCCAAAACGGCGTGGCCGAATTCGTGGCGCAGGAAGAGATGGGCCGCAGCACCGGCTACTGGTGGTCGCCCGACGATTCGCACATCGCGTTCACGCGCATCGACGATTCGCCGGTGCAGGAAGTCGAACGTTTCGAAATCAATGCCGATGGCGCGCGAATGTTTCGTCAGCGCTATCCCGCCGCCGGCACCGCGAACACTAAAGTCGAGCTGAAGGTCGTCGATCTCGCGACGTCGAAAATCGGCGATCTCGAGCTCGGCCTGGGCGATGGCTATCTCGCCCGCGTCAAATGGTTCCCGGATTCGAAGTCGCTCGCCGTCCAGCGCCAGCCGCGCGATCAGAAGAAACTCGAGCTGCTGAAGATCGATGTCGCGAGCGGCGCGTCTCGCGTGCTGTTGACCGAGACCAGCCCGCATTGGATCGAGCTGAACGACGACTTCAAGTTCCTGCAGTCCAAGCCGCAGTTCATCTGGAGCTCGCGTCGCACTGGTTACAAACATTTGTATCTGTACGACCTGGACGGCAAGCTGCTACATCCGCTGACCAGCGGCGATTGGATGGTGGTCGGCGACGGCTCCGAGAACGGCCTGGTGGGCATCGATGAAGCCGCTGGCCGCGTTTATTTCCTGGGCTCCAAGGATTCGCCGCTCGAGCGTCATTTGTATTCGGTGCCGCTAGAGGGTTCTGGCAAAGTCACGCGTGTGTCTCGCAAGGCTGGCTGGCACGATGTGAAGTTGCTGCCGGGCGGTCGCGGTTATCTCGACGTGCACTCATCACCGGATCAACCGCCCGCCGCCAGCCTGCGCAAACTCGACGGCTCGCTCCAGCATTGGCTGCTGCGCAACCCGCTCGACGCGACCCATCCCTACCACCCGTATGTTTCCAATCAGGTCACCGAAGAGTACGGCTCGGTGCCCGCGAGCGATGGGCAGCAGCTCTACTATCGGCTGATGAAGCCAGCGAAGCTGGTCGCCGGCAAGCGCTACCCGGCCGTCATCGACGTGTACGGCGGCCCGCACTTCCAATATGTGCGCAAAGATTGGATGGGCGGCGCGCGAGCAACGCAGGGCTTGTTCCGTCAGGTGCTCGCACAGAACGGCTTCGTCGTGCTGACCCTCGACAATCGCGGCTCCGGTTTCCGCGGAAACGCCTTTGAGACCGCCATCGCCGGGCGCACTGGCAAAGCAGAAATCGAAGATCAGTTGCGTGGCGTGGAATATTTGAAGTCGTTACCGTTCGTCGCGGGCGATCGCATCGGCATCATGGGCTGGAGCTACGGCGGCTACATGTCACTCATGGCCCTGACGACGACCAAGGCGTTCCGCGCCGGCGTCGCGGGGGCGCCTGTGACGGACTGGTCGCTCTACGACACTCACTACACCGAACGATATCTCGGTACTCCGCAGAACAATGCCGAAGGTTATCGGGCAAGCGCCGTCCTTCCTTATGCCGACTCACTCCATGGCTCGCTGCTGCTCGTGCATGGTATGGCAGACGACAACGTGCTGTTCACACACAGCACGCGCCTGATGCAAACATTGCAGTCGTTGAACAAGCCGTTCGACGTGATGACTTATCCGGGCGGCAAACATGGGTTGGTCCGGATGCCGCAGCAGGGACGGCATTATTATGAAATGGTGTTGCGGTTCTTCGAGCGGGAATTGAACGCGCCGGAGAGCTGATCAAGACAACACCTGTCCACGATCGCGGACACCCCCTCGTTTTGCACCTTCGTTAATTCAAGGAGTTGCGCATAGGCCGCGCGCCGTTCGAGCTGGTACGGCGCTTGCTCTATTCGGATGCGATTCACGCATCTGAAGGAGTCATACATGCGCAAAGTTGTCGTCCTGTCGGTTTTATCGATCGCGGGCATCGGTCTCTCGTTTGGAACGCACGCGGAGGAGCAGCCGGGCTTTTACGTCGCCGCGAGCGTTGGCGAAGCAACGAACGAGTCTGGCGAATTCAAGGGAAGCGATACGGCATTCAAGGTTGGCGGCGGCTACACATTCAACCGATACTTCGGCATCGAGGTCGCATATGTCGACGCCGGAACCCAGGACGACACGATCGGCCCCATCGCACTCGAGAACGACAGCAGCGGCGTCATCGCGAATGCGGTGCTCCGCCTGCCGCTCGGCGAGACGTTCGCTCTGTTCGGCAAGCTCGGCTACGCGTTCTACGACTCCGAGACCACATCGCGTCTGGGGAATCTGAGCGAACGCGAGCGCGACAGCGACGAAGACTTCGCCTACGGTGCTGGCGTGGAGCTGGCCGTATGGGGCGGCCTTCGATTGCGGGCAGAATACGAAGCCGTGGACGTAAGCGCAGGCGACTTCCAGATCGTCTCGGCGGGCGTCACTTACAAATTCTAACGACACGGACGTGGTGACAGGGAGCTTCACTTGAACAGGCCTGCAATCAAAGCGCTCGCAGCTATCGTGCTGTTCGCACTGCTCACGTCGCTTGCCAGAGCGGCGGACGACCTCGTCGTCGAGGATCTACGCTGCCGGGGAAATGCAGCCACGTCCTGCGAATTCATCCTAGGCCACGTGTATCTAGGGCGCGGCGATCCGCTCGATGAAGTCGAGCTGCGGAACGCGCAACTGAGGTTGTCGACGCTGCGGACATTTCAATCCGTCAGCATCTATCTCGAGAAAGGCTCGGAACGCGGCAAAGCCATCGTCGTCGTCGAAGTCACGGAAGCCGACCCGATCGTCAGCGAATGGCTGCTCGGCGCCTCGCATCGGCTCGGCGCGTTCCGATCCGTCGCCTCCGGCCGGCTGTCGCACCAGAATCTGTTCGGCGCCGGTAAGCTCGCGGACCTGTCGATGATCTCGGTCTCGCCGCTCAACGGCCCGTCCGAGAAGCTGTACTCCGCATCGTTGCGCTACGCCGATCCGCATTTGTTCGGCTCGAAGCGTTACTTCGCCACCGCCGGCGTGCTCTATGTCGACTCGAACGTCGGCACCCGCTATGGCAATTACGGCGAGGCCAACGTGCTGCGCTTCGGCGTGACGCTGGGCCGCCGCCTGTGGGACTTCTCATATCTCATCGTCGGGTACGGCTATCGTCCCCGCGCCGATATCCAGAGCGGCAGCTGGCAGAACGACGGCACGTTCGAGTTCCACGAGGAGCGCAACAAGCACGTGGTCGACGTGTTGTATGGCTGGAACTCGGAGGACGATCTCTACTTCCCGACGCGCGGCTCGAGCTTTCACATCGGCGGCGGCTGGGGCCTGGACGCCGCCGAACGCAACGACGAGTTTCATCTGCAGTTCCGCAAGACCTGGGCCGTCGGCGATGGCTTCGCCTCGTTCAAGCTGGCCGGCGATCCGAGCCCCGAATATCGCGAGACCTTCAGCGAAAGCCAGTTCCTGGCAGCCTCCTATGCGCGCCCGCTCGCCCCGAGCGACAACATCAAGCGGGGCCGCTGGTACGTCGAAACAGGTTACAACGGCGCGGGATTCGACTCCGGCGGCCGGCCGATCCAGGAATTCGGTCTCAAGCTGGGTATTCGGGTCGAGACAGCATCGTTCGGCTTGATCGACCTGTATGTTCTCGGCAGCCGGGATGTGAACCGATGATCGCGCGCTATCTCGCGATTATCGCGGCCTTCCTATACGCAGCGAACGCGTGCGCGGCGGAGCTGACACCCGCCGTTCAGAATGGGCAGCTCGGTCTGACCATCGAAGCACCCGCTTACCCGGACACGCTTCGCAAGGATCTGACGAGCGGTCTCACGAACCGCATCCTGATCCGCGTGACGCTGGCCCGCGGCACTGAGATCGTGAGCACGCGAGCGGTGGAAATCGCCGTCCGCTACGATCTGTGGGACGAGCACTTCAATACCACGGTGACGCTCGATGGCGTGCAAACGGAAGCCCGAATTGTCCCGAACATGGAACAGATGCAGACGTTTCTGCGACGATTGCCGCTGCCGCGACTGTTTGCAAGCAATGGACTCGGGCGTGGGCACGCACTGACCCTCACGGCGGACATCCTGTTGAACCCTGTCGATCGCGAGCGTATGGAAATGATCCGAAAATGGGTGGCGCAAAACAATGTGGGGCCGGGCGACGCGGGTGGCCGCAACGGCGATCTGGCCGTGGCGATCTTCAACAAGATCTTCGAGCAGTACTCGAAAGGCGCCGAGGTGGCCGCGGTCTGGCGCGAGACCTCGGTCTCACGGCCGTTCCGGCTCGAGGAGCTTGCCGATGAAAGCCACTGACGTCCGCGTGCCGTTGTTCCTGACGATTCTGATCATGAGCTCGGCGCCGCTCATCGCCGCGTCTTATCTGCTCGATCGCAGCCTGCGCACGAGCCTGAACCTCGGGTTCAATCCGCAGGTGGTGCAGGTTCTGGACCAAGCATCCGAGAACCTGCGTGCGCTCGGCAAGCTGGACGCGGACAATCGTGACACCTATCGCGCCCAGTTCGAGGAGCTGCAGAGCCTCAGGCACGTTTACGACAACCCTCGGCTGATCCGACGCAGCATCGAAGACTCGATCAAGATCTACTTCGGCGCGGGATTCATCGCTGCCATTCTGCTCGCGGTGGTGGCAGCGAGCTTGTTGAGCAGCCGCATCGCCCGGCGCTACCGGCTCACCTACGAAGAGCTGATCGGCCAGCGCGAAAAGGTTCGCTATCTGCAGGAAATGTCGTCGTGGCAGGAGCTGGCGCGCATGCTGGCACATGAAATCAAGAATCCACTCACGCCGATCGAAGTGCTGGTGAGCTCGTTATCGCGCTCCTATCTGCAGAAAGGAGCCCCTGAGTTCAGGGAACAGCTCGATCAGACTCAGAAGATGATTCGCGAGGAGCTGGACCATCTGAAGAATACGGTGAATCGCTTTGGAGAATTCGCCAGGCTGCCGCGAGTCGAAGCCGTGGAACGAAACGTCACCGACGTTCTTGCAGCTCACATCGAAGCAATGACCGCAACCACGGAAGGCGCGGAAATCAGCTTCCACTCGGATGCGAGGAATGCGCGGGCGCGGGTGGATGTCACTCTCCTGCGTCAGGTGCTGTCGAATATCGTCCGCAATGGCATCGAAGCGAATCCAGGTCGACGAGTCCGCTTCGATATCGCCCTGACCTCGGACGCGAAACAAATCCAGATCTGTGTTGCGAACGACGGCGTTGCGGTGCCCGAGGACCTTGCGCCGCGCATTTTCGACCCTTATGTGTCGAGCAAGACCGGCAACAACAATATGGGATTGGGCCTGGCGATCGTCAAAAAGATCGTCATCGAGCACGGCGGCGATGTTTCTTATCGCGACTCCACGGGCCGTCCCTGCTTCGTCATCTTGCTACCGAATGTCACATGACCGTTGCGCCCTCCAACAAGCCCACCGTACTCGTGCTCGATGACGAGAAAAACATCCGGCGCTCGATCGAGATCGCGCTGGAACCGGAGGGCTATGAAGTGCTGGCGGCGCACGATGCCGCCGCTGCCATGCGCATCCTGCAGGAGCGCATCGTCGATCTGATGCTGATCGACATCCGGCTCGGCGACATCGACGGGCTCACGTTCTACAAGAAGGTGCAGACCGATGGCATCCACACACCGGTGATTTTCATCTCCGGTAACGCCACGCTCACCGAAGCGGCACAGGCCGTGAAACTCGGCGGTTTCGATTTTCTGGAAAAGCCCTTTACCGCGGAGAAGCTGGCAGTCAGCGTCCGTCGATGCCTGGAATACACCGCCTTGCAGAGACGCCTGCGAGCTGTCGAGGCACGCAGCCCGGCGCCGCAGATCGTCGGCGACTCGCCCGCCATCCGCAAGCTCGTGACCGATGCACTGCGCGTCGCGGAGACGAGCGCCAACGTGTTGATCACGGGCGAAAGCGGCACAGGCAAGGAGCTCGTCGCAAACTCCATTCACACTCACAGTGCGCGATGCGCGGCACCGTTCGTGAAGGTCAATTGTTCCGCGATTCCAGAAAGCCTGATCGAAAGCGAGCTGTTCGGACATGAGCGCGGCGCTTTCACCGGCGCGTCCGGCACCAGGCGCGGGTTGTTCGAAGTCGCCCACAGCGGCACCATCTTCCTCGACGAGATCGCAGACCTGGCTCTGCCCGCGCAAGCCAAGATCCTGCGCGTGCTCCAGAGCGGCGAGATCCAGAAAGTGGGCGCCGAGCGCAGTATCAAAGTCGACGTGCGCGTGTTATCGGGAACTCACAAGGATCTGAAGAAAGCCGTCGCCCTCGGCGCCTTCCGTGAAGATCTTTACTACCGGCTGAACGTGGTCCCGCTACGCGTGCCGAGCTTGCGGGAACGAGTCGAAGACATACCGTTGCTCGTGCGCTTCATCGCGCAACGCCTGTGCGAGAAGAACAACCTCAAAGAAAAAGAGATCGACGAGGACGTGCTGTGGGAGCTCAAACGTTATCCGTGGCCGGGCAATGTCCGTGAGCTCCAGAACGTTCTGGAACGCATGCTCATCATGAGCGGTGAGCGTGTCACCGTGGTCAACCTGCCGGAAGAGCTGCTGGCAACTGAGGTTACCGCCACGAACAGCGGCTCGGCGCTACGCGAGTTTCGCGATAGAACCGAGCGCGCGTACATCATCGGCGTGCTTCGCAAGCACAAAGGGAACGTGAGTCAGGCGGCGGTGGAGCTCGGCATCGGTCGGCCATACCTGCACAAGCGAATGGCCGTGCTCGAGATCGGCAAGAAAGATATCTACTCCTAGTTGACCCCAATCGCCGCGGCATCCGGACGCCGAGTATCGGCGCCGCCAAAGAAGCGGCCGTTCGTGCACATGACGGACTGTGTGCTGCCCATGTTGCCCACGGACTTCACTTTGTGGCCGCGTTCCTGCAGCAGCCGCACGACATCCACTGGATGACCGGGCTCGAGCTCCAGCTCACCTGACGTCATGTTCTGAAACACGCGCGGCCGGCCGGTCGCTTCGGCAACGTTCAAACCGTGGTCGACTACGTTGACGATCAACTGCGCCATCGCGGGAATGATCCGCGCCCCGTCCGGCGATCCACTCACCAGGTACGGCCGGTCGCCTTGGAACACGATCACGGGCGTAATCGCGGAAGTTGAGCGCTTGCCGGGCGCCAGTGCATTGGCAGCGCTCGTGTCCAGGCTGTGTGGAATCACTGGCCCGCCGTGGAGGGCGAAGTTATAGATGTGATCGTTGAGCAGAATGCCCGTGCCCGCGACCATGACATGCGCGCCGAACGACGATCCCAGCGTGTATGTGTTGCTGACCGCATTGCCTGCGCTGTCCATGATCGAGTAGTGCGTCGTATCCCGGCTCTCGGACTTCATCGGATCGCCGGCCTTCAGCGTCGCCACGTCACTCGCCTTCGTAAGGTCGATGGTCTGCGCCAATGACTTCGCATAGGTCTTGCTGATCAGTCCGGAAACCGGCACCTGATAGTCCGGGTAACCGCCGAAATACACACCGCGATCCGCAAACACGCGCTTCGACGCCTCGGCGATCACGTGAATGCTCGCCACACTGTTCGAGCCCAGCTCCTTCATCGGAAAGTTTTCGACGATGTTGAGCAACTCCGCGAGCAGCACGCCGGAAGCCGGCGGTGGCATCAGTGCCATTCGATGGCCACGATAGTCGCTCCAGATCGGCTCCTGCTCGCGAAGCTCATAGCGCGCGAGATCGTCCATCGTGATCGCACCACCGTTCGCCTGCATATCCGCGACGATCTTGCGGGCCACGCTGCCGCGATAGAACGCATCGGCACCGCCCTTCGAGATCTCGCGTAGCGACCACGCCAGATCCTTCTGCACGAAGCGTTCGCCGGCGAGATACGACTCGCCATTCGCCTTGTACAAAGCCTTCGCGGCCGCAGGGTCGCGACTCAGGCGATCACGCCGAACATCGAGCGCATAGGCGAAGTCTTCGCTGACGACGATGCCTTTCGCCGCCAACTCGATCGCCGGCTGCATCACGCGCTTCCACGGCAACGTTCCATACTTCTGATGGACGTACCACATCCCGGCGACCGTGCCCGGAATGCCGGCACCGAGGCGGCTGTAACGCTTCTCTTCGTCCACCGTGCCGTCCGGCTTACGCAATTGCTCGACACGAAGACTCGCCGGCGCCTGCGAGTAGTACTCCAACGCAATCGTGCGTTTCTCTGCCGCGAGGTGCAGGAGCATGAACCCGCTGCCACCGAGATTGCCGGCCCTCGGCAACGTCACCGCCAGCGCGAAGCCGACGGCAACGGCGCTGTCGACGGCGTTGCCGCCATCGCGCAGTACCTGAGCACCGATGGCCGATGCCAGGTCGTTCTGCGTGACCACCATGCCTTCGCGACCGATGACAGGATGATCGATGCTGTCGTAACGAATGTTGTACGAAGATCCATCGACAGCCCGCTGGGCCGCCTCGCCCTCGCGAACCGGCGTCGAGCAAACATTCGCCGAAGACGCAATCGCCTCAACCGCGCACAACAGCCCGCACGCCAGCCACGCGCCGCGCAACAGCTTCATCTCGCCCAGGCTCATTCGAACGACTTGGTGAACTGCAGGTACCAGTAGCGACCGCGGTTATCGTGCAAGGTCGCGTAGTATCCAAACGGCTCGTCGGCGAGCGGCGGATCTTCGTTCAGCACGTTGTTGACACCGAGCCGCACCGTCGTCGCGTCCAGCCAGCCCGAGCGCATCGTGTAGCTGCCGGAAACGTTGAAGATCAACCAATCGTCGACCGGATAATCCAGCGCCGTCGAGTCCTTGACCTCGCCGACATAGCGAGCGAACAACGTCGCCCCCACATCGCCACGCTTCCAACTCAAGGTCGCCGACGCACGATTGCGCGGATTGTCATCACGCTCCAGCAACGAGCCGCCCGCCGTCGCCGGCAAACCGGCAGCCAGCAACTCGGAGCTTTCCGTGGACGGCGACACATCGAAGTCCGTCAGTCGCGACCAGTCGAGAAGGGTGTGGAAATCGCCAATCGGCGTGTCGAAGTCGTAGCTCACGCTCACGTCGATACCACGCACCACCCGCGAGTTCAGATTCAAGAACTCGTTGAAGATCCGCACCGGCTGACCTTGGGCATTGCGCTCCAGCGCCGGATCGCTGCTGCCCTGCTCGAGGCGGCGCACGGCATCCAGATTCAAATGATCGATGGCCGAGAACACACCGACGAGCCCCGTCTGCTCGATGCGCCAGAAGTCGACGGTCAAGGTGAGTCGATCGATCGGTTCCAACGCAAAGCCGTAGCTGACGGTCTCGCTGTCCTCGGGCTTCAGCTTGTCGCCGCCGCGACGAATATCTTCGACGTTGTAGCGAAAGGCACCGCACGCGCTCTGGTTCACAGCCGCAATCGACGTGGCACCTTGATTCAGCGCGCACAGATACAGATCGGTGAGATTCTCTTCGACACGGCGAATCTCAGTCGCATTGATCTGCTCCAGATTCGGCGCACGGAAGCCTTCCGCATAACCGGCCCGCAGCTGCAGCCAATCCGTCACTTCCCAGGCAATCGCCACCTTGGGCTTCAACACATCGTCCTCGATATCCGAGAAGCGCTCGTAACGCGCGGCGATCTGGGTGTTGAGCGCCTGCATCAGCGGGATTTCCTGCTCAGGCAGCACCAGCGGCACCTGCCACTCGACGTACGCGGAGGTGACATTGCGCGAACCTTCCGTATCCGGCGTCGGGCTCGTGCCCATCACGTCGCTAGTAACCAGGCCGCTGGTCGACACGAAGTTGATCGTGCCATCGATGCGCGGATCGCGGTCGTCGTCGTAGGTCTCGCGACGCCACTCGAGGCCGGCGGCCAATCCGATATCGCGGCCGAGAAGGGTGAAGGCCTCAGGACTGGAGATCTTCGCATCAGCCAAGGTCAGCGTCGCCGTGCTATCGCGCGTCACGTTGATGCGCAACGGATCGGTCACGCTGGAGGGATTCCACGTCGAATCGCCAACCGCGGGATTCGCAGGATCGCCACCATTGAAGGGGTTGTATGCGGTCGCGGGATCCGAACTGTTCAACGCCGCTTGCAGCGCCGTGTTGCTGACACGGTTGTACTCGACGTCTTCGGTGTTCGCTCGCGAATACAACGCGGCCGTTTCCCAATTCCATCGGCCGATGTCACCGCGCAATCCGCTGAGCACGCGCCACGCGTTCGACTCGACTTCGATGCGTCGATTGCCCGCATCGAACACGCGGATGCCCGCGATCTGCACCACCTGCGCCGGGCCCGTGTAGCCCGCCAGACGGCCGGGACCGGAACCGAACGGGTTGTATGGATTGTTCGCCGCTACAGTCAGCGGCGCCGAAGTGAGATCGGTGGAACCGCCGCGCACCGCCGTCGAATCCGCGCCGTAGTACATCAACTCGCCGAACGCTTCGAGGCCCGAGTCGAACTCGTGCTTCAGTGTGCTCATGATGTTGAAACGATTCGACTCCGGCGTCATGGTCGACATCGAGCCTTCGTCCGTGCGCAACGACGCATCCAACGTCGACGAGCCGCCGTCGATACATGCGTCCGGCGTTCCCGGCACAGCTGCATCCGATCCGCTCAAGCCGCACGGTTGAATATGAAATTGGGTGAACGAAGCGCCGAACCCCGTGACGGGCGTCGCAACGCGGCCGCGCAACCAGGGCGCGATCGTCGAAGCATCGTTGAAGCTCGACGCGTACTGCGACGAGACGAAGCCGCTGCGATTGTTGGTCCCGGCATAATCGCGCTCACTCGCCATCATCTGCGCGCGGTGCATATACGAGCCGAACAAGGTGACGTGACTGCGTCCCTCGTTGAACGAGAAGCCGGACTTCACATCGAAGGACGACTCATCGAAGTCCGTGCCTTCGGAAAATCCATAGCGCGCACCGACCTGCAGTCCTTCGTAGTCGTCATCGAGCACATAGTTGAGCACGCCGGCTGTGGCATCCGCGCCATAGATGGCCGCAGCGCCATCGCGCAACAACTCCAATCGCGACACAGCGGACGGCGCAATCGTGTTGACGTTGACGATCTGCACCGGCACACCATCTTCCTGCTGCGTCGTCGGGTGCATCACCATGCGCCGACCGTTCAGGAGCACGAGTGTATTGCCCGATCCCAAGCCTCGGAGATTTGCTGAAGAGACATCCCCGCGCGCCTGATTCGGCCCTTGTTGCTCGTTGTTGAAATTCTGGCCGCCGGCTTGCGGCATCGAAGCGATCAACTGATCGGCAGTGAGCACGCCGACAGCAGCAATATCTTCGCTGGAACGTATCGTGACAGGCAGAATTCCCGCAGCCACCGGACCCTGAATGTGAGAACCGGTGACGACGATCTCTTCCACCGCCGCGCTCTGCATCTCACTTCGGCTTGCGGACTCCCCCGCCGCCGCGACCTCGGCGCGGGTTATGCGTATGGTTCCATCCTTGTCCTGAACATATTGCAGACCCGAGCCGCGCAACAAACGTTCGATCGCCTCTTCCGGCGTCATTCGTCCCGTCACCGTCGGCGCCGGAAGATTGGCGACCAGATCCGCCGCGGCCACGACCACCAAATCGGATTGTTGAGAGAATGCCAGCAAGGCGCGCGACAACTCTGGCGTGCGAATATCGAAATTGCGCGCGGCTTCGGCGGCAACGCCATTGGCGGCGCCAAGAATCAACGCGGCCACCGCGACGGTCGATGTGAGCTTTGGCAGGAAGGAACGAATACTGCGTCGGATCATGAATGCATGGCGCGCGGTGCACTTAGACCGCTTGTGTAAAGCGCGCCGACTCCCCGTCTTTTGTTGTAACCAAGCATGAGACGTTTGAGTCCGCCAATCGTGCCAACCCTCTCTTGACCGGCACAGGCGGCCCACGTACTTTCGCGCGCAAGCGTCATCGCACTCGGTTAGGACCAGCAGTGGCCGGCGTTTCCCTCGACAGCATCGACGATCCCAATGAAAGCGCACGGCTGAAGCAGCTGTACGAGCGCTATTGGAACGATTTGTGCCGTCACATCCGCGCCACGTTCGGCGCCGGCCCGCCCGATCCGCAAGACGTTGCTCAATCAGCGTTCGCGCGCTATCTGTCCATCGACGATGAACAAGCGGTCGAGAACCCGCGCGCGTTCTTGTATACCACCGCGCGCAACATCGCACTGGACATCACGCGTCATCTCAAGCACGCGAATCGACATTCGCTCAGCGTCTCGCAGGATGAAGGCGCCCACACCGTCGACGAGTTCTCGCCGGAGCGCATCGCGCTGGCGCAGGAACGCGCGGCAGCCCTGTCGAAGGCGATTGAGAATCTGCCGAAGCGGCAACGACAGGCGCTGCTGCTCAACCGCCTGCACGATCTTTCCTACAGCGAGATCGCCGAGCGCATCGGCTCGTCGAAATCCGACGTGCGCCGCCAGATCGTGCGGGCGCTGGAAACCATCGAAGCGGCATTGGAAGCCTACGAATGAGCGGCGACGTCAAAAGAATCAAGGGCGAGTGCCGCGAATGGCTGGCACTGATGCACTCGGGCGACGCCAGCGAAGCCGATCGTGCTCGTTTCGCCGCCTGGCTGCGCGCCGATCCGCGGCATCAGCGGGCTTACGATGGCTTGCATCTGCTGTGGCGGGATATCTCGACGCTGAATCAGCTCAAGGAATTGGAGCCCGTGCCGCCGCGCCCCGCTCGGCGCACAGCGGTGAAAGCAACGCGTCGACTGCTGCCGCTGGCCGCGGCCGCGACGGTTGCCGGTCTCGCGCTCGCCTTGTTCCTCACGCAACCGCAGCCGATCCAACAGCCCGTCACGACCGTCGCGGTCGTGCAAACCCAGGAATATCAAACCCAACTGGGCGAAGTGCGTGCGATCCAACTTTCGGATGGCAGCACCGTCACGCTGGGCGCACGCTCGCGCGTCATCGTGAGCTTCACTGACAGCGAGCGTCGAGTGGAGCTCGAACGCGGCGAAGCGTATTTCGATGTCGCCAAGAATGCGGCTCGACCGTTCTTCGTTGCCGCGCCGGGCACCGCTGTTCGAGTCGTCGGCACACGTTTTGATGTGCGCGTCGGAAACAGCCACGTTCGCGTGGCCGTCGATGAAGGCGTCGTCGCGGTCAACAATCGATCCTCTGCCCTCACGCGCGGGCAACGCATCGACGTGATGCCGGATGGCGCGATGACCGCAGTGACTCAGGTGGACGGCAGCGAAGTGGCCGCGTGGCGCGAAGGTCGTTTGGTTTATGACGGCGCGACACTCGCGGACGTCGTTGCGGATCTGTCGCGCTATCGGCCCAATGTCACGTTGAGCTCCGCGGAGGCCGGCAAGTTGCGAGTCACCGCCGGCTTGCGCGTCGAACAGATCGATCAGTTTGTGGATCGCCTGCCAGATATCCTACCCGTCCGCGTCATTCGCACCGACGACGCCATCACCATCGACGCCGGCTAAGCGATCCGCGCCTCAGCGCGGGTGGCACGTTCGAGCCTTTCGAACGTCGTAGTGGCGAACGCTCCCGTTCGTCGTTACGAAAGGACCCTGTGCCATGGATTCGTACTCGCTCGAGCCTCGCCCGTTCCATTCCCGTTTACATTCTCTGACGCTCGGCATCGCGCTCGCGCTGTATGCCGCCGCTCCTGCTCAATCCTCCTCGATGGCCGTCGCCACCGGCACCAGCACTGTCGATGGCCGCCCCGTGATGTGGAAAAACCGCGATCACTGGAGCACGCCGGACGGTTGGAAAGTGTTTGCTTATTACTACACCGCCGACAACTCCTCGTTCGGCAGCGGCGACACCTACACGTCGCGCTTCAACTATGTGGGCTACACCGCCGAAGGCGAGTCCGGCATCGACACGGTGTCACAACAGCAAGTGCCGTGGTCTGGCGTGAACGATCGCGGCCTGGCGCTCATGCAGGTCGCCGGCCACACCCTCACCTCGGACTTCGCCAGCACTCATGGCTACAGCGTCTCGCAGGATCTGGTGTACGGCATGTCCGGCGGCTATTTGAATCACATCGTGCTGTCCCGCTGCGAACATGTCGATGAAGTCGAACAGCTCCTGCGCGATACCAACAATGGCGGCGGGTTCTTCGGCAGCACCGCGCGCACTACGTCGACGATGATTTCTGTCACCGATCGTTACGGCAACGCCGCCGTATTCGAAATCGACGGCGACAGCTTCACTCGCGACAACATCACCACGACCTACGCGCCCGATGGCAGCGGCAATTACTCAGCCGCGCACAATGACGACAAAGACGCCAGCAATCCTGCGAACGGCGCTTACAACGGCTTCGACTGGCGCAACAACTTCGCCAAGGTGGACTGGACCAAGGCCAACGGCTTTCCGTATTTCATCGACGAGCAAATCACGGCAGTGGTGACCGACCCGGTCACCGGCGAAGACAGCGTGCAGAACTCCGGCTCGACGCCCGACGGCGTGCACGACTGGGAGGACTCGACCAGCGCCGTCATGCGCCACAATCGCGCCGGCATTCGCATGGACGACTCGCCGCTGAAGGACTATCGCTTCTTCATTCACAAGAACGTCGGCTCGGGCGCGCTCGGCACGGTGAACACGATCGAGACGTTGTCGAAGAACATCGGCGAGCTGCCGTATGCGGCAGGCGATAAACCCACCGGCTATCACTTGAATCGTTTCGCGTCGACGTTCGGCGCGGTCACCATCGGTGCGAAAGGCAGCGATCCGTACGATGGCAAGCTCGCGGCCAGCTGGGTGTCGCTGGGTGAACCGACCGTGGGCTTGTTCGTGCCGCTGTTTCCGTACGCGGCCGAGGTGCCGGCGGCTTATGCCGATCTGCACGACGCGATCAACGCCAAGCGCCACCTCGTCTATTCCTACACGAACGATGACGCCGTCGATTACAGCGATGGTCGGAATATCGATCATTCCATCGACACGGTCGCCCTCGCCGGCCGCGATGGTTACTACGGCGAAGGCGGCGTGCAGAAATATACGTTCGCCATCGAGGACTGGGCGTTCGATCAGTTCGACGGCTTCATCGCCAGCTTGCGCGACGGCACTCGCACCACCACGCAACTCCGCAATGACATGCGCGCCTGGCAAGCCAATGTCGGTGGCGCGATGAAGGCGTTCTACGTCGCCGAGGCCTGGCCGAACAGCTACGAGGCCGAGTCCTGGGCCAATACGCTCACCGGCAGCGCGGCGCGGGCGTCGAGCACCAATGGCTCGTGGCAAGGCAAGGTGTCGGGCATCGCACCGAGCAGCGACCTTACTTTTCAGAAGATTCGGGTCGTCGGGCCGGGCACGTATCAACTGAAGATCCATTACGCCGCGACCAGCAACCAGTCGTTGAGCCTGAGCGTGAATGGTGGCACGGCCACGTCGGTGTCGTTCGCATCGACTGGCGGCGCCGATACGTTCAGCTGGCAGACGGTGAATTTGACGTTGAACAGCGGCGACAACAATGTTCGGCTGTTCACGACGTCGATGTCGGCCACGCCGGCCATCGATCGCATCGAGGTGCTGACCAACGACATCGTCATCGACAACACCGACACCGGCTTCACTCTTGCCGGCACAGGTTGGAACACCGCGTCTTCCGCATCGGGCTATTGGGGCCGTCACTATCTTTCTGACGGCACGACGGCTGCCGATGCCAGCACCAAGTACGCGCGCTGGACGCCGAACATTCCGGTCGCGGGCAACTACAAGATCTATATGCGATGGGGCGCCAGCTCCAATCGTCCCGATGCCGCGCCGATTCATGTTCAGTACAACGGCGGCACGGACACGAGCAAGACGGTGAATCAGCAGTCGAGTGGCGGCACCTGGGTCGAGATCGGCACGTATGCGCTCGCGGCGGGCACGAGCAACTATGTGCAGCTGCTGTGCACCGACGCCGGCTTTACGATTGCCGACGCCGTGCGGTTCGAGAAGTTGTAACTCAGGGGCGCGCTTCTCGCAGCGCCGGAATCATCGGACGGTCGGCTTCCAGCAAGCCGACCGTTTCGAGCTCGTCGAGGCTCACCCACTGCAGCGGCTGGCCCTCCACCGAGCGCGCCTCGCCGGTGTACAGCGACACCAGCCACAGATCGAGCAGCACCCGGCGATCCGTATAACCATGCTCATACGCGATTAGCGGCATCGCATCGAGCACTTCAATCCCCAGCTCTTCCCGCAGCTCCCGCTTCAGCCCCGCGAGCGCCTGCTCGTCGGGCTCGAGCTTCCCGCCGGGGAATTCCCAACCGCCCGCCATGTGCTTGCCGGGCGGCCGCTGCGCAATGAGAACGCGACCTTGTTCGTCGAACAAGGCACCGGCGACGACGTGAATCATGATTGTGTCGAGCTCTGCGGAGGAATCGATGGCGGCAAAACTATCACTGTGGGATTCAGCCGCCTATACCGAGGATACACGCTGCTCAATGGTGCGTTTCAAGACGGGCAGCGTTCCGCCCCAATAAAATTGCAGGTGCTTGAAGATCGACTCTGTGGGAAACCCGCTCGCCTGGAACTGGAGCGCCGTCGCCCTGTTCACGGCTGCCAACGTGAATTCCAACATCGTATAACTCCCGGGCACCTCCGGAAGCCGTGAAAGCGAGCTCAGGTGCGTATAAGCGAGACGCTGCATCGGCTCGAATGCCACGACCCGCCCGCGGTTCTTGAACCGCACATGATGAAACCCGCTGATGACAATCTGATGGCCCACCGTCCAGTCGGTTTCGATCTCGAGTGCCATCTCCGGATCGCCCATCCACTCCTTCATCAGCTCGATACGCGTCAAATTCTCCCAAACCACTGAAGCGGGCGCGTCGATGACTATTGCCTGCTCGATCCGGGCGTCGTACATGTTACTCACTCCACCAACGAACAGCGGGCAGGAGGCCTTGTCCCTCCCCCGCCACCACACAGGCGGCCATAAGCGAAGGAAGTCTCTTAGGCATTGAATCCACCCGCGGCGAGGCGGGTGCAACGCTAGAGATCCAACCCATCAGGGTCCAATGTGTATTTGCTATCCCACCGATAGGCACTGCGCGAGCCACACCGTGTGGCCGCCGCATTCCGGGTCTTCGATTGTGTTCGCTATGACACTGAAGCCTTGTGAGCTCAGCAGCTCTCGGTATTCTTGGATTGATAGGCTCGCGTGATACAGGGGCTCGCCGTGAAATTCGCCCATCGCCACGCGATGCTCCGGGCCTGTTGTGAAGAGCAGTGGCGCGCCGTCGTTCGCGTGTTGTTTGAAGATTGGAAACATTGCTCGCTGCGCGTCGTGAGACAGGTGGAAGAAGCTGTCCCAGGCGATGAGTGCGTCAAACGTTTTGTTCAGTGACAAGGCGCGCATGTCGGCGACGATCCATTCGTTGTTCGGAAAACGCGCTCGACATTTTTCGATGAGCGGTGGCGATGAGTCGACGCCTGTTACTTTGTAGCCACGCTCGATTAGATATTTCGCGATGGGTTGTCCGGAGCCGCAGCCGATGTCGAGTATTGAGGCGCCGGGTTGTAGTAGCGCGGTGAAACGATCCATCCACGCTCGCTCGGTGATCAACTCCGCGCGACGGTCGCGATCCCACGCGTCGGCGTGGCGTTGATACAGGCCAATGATGGTCTCTGGATTTTCTTTGTCAGTTGGCATCGCCCGCTATGATGAGGTCCCGCCTGCCGGCAATCCAGAGGCCTGAGGGTTTGCATGCGGCATCTGCCGATGGAACCCGATGTGCAAGGCAGGGCTTACTGACCTTTCAGCGCTTCTAGGGGAAAGCCATGGCCGATCTATCGTTCGAAGAGTTCCTGGAGCAACAACGTCCTCGCGTCGCCACCGCCTTCGTGAATGG
The DNA here is from genome assembly GCF_042651805.1 of Steroidobacter flavus. Taxonomy (NCBI): domain Bacteria; kingdom Pseudomonadati; phylum Pseudomonadota; class Gammaproteobacteria; order Steroidobacterales; family Steroidobacteraceae; genus Steroidobacter; species Steroidobacter flavus. Next base: position 2,975,232 of record NZ_JBHSDU010000003.1, on the reverse strand, counting down.
CGACCCCGGGCCGCTACGCCAGATTTCCGCAACCACCGATCCCGCCACCTTCTTCGGTCCCAGCGGCCATATCGAGCACGGCTCTTCCCAGGTGCTCGCCGGCAACGAGAAGGCCGCGCGGCAGTTTCAACGCGGCGGGACGACCGAGCTGCAAGTCTTTCACAGCGGCAGGGACGGCGATCTCGGCTACTGGACCGGCCTACAGCACGCGACCGTTCGCCTCGAAGGCAAGTCCGACCCGGTGCCCATGACACTTCGAGTCACTGAAATATTCCGTCGTGAGAACGGCGAGTGGAAACTGATGCATCGTCACGCCGACGCGTTGGCGGAGGACAAGGCGAAGGGCTAATCGCCGGCTCGCTGCTGCGCGGACAACCCGGCGCGCCGGCCTTTTTGGATGAGCGACGAGAGACCGGTGGCGCCGAGCGTCAACGTCAGTCCGATGGCCAATTCCACCACCGTCGAAAACGCGTTTGCCTTCTGCTCGAACGTGAAATCAGGAAGGGCGTTTGCGGGCGCAGCCGCCAGGATCGCCCAGTAGATAACATTGGGAAGCGCACGAGCCAGAACAAAGATACCGACACCGACAAAGACCAGATCGCGCCATTCATCGAACGCGACCGTGCTCGCCTGGACTGGGACATTGCCCGACCGAAGCAACTTCGTGGCCAGCGTCGCAGGAAACAGCCACAACACCACGATGGCGACGAACTGAAGTCCCACGGAGATCACGAATGGCGTCGAGGTGACACCCATATTCTCAACCGTCGTCAGAATGGCTCCTGCCTGCCCAAGAACGCTCAGCAACCAGAAGATGACCAGCAACCGAATCCCAACGATCAATATCTGATGTGGCGTCACGTCTCCCTCCGCTTGTTCTTTAACTACATCTTCCACGTGCCGGTGAGACGTTTCCGCGGAAACGTCGCCCGCCTCGATCTAAGGGCCTGCGCGATCGTGAACGCGAGGCGCCCAGTATCGTGGGCGGCTTCGACGATGGGCGACCGCGACTATTCGAATGACGTCTGCCTCCTGCCGGAATATCAGTGCGTATGGAAAGCGGCGCAGCGGGATGCGCGGCGATGGATTTCGTCGAGCATTTCGCCGAGGTCAGGTAATTCGGTGAGCACGCCGATGACGCGCTCGGCCTCCAACATGAACTCGTGGCCGAGCCCGCGAACATCACTCTCGTAGATCGCCGCAGCATCCATCAGTTCGTCGGCGGCGTCTGGAAAGAACTCGACTTTCATTTTTTGAGGCGCGCACGAGCACGCTCAAAAACTTCCTCGGCGGGAATCGCTTTCACCAGTCCGGCATCGAACTCAGCGCTGCGTCGTTGAATCTCCTCCAGCCAAGCGCGATCGGCGTCCATATCCGCCGGACCGTCGAGCTCTTCTAACAACGCACGCAATAGCCGCTCCTGCGCGGGGCGATCCAGGCTCCGGATTTCCCGCTCAATCTCCGAAATAGCCCTTGCCATAACTCACCAGGGTCCGCTCCAGATGTTCGGAGTGTAACCCCGGCACTTTCAAATCGGTGAGGCTTAAAGCGGGCGACTTTCCCGGGGGCCAACGGTCGCTGCCGCGGAGAAAGCGTGCGCGTTCCCGCGCAACTCTCTCCGCGCAACGACTACTGAGGCTCTTTCACGCGCACCGGCCGATAGTATTCATTCAAACGTTTCCTGACGGCCTGCAGCTTCGTCAGAACCGTAGCCTCTTTGGCCCCCTTGCCACGGGCGAGCGCGAGGATTTCGTCGCCGCTGTCGACCAACCATTTGGGCGGAAGGTCCTTGCTCGGCGAAGAGGTCCGGGCGCTCGGCGAACCCACACCGCGAAGGAACGTGCGGAATCGGTAGGTCGTGCCATCGACGGGTGCGTGACGGGTGAATCTGGCTTCGAGGATGTTGTTCGCCCAGATGTCGTAAACGACTTCGGCGAACTGTTTCCCAACCTCGAGCCGCTGCAGCTCGACCTGTTGAAAGTCCACGGCGGATTTCGGGTTCACCAGCCGCCAGCTGCTCAGCACATACTTGCCATTCTCAAGCTGGAGCTGCCACTCATAGGCCGGCTCAGCAGCGGGATAGCGACCGAACTCCGCGAGGCAACGCATGCAACGCCGGTCGACGCTGCCGGCGCCGTCCGGGATCAGGCGATCGGAGGAGCCGGCGACGGTCTCGTCGCGTTGCTGGGTCACATCGGGCTCGTACGCGGCGGCGACGCCCGAGACCGCGAGGCAAAGAACAATCAGCCCGGAGATATTCATCGAGACCGAGACCCCGCTCTTCTTCGACACGATCGTTTCCCCATCATCGAGAACTCCCTCCCCAGGGTCGACGGCCCCGATCATATCTTTTTGCGCGCAAATAAAAACGCGCCAGGCCTTTCGACCGGGCGCGTTTCGCTCGAACGGCGCTTGGCGAGGGAGTTAGCCCTGGCCCGCCAGCGCTCCATGGCAATGTTTGAACTTCTTCCCGGAGCCGCACGGACACAGCTCGTTGCGGCCGACCTTCTTGGTCTCGCGAACGAACTGCGCGACGGGCTCGCCATCCGCCGCCATCGGCTGCGGCTCTTCGGCCGGGGCCGTCGGCGCAGTGAGCTGCTCGGGAGCGGCGTGCTGGAACTGCATGGCGCGAGCGAGACGAGCCTGACGCTCCTGCTCTTCACGCTCTTCGCGCTCGACGTCGGCCTGCGTGCGCAACTGCATGCGGGAGAGCATCGAGACGGTGTCGTGCTTGATGCGATCGAGCATGGCAGTGAACAGCTCGAAAGCTTCGCGCTTGTATTCCTGCTTGGGATTCTTCTGCGCGTAGCTGCGCAGGTGAATGCCCTGGCGGAGATAGTCCATGGCGGCCAGGTGCTCGCGCCAGTGCGAGTCCAACTGCTGCAGCATGATGGCCTTTTCGATGTGACGGACGACGGGCGCGCCGTACAGCTCCACCTTGGCCTCGTACGCCTGGTCGATGACTTCGTGGACGCGCTTGCGCAGGCCCTCCTCGACCAGGTTCTTGTCTTCTTCCAGCCAGGCCTTGGGATCGATGCTGACCGCGAAATCCTTCTCGACGGCCTGTTTCAAGCCATCGACGTCCCACTGCTCTTCCAGGCTGCCCGGCGAGACGAAACGATCGATCAACGCATTGACCGTTTCGTGGCGGATGCCGGCGATGGCGTCGCCCACTTCCTCGGCGGCCATGAGATCGGTGCGCTGGGCGTAGATGACCTTACGCTGATCGTTGGCGACGTCATCGTACTCGAGCAGGTTCTTACGAGCGTCGAAGTTATGGGCCTCGACCTTGCGCTGAGCGCGCTCGATTTGTTTCGAGAGCATGCGGCTCTCGATCACTTCGCCTTCCTTCATGCCGGCGGTCTGCAGCCAGCGCTTGACGCGCTCGGGATCGCCGAAGATGCGCATCAAGTTGTCTTCGAGAGACAGATAGAACCGGCTCGAGCCCGCGTCGCCTTGACGGCCGGAACGGCCGCGCAGCTGATTGTCGATACGGCGGGACTCGTGACGTTCGGTGCCGACGATGTGCAAGCCGCCGGCGGCCAGCACCGCCTCGTGACGCTGCTTCCACTCCTCGCGCACGCGGGCCTTGGTCGCGTCGTCGACTTCGCCCATGCCCTGCAATTCAACTTCCAGATTGCCGCCGAGCACGATGTCGGTACCGCGGCCGGCCATGTTGGTGGCGATGGTCACGGCGCCGGGACGGCCGGCCTGCGCGACGATCATGGCTTCGCGCTCGTGCTGTTTGGCGTTCAGCACCTGGTGCGGAATGTTTTCTTTTTCCAGCAGCTTCGACAGCAGCTCGGACGTTTCGATGGACGTGGTGCCGACCAGCGCCGGCTGGCCGCGCGACACGCAGTCGCGGATGTCTTCGATGATGGCTTCGAACTTGTCCTTCTGCGTGAGATACACGAAGTCGGGATGGTCCTTGCGGATCATCGGCTTGTTGGTCGGAATGACGACCACTTCCAGGCCGTAGATGGACTGGAACTCGAACGCTTCGGTATCGGCCGTACCGGTCATGCCGGCCAGCTTGGAATACATGCGGAAGTAGTTCTGGAAAGTGATGGACGCGACCGTCTGGTTCTCTTCGCGAACCCGCACGCGCTCCTTCGCTTCGATGGCCTGGTGCAGGCCGTCCGACCAGCGACGGCCCGGCATGGTGCGGCCGGTGAACTCATCGACGATGACCACTTCGCCGTTGCGCACGATGTATTCGACATCTTTGTGATACAGCGAGTGCGCGCGGAGGGCCGCGTTCAAGTGATGCATGATGCGGATGTTGGCCGCGTCGTACAGACTCTCGCCCGGCTGTAACAAGCCGGCTTCGGCGATCAGTTGCTCGGCGTGTTCGTGACCGATATCGGAAAGATGGACCTGGCGCGACTTTTCGTCCGCCCAGTAGTCGCCCTCGCCTTCTTCGCTTTCCTGACGCTTGAGCTTCGGCGCCAGCTCGTTGATGCGCAGATAGAGCTCGGTGCTCTCTTCGGCGGGACCGGAAATGATCAGCGGCGTGCGGGCTTCGTCGATCAGGATGGAGTCGACTTCGTCGACGATGGCGTACGCGAGACCCCGCTGCACGCGGTCCTCGAGACGAAACGCGAGGTTGTCGCGCAGGTAGTCGAAGCCGAATTCGTTGTTGGTGCCGTAGGTGATGTCGCAGGCGTAAGCGGCGCGCTTCTCGTCCGAGCTCTGGCCGCTCTTGATCACGCCGACCGTCAGGCCGAGGAACCGATAGACCCGGCCCATCCAGTCCGCGTCGCGCGAGGCCAGGTATTCGTTGACCGTCACCACGTGCACGCCCTTGGCGGGCAGCGCATTCAGATAGGCGCCCAGGGTGGCCATCAGCGTCTTACCTTCGCCGGTGCGCATTTCGGCGATCTTGCCCTGGTGCAGGACCGTGCCGCCGATCAGCTGCACGTCGAAGTGCCGCATGCCGAGCACCCGGCGCGCCGCCTCGCGGGTGGCCGCGAAGGCCTGGGGCGCAATGTCATCCAGAGTCTTGCCCTGGGCCAGCAACTGGCGGAATTCCGCCGTCTTGGCCTGCAACTGCTCGTCGGACAGCGCCTTGAAGGAAGCCTCCAGGGCATTGGTCTTGTCGACGATCTTGGAATAACCGCTCAAAAGCCGCTGATTGCGACTGCCGAACAGCTGGGTCAGCCAATTCGCCACGCTGAAACTCCGGGGATGGGGCTTATGGGGCCCGCAAAGCCTGTTGGGAAAAGCCCGTTATTGTACACGCGCGCCCGGCGACTCTAATTACGGTCTCGCAAGCCCAATGCAAGGCTGGCCCGGGCCGCCGCTTGGCTGGGGGCGGCTAAAGCGAAAACAAGCTGAACAGGTGCTTTTTACCGACGCACGAATGTCATCGGATCCACGGCACGGCCCTGCTTGAGCACTTCGAAATGCAGGTGCGGGCCGGTGGAGCGGCCGGTCGAGCCGATCAGCGCGATGGGCTGGCCTTTCTGGACGGTGTCGCCGACCTGGACCAGCGCCTTGGAATTGTGGCCGTAGCGGGTCACGTAGCCGTTGCCGTGATTGATCTCGACCGTGCGGCCGTAGCCGAAGCGATCCTTGGAATAAGTGACCACGCCCGAGGCGACCGCCAGGACCTGCGATCCGGCCGGGCCCGCGAAGTCGACGCCCTGGTGGTAGGCATTGCGGCCGGTGAACGGGTCGGCGCGATAGCCGAAATGCGAAGAAATCCAGCCCTGCAGCACCGGCCGGCCGTCCGGCACGACCTGGCGGCTCACATTGCGCGTGGAGATCATGCTTTCCAGCACGCTCAGCTGGCGCTCGCGGTCGCGGATCTGATTGGTCAGGTCGTCGAGCATCACGGTCAGCTCGGGCGCGGCGACGGTGGCGCCTTCCAGCAGCCCTTCGGGACCGCCGACGGCGGGCTCGCTATCGAAATTGAACTCGCCCTTATCGAGATTGGCCATCTCGGTGAGCCGGCGGCCCAGGGCATCGAGGCGGATCACATGCGCATTCATCTGGCCGACCCGGCTGGTCAGCGCATCGAGCCGTTCCTGCAGATCGCGCCGGGCATTGGCGACTTCGAGGCGTTGTTGCTCGAGTTTCGCGCCCCACTCCGTGACCTGCGCGGCCGGGTCGAGCACCAGGCCGCTGCGACCGAGCTGGATGCCCGCGAACAGCACGCCGGCGAGCACTATCGCCACGGACGCAATCGTCACCGTCATCGCCAAGGGGCGGCCAAGCTCGAACTGCCGAGCCTTGCCGAAGCGCTTGGAGAACACGATGACGTTCATTTGATCACTACCTTCTCTCTTTCGCGCCCTAAACGCCCAGCTTCCACTGGCGGCACGACAATACGTTCACACCCGCCTTGAACCAGCGCGCTTCCAGCGACAAGGTTCGCGACGATAGAGCCGATAGGCTCGAGCAGAACTGCGGTGGACGTAGAACCGATATGTTCGAGTTGTACATCCTGGCAACCCCGCTATCGTGGCGCGACCCGCTTCATGCGTGCCTGCTGCCGTAGACCGGTGGCTTTGCGTCCCCGCCTTTCGACGGGTTTGCCCTTAACAGTGGCTGGAATATGCATAACGTAGCGTCAAAAGATCAAGCGTCCAGCGCCCAGATTGGTGCTTTCAGCGTATGACTGATCGTTTCAAACCGCTGAGCGGGACGATTGGCCCGTTATTCGCGCAACTCGAGCAACGCGTCGCGGCGCATGCCGAACTCACGGAGAGGATCCGTTCTGCGCTCGCGGGACCAGAAAAAGATCATGTCGTGTCAGCGAGTTGCCAGGACGACACGTTGGTCGTGCTGGCGGACTCGGCCGCCTGGTGCCCGCAGATTCGTTATGCGCAGGCGCAATTACTGGAACTGTTAAATGGTTCCGGTGAGAACAAGGTCACAAAACTAAAAGTACGAGTTGGAAGGCGTCCGCAAGGGTTATCGCAGGCCTAAAACGCCCGATCAGCGCAACGGATGCCGCTGTTACTAAACAGCCTTCGCAAGCCGCCGAGTTTTCGGCGCAGCCGGGGGCACTAAGAAAACGGCAGATTTACGCGCTGACCATCGCGGCAGCGGGTACGTACGAGATGGGCGAGTCTTTGGGATTGTCGAAGGTCACAGGTTCCCACGCGTTCGGCGTGTTGATCAGCTTGCGGACCAGCTGATTGTTGAGCGCGTGGCCGGATTTGTGGCCGCTGAATTCGCCGATCAGGCTCTTGCCGAGCAGGTACAGATCGCCGATCGCGTCCAGGATTTTATGTTTGACGAACTCGTCCTCGTAGCGCAGGCCGTCTTCGTTCAACACGCGGTATTCGTCCAGCACGATGGCGTTGTCCAGGGTGCCGCCGAGCGCCAGGTTCTTCGAGCGCATATATTCCAGGTCGCGCATGAAGCCGAAGGTCCGCGCGCGGCTGATTTCTTTCAGATAGGACGTCGTGGAAAAGTCCATCGACGCGGTCTGCGAGCGCTTTTTGAAGACCGGGTGATTGAACTCGATCTCCATGTTGACCTTGAAGCCGTTGTACGGCTCGAAGCGGGCCCACTTGTCGCCGTCGCGCACTTCCAGCGGCGCGAGCACGCGGACGAAACGTTTCGGCGCGGCCTGCTCTTCGATGCCGGCCGACTGTAATAAGAACACGAACGGGCCGGCACTGCCGTCCATGATCGGGACCTCTTCGGCCGACAGGTCCACATAGGCGTTATCGAGGCCCAGACCGGCAAATGCCGACAACAGATGCTCGACCGTGTTGACCCGGACATCGCCGTTGAACAGGGACGTGCCCAGCATGGTATCGCCGACGTTTTCGGCGTACGCGCGCACGTCCACCGGCTCGTTGAGGTCGGTGCGACGGAACACAACGCCGGTGTCGACCGGCGCCGGACGCAGCACCATCAGCACTTTTTTCCCGGAGTGAAGGCCTACGCCGGTCGCGCGGATGGTGTTCTTTAAGGTTCGTTGTCGCAGCATGAGGGGTTCCAAGCGGCGCAGACCCTAACATTGCCGGCAAGTGAACGGCAAGCCTCTGACTTGCCGTTACTTTTGCTTACATTGAAAAGGCACTCACCGCGTTCCTGATGAATCGACTTGCTAGCGTATAGCGAAGTTCCAGGGGCACCATGCATGTTCCCTATGTAGCCCATAGAGATCGCCGCCCGGACCCGCTGCCCACCGGCAGTCGCGGTTCACCAGTCCGTTACTCCTCAATCGGCCTGACGGCGCAAAAACGCCGGAATATCCAGCATCGACGTGTCTTCAGCCGTCAGCCCGTCGCCCACCGCGCGGCGAGCCTGGCCCGCGTGCGGATCGCGCTGGTTGCGGATGTAGGTCGGCACGTGCAGATCGTCGAGCGTGGGCACGCTGCCGCGACGGCCGCCAGGGATGGCAGTCATGCGACGCGTATCCTGCTGCGGGGCCTGCATTTGCGCACCCGGACGACCGATGCCCGTGGCCACGACGGTCACGCGAATCTGCTCGCTCATTTCCGGATCGATCACGCAGCCCACGACCACGTTGGCGTCCTCGGAAGCGTACTGTTTGACCGTGTCGCCGACGATGCTGAACTCGCTGGTGCGCAAGTCCATACCGGCCGTGACATTGATCAGCAGGCCATGCGCGCCCTGCAGATTCACATCTTCCAGCAGCGGGCTGGAAACAGCGGCTTCAGCAGCTTCACGCGCGCGGTGCTCGCCGCGAGCGATGCCGGTGCCCATCATCGCCATGCCGGTTTCAGCCATCACGGTACGCACGTCGGCGAAGTCGACGTTGATCATGCCGGGACGGGTGATCAGCTCGGCGATGCCCTGCACCGCGCCTTGCAGCACCTGGTTGGCCGATTTGAACGCGTCGAGCAGCGTCACATCGCCACCCAGCACGGTCAGCAGCTTCTGGTTCGGGATGGTGATGAGCGAGTCGACATGCTTGCTCAGCTCGGCGATGCCGCGCTCAGCAGAGCCGTGACGCTTGCGACCTTCCATCTCGAACGGACGGGTCACGACGGCAACCGTCAGGATGCCCAGTTCCTTCGCGACCTGCGCCACGACCGGAGCCGCGCCCGTGCCGGTGCCACCGCCCATGCCGGCGGTGATGAACAGCATGTCCGAACCTTCGATCATTTCGATGATGCGATCGCGATCTTCCATCGCGGCCTGACGGCCCACTTCCGGATCGGCGCCCGCACCGAGGCCCTTGGTGATATTGCAGCCGATCTGCAGACCGACTTTCACCTTGGAATGTTTCAACGCCTGCGCGTCGGTGTTGATGCAAATGAAATCCACGCCTTCGATACCGGCCTGGATCATGTGAGCGACCGCGTTTCCGCCGCCGCCGCCGACGCCAATCACTTTAATGACTGCGCCTTGGTTTTCTGTATCAGCAAGTACAAACATCGTTAGTCCCCTCAATGTCAGCGAGACAAAGCAAATTGCAACTCAACGTACGGCCGGTTCAGAGGCCCGCCGCACGCTCCACCTTCCCCACTCATCCCCTTGTTCTGGCCTTTTCCATGGCATCCATCTAAGGTCATCAAAAATTTCCTTGAAACCATGCTTTCATGCGATCGAGCGTGCCGCGCACGTTGCCGCCCAGCGGCAGCTCGCGACGCCCGCGCAGATAATTCTCCCGGCCGTAAAGCAACAGGCCGACGCCGGTCGAATGAATCGGATTGCTCACCACATCCACCAGTCCGGTGATGTGCTGGGGCACGCCGAGGCGCACCGGCATGTGAAACACTTCTTCGGCGAGCTCGACCGCGCCTTCCATCTTCGCGCTGCCGCCGGTGAGCACGACGCCCGCGGCGATCACTTCCTCGAAGCCGGAACGGCGCAGCTCTTCGCGCACCAGAGCAAACAATTCCTCGTAACGGGGCTCGACCACTTCGGCGAGCGTCTGCCTCGCAAGCCGGCGCGGCGGACGATCGCCCACACTCGGCACTTCGATGGTCTCGTCCGAGTTCGCGAGCTGCGACAACGCGCAGGCGAACTTCATCTTGATCTCTTCGGCGTGATGCGTCGGCGTGCGCAGACTCACCGCGATGTCGTTGGTCACTTGATCGCCCGCGATCGGAATCACGGCGGTGTGACGAATCGCGCCACCCGAGAACACCGCGAGATCGGTCGTGCCGCCGCCGATGTCCACCAGGCACACGCCCAGCTCCTTCTCATCGTCAGCCAGCACCGAGTAGCTCGACGCCAGCTGCTCGAGCACCACGTCCTCGACCTGCAAGCCGCAACGCTGCACGCACTTCACGATGTTCTGAGCTGCGCTGTCCGCACCGGTGACGATGTGAACTTTCGCTTCCAGTCGCACGCCCGACATGCCGATCGGCTCGCGGATGCCTTCCTGGCTGTCGATCAAAAACTCCTGCGGCAGGATGTGCAGGATCTTCTGATCGGCCGGGATCGCCACGGCGCGGGCCGCGTCGATCACGCGGTCCACGTCTTCCGAGGTCACTTCTTTGTTTCGAATCGCGACGATGCCGTGCGAGTTCAGGCTGCGCACATGACTGCCGGCGATGCCGGCGTACACCGAATGAATCTCGCAGCCGGCCATCAGCTCGGCTTCTTCCACCGCGCGCTGAATGGACTGCACCGTCGATTCGATGTTCACGACGACGCCACGTTTCAGTCCGCGCGAAGGATGCGAGCCCAAGCCCACCACTTCGATGCGACCTTCATGATTGACCTCGCCGACGATGGCGACCACCTTGGAGGTGCCGATGTCGAGGCCAACGATCAGATTTCGGTCATTCTTCCTAGCCATCAGGACGAGCATCCTCGGCGCCGCGCGCGACTCGGGCTGGAGCGATCCAGCCGACAGAAAAGCCGTTGCTATAACGCAGATCTACATAACTAACTTCCGCTGCCCGAGCCGCCACCACGGGGCTCGCCACAGCGATGAATCTTTCCATGCGAGCCGGCACGTCCTGGCGACCCAGACGGACGATCACGCCATTGCCGAGCGTCAACTGCCACGCGCCGCGCGCGTCCAGCTCGACCTTGCTCAAGCGCATACCCACACCCAACAGGCGCGGATACGATTCCAGATAAAGCTTCGCGACCTGACCTTCCGTGCCCACCGGGCCCACCAGCTGCGGCAGCTCCTGCGGAATGTGTCGCGCATCCTTTAGAAACAATTCGCCTCGCGTATTCATCAACCCCGACTCGCCCCAGCGTGCCGCCGCGACATGCTCGGTGATGAACACGCGCACACCGTTCGGCCACTTACGCTCGACCCGGGCGCGATCCACCCAGGGAACGGTCTCCAACTGTGTGCGCAGCGCATCCAGATCGACCGAAAGAAATCCCGAGCCCCGAAACCGCGCGACGACTTCTTCGACCTGCATCGGCGTGACGCGCTGAAATTGCCCGCCCACTTCCACCTTGCCAATCGGTCGATCGAACGAGACCGCCAGGCCCCAGGCCATCACCGCAATTCCCAGAATCAACCCGGACACGCCGAGCACAGGACGCAAGCCGCCTTCTGCAAACGAAGCGACCATGGGCTTGAGCCGGGCGAGCAGATCGAACTGCTCTCCGGCGCCCTTGCGACGATTGCGCTTGCGTGAGCCCATCACGAGCGAGTTGCTCCTTGGCCATCGCGCGGCAGACTGGTTTCCAACACGCGCCACACCAGCTCATCGAACTCGATACCGAAGGCCTTGGCCGACTTCGGCACCAGCGAATGGCTGGTCATGCCGGGCGCGGTGTTCACTTCCAGCAAATAAAACTTGCCGCTGGCGCGGTCGCGCATCACATCGACACGCCCCCAGCCGAAACAGCCAGCGGTGCGGAATGCCTCGAGCGCGAGCGCACGAATTTCTTCTTCAGCTGCGCCTTGCAAGCCCGGGCAGATGTATTGCGTGTCTTCGGCTTTGTACTTCGCGTGATAGTCGTAGTACTCGCCCGCCGGCACGATGCGGATACTCGGCATCGCGACGTCGCCCAGGATGGAAACCGTCAGCTCATCGCCGACGATCAGCTGTTCCATCAGCATCTCGCCTTGGTAGCGAGCAGCGAGATCCACCGCCTGCTTCAAATCCTGTTCTTTGAACACGCGAGTCACGCCGACGCTCGAGCCTTCGCACGCGGGCTTCACGATGACCGGCAAGCCGAGATCGCGTGCAGCCTTCGCCACGTCACTGTTACGAGCGAGACGCGCATATCGCGGCGTCGGCAAACCGAGCGACAGCCACACTTGTTTGGTGCGAATCTTGTCCATCGACAGCGCCGAGCCCAGCACGTCGGAACCGGTGTATGGAATGCCGAACGCGTCCAGCAACCCTTGCAGAATGCCGTCTTCGCCGCCGCCGGCATGACCGTGCAGGATGTTGAAGACGCGCTGGCAACGCTTGTTCACCAGCTCATCGACGAGCGCCGCGATGCCATCGACTTGGTAGGCGTCGACGCCCTGACGCTTCAGCGCATCCAGACAATTGCTGCCGCTGTCCAGCGACACTTCACGCTCGCTCGACGTGCCGCCCATCAGCACGGCGACGCGACCGAAATCTTTCGGGTTGCTGACGCGCTTCGGCCCGATCTTGTTTGCTTCAGCCATGAACCACCTCGCCCACGATGCGCACCTCAGTGTTGAGTCGCACACCCTGCTTTTGTTCCACCGTCTGTTGCACGTGACGAATCAACTTCTCGATATCGTCCGCCGTCGCCGTGCCGTCGTTGACGATGAAGTTCGCGTGCATCTCCGACACTCGCGCGCCGCCGATGCGAAACCCTTTCAGCCCACAGCCTTCGATCAAGCGCGCGGCGTGATTGCCCGGCGGATTCGTGAACACCGAGCCGCACGACCACTCTTGAATCGGCTGCGTCGCCTTACGCTTCGCGAGCAGCTGACGAATGTCGTCGTTGCTCACGCCGGGACGCAGCTCGAAACGCAACAGCGCGCCGAGAAACCATTCGTCCTTCGGACCTGCGACGTGGCGATAGCCGACGCTGTAGTCCGACGCCGGGCGCTCATGACGCACCCCGTGGCGATCGATGGTCGCGACGGAGACAACATGTCTCCACGTCTCACCGCCGAACGCGCCCGCGTTCATCGCCAACGCGCCGCCGAGCGTGCCGGGAATGCCTGCGAAGAATTCCGCCGGGCCCAAGCCCCACTTGATGCATTGCTTGGCGAGCTTCGCGCACGCCACGCCGCTGCCACACCAGACCTCGTTGTCGTTACGACGCTCCAGTTCATCGAAGATGCCGTGCGTCTCGATCACCGCGCCGCGAATGCCGCCGTCGCGAACCAACAAGTTGCTGCCCAAACCGATCCACATTACCGGCGTGCCAGGCTGCAACCCTTGCAGGAAGCCGGACACGTCAGTCACATCGAGCGGCGAAAAGAACAAATCCGCCGGCCCGCCCACGTGCCATGACGTGTGCTTCGACATCAGCTCGTCGCGCTTCACTCGCGCTTCGAAATCGGGCGGCAGCGACAACGCGTTCACGGTTGCCTCCGCTCGGCCGACAACGTGGTCAATGCCGCCGGCAATTCCGGCGCCAGGCTGCCGATGCTGCCGGCACCCATGGTCACGATCACATCGCCGTCGCGAGCGATCTGAATCAGCGCACGCGGCAACTCATCGATCTTCTCGACGTACACCGGCTCGACGCGGCCATGCGAACGAACCGCGCGACAAATTGCTTTGCCGTCGGCGCCCGCAATCGGCGCTTCGCCGGCCGCATAAACTTCAGTAACGATCAGCGCGTCGGCATTGGCGGCGAGCACACGAGCGAAGTCGTCGAGCAGATCGCGCGTACGGGTGTAACGATGCGGCTGGAACGCCAGCAGGACGCGACGGTTCGGCCAGCCCTGACGGACCGCTTCGAGCGTGGCCGCAAGCTCGGTCGGGTGATGACCGTAGTCGTCGATGATCGTGACCTTGCCCGCCGACGTCTGCACATCGCCGTACTGTTGCAGGCGACGATCGACGCCGTGGAACGAGCTCAGTGCGCGTTGAATAGCCGTGTCGCTGACTTCCAGTTCCTTCGCGACCGCAATCGCCGCCAGCGAATTCAGAACATTGTGCGTGCCGGGCAGATTCAACTTCACGCGCAGGGGTTGAACGCCGGCCCGGTGCACTTCGAAGCTGGTCTGCACGCCTTCGCGCCGGATGTTGACCGCGCGCAGGTCAGCCTCGGGACTATCGATACCGTAAGTCACGAACGGGCGGTTGATTCGCGGCAACAGGCTCTTCGCGATCGGATCGTCCGCGCACACGACGGCCAGGCCGTAGAAGGGCAGGTTGTGCAGGAAGTCGATGAAGCTCTGCTTCAAACGCTCGAAGTCGCCGTCGTGCGTGCCGAGGTGATCGTTGTCCACGTTGGTGACAATCGCGATCATCGGCTGCAGATGCATGAACGACGCGTCGCTCTCGTCCGCTTCGGCGACCAGATACTTGCCGGCGCCCAGACGAGCGTTGCTGTCGGCGCTCTTCAAGCGACCGCCGATGACGAACGTTGGATCGAGCCCGCCTTCGGCGAGAATCGACGCGACCATGCTGGTCGTCGTGGTCTTGCCATGCGTGCCGGCGACCGCGACGGAATAGCGGAAGCGCATCAGCTCGCCCAGCATCACCGCACGCTGCACGATGGGCAGACGTCGCGACTTCGCTTCGACGACTTCGGGGTTATCCGACTGCACCGCCGTCGAAACGACCAGCACGTCCGCCTTGCCGACGTTCTCCGCCGCGTGACCGATCTTGATCTGCGCACCCAGCTTCGCCAGCCGCTGCGTGACCCCGTTCGGCTTCAGGTCGCTGCCTTGAACGTGATAGCCCAGATTCAACAGCACTTCGGCGATGCCGCCCATGCCGCTGCCGCCGATACCTACGAAATGAATGTTATGAATGCGACGCATGCGATCTTTCATGCGACACCTCCCGCGGCGGCCACGCATGCGTCCGCGAGACGCACGTCGGCATCCGTGATCGCAACCGAGCGGGCCCGCACGGCCATCGCTTTGAGTTGCTCACGTCCACCGCTCAGCAATTGGTTCAGCTCCTGCGCAAGTCGTTCCGGCGTGAGATCGCGCTCGGCGATCGAGATGCCCGCCTGAGCATCGACCAGAAACTTGGCATTGAGCGTTTGATGATCGTCGACAGCCGCGGCGAACGGCACGAAGATCGCCGGCAAACCGGCGGCCGCGAGCTCCGACACGGTCATCGCGCCGGAACGGCACACGACCACGTCGGCCCAGCTATAAGCTTCCGCCATATCAGTAATGAACGCGCGAACGTCGGCCTGCACGCCGTGCTTCTCATACGTTTCGCGCACGACCGGCAGATGACGCTCGCCGGCCTGATGAATGACAACAGGACGCGAAGCCGCGTCGATAGTCGCGAGCGCCGCCGGCACCGTCGCGTTGAGTTTCATCGCGCCCTGGCTGCCGCCGATGATGAGCAATCGGATCGGGCCTTCGCGACCGGCAAAGCGCTGCTCTGGCGGGGCGATGGCGGCGATCTCACGTCGCACTGGATTGCCCACCTGCTCGGCCTGCGTTCCCGACGGGAAACTCTTTGGAAAAGCTTCGAGCACCCGACGCGCCAGCTTCGCCAGCATCCGATTGGTCATGCCCGCGACGGCATTCTGTTCGTGAATGACAAGCGGTCGACGCGTGAGCCACGCGGCCACGCCACCGGGACCTGCGACGAAGCCACCGCAGCCGAGCACCACAACCGGGTTGCGCTTGCGGATGACTTGCAGGCTCTGCCAGATCGACTGCACGACTTTGAACGGCGCAAGTAACAACGTCGCCGCACCTTTGCCACGCAAGCCGCTCATCGAGATCCACTCGATCTCGATCTGCGCCGGCGGCACCAGCTTCGCTTCCAAGCCTTTGCGGGTACCGAGCCACACGGGTTCGAAACCTCGTTCGCGCAACACGCGAGCAGCCGCGAGCGCCGGAAACACGTGTCCGCCCGTTCCGCCGGCCATGATCAGCACCGTGCGCTTCATTCGTCACTCTCCGCTCGCTCGCGGCGAGCAGGACGCGACACCGCGAGACGACCCGACGTCTGGGCCTCGTGATGAATGCGCATGATGAAACCCAACCAGCCGAGCGTGACCATGATGCTCGAGCCGCCATAAGACATGAGCGGCAAGGTCAGACCCTTGGTCGGCAGGATGCCCATGTTCACGCCGACGTTGATGAAAGTCTGAAACGCCAGCCAGATGCCGAACGCCGCCGCGCAGTACGCCTGGAACGCGAGGCCGGCCTCGGACGCGAGGCGCGAGATATAAAAGCTGCGCCACACGAGCAGAATGAACAGCCCCAATGTGACGATGACGCCCACCAGGCCCAGCTCCTCGGCGAGCACGGCGAACACGAAGTCGGTGTGCGCTTCGGGCAAATAGAAAAGTTTCTGCACGCTGGAGCCGAGCCCGACCCCGAACAGCTCGCCGCGACCGATAGCGATCAGCGACTGTGTCAGCTGGAAGCCGGAGTTGAACGGATCGGCCCACGGATCCATGAACGCGGTCAGGCGTTTCAATCGATACGCCGACGTCACAGCGATCACCGCCATGCCCGCCGCCGCGATCGCGACCAGCGCAAAGAAATGACGCAGCTTCACGCCAGCGAGGAACAACACGCCGAGGCCCGTGGCCACCAGCACCGTCGCCGCGCCGAAGTCAGGCTCCATGAGCAGCAGAGCGGCGGCGCCCATCAGCACGCCCAGCGGTTTGAGGAAGCCTTTCAATTCTTCCTTCAACTCGCCCTGCTTCCGGACCACGTAGCTGCACAGATATATAAGTAGCAGCACGCGCGTCAGCTCCGACGCCTGGAAGTTCATGATGCCCGCGCGCAACCAGCGACGGCTGCCGTTCACTTCGTGACCGATGCCGGGGATCAACACCAGCACCAGGAAAATGAACGCGACCAGCAGCAGCGGCATGGCCATCTTTTCCCAAACCGCGGTGGGAATGCTCATCATGATCATGGCGCCCAGCACACCGAAGCCCACGCCATACATCTGACGCACCAGGAAGAACAGCGGATCCTGCTGTTGCTTGTCGGCGATGCTGATGGACGCGGACGTCATCATCACCAGCCCGAGCAGCAGGATGCCGCTGACCGCGAGCAGCAATACATAATCGAACGCGAACCGACGTGGCCGGCCGTTGGATCGCGCGAAGGTGAGACTTGCGGCGCTCATGCCGGCAACCCCTTCACAGCGGCGGCGAACACATCGCCCCGGTGTCCGTAATCCCGGAACATATCGAGGCTCGCGCACGCCGGCGAGAGCAACACCGTCTCGCCCGGACGCGCCGCGTTAGCAGCGAGCTGCACGGCCTCATTCATATCTTTCGCGAACTCAGTCGTCGCGACGCCCTTGAGGGCGGCATCGAGCAATTTCGCATCCTGACCGAGCAGCACGACGTGCCGCACCTTGCCCCGGAACGCTTGCGCGAGCGGTGCGAAGTCCTGACCTTTGCCCTGACCGCCGGCGATCAACACCAGCGAGCCCGACATACCGGCGACAGCCGCGAGTGTCGCGCCGACATTCGTGCCCTTCGAATCCTCGACGAAGCGCACGCCTTTCACGTCGGCGACCCACTGCGAACGATGCGGCAGTCCAGGGAAATCACGCAGCGCCTGCAGGCAAGCAGCGCGCGACAGATTGAGCGCATCACACATCGCGAGCGACGCCAGGGCATTCGCCGCGTTATGCAGACCACGGATCTTCAGCTCAGACATTGCGACCATTCGCTCGCGACCATGCATCAAGATCACGTCATCGCCTTGATGCTGGACGTAGTAGTCGGCCGCCGGATCGGCATGCAGACTGAAGCCGAGCACGCGCGACGACTGGTAATGCATGGTGCGAACCGCGACATCGTCCATGTTCACGATGGCGGCTTCACAGCGCTGGAAGATGCGCTCCTTGGCAGCGGCGTACTCTTCGAGAGTCGCGTAACGATCCATGTGATCCGGCGTCACGTTTAATACAGCGGCCGCCGCGGCCCGAAGCGACAACGTCGTGTCCAGTTGAAAGCTCGACAGCTCGAGGACGTACAACTCGGGCACGGGATCATCAAGCAAATCGAGCGCCGGCCGCCCAAGATTGCCTCCAGCAATAGCCCGCCGACCCGCTGCGTTCGCCATGAGGCCAACGAGTGTCGTGACCGTGCTCTTACCATTCGTCCCGGTGATCGCCGCGATCGGCGCCTTGGCCTCGCGCACGAACAACTCGATGTCGCCGATGATCGGAATGCCACGCACGGCGGCACTCATCAAGAACGGCTCTTTCAGCGACACGCCCGGCGACGCCACGATCTGCGACGCGCCGTCCAGCAACGCTTCATCGAAACCGCCGAAGCGCACTTCAGCTTGCGGCGCGAGCTTCTCGAGCGCCGCAGCTTCCGGCGGCGCGGGCCGGCTGTCGGTCACAGCGAAGCTGAGCCCGCGAGATTGCAAATAACGCGCGCACGACATCCCCGTCCGGCCCAGGCCGACGACGATCGAGCGTCCGCGCAGCTGTTGCATCATGGCCTTAGCGCACCTTCAACGTCGCCAGCCCGATCAGCACCAGGATCACGCTGATGATCCAGAAGCGCACGATGACTTTGGGCTCGGCCCAACCTTTCAATTCGAAATGATGATGGATGGGCGCCATGCGGAAGATGCGCTTGCCGGTGAGCTTGAACGACGCCACCTGCAACATCACCGACACGGTCTCCATCACGAACACGCCGCCCATGACGAACAGGACGATCTCCTGACGCACGATGACGGCGACGATGCCTAGTGCCGCACCGAGCGCGAGGGCACCAATGTCGCCCATGAACACTTGCGCGGGATAGGTGTTGAACCAGAGAAAGCCGAGACCCGCGCCGACCAGCGTCGCGCAGAACACCAGTATTTCACCGGTGCCCTCGATGAAAGGAATGCCGAGATAACCCGAGAACACAGAGTTTCCTGTCGCATAGGCGAACACCCCCAAGGCCCCACCCACCAGAACCGCCGGCATGATGGCCAGACCGTCCAGACCGTCGGTGAGGTTCACCGCGTTGCTGGTGCCGACCACGACGAAATAGGCGAGCGCGATGTACCAGATGCCGAGCGGAATCATCACTTGCTTGAACAGCGGCACGTACAGCGCCGTTTCGGCCGGCGTCTTCGCGGTCATATACAAGGCGACAGCGCACCCCAGGCCCGCCACCGACTGCCAGAAATATTTATATCTCGCGATCAGCCCCTTGGTGTTGCCGACCACGAGCTTCAGATAGTCGTCCCAGAACCCGATCAGGCCGAACGCCAGCGTCACCAGCAGCGTGACCCACACGAAACGATTGCTGAGGTCCGCCCACAGCAACGTGCTGAACGTCATCGCGACCAGGATCAGCAAGCCACCCATGGTCGGCGTGCCCGCCTTCGGCAAATGCGTCTTCGGGCCGTCGTCGCGCACGCGCTGACCGATCTGGTTCAGCTGCAGCTTGGTGATCATCCACGGGCCGATGAAGAAAGAGATCAACAGCGCCGTGAGCGCCGCGAGAATCGCGCGCAGCGTCAGGTACTGGAACACGCGGAATGCGCCTTCCAGGAGTGCGAGCTGTTTGGTGAAGTACAGCAGCATTTAAGTAGTTGTTCTCTTAATGATGACCGTCGGTGTTGCCAGGCGGCGTCGCGGACAAGGCCGCCGACACACGCTCCAACCGATTCGCACGCGAGCCTTTAATAAGTACCGCGACGCCCGGGGTAAGCGACGACTTGGCGTCGCGAATCAACGCATCGATATCGGCGAACCATTGGCCGCCGCGACCGAACGCCTCCACCGAGAAGCGCGAGCCTTCACCGATGGCAAGCAAGCGCTCGATACCCGCCTGCCGCGCATAGCGACCGACTTCGGCATGCAGCTCGTTGCTCGCATCGCCCAGTTCTTTCATTTCTCCCAGCACCAGCCAGCGCGAGCCGGCGAAGCTGCCCTTCATCGCGTCCAGTCCCGCTTTGAGCGAGCTCGGGTTGGCGTTGTAGGAGTCGTCGACGATGAACGCGCCGTTGATGGCGGGCTTCAGCTCGAGTCGGCCGGCCACCGTCTTCATCGCCGCGAGACCTTTGACGATCTGCTCGATCGGCGTGCCGGCCGCGCAAGCAGCCGCTGCCGCGCCCAACGCATTGCGCAGGTTGTGAAGACCAGCGAGCGGCACGGTTGCCGCGAGCGTTCCATCCGGCGTCACCAGATCGAAGTCGATGCGGAAGCCGGACGGCGCGTTGATCTCGCGAACCTTGTGGGCCATGAAGTCGGCCGGCTGCTCGAAACCGAACGTCAGCATGCGATCGGCGGCGCGCATGTCGCGCCACTGACTTGCATACTTGTCGTCGGCGTTGATGACAGCGACGCCTTCGAACGGCAGCGCCTGGAACATCTCGCCCTTGCCGTCCGCGACGCCTTGCAAGCTGCCGAAGCCTTCCAAATGCGCGGCACCCGCATTCGTGACGATGCCGACGGTCGGCTCAGCCAGCGACGCGAGGTGGGCAATTTCACCGATGTGATTCGCGCCCATCTCGATGACCGCGTACTTATGTTCCTTGGTCAGCTCGAGCAGCGTCAGCGGCACACCGATGTGATTGTTCAAGTTGCCCCGGGTCACGAGCGTCGGACCGAGCTGCGACAGAATCGAGCCGATCAACTCCTTGGTCGTCGTCTTGCCATTGCTGCCGGTCACGCCGACCACAGGAATAGGAAACTGACGGCGCCACTCGCGCGCGAACGCGGACAACGCCGCCAGCGGATCGGCGACGATGATCTGCGGCACATCGACCGGCAGCTCCTTCGAGACCAGCGCGGCAGCCGCGCCGTTCTGAGCCGCGGTCGCGACGAAATCGTGGCCGTCGAACGAGGGGCCGGTCAGCGCGACGAACAGCGCGCCCGGTTTGATCGTTCGCGTGTCGGTGGAGACGCTGGTGAACGCTCGATCCGCGCCGACCACTCGACCTTGCGAGTAGCGGGCGATCTCACTCGGTTTCCAGGCAATCATGACTGCCTCCCAAGCGCCTTCAGCGCTTGCTCGCGATCGCTGAACGAACGACGTTCGGCGCCCACGATTTGATAGTCCTCGTGCCCTTTGCCAGCGATCAGCACCACATCGGTCGCGGCACTTTCGGCAATCGCGCGATTGATCGCAGCGGCACGATCGCGCTCGACGATCGCGGCTTCGGGACGAGCTAGACCTTTAAAGATGTCGGCGACGATCGCGTCACCGTTCTCGGTGCGCGGATTGTCGTCGGTGATGATGATTCGATCGGCGAGACGCTCGGCGATGGCGCCCATCAACGGACGCTTGCCCGCGTCGCGGTCACCGC
Organism: Steroidobacter flavus; assembly: GCF_042651805.1. NCBI lineage: Bacteria > Pseudomonadati > Pseudomonadota > Gammaproteobacteria > Steroidobacterales > Steroidobacteraceae > Steroidobacter > Steroidobacter flavus. The sequence goes on along the minus strand of NZ_JBHSDU010000003.1, from coordinate 2,953,949 downwards.
CGCAACCGAACACACAAACCAATTTGCCAGTGCGATGCTTGCGCACGGCCAGCAATGCTTTTTCCAATGCGTCCGGCGTGTGCGCATAATCGACGATGGCGAGCGGACGATTCGGCGCTGTGATCGTTTCCATACGACCCGGCGGCGGACCGCACTTCTCGAGCGCACCGATGGCGTCTTGCATCGATGTGCCGCTAGTCAACAAGGTCGCCAGCACCGCCAGCAGGTTCTCGACATTGAAGTCGCCGACGAACCGCGAACGCAAAGTCGCCGTGCCCCAGCTGCCATCGAATTCGATATCCAGGCCATTCGGCGCGGCGGTCACGCGGCGAGCAAACAACCGCTTCACTTCGCCCTTCTCGCTGTGCCAGCGCGGATCGAGCTGAATGTCGCCCGCACGGCTGAGCACGACCAGACAGGTGTGCGCGACCCGGCTCGCGATCTCGCGGCCGAACGGATCGTCCACGTTCACGATGGAATATCGCAGGCTCGGCCAACGGAACAGATGCGCCTTGGCTTCGCCGTACGCTTCGAGCGTGCCGTGATAATCGAGATGATCGCGGGTGAGGTTTGTGAAGACCGCAGTGTCGAACCGCACGCCGTTGACGCGATGCTGATCGAGCGCATGCGACGAAACTTCCATGCCGAGGCAACGCACACCCTCGTCGCGGAGTTCAGCGATCTGCCGATGGACGCTGATGCAGTCCGGCGTCGTCAGCGACCCCGACTGCAAGGCGCCGACCCGGCCATAACCCAGCGTGCCGGCGTAGCCGGAAGTCACATTCAACTGTTGCAAGGCGGCGGCGATGACATGCGCCGTAGTGGTTTTTCCATTGGTGCCGGTGACACCGATGACACGCACGCTCGCCGACGGCGCTTCAAAGAACCAGTCCGCGATGGCGCCCAGCCAGGCCGTGAGTCGGGGAATGCCGATCAGCGGCACATCCTCGGGCAATCGCGGCGGGATCACTCCGTCCACCGGCTCCCAAAGAATGGCGGCAGCACCCGCGCTCACCGCTTGAGCCGCGAAGCCGATGCCATGAGTTCGCGTGCCCGGAAGCGCGATGAACGCGGCGCCCGGCGTCACTGCACGACTGTCGAGTGTGAGATCCGTGATCTCCAGATCGGGCGGCACGAAATCGACGGACGACACGCCGCTGTCCGCGAGCAGCTCTCGCAGATTTTTGGTTCGGACGTTGTCAACACGGGCTTTCATGGTGATCTTTGCAGCGGCATTCCTCATGGATTGGCCTGGACCAGCGTCGTGGCAGGCAGACGATCGAGACCGTCGGGCGGTACACCCATCAAGCGCAACGCGCCCGCCATCACATTGGCGAACACGGGAGCGGCCACGTCGCCGCCGTAAAATTTCTTGCCGCTCGGCTCGTCGATCACGACCAGCGCGGCCAGCCGCGGATGACTGGCCGGCACGACGCCACCGAACGAAGCTTTGTAACGATCTTGCGAATAGGCACCGCCGTCCGCGGTCCACGCCGTTCCGGTCTTGCCGGCCACGCGATAACCGACCAGCGCCGCACGATTACCGCTACCTTCGGCGGAAACGACGCTCTCCATCATTTCGAGCAATTCTTTGGCGACACGCGGATCGACGACCTGCTCGCCCGGCACCGGCTCTTCGACTTTGCGCAAAGTCACCGGCCGCTTCACGCCATAAGCGCCGAGCGTCGCGTACGCACGCACCAGCTGCAGCGGCGTCACCGACAACCCATATCCATAAGAGATGGTCGCCTGACCGATCTTGCGCCAGTGCGAGTATTCATTGAGCAAGCCGGCCGATTCGCCCGGGAAACCGCTGCCCGTCACCTGGCCGAAGCCGAACGCGTTCAGCATGTCGTACATGGACTTGGGCGACAGATTCATGGCCATCTTGGTCATGCCGACGTTGCTCGACTTAGCCAGCACCGTGGTCAGCGTGACCGGGCCGAGGTTGTGCTTGTCCGGAATTCTCTTGATGCCCACCTGCACGAAGCCCGGTGAGGTATCGATGACGGTGTTGGCGTGATAGCGCCCGGACGCGACACCGGCGGCGGCGATGAACGGCTTGATGCTCGAGCCAGGCTCGAAGATGTCGGTGGCGGCTCGATTGCGATAACGCGACGCCGCGACTTGATCGCGATCGTTCGGGTTGTAAGCCGGCTGATTGACCATGGCCAGCACTTCGCCGGTTTCGATGTCGAGCACGATCACCGTGCCGGCCTTGGCACCGTGTTCCTGAACCGCTGCCTTCAGTTCGCGATAGGCCAGGTACTGGATGCGCAGATCGATGCTGGTGATCAGATCGCCACCCGGATGCGGCGCGCGGATGCTCTCGACGTCTTCGACCGTGCGGCCGAGCCGATCCTGAATGACGCGTTTCGCGCCCGCTTCGGCGCCGAGCCAGCGGTCGTACGCCAGCTCCAGTCCTTCCTGACCGATGTCGTCATACTTCTTGGTGAAGCCGAGCAGATGGCCCGTGACTTCGCCGGCCGGATAGAAACGCTGGTACTCACGCTGCAAGTACACGCCGGGAATCTTCAATTCCTTGACCTGCGCAGCGTCGCTCGGGCGCATGTGACGCACCAGATAAACGAACTCGCGATCCAGGTTGCTGGTGATGAGCTGCGTCACCCAGCGCTTGTCGCGATTCAGCGCTTCGGCCAGACGCGGAATCTGATCGGCCGCCTTCATGACTTCCGGCGGGCACGCCCACACAGTGTCGACCGGTGTGCTGGCGGCCAACGGTTCGCCGTTGCGGTCATAGATGCCACCGCGATTCGCCGTGAGCTTCGCGATGCGGGTGTAACGCGCGTCGCCCTGACCTTCCAGGAATCCTTCGTCGAGGACCTGAAGATCTACGGCACGCGCAACCAGCCCGGTGGCAATGAGCACGAGCGTGCCAAGGACGAATCGCAATCGTCCGCGGTATTGCTCGGGTGAGAAGTGCTTGCCTTCGTCGCGACGGATCATGGCTTCACAATCCGGACTTCGTCAGGCCGCGGCACGACCATCTGCAAATTGACGCGCGCGGTCTGCTCGACCCGCCCGTGCATCGCAAAGGCGCTCTGTTCCAGCTTCAGCTGGCCCCACTCGATATCGAGCCGATCGCGCTCCGCATTCAGGCGCTGCAGCTCGATGAACAAACTGCGCGCCTCGTGCTTGCTCCACACGACGGCGATGGCGGCACCGAGCAGCGCCGCCCACAACACAGCCATGCCGATACGATTGCTCATGCCGCCACCCTTTCAGCGACTCGCATCACTGAACTGCGTGCACGAGGGTTCGCAGCGATTTCGGCTTCGCTCGGATGAATCGGCTTGCCGATTCGGCGCAGTTTCGGGCGGGCGTGCGCAGGCACGTCGGGCAAGCCGGCGTACACGGGATCTTCCTGCGACTGTTCCTGCATGAAACGTTTGACGATGTTGTCTTCGAGCGAATGAAAACTGATGGCGCACAGCCGCCCGCGCGGCGCCAATGCAATGAGGCTGCCGGCCAATGCGGCCCGGATTTCCTCGAACTCCTGATTCACTTGAATACGAATGGCCTGAAACGTACGCGTGGCCGGGTGTTTGCCCGGCTCCCACTTGGGATTCGCCTGCGAAACGATTTGCGCGAGTTGCAACGTGCTAACGATCGGCGCCTCGCGACGCGCATTCACAATGGCGTGCGCAATACGCTTCGCGAATTTTTCCTCACCAAAATCGCGAATGACCCGAACGAGCTCGTGCTCCGGCGCCTTCGCGAGAAACTCCGCCGCGTTCATGCCGGATGAAACATCCATGCGCATGTCGAGCGGCCCGTCCTGCGTGAAGCTGAAACCTCGCGCGGCGTCGTCCAGCTGCGGCGACGACACGCCGAGATCGAGCAGCACGCCGTCGATGGCGCCTGCCAGCCCCATCTGCGTCACTACCGAGCCCAACCGCGAAAACGCACTGTTCACCAAAGTCATCCGCCCATCGTTGGCGAAGCGCTCGCGCCCAGCCGCGATCGCCGCCGGGTCCCGATCGAATGCGATCACCGCTCCCTGCGGCCCGACTCGCTCCAGAATCGCGGCACTGTGGCCGCCGCGGCCGAACGTTGCGTCGAGATAGCGGCCGCCCTCGCGAATATCGAGCGCGACCAGCACTTCCTGCAGAAGCACCGGTGTGTGGGACAACATGACCGGGGCCCTTACAACGACAACGATTCGAGCTCGGGCGGCAGCTCCTCGGCGGTTTCGTCGACCTTCAGCCACTGCTCGCGGCTGTCGTTCCACAACGCCTCGTCCCACAACTCGAACCGATTGCCCTGACCGATCAGCATCGCGGTCCGCGACAACGTCGCGTACTCGCGCAAGCTCGGTGGAATCAGGATGCGGCCGCTGGAGTCCAGCTCCAGATCCGTGGCGTGACCGATCATCAAGCGCTGCAGCCTGCGGGCGACCGGATTCAAGGTCGGCAGACGGCGCAACTTCAGCTCGATCTCTTCCCACTCCGGCAGCGGATAAATGAGCAAACACCGGTCGGCGCGATCCACCGTCGCGATCAGCCGCCCGTTGGAGCGCTCCACGATGCGCTCGCGATAGCGCGTAGGCATGGCGAGCCTGCCCTTGCTATCGAGAGTGACCTTGTTTGCGCCCCTGAACATGCCCCACTAACCCACGCGTTCCCACTTTTTCCCACCGATTTGCACTATAGGTACCGTGATGTCTCGGGTCAAAAAAATTTGGGGCATTTCCTGTTTAGCGACAGGCACTTAGAACGCTAAGCTGGGACCCACCCCGAAACTGGACAAAACTGGTCCGACAGAAATCAGTGAGTTACAAGGCGTTCTTTGCGTGGCAATGCACGAATACCAGGGTTTGCCCGCACCTGTGATTCCAACCAGTACAGGGAAAACCTTAACGCGCGGAAATGCGCAATCGAGGGCGGAATGGCGGCCGGAACGGGGCCGAAATCGGGCTAATCGTGGCCGGAATTTTCGTCAGGAATTTATCGACAGTTATGCGTAAATCGGCTCTTGATGGCCGCTACAACCTGAACAGCGTTTACTAAAAATTAACTGTTCCTTCCGCCCCGGCGGAAGCCGGGCGGAAGGAACCGGGTGAGAAATTGGAGTCGGCCGATAAGCCGGGTTCTGTCGTGGACAACCATTCATCTGCGATACGCGTCACCGCGTACCTCCAGCGACCTACCCGGGAGTCTGTGTGGGCCACACATGCCACCCAATCCGAGGACTGGACAGCGCGCTCCCCTATTTGGTCTTGCTCCGGGCGGGGTTTACCGTGCCACCGAGTGTTACCACCGGCGCGGTGCGCTCTTACCGCACCCTTTCACCCTTACCGTCGTGGCCGAAGCCACGCTTAGGCGGTTTGCTTTCTGTTGCACTTTCCGTGGACTCACGTCCCCCAGGCGTTACCTGGCGCCTTGCCCTGGGAGCCCGGACTTTCCTCCACCCTTGCGAGCAGCGGTTGTCTGGCCGACTCCAGCGCGCATGATACCAGTCTTATTCGTCCCGCTTGCCGCCGCTTAACTGCATGGCTCTGGCGTACAGGTCGCCGCGCTTCTCGCCGCTGAGTTTTGCAGCCACTTTCGCGGCCTGCGATGGCGACAGCTCATCCAACAACGCGCGCAGCAGCTGATCCGCGTTCAGACTCTGCGCCGTGCTCGTCTCAGCGGGATTGCCGCTGACGACGATCACGATTTCGCCGCGTGACATATCGGCGTTTTTCTCGGCGATTTCGCTCAATTGCGCCAGCGTTCCGGTGTATGTCGTCTCGAAACGTTTGGTGAGCTCACGACTCACCGATGCTGAACGCTCACCGCCCAACTCCGCCGCCATGTCACGCAAAACTTCGAGCAAACGATGCGGCGCTTCGTAGAAGATCATCGTACGAGCTTCGCTCGCCAGCGCGCGAAGTCGCGACACGCGAGCCGCATTTTTCGCGGGCAAAAAGCCCTCGAATGCGAACCGATCGGTGGGCAAGCCGGCAATCGACAACGCCGCGATGGCCGCGCACGGCCCGGGTACTACGACAATCGAAACACCGCGGGCTCGCGCGGTCGCGACCAGATCGAAGCCTGGATCGCTGATCAATGGCGTGCCCGCATCGGAGACCAGCGCAATCGATTCGCCCGCGAGCAATCGTGTGATGAGCGTCTCGCTCTTCTGCATCTCGTTGTGTTCGTGCAACGAAGTAAGCGCAGTATCGATCCCGAACGCTTGCAACAATTGTCGGGTGTGCCGCGTATCCTCAGCTGCGATCAGCTGAACGCCCGACAACACCTCACGCGCCCGTGCGCTGAGGTCGCCGAGATTGCCTATCGGCGTGGCCACGACGTATAGCGTCCCCGCCGCGATCTCGGTGCTAAATCCTGAGGCGACAAATCCAGAGCCGGACATTTCGACTACCCCAAACTGGACGATGCCACTGGTCGCAAGACCAACTGAATCAAGCTGCTGCGCGAGGGTTTCACGATTGGGTATCCATAACTTCTATAATGCCGTCCGCGGCTCACGCCGAGAGGTTGCAGTGGAAATGAATGGCACAAAGACGGCTCGATTCGCGATGACCTGGATCGCCTCCATCATACTGGCGATTGGGCTCAGCGCATGCGAAGTCCAACCCGTCGCCCCGGAAACCCCGAGCGCCTCCGCCGACCGGCAAGTCGATCAGGCCGAAGCTCTGTCCCGCAAGGGCGACTACAAAGGCGCGGCTCGTGCGTACGAAGCGTTGGCTGCGCAGTCGCCCGGCGACCTGCGCGATCGCTTCCTGCTGCGCGCCGCTCGCGAATCCGTTCGTGCCGATGACACTGCTCAAGCCACGACCCTGTTGAATCAAGTCAGCCCGTCGCTGCCTCGCGCTGATTTTGGCTTGCGTTCGCTCGTCACCGCTGAGCTGGCGCTGCGGGGCGGTCGCGGTGACAAGGCGCTCGCCGAGCTGGATCGCATTCCTCAGCCGATTCCCAGCGAGCTGTCGTCGGATGTGCTGGAGCTGCGCGCTCGCTCGTTGTTTGCTTTGAATCGCCCGGTCCCCGCTGTCAGTGCCGCGTTGGAACGCGAGCGGACGCTGACGAGCAAGGATGATATTCGCGCGAATCAGCGAATGATCTGGCAGGGCCTGCAGAAGAGCGCGGCAGGCAATGCTGATTTCACGCCACCGGCCAACGCGAATCAGACACTCGCTGGCTGGCTCGATCTGGGCCGCGCAGCGCTGGTGACGGCGCGCAATCCGTTCTCGGCGAATGAAGACATCGCCCAGTGGCGCAGTCGGTATCCGAATCATCCAGCGAATTCGTTGATCACTGAAGATGTGCTGCCTCAGCTGGGTGTCGGCCTGTCTTATCCGACCCAGATTGCGTTGATTCTGCCGCTGTCCGGCCGTCAGCAGGCCGCGGGCATGGCAGTTCGCGATGGTTTCCTCGCGGCGTTGCTTCAGCAGGATGCGGGCCGTCGACCCATGTTGAATGTTTATGACTCGGCCGAGATGGGCGCGACCACTGCCTATCGCAAAGCCGTTGCCGACGGCGCGCAATTCATCGTTGGGCCGCTGACGAAAGATGAAGTCACGGCGATTGCCAGCTCGGGCGAAGTGTCCGTGCTCACCCTTGCTTTGAATCAGACTGCGGACAATGTTTCATCGCCGCCGCTGTTGTTTCAGTACTCGCTCGACCCGGAAGAAGAGGCACGCCAGGTGGCTCAGCGCGTGACTGCTGATGGGCGCATGCGTGGGTTGGTGCTGTTGCCGAACAACGAATGGGGTCAGCGCGTGTATCGTGCGTTCGACACGGAGCTGAAGACGTTGGGCGGTGAGATTGCGGGCATGAAGTTTTATGACCCGTCGGCGCGCGATTACTCGCAGCCCATCACTGAGCTATTGTTGATCAACGAGAGCCGCGCTCGTGCGAATGCGTTGTTTGCTACGCTCGGCACGCGGATGGAATTCGAGCCGCGTCGGCGCGGCGATGCGCAGTTTGTCTTTGTTGGTGCGCAGCCGGTGCAGGGGCGGTCGCTGCGTCCGGGGCTGAAGTTTCATCTCGCCGAAGATCTGCCTATCTACGCGACGTCGGATATTTTCGAGCCCGACACTCAAGCGAACAATGATCTCGAAGGCGTGATCTTTCCGGATATGCCCTGGGTCATTTCCCCCGACGCCGCCTCCACTCAACTACGCAGCGCCCTCACCCGTCACTGGCCCGTCCGCGCCCGCGGCCGCGGCCGCTTGTACGCCTTCGGTTTCGACGCCTGCCGCATCGTGCCCCTTCTCAAAGCCGGCCAATTCGGCGCCGCGCACGCGATTCCAGGCATGACCGGTCTGCTGTCCATCGACGAAAAAGGCCACGTCAAACGCGAACTCGACTGGGCCCAAGTCTCCGGCGGCCGCGCCCTCCCCCTCGGCACCGCTGCAACGGCGGCGGTGCGGTAACTCGGCCAACAATATTATTGTCCGCCAGTCTTCGATCGCGCAGGTCCGAGTGCGTCCGTGAGGGACAACGCGTTTCGCAGCGCATGCCCGTGCGCGGTGTTATCAAACATCGCCCACGCTTGCGTGGCCGCAGCCGCTGTTATTTGTTTCTCGAGCAGGGCGAGGCACTCGGCCCCGTAATCTGAAAAGTACTTCTGTGGCTGGCCGTGCCAACGGAAATACGCAACCCGCCGATCCCCACCCGGCTCGTTGGCGCCCGGCCACAGCGGCGGATCTGCCGCCACTCGCGTGACGGAAAGTTCCGCAAGCAATCGGTCGGCTTTTTCAGAACCCCAGGTTGCATGGCGCGGTTCGCAGACGAACTGCACATCGATGCGCTTTCTCACGGCCCGAAAGAAACGTCGTGTCGCCGCCGCATCGAACTCTAGTTTCGGCGGCAACTGCACGAGAACGACGCCGAGCTTCTTACCCAGCCCAGCGATCTCCTCCGCAAATTGACCGAGCACAGAAGAGTGTGCACGCAGCTCACCCTCGTGCGTAAACACCTGTGGCGCCTTCACTGCAAATCGGAAATCCTTCGGAACGCTAGCCGCCCAACGCGCGTACGTCTGCGCGCGGTGATGACGATAGAATGAGCTGTTGATCTCGACGGCCTGCAACCGTCGCGCATAGCGCTCCAGATGCGATCCTTCGCCTGGCAGCTCCGATCCATACCTCGACGGAATCGACCACCCGGCAGCGCCGATAAACAACCTTCGTGCCGTCTTGACTCGAGACTTGCTTGCCACAGCCGAGCCAACTCATCGCCCCGCCGCCAGGTTCCGCTACACCAAATTACCCGCGCACGGCAACGCACTTAGCTGCGGCTTTGCCCGAGAAACACCGCTCTCCGCACCACTCCGTACCGGCACGCTAGTGCCAATATTTTCAATGCGGCGGAGTGAGCAATGGACGATAGCGAACGCAAAGCGCTGGGCGTGCTCGGCGAAGAGTTGGCGCTGGCACACCTCCTCGCACAAGGCCTCAAACCTCTCATCCGCAACTATCGCTGCAAGATGGGCGAACTCGACCTGGTGATGATGGAACGGGAAACATTGGTGCTCATCGAAGTCCGCTGTCGATCAAGCACAGACTACGGCGGCGCCGCCGCCTCGATAGACTGGCAGAAGCAACGTAAGCTGGTGCTCGCCGCCGAGCACTTGTTGATGAAGCGCGCCGAACTCCGGCGCTACCCGGCGCGTTTCGATGTGGTCGCCATCACCATGGGCGCGCCCAGAGCCAAAGTCGACTGGATCAAGAGCGCGTTCACGCTATAGTCGAAGGGGCTCGGCGCGACCGCCAGAGAACCCTGCATGCTCGAGACCACTGCTGAAACCACCTGCCCCCATTGCGGCGAACCTATCTCGCTATTCCTGGACCTGTCGGTCGAATCGCAGGAGTACATCGAGGATTGCTCCGTTTGCTGCCAGCCCATGACTGTTTATTACAGCGTCGAAGACGGCGAGCTCGCCGAATTGCGGGTGGAATCGGCGAACTGAGACGTCGCGCCTGGGGCCCGCTGGCCCGGAGCGGGTAAGGTCGGCGCATGTGGCGCAATATCCGCATTCTGATCCTGTTGCTGATCCTGCTGGCGATCGCGCTGAACCAGTATTTCGATCGGGTGTACTCGACGGACTGGAACACCCCGCTGCGGGTGACCATCTATCCGATCGACGGCGATGGCAGCCCCGTCACCGCGCAGTTCATAAGCAAGCTGCAACACGACCGCTTCCAACCCCTCGAAGCCTTCTTCGAACGAGAAGCGAGTTTCCGAGGTCTGCCCCTGGAACATCCGATTCAGTTCAAATCCGCGCCGCAGCTGCGCGATATACCGCCCGCGCTCGACCGTAACGCAAACGTATTCGGCATCATCTGGTGGAGCCTGCGCATGCGCTATTGGGCGTGGCGAACGCCGGACGGCCTGGGCGTCGCGCCCGACATCAAACTATTCGTCGTCTATCACGACCCGGCGCTCACGCCGACGCTAGCCCACTCAGTGGGCATGCAGAAGGGGTTGTATGGCGTAGTGAACGTGTTTGCGGATCAATCGATGATCGGCTCGAACGACGTGATCACCGCGCACGAGTTGTTACACACATTGGGCGCGAGCGATAAATACGATCCGCGTAACAGCCAGCCGCTGAATCCCATTGGCTACGCGGAGCCCACCAAGCAACCTCTGCTGCCGCAAACGCACGCCGAGCTGATGGGCGGTCGCATCCCACTGACCAGCACCAAATCGGAGATACCCGAATCGCTGGACCAGGTCGTCGTCGGGCCGCTGACCGCCGCGGAAATCCGCTGGAAAAAGCCTTAAATCAGCGCAGCGCGTTCAGCACAGTCGAATGTAACTTGCTGTTGGCCGCGAGCACCGACGTCGTCTCCAACGTCAACGCCTTGCCCTCCAGATCGGTGAACTTGCCGCCCGCGGCCTCAACGATCACCGAGCACGCCGCGACGTCCAGAATGTTCACATCCGACTCGATGACAGCATCGATCTTGCCTGCCGCCAGCAAGTGATAGTGCAAAAAGTCGCCGTAGCCGCGAATGCGATGAGCACGCGCCACCAGCTTGCCGAAACGATCCCAGCGCGGCCCGCTCGCCAATGTTTTCAAATTGCCCGCCGAGATCGCCCCGCCCTCAACAGTATCGATCTCGCTGACTTTGATCGGTTTGTCATTCAGCCACGCACCCTTGCCGATCTCCGCCCACGCCAGCTCGCCATACACCGGCGCCGACGACACGCCGACAATGAGCTGACCGCGATGCATGAGCGCGATCTGCGTGGAGAACATCGGATACTCGCGCACGAATGCCTTGGTGCCGTCGATGGGATCGACCAGCCACAGATACTCCGCATCCATCGCGCTCTGACCCGTTTCCTCGCCGTAGAAGCCATGTGCGGGAAAGCGTGAGCTGATGATGTTGCGGATGACTTTCTCAGTCTCCACGTCCGCATCCGTCACCGGCGTCTTGTCCGCCTTGATGGTGACCTTCAGATTGTTCTGGTAGTAACGGCGGATGACATCGGCCGCAGCGCGGGCGGCCTCGAGAGCGGTGTCTAGGAACGGCGAGTTCATGGCGATAGGACAATGGCTGGGCGGTGGCCAGCCATTGTACTGATCGCGAGCCGTCAGCGCCTAATCAGGTCTTGTCGGCTCGGGGCGAGGCCGAAAGCACGCGGCCCGACAGGGCCAGAGTGCGCTTGCCATCCTCGACGGCCGCGCGACCGTTCACCAGCACCTGCTCGACGCCGCTGGGGTATTCGCTGGGCTCCAGGAAGGTCGTGTTGTCCTTCAAGGTCGCCAGATCGAGCACGACCACGTCCGCCTTCATGCCGGCAGCGATACGACCGCGATCCTGCAAACGAAGAATTTCCGCCGGCAACCCGCTAGCGGAACGCACGGCATGCTCGAGCGAATCGACGCCGAGTTGTTGCGAGTAATAAGCCAGGCGGCGCGGGTAACTGCCGAAACAGCGACGGTTGGTGTCCACATATTTCTTGTCGCCGACCGCTTCTTCCGGCAACACGATCCAACCGTCGGTCGACGTCGCAGCCCAAGCCGGCTTGTAGAACGCGGCAATGTCCTCCTCGGCCATGCTGAACGACCGCATGCGCGCACCGCCCGGCCAATTCGGATTGCCTTCCTTCTGCAGGGCGACGGCCAACGCGACTTCATCGAGCCGACGCATCTTCATCAGCTCCGCGTAGCTCTTGCCCACGTACTTCGCATTGGGATAGTCGAGAATGCGCACATTCTCCGGCCCGCCCTTGAGCGCGAGCTGATGTTTGACGTCGCGGGCCAGATCGTCGCGCCGTTTGGCATCCGCCCGTTTCAGCACAGCGTTGAGGGCCGCGGTGTAATCGAAGGTCTTGTCGTCTTCTTTCGGTCGCTGACCGTTCGTAATCGCCCAACTCGGCAGCGCGACGAACTGACCGTCCGAGCCGCTGCTGTCGTAAGGATAAACGTCCATGTACACCTTCAGTCCGCGGTCTCGCGCCGCTTGCAAACGATCGACGATCTTCTGCGCCTGACCGCGATAGCCCGGTCCCCATGCCTTCATATGGGTGAACACAGCCGTCACGCCGGTTTGTTCTGCGACGGCCAAAGTCTCATTGATGGAATCATCGAGCGTCGGCGGCGAGTTGCCATCGGCGCTTGGGCGATACCACATCGGCGAAATGCCCTGGCTGCGCAAATGAGGAATGAAGATACCGTTGTATTCGGCGGCGACCCGCGCGAGCTCCACCTCTTCGTTCAAATCCGAGTAACGAGCGCTGAAATACTCAACACCGAGCGATAGACCAAACGAACCTTCCTCCGCCATGCCCCGACGCAGAATCTCCTGCATCTGCCGGATTTCCTGCACGTTCGCCGGACGTTTCATGTCACCGGTCATGACCTGTTCGCGCAAAGCGTTGTGACCATTGGTCAGCGCGACATTGATGCCGATGCCAGCGTTGGTGAGTGCCTGTCGCTGCTCGGCCAGCGGCATGATTTTGCGGTCGGCGGTACGCGCCTGATAGCCATCGGGATTGGACAGCGTCGTCGTTACACCTTGAGCGACGTAATTCTGCGCAGCTCGACGCCGCACATCTTTTGAGAGCAAACCGACATCGGCATATTCGTCGGCCGTATGCGCGTGCAGGTCGATGAAGCCCGGGGTCACGATCTTGCCGGCGGCATTGATGGTACGAGCGGCAGCCGCGCCCGCCAGATTGCCGACAGCGACGATGGTGTCGCCGCTGATGCCGACGTCGGCCTTGAAACGCTGATTGCCCGTGCCGTCGACGACGGTGCCGCCTTGAATCAGCACATCGAATCGGTTCGCCTGCGAGGTCTGCGCGGCGGGAAGAAACAATTGCGCCAATTGCTCGGCCGGGGCAGCGACCTTGCTGCCGCCCTCGCCGTTGATATGCAGAGCGACGACGACCCCTTGATCCTTGAAGTTCGACAGCATCGAGCCGGTGCCTTTCACGCTGCCCGAATGTGCCGCATAGATGCGACCCGCCGGGTCCTTCTCCATGCGCCAGATCAGCGCCTGGGTTTGTCCCATGGAGCGCGGCTCTTTGCCCGGCTTGAAGCGCTTCGCCGCTTCCGGCGTGTATGGAATATTCGGATCCAGCTGCAGCCGATACATCTCGGCCATCGACTTCGCGTTCAGCAGCTTGCCTGCATTGAGTGCGATCGCGAAGCGCAGCAGGTCCTCGTCCGTCGAAATCACGCCGCCGCCGGCGTACTTGTAGCTGACGTTCTCGTCGGGTGCGTTTTCCCATGCACCGCTCTGCTTGTTACGAACATAGCCCTTGCCGCGACGAGGGACGATGCGCGCCGGCACGTCGAATTGAGTATCGAGCATGCCAGCGATCTGCCACACGTGCTTGCGCAGGTACTCTTCGAAACCCTCGCCGCTCGCTTTCTCGATCACCGCGTGCAGCAAGTTGGTCGCGAACGACGAATACATCCAATACTTGCCCGGCTCGAACACCAGCGGATCGTCGCGCCAGAAACGCGTCGACTCCTCGATGTTGTCGTACTGCCGGAACGCCATCACGTCGGCAGGCCCGAACTCGCCTTCCTTGTAGTGACGGATGCCGGACGTATGAGTCAGCACCATGCGCAGCGTGATGGGCTTTTGTTTCTTCGGAAACCACGGCGCCCAGGTTTGCACCGGAGCATCGAGATCGAGCTTGCCCTGCTCCACCAACTGCATGATGGCGACCACGGCCTGGGTCTTGGAGATGGAGCCGATGTTATGAACGCTGCGGCCGTTCTGAATCAGGCCACTTTGCAGATCGGAAACGCCGACACCGCCCGAGAACACGATCTCGCCATTGACGGCGACGGCAGCGGAAACACCGGGCGAGCCGCTGTCGGCTTGCACGCGCTTCAGATAATCGTAGATCTGGCCGGCATCGAAGGCCTGCGCGGCGGCCCCAACGAAGACCAGGACGAAAGCGACGAGCCATCGCCGCTGGAAACGCCACATCATGATGTTTTGTAGACCTTTATCGGCGCGGAAGGGCCGATTCTGGTCCGGCCCTGTCAGGGCGGGCATCAAAGAAAACACCCAAAGCGGCGGGCGCCGCCGGGCGCTCAGGACAGCGCTTTTACCAGCTGCGCGCGGCAGACCAGGCCGAGCTTGCCGAAGATGGCATTGAGCTGAGATTCCACCGTCCGCCGCGAACGCGACAGACGTTGCGCGATCTGCTCGTTACGCAAACCTTCGGCGACCAGCAGCGCGACCTTGCGCTCGCTCGGCGAAAGCCGGTTCAGAATTTCGCTCGCACGCTCTTGCGACCGGGGCCGCTCGTCGGCAGCAGTGAACTGCAGGAGATAGCACGGCTCGATGCGCAGGCCCGCCCCGAACCAACTCGAGTCGATGGTAACGGACAAGTCGACATCGACTGGATGGCGCAACGTCTGGGCCAGCTCGTTCGACCCGACGTTACGACGCGCCTTGATCGCTCGTGACAAATCGGCAGACAAGTCGCTCGCATCCAACGGTGCGCCATGCGACCGCGCCCAGCGCTCGGACAGCCGACGGCCGTCCGGCGTACCAAACAAAACATTGCCGCGCGCATCGGTGAGAATCACCGGCGAAGAGGAACGGCTCAACGCCTGCTCGAAAGCAAACGATTTGAAGCGCTCCTGCTCCAACGCGCGCAACCGATGCAGGCCGGCATCGATCGCTGGATAAATTTGTTCGAAGAAGCCGATCTCATCGGCTGAGAAGTGAGCTTGCCGTGCACTCCGCCGGACACTGAAGACGGCTTGCGGCAGGCCCTCGTGCCAGAACGCGAGATGCACGAATTCGCGCCACTCATCGAGACCGGCCTCCTGAGCCAGACGACGCTCGTGAGCTTGCGGATCCTCCAACGCGATTTGCGAGAAGGTATAGAGCTGCACTCGAGGATGAGACGCGAGATACGGACGCGACACCGCCAGGCTCGTGGCGGGCATGTAGTCGGGTCGACGGGGCTGCTCGACATGATGGCGCGCGGCCACCGGCTCATAGTCGTTGATGCCGAGCATGAGGCTGCACGAATGATGATGCAGCGTCGATTGCACCAGTCGCAGGCTGCTCTGCCACAGCCCCTCGACATCGATGGCCCGCTGCAAATCGACCAGCCCTTCGCTCAACATCGCCGTCTCCGGAATCCCCAAACACGCATTCGGTGTTTTTGCCGAGAATGCAGCGCGGACCGGAGCTTGGCAAGTAACCGCCGCTTACTGGCCCACCAGGATGAGTTTGCCGGTCTTGGGATCGCGATAGACCTGCCCCACCGGCTCCATGCCGGCGCCGGCCGCCTGGCCCTTCAATCCTTCCGGCAGCTCGGCAAGTTCGCGTCCCGGCTCAACGACTTGCTTGCCCCCTTCGGCACTGCTGGAGGTGGTGTTGAACACCGGTTGAGCCGACACCAGCGCCACGATCAACCCGCAAATGAACACCAGCATGATGTCGACCAGATTGACCAGCGACGCCTGCGGATCCTCTGGGGTTTCTTCAAATCGCGCGCTATTCCAGCGCCGCCTCACGACTGCTGCTCCCATCGGAGCAGCGCCTCGTCGTACCACCGACGGCGCAGCCGGCCGATGATGAAACCGACGACGCCGGCCGCCAGGCCGAGCACTGTGGCGTCGAAAGCCGTCAGCATCGCCTCGGCCAGCAGGTTCAGATTGCCATTGCTAAGTGCGGTCAGACCGGGGCCGAGCGAGATCAGTGTGGCCATCAAGCCAAGCATGGGCGAGGTGCGAGTGAGAATGTCCGCCCGCTCGATGCGTCGATGTGCCCGACGCTCGACCGCGCTGACATCGGTCGGCCGCTCACGTCGACGCAAGAATCCACGCTCGCCGAACAGCACACCGATGTCGACGCACGCGAGCGCGACACAAACAAACAATCCGACGACCACGGGGGTCAGCAGCAACGGCACCAGCGAGTGGGTCCATTGCACGATGAAAGAGTTCATGCGGAATGTTCCTTCGGAGCAACGTAACGTCCACGGAGATATCCGGCGGACAGCAATACAGCGATGCCGAGCACGATGATCGCCAAGGCCCACGGCGAGCGACCGCCCGCACCCTGAGCGTCAGCTGCCTGCTGTTTAGTCTGGCCTTCCTTAGCCGCTTGCAACTCCTTCATCGTCGTCGGCGACGAAGCAGCTTTCGCATCCACACGCGCACGCTCGAGCAATTGTTTCAGCGGCTCGATCTGATCGGCGCGCAGATAAGGCTGCACGTACTGGAACACGGGATGATCGGGCTGCGTGTGACCGCTGCCCGGCAGACCATGCTCGAGCAACAGATCGACCCACTTCTGACTCAGCTGCTGCAACGTGGCTTCGTCGGTTTGCCAGAATTGTTTCTCGGCCGCGACCAGCAGGATGGCCATCATGTTGGTCTTCACGTGCACGTTGGAGCCTTGCTCGAGGAACTTATCCAGCCCCAGGTGATGGGAATCGTCCACGTACACCTGTTTGACCTCGTCCCAAGCCCAGCTCTTGATCACGTCCGGATTCGTGACTTGCCAGCCCCACAAATATTCCATGAACTCGCTGCCCATGGTTCGCGCGCCCGCGTAGCCATGCTGCATCAACGGTTTGATCCACGCGGGATTCAGATAACGACCCCGCAACTCCGTCAGCAACGCTGTCGGCAGCGGCTGCATGGTCGGCTGCGAAGGATTGGAATGATCGGCGACGTGACTGGCCGGCACGCGACCGCTCAATGTTTCCACCGCGAGACTCAGGCCGCCGAGATAGTCGAACGCGTCGTTGTTATCCATCAGGCCGTAGAGATTGCTAGAGCGCCCCAGATAAGTGTTGCGCACCTCGCGCAAGTTGCTCTTCAACAGCTCCTGCTGCGCTTGGCTCGTGCCATCGGCGGAATACGCGTGACCGATGCGATCGATGTAAATCTTCGCGAGCTCTTTGCGATCGTTCCAGCTGCCGGAGCGCTCCACGGCCCGATTGATGCCGGCGCTGTAATCGCCGGGCGAAGTGCCGAACACACGCAAGCTCGCTTGCTTGCCGGCCTCCGCATGACCCAGGCCTTGTTTGATCAGCGCCGATGTTTCATTCACCCAATGGCGCGCCACGTGGTTTCGCGCCAGCGGCTCATCGCCCGGGCTCGCCATCGGACCCAACGGTTCCAGCGCGACACGCAGTGCCGAAGCAAGATCGGGACGGCTGCGTTCGATGGTGCGACGGCTGCCGTCCAGCGCCAGCAACACCGCTTTATCCAGCCACACGATCTGCTGACCGAACAAATCGCGGAACAGCCCCGATGTGACGAACACCGTGTCGGCACGCTGACCTACGTCGTTCAAGGGTTGACGCTCGAGACCGGCCACGATGCCGCGACTGTTCCATTGAGGCGCGACCCCGAGCAGCGACAAGCCGAAGCCCACCATCGCGCCTTCGTCCCGCACCGAATCCGACGCCCACAGAATCACCGCTTCCTTGCCGTCCTCTTTGACTTTGGCCCGCGCCTCGCTCGCGAGCTTTGCGCCCAACGAGTAACCGAGCCGCGACGGAATCAAACTGTTGTCGAGCCCATGGAAGTTGCGTCCCGTCGGCAGCGCCTCGGCATTACGAATCGGATCGTTGCCCGGCCCGGCGGGAATGAATCGACCGGCCAGGCCATGCAACAGCGCCCGCATTTCATTGTCCGGCGAGCTTTGCAGGTTCTGACGCAGCGTCTTATCGCCTGGCTTTGCTTTCATGGACACCAGCATCGTATCCAGCGCCTCCTTCTGCCACGGCTTGCCGAACACGTGCAGGCCCAGCGGCATGAAGTCTTCCTGCAGGTGGGTGAGATAGTGACCGATCTCGTGCACGAGCAATTCATCGTCAGCCTGCTCAAACGAAATGCCGCGCACTTTCAGCTCGGCATCCATACTCGCGGTCAGCGCGTCCTTGAGGTGCAACTCATCGATGAGGGCTCGCATCGACGACGCTGCCTGCTTGCGCAACGCCGGGTTGTTCGACGATTCGTAACTTTCCACGAGCTGCCGGAGGCGCAACAGATCGTCGTAGAGCGGCGTCGCGGTCAGCGGCGGAATCAAATGATCGACCATCACCGCGAGACCGCGCCGCTTGGCCTGCAACCCTTCGCCGACGCCGTCGACGATGTAGGGATAGATGCCCGGAATATCGCCGGCAATCAGTGCCGGATAATCGAGCTCATCCTGACCGACGCCTTTGCGCGGCAGAAACTCATACGTCGAATGACGCCCCAGATGCACGATGGCATCGGCGTTGAACTCGTGACGCAACCAGAAATAGAACGCCAGATACTGATGTGTGGGCGGAATGCTGGTGTTGGCGTGAAGCAGCTCTTCGTTCAGCTCCCATCCGCGCGGCGGCTGCGGACCCACGAAGATCTTGCCGAAGCGCAGGCCCGGCAGCACCAGCTTGCCTTTGTTCACCATCACGTTGCCGGGGATCTCTCCCCAGCCGCGCAAGCCTTCGACGCCCGTCGCTGCAATCGCGCGAGTCAGTTTGTCGACGGTCGCTTCGTTGCCGCCTTTGGTGAGCTGAGTTTCATACGCAGCCTGCAGCTGCTTGACCAGATCGAGTGCGCGATCGCGTGCCGGATGCTGAGCGCCTTCGAGCAAATGTTCGATCTCATGCAGCGTTCGAGTGATCTGACCGCGCGCATGCTGAGGCAATCGAGCCGCCTGTGCCGCCTGAACATTCGCCTGCAGAAACGCCAGCGGACCGCCGGTCATTTCCTTCTGCAACGGTTGAGGCATCGTTGCAAACCATTTGCCGTACTGTTCCGCGCTGACGTTGGTGACGCGCGTCGCCATCGAGCGCAGCACATCGCCTTGCTCGGGAAGATTCACGCCATCCTGCTGCAGCTTCTCGAGCAATTCCGCCGACGATGCGGGCAACGGCCCGGTGTCATAGCCTTCACGCTTCAGCGCTCGCAGGATTTCCAGCAATGAGGCGGGGACGTCGAGATTGTCGGCACCGATATTGTGACGGCCCGGCGGATGGTTGTAGTAAACGATGGCGACGCGCTTGTCTGCGTTCTTGGTCTGTTGCAAACGAGTCCAGCGTTCGATTCGCGCCGTCATCTGTTCCACTTGTGACGGAATGGCCGCGGTTCGCGTCACCGCGATGCCTGTAAGCGAATCCAACTGAGCGGCGGCTGCGGCAGCAACGACGATCGGCTGACTGATTCCCTGCAGCTCGGGCATGGCCACGCGGTAGTAAACACTGTCCCAAGCCAGCCCTTGCTCGGACATGCGCCAGCCTTCCGCTGTCACATCGTGCAGTCGAAGCGCCTTGAGCACGGGCACATCGAGCTGCTCGAGCCGACGCGTCGCCTCTGCTCGATCGCTGCTGCCGCCGATGATGAAATCCTGCACGGACACGACCGCACCCAAGCGAGCGCCAACCTTGTTGCCAATCACTCCGAGCGCATCGCTGCTCGGCCGGCCCCAACCGGCAAGCACAGTGAGACAATCCAACGCTCGCGCATTCAACGAACGGCAGATCGCTTCGCTCAACGTCACATCGGCGTGTTGATCCTCGAGCACGGCCACCACGCGTTTGTCGCCAACAATGCGCAATGTTTCAGCCGTCGACCATTCGCCGCGATAGTGAAAGCGCATGGGCAATGCGTCTTCGACCGGCTTGACCGCCGCCGCAGCCGCCTTGTCTTGCTCGGACAGCATCAGCGCCAGCAGTGAGATCAAGTTGGACTCGCCGCGGTTCTGCCAGTACGCACGAGCTTGAATCCAAGGCGCGAGTTGCGGATGGCGCTGAACAGCAGCAGCGACAGCTTCCGCACCGGCATCTTTCTCAGCCGTCAACGACGAGAGCTCCGCGTAGCGCGGATCTTCATCGACAAACAAACGTTTGGCACGCCAGCGACTTTGCCGTCCGAGCCCGGGATCGCCGGCCACCGCGATGATCTCCTTCGCGCGCGTGGTTGCGAGCTGTGCTTGAATGCGCTGAGCGGTTTCTTTGAACACCGTCGCGAGCAACAACGTGTCGGCCTCGCCGATCAGCTCTTGCAACTGAGCATCGCTGAGCGCGTCGACCTGCGCCGTCGTGCGGAAGATCAGTCGATGATTGGGCAGGCGCTGGTTGAAATCGCGCGCGGCCTGCGCGAGGTCGCCCGAGTTGCGCTCGGAAACGACAGCAACCAAGGTCGCCGCGGGCAGCTCGGCGGCGAAACAGGCAAGGATCAGGCAACACAGTCCGCTAAACCAACGGACGAGAGAATGAGACTGCGATCGCACGGCGGGACCCACAGAAGCTGACGCACCACACGGTGCGATGGCCTTCAGGCACCGCTCCGTGAACCTGTCGCCGCTGCAGGAATTCCCGCTCGCTCAGCACACCCCGGCTGCACGAAAGACGACCGCGACAAGCTGGTCTCCTGGCTTGCGGCTTACAGCCTGCGCATCACCTTCCCAGGCCTTCAGCCCAGTGGTTGCTCCTCACATTCGGGAGCTTCGATGGCGGCACCGCTTACAGTTGCGGGGGCAGCCCGGGTGTTGCACCCGGTTCCCATGACATGTCGTTCGCGCGACACCTTGCGCGAAAACCCTCGAGTCGTCAATCAACCGGCACGGAAGCTCTTGATGGGCACGGCAATTCCGGCAACCACCAATGTCACTTGATCGCAGGCGGCCGCCAGCATCTGGTTCAATCGCCCCTGTTCGTCCTGAAAACGCCGCGCGACCGGCGCCAGCGGCACGATGCCCATGCCGACCTCATTGGAGATCAACAACACCTCAACGCGCGCTAATGACAGCCATTGCAGGAATTTATCGCGCTCGGCTTCCCAGGTCGGCAACGGCGCGGTCGGCGCATCTTCGCGAAAATCCTGAAGCAACGCGTTCGACAGCCACAAGGTCATGCAGTCGATGACCACGATGTTCGATGACTCCTCCCCGGGTAACGCTTGCGCAAGACCGGTCGGTGCTTCTAAGGTGCGCCACGTTGCCGGCCGCTCCGCCCGATGTAACGAGATGCGATGCTGCATCTCCTGATCGAGCGCCTGCGCCGTGGCAACATAGGTGACATTCACGCCGCGCGCCGCCGACAGCGATTTCGCCAGCGCGATGGCATGAGCGGTCTTCCCCGAACGCGCCCCGCCGATGATCAGGCGTCGCCCGACCGAAGCCCGCTCACCCGATTTGTCATGCTCGACCATAGCCCGCACTCACCGTTCAGATGCAGTCATGATAACCAACGCCACCTTGCAACGCCGACTCGATACGCGCACCAAGCCCCAGGGCTCGCTCGGCGCGCTGGAAACGCTGGCGGTGCGCATCGGCCTGGCGCTCGACACTGAAACCCCGGTGTTCCGCGCGCCGCAAATGTTTGTATTCGCCGGCGACCACGGCATCGCCACCGACGGCGTCAGCGCTTACCCACAGGCGGTCACCGCGCAGATGCTGCTGAACTATCTCCAAGGGGGCGCGGCTATCAATGTGTTGGCACGTCGGCACGACATCGCGTTGCGCGTCGTCGATGCGGGTGTGGCCAGCGACATTGGCGAACACGCTGGGCTCGTCGCCCGCGCGGTGGCCCGGAGCACTCGTAACTATCGCGTCGAGCCCGCGATGACGCAAGCTCAGTGTACGCAGGCACTCGACACCGGCCGCGCGCTGGCCCAAGCCGCATTGAGCGAAGGCTCGAACGCACTGCTGTTTGGTGAGATGGGCATCGGCAACACGGCCAGCGCATCGATGCTGTTGCATCGGCGGACGGGCTGGTCGTTGGAAGATTGTGTCGGTCGTGGCACGGGCCTCGACGATGTCGGACTGGCTCGCAAGCGCGAACGATTGGCCGCTGCGTCGGCGCGTCGACCGGAAAACCTCACACCCGTTGAAACAATCGCGGAATACGGTGGATTCGAACTTGCGATGATCACTGGCGCCTTGCTCGCCACTGCCGATGCGAAATGTATTGCCGTGATCGACGGCTTCGCTGTCACCGTCGCGGCGCTGCTCGCTATCGAAATCGATCCTCGCGTTCGCTCTCGCTGCATCTTCAGCCATTGCTCGGCGGAACATGCGCATCGCAAATTGCTGGCCCACCTCGATGTGAAACCGCTGCTCGATCTGGGCATGCGGCTCGGTGAAGGCACGGGCGCCGCGATGGCATGGCCCATCATCGACGCCGCCGCGCGCTTGATGACGGAAATGGCCAGCTTCGAATCCGCCGGAGTGGACGACAAGGCGACATGAGCAGCGACGCTCAAACCGCTCGTCCTTCTGGGCTGATCGCTGAGCTGCGACTGCTGCTCATGGCGGTTCAGTACTTCACGCGCGTGCCCATGCCAGCGTGGGTCGGCCACTCTGCCGAGCACTTGAGCGGGACGGCACGTTACTTCCCCGCCGTCGGCATTTTGATTGGAGCGATCGGCGCGCTCGTGCTGTGGCTGACCAGCCTGGTTCTGCCCGGGCCGTTGCCGGTCATTCTCAGCACGGCCTTTACCGTGTTCATCACAGGCGCGTTCCATGAGGACGGTCTGGCCGATACGTTCGACGGTTTGGGCGGTGGCGCGACCCGCGAGCGCGCACTCGAAATCATGAAGGACTCGCGGCTGGGAACGTTCGGCACGGCGGCGCTGGTGCTGACGTTACTCATCAAGATCGCCGCATTGAGCGCGATGCCCGTGACGATTGCGATTGGCGTATTGATCGCCGGCCACGCTTTCTCTCGCGCATGTGCTGTGACGCTGCTGTTTGCCAGTAATTACGTCGGCAATCCGGATCAGTCACGCGCGAAAGTCGTCGCACAGCCCATGAGGCCTGGCGAGCTTTTGTTTGCAATCGTCATCGGCGTTGCACCGATGTATTGGTGCGGCCTGCACGCGCTCGCTGGCGTGGTTTGCTCGCTGATCGTTTTGTACTTGCTGACGCGCTGGTTCATGCAACGGCTGGGCGGCTTCACCGGCGACACGCTGGGAGCCACGCAACAGCTCACCGAGATCGCGTTTCATCTGGCCGTGCTCGCGTCGTGGAACTCTACCTGATTCGTCACACCGCGCCGGCGGTGGCCTCCGGCGTGTGTTACGGCCAGACCGATGTGCCGCTCGCGGAAACTGCGGAGCAAGACATTCAAGCCGCTTTGGCGCCCTTGCCCAGGTTCGAGCGGATTTATTCGAGCCCGGCACAGCGCTGCTCACGGCTGGCGAAGGTGTTAGCACAAAGAGACGCTTGCGACGTGACGCTCGCGCCTGAGTTGCAGGAACTGCACTTCGGCCATTGGGAGCAATTGCCGTGGGCCCGGATTCCGCGAGAACATAGCGACCCATGGGCGGCGGACACCTGGAACCTGGCGCCGCCCGGCGGAGAAACAGAACAAGCCCTATGGACCCGAGTCGCGAGCTGGTATCGCACGGCGCTGTCGCCGACCGCCTCCCGCTGCGCCATCGTCGCGCACGGCGGCTCATTGCGCGTATTGCGATGTTTGATTCTCGGGCTGCCGGTCGAGGACCGCTGGTCCTGGACCCTGAAGTGGGGCGAACACGCACGCTTCGAGCGGCCTTGAAACCGCCCTGCAATAAACCCGCGCCTGCCCCGGTCTACTCCCAATGAACGCTAATAGTGC
Organism: Steroidobacter flavus; assembly: GCF_042651805.1. NCBI lineage: Bacteria > Pseudomonadati > Pseudomonadota > Gammaproteobacteria > Steroidobacterales > Steroidobacteraceae > Steroidobacter > Steroidobacter flavus. Next base: position 2,929,920 of record NZ_JBHSDU010000003.1, on the reverse strand, counting down.
TCGTGAACGCGGGCGCTTCGAGGCGCTGTGCATGCCGTTCCGGGCCGACGTGTTTCGGTTCGTGTACTGGCTTTGCCGAGACCGGGCTTTGGCGGAGGACGTGGTGCAGGAGACGCTGTTGCGCGCGTGGCGCTCTCTCGATTCGCTCGGGGACGAGAAAGCCGCACGACCGTGGCTGCTCACCATTGCGCGACGGGAGCTGGCAAGAGTGTTCGAGCGCAAGAAGCTGCCGATGGTGGATCTCGATGTCGCCAACGAAGCCGAGCCCGAATCGCTGGCGGTCAACGATCAGCATGAAGTCGAGGAGATGCGACGCGCGATTCTGAAACTGGATGTGATTCACCGTGAGCCGCTGGTGCTCCAGGTGTTGCTGGGCTATTCCACCGAAGAAATCGCCCAGCACCTGGAAATCAGCGTCGCGGCCGTGTTGACGCGTCTGTTTCGTGCCCGACAGGTCTTGCGTCAGCAACTGCTGGGTGCGGAGGGCTCGCGGTCATGAACTGCGAAGAACTGCGCACGATCGTCGGTGCCGAACCCAATTCGACGAACCCCGAAGTCCTGAAGCACATCGAAAGCTGCCCGGACTGCGCCCGCTATCGGCAGGAATTGCAGGCGATGGATCGCTTGATCTATCGAGCGTTGGCCGTCGACGCGCCGGCTGAAAAGCGCGCCACTCAACCGTCCCGCGTGTGGCGCATGGCTGCGAGCGTGCTCGTTGCTGTGCTCGTCGGTGCGATGTCGTTGTGGTTACTGACACCGCGAGAAAGTTTCGCGGCGGAAGCTATCGCTCACGTCAAACATGAGCAGTTCTCGCTCGTGCGCACGTCGGAAACAGTCGATGCGCAGGAGCTGGAAAAAGTGCTCGCCGCTTCGAGGTTGCGATTGAAACCCGGTGCGGCACGAGTGTCATACGCGCAGAGCTGTCCCTTCCGGGGTCAGCGAGTTCCGCATCTGGTCGTGCAAACCGAGCAAGGCCCGGTGACGGCGTTGGTCGTCACGGACGCGCCAACCCAGGGGCGCGAACATATCGACGAGAAAGGTTTTCAGGGTGAGATCATTCCGGCACCGCGCGGCGTGATCGTCGTGCTGGGTCAGAATGTGCCGGTGGATGCAGTGGCGAAGACGCTGCTGAGCGCGCTGGAATACTGAGCCCCAAATGCACAGCGGCGCATGTATGCGCCGCTGTGAGAAAGAATCGCGAAACACCGGCCAGCGCAGGGCCGCCGATCATCGCAATTACTTCTTCATCTTGGCCTTGGCGGCATCGCAATCGCCCTTGCTCAGTAGCAAGTAGCCCTGGCCCTTGCACTTGTTCTGGCCCTGGCAGGCGTTGGTGGCGGTGCTGCAGGCGGACGTTCCCTTGCACGAATTGACACCTTCGCATTTCACCTTGGCTTCATCCGCCGCGTTCGCCGTGGTGGCGACAGTGGTAAACAGCAGTGCAGCGGCGGCGGCCATGGCGGCGCAAGTGGCTTTCTGTGTGCTCATGCTTCTCTCCTGAATCTGATTTTTCGAGCGGTTGAAACGGATCGTCATCGATGCCGCGAACAGCATCTTGCCCACTAGACCGGGCCCGGCGCCATCGCATTACACGCAAACGGAGTAATAAGCGATGGCTCAGACCGGTCCTCTAGCCAACAAGCAAAAAGCGGGAGTCCGATATGTTGAGCGACGCCTTGATGGACCCGAAGAGCCCGATGGCCCGCCTGCTCGACCATCTGCAAGCGCCGTTCGCGCTCGCCTCGCGGGTTTATGTGAGCTGGGCGTTCCTCAAGAGCGGCTATCTGAAGCTGTCGGACTGGGACCAGACGGTTGCGTTGTTCGAGTACGAATATCGCGTGCCCGTGCTGACCCCGCACCTCGCCGCCATCGCCGGGACCGCCGGCGAGCTGGTGTTTCCAATGCTACTCATACTCGGTCTATTTGGCCGGATCAGCGCGCTCGGCCTGCAGGCCGTCAACGTTCTGGCGGTGATTTCCTATGCGCACGTACTGTTCCAGGAAGGCTTCGCGGCCGCCATCGGCCAGCATTATCTGTGGGGTTATATGTTGCTGGTGCTGACGGTGTACGGCCCGGGCGCCTGGTCGCTGGACTACCAGCTGCGCGCCCGGCGCAAGAATTCGTCCGACACTTGACGAAGGCCCGCTCAAACTTCATCCTCGCGCCGCGCGACAAGTTCCCCCTCAAGGGGATTCAAAGGGAACTCGGGTGTGAAGCCCGGGCTGCCCCCGCAACTGTAAGTGGTTCGCCGCGCGTCAAAGACCACTGGTGTAGCCCAAGGAATTGGGTACGCCGGGAAGGTGACGCGAGGACTTCAGCCATCAGCCAGGAGACCTGCTTGCCGCCGTCGTCCATCGATTGGCCGGGGTGTGCCAAGAGAACGGGAGTTTTCCCTGTAGAGGCGACCGGTGCATGGGTCGCGACGCGTTTTGAAGTTGCAGCCCGTGCGGTTTGTAACTCTCCGCGGAGCCTTCTGTGCACACCAAATCCGTCTGCCGCCCGTCTTTCCGGGCTTCATCCCGTCTTCTCACCGCATCCGTAGCGTTGTTGTTGCATCCAGCGTTGTCCGCGCTGGCCGCCGACACGGGCGATGGCGTCGAGGATGTGATCGTCACTGCCAACCGCATCTCGCAGGAAACGTCGCGCGTCGGCGATTCCGTCACTGTGATCACCGCGAAGGAGCAGCGTCGCAGCCAGAAGACTGCGGTCTCCGATCTGCTCGCGGCGACGCCGGGCGTGACAGTCGCTCGCAACGGCGGCCTGGGCGGCACGACGACGCTGAGTATTCGCGGCGCCGAGAGCCAGCAAACGATCGTGATGATCGACGGCGTCAAACTCAACGACCCGTCTTCGGCCAGCGGCGGATTCAACTTCGCGGATCTGATCACCACTGACTTCGCGCAGATCGAAGTGTTGCGCGGTCCGCAGTCCACGTTGTGGGGCAGCCAGGCTATCGGCGGCGTAGTAAACATCGTGACGCCGATGCCCGAAGGCCCGCTGTCTGCCTCTTATTCCGCCGAGGGCGGCACTCATGACACCGCACTCGTTCGCGGTCACGTGCAGGCCGGCGGCGACCGCTTCGCCTGGCGCGTTAGCGGCAATTACTTGACCAGCGACGGTATCTCTTCGTACTCGCGCGATCTGGGCGGTCTCGAGGCCGACAGCTATCGCAACGTCGGCTTCAACGCGCGCGGCATTCTGCATATCACCGATAACGTCTCCGCTGAAATCCGCTCGACCTGGAGCGACGGCCGTTCGGAATACGACGGCTTCCCGCTGCGTGATACCCCGGACTACGGCGTCACCGAAGAACTGACAACCTACGCCGGCGTGAACTTCGGCTTGTTCGACGGTCGTCTCGAAAATCGTATCGGCTTTGCGTACACGAACACGGATCGCAAAGATACCGACCCCTCGTCGACGGTGCCGACCACGTTCGACGCCGAAGGTCGCAACGAGCGTTGGGAATATCAAGGCACGCTGCGGATCACGGACCGCGTGAACACCATCGTCGGCCTGGAGTCGGAGCGCTCCGAGCTGAGCACCGTATCGCCGTCGACGTTCGAACCAAATCCCGTCCCGCTGACCGGCGAGGTGCAGATCGACAGCATCTACGCGCAGGTCAACGTGACGCCGATCGACGCGTTGTCGTTGAGCGCCGGCGTTCGCTATGACGATCACGACACGTTCGGCAGTCACACGACGACGCGCGCCTCCGCCGCGTGGTCTGTGACATCAACCACCATCCTGCGCACCAGCTACGGCGAAGGCTTCAAAGCGCCGACGCTGTATCAGCTGTACAGCCAGTACGGCAATCTGAATCTCGAAGCCGAAGAGGCTGAGGGCTGGGATGCCGGCGTCGAGCAACATTTCTTCGCCAAGAAGCTGGTCGTGTCCGCGACTTATTTCGATCGCGACACCACCAACATGATCGACTTCGTCACCTGCAGCACCGGCGACACCTCGCCGAACTGCCAGGGGCGGTTTGGCTACTACGACAATTTCCAGAAGACCAACGCCAAAGGCGTCGAGCTGGCGGCAGCCGCACATCTGACGGAACAACTGTCGCTCACCGTGAACTACACGAACATGGAAGCAGAGAACGCAGCGCGCGGCACAGCGAACTACGGCCATGAGTTGCCGCGTCGGCCAAAAGAAACCGCCAATGCGCAGCTGAGCTACGAATGGCCGGTCGGCCTGACCACCACGGTCGCCGTTCAGCACGCCGGCCGCAGCTTCGACAAGATCAACAACCTCGAGGTGCTCGAGAGCTACACGCTGTTCGACCTGCGCGCGTCGTATGCGGTCAGCGATTCGCTGGAAGTGTTCGGTCGAATCGAGAATGCGTTCGACGAGGACTACACGACGGTGAAGAATTACGGCACGCTCGGCCGCACCTTCTACGCCGGCCTGCGACAGAGCTTCTAATGAAGAGTGGGGCTGACATCGCTGCCGGTCGCTTCGCTCATCATGGCGGCCGGCTCTGTGTCGCGCGCTCGCTGTTTCCGGATGTGACGCAGCCGTGGATCGATCTGTCCACGGGCATCAATCCTTCGTCCTACCCAGCGCCGCGAGCCTCGGCTCGCGAGCGCAATCGACTGCCTGAGCCCACCGACCTGGCAAAGCTCGAAGCTGTCGCCGCGGCGGCGTTCGGCGTCGACGATCCGGCGCGAGTGATCGCGACCGGTGGAACTGAGAACGTGCTGAGACTGCTGCCGTATTTTTTGAAGACGGCGTCCGCTGTGATCGCCGGGCCGACGTACGGTTCGCATGCCGATGCATGGACTCGCGCCGGGCTCGATACAACTATCGTCGCCGACGCCGAGTTGGCGACGCGAGCTGCCGCGAACACCGCGATGACTGTCGTCAGTCCCAACAATCCGGACGGGCGCGTGCTGAGCCGCGAGCAACTGTTATCGCTGCACGGTTCCTTGCAGGCGAATGGCGGCGTCCTGATCGTCGACGAAGCGTTCGCCGACCTCGAGCCTCAGCTGAGCGTCGCCGGGCTGGCCGGCACTGAGTGTGCGCCGCGCATGATCGTGTTGCGCTCGTTTGGAAAGTTTTATGGACTGGCGGGGGTCCGACTCGGATTCGTCATCGCTTCGACCGCCATCGCGACTCGGCTGCGTTATTTGCTGGGCGACTGGCCGGTATCTGCGGACGCTCTGCGCGCCGGCCTCGCGGCTTATGCGGACGAAGCGTGGGCCTCGAGAACGCGCCTTCGCCTGCATCGCGCCGCGCAGCGACTCGACCGGTTACTCATCGCCGGCGGCATGACCATCGTCGGCGGCACCTCGCTTTATCGACTGGCCCGTGCTCCGAATGCCCGCGCCCGATTCACCCAACTCGCCTCACAAGGCATTCTCGCCCGGCCGTTCGAGTACAACAGCACTCTGTTGCGTTTCGGTCTGCCGCTCGCTTCAAATGACTGGCGGCGCGTGGCCAACGCGCTGAAGATGCAACCATGAGCACGACCGACGGACTTTCGGAAGCCGACAAAGATCGCCTGCATGCCGAAGAGATGAAGCTGCGCCAGGCCGAGCGCCGCGCCGAGCGCGCGACCAAAAAAGAGCGCGGCGGCCTGCTGATGGTGCTCACCGGTCCCGGCAAGGGCAAATCCTCCAGCGCTTTCGGCATGGTGGCCCGCGCGCTCGGCTGGGACATGCGCGTCGGCATCGTGCAGTTCATCAAAGGCAAATGGCAGACCGGCGAGAAACATTTCTTCCGTCGCTTTCCCGACCTGGTGACCTTCGACGTGATGGGCGAAGGCTTCACCTGGGACGTGCAGGACCGGCAACGCGACATCGCCGCCGCCCAGCAGGCCTGGCGGCGCAGCTGCGAGCTGATCGTCGATCCCGACTACGATTTCGTGCTGCTCGATGAGCTGAACATCGCCATCCGCAACGACTACGTCAGCATCGACGAAGTGGTCACGTTCCTGAAGAACCGGCCGCGCGACAAACACATCTGCATCACGGGCCGCGATGCCCGGCCGCAGCTGACCGAGATCGCGGATCTGGTCACCGAGATGACGCTGATCAAACATCCCTACGACGCCGGCTTCAAGCCCCAGCGCGGAGTGGAATTTTGAAACCCTGGCTCGCACCGCTGCTAGCCGCGCTCTGCCTCGCGCCCACTGCGCAGGCTGAAGAGCCGGCGCATCGTCCGATGCGCATCGTCTCGCTGAACATGTGTGTCGACAGTATGCTCATCGAGCTCGTGTCGCACGATCGGATCGCGGCACTCAGCCATTACGCACGCGACCCGCAGCGTTCGACGATCGCGAATGTGGCCGGCCATCTGCCCATTACTTATGAGACGGCCGAGGAAGTCGTCGCGCTTCGACCTGATCTGGTACTCACGAGCCGTCACTCGGCCCCCGCGACTCGGAATGCGCTGAAGCGCGTCGGCATTCGATTCGAGTTGTTTGACGTCCCGCAAAGTATCGAAGAAAGCCTGGCGCAAATAAGAGAGGTCGCCAAGCTGCTCGACGCGGAGCCCCAAGGCGAAGTCATGGTCGCGCGAATTCAAGCCGCACTGGATGCAGCTCGCCTGCCCCCGAACGAGGAACCGCTCACTGCGGCGATTTATCAGCCGGGCGGTTTGTCGGCGGGCTCGGATACCGCGGTCGGTGAGCTGATGGAACTGACCGGGCTACGAAACATTGCCGCTCGCTATGGCGTCACCAAGTATCGTCCGTTGCCGCTGGAAGTCTTGGTGTCGTCGCCGCCGGATGTCTTGCTGATCGGCGAGACTTCTCCCGGCGCGCCGCTACAAGCGGAGAAGATCGTCCATCATCGCGCGCTGCGAGCTTTAGGCTCTCAGATGACACAGTCCGTGTTTCCAGCACGCCTGTTGTATTGCGCCGGTCCCGCGATGGTTGAAGCGGCTGCCACGCTGGTGCATGCACGCGATCAAGCCTGGGCGGCCCACGGCAAGAGGACCGCATTGTGATTTCTCGTCGGTGGGCGATGCCCGCGCTGTTGGGGCTTGTCGTCGTGCTCTGGTTCCTGTCGATTGCCGTCGGCCGCGTCACTCTGACTTGGGAGATGTGGAAAGCGCAGGACGCCGTGAGTCGCGCAATTCTGCTCGAGCTCCGACTGCCTCGCGCGATTCTTGGCGTGCTGGTCGGTGCATCGCTCGGTCTGGCGGGCGCGGCCATGCAAGGCTATTTGCGAAACGCACTCGCCGAGCCTGGCACCTTGGGCGTCTCGGCGATGGCGGCGCTCGGCGCGGTACTCAGCATCTTCTTTAACATCGCGGGCCTGCATCCGTGGGTGCTGCCGATCTGCGGCGTGCTCGGCGGCGTGATCGGCATGACTGCGTTGTTTGTTTTGTCCGGGATGGCGGCGAGCGTACTGACGCTGGTTCTGTCCGGCATCATTATCAGCGCGCTCGCGATCGCTGGCATTTCGCTGGCGTTGTCACTTTCGCCCAGTCCGTGGGCTGCGGGCGAGATCGTGCGCTGGATGCTGGGGGGCCTCACCGATCGAAGTTTCGATGAGCTGACCATCGCCGCGCCATTGATCGTGATTGGCAGCCTCGCCGTGCTTGCTTGTCGTCGCCCGTTGGATGCGTTGACGCTCGGAGAGACGGGCGCACGCTCGCTCGGTATCGATTTGAATCGTGCGCAGTGGCAGCTCGCGTTCGGCATCGGACTGATCGTTGGCAGCAGCACAGCGGTAACTGGCATGATCGGCTTCGTCGGACTGATCGTGCCGCATCTGATGCGTCCGCTGGTGGGTTCGCGCCCGGGGGCATTGTTGGTGCCCAGCGCCATCGCTGGCGCGGCCTTGGTGCTCGCGGGAGATATCGCCGTGCGGCTGCTTCCCGGCGGGTCTGAGCTCCAACTCGGTGTAGTGATGTCACTGATCGGCGCGCCCTTCTTCTTCGTGCTGCTGCACTCCATGCGACGCAAACTCACATGACGCGCCCTAGCACTCTGAAGATCAGCGGATTACAGTTTCGACGGGGCAGCCGCGTCGTGTTGGACGCCATCGATCTGCAATTGCAGTCGGGCGCCATTACCGCGGTGCTCGGCCCGAACGGGGCCGGCAAGTCCACGCTGTTGTCGTGCATCGTCGGCCTGCTTCAGCCGGAGCGCGGCGCGGTCGAGCTGGATGGAACATCGCTTCATTCGTTGGCAGCCATGCAACGTGCGCGTCGCATCGCCTTTCTGCCCCAGACCCCCGAAATCGCTTGGGCGGTCGACGTGCAAACGTTGGTCGGGCTCGGTCGCATTCCGTTTCATGGTCTCTCCAGCGATGAAGAAGATCGCGCGGCTGTTACACGCGCCATGGCCAAAACAGAAGTCACACAGTGGGCGGATCGCACGGTCACCACGCTTTCGGGTGGCGAGCGGGCACGCGTGCTGTTGGCTCGGGTGCTGGCTGGCGAGTCGGATTGGATTCTGGCGGACGAGCCGTTCACCGGACTCGATCCGTCCCATCAGTTCGAAGCCGCCGAGTTGTTGCGCGCGGCGGCCGATCAGGGCGGCGGCGTGGTGCTGACCATTCACGATCTCACGCTCGCTGCGAGAATCGCCGATCGCGTCATCATCATCGACGGCGGTCGTATCGTTGCTGACGGCGCGCCCCGCGACGCACTGGCACCGCAGATCCTGCGCGATGTTTATAAGATCGACGCGCAATGGCTCGATGGCGCAAACGGCACACCGCCGACCATCGCCGTTCACGGGCGCGCGGCCCGAGGTTAGCGCCATGTTCGATCCCTGGCTGCTGGTCGCCGCGCTCATCGTCGAAGCCTGCGTCGGCTACCCGCATGCCATCTATCGCGCGATCCGACATCCCGTCGTTTGGATCGGTGTCGCGCTCGCCGCGCTGGAGCGTCGGTTGAACCGGCCTGAGTATGGTGATCTGACGCGTCGGCTACTGGGCATCGTCACTGTCGTGATCGTGACAGGCGGCGCAGCTGGCGTTGGCTATCTTGTTCAAGCGTTGGCCGGCAACGTTTCTTTCGGTGGTGCGTTGGTGGTCCTGGTGGCCAGCACCGGCTTGGCCCAGCACAGTTTGTACACTCACGTTCGCGCTGTGCTTCGACCGCTGGTCGACGGTAATTTGGCTGCGGCACGCCGTGAGGTCGCGCAGATCGTGGGGCGCGATACGGCGTCGCTGAACGAATCCGATGTGGCCAGCGCGGCGCTGGAGAGTCTCGCGGAGAGTTTTAACGATGGCATCGTTGCGCCGGCGTTCTGGTTGTTCGTCGGGGGCTTGCCCGGTTTGTTTGCTTACAAGGCGTTGAATACCGCCGACAGCTTGATCGGCCATCGCGAGCCGCGTTGGCGAATGTTCGGCTGGGCCGCGGCGCGTGCCGACGATCTCGTGAATCTCATTCCCGCCCGGCTCGCGGGCGCCCTGCTCGCCATTGCTGGCGGCGGTGGATTGTTAGTTATGTGGCGAGATGCGCCGAAACATGCGTCGCCCAATGCGGGCTGGCCCGAGGCTGCGATGGCAGGCGCGCTACGCATTCGCCTCGGCGGACCGACCGCTTACGACGGCGTCATGCATGAACGGCCGATCTTCGGCGCGGGCTCCTCGCCGACAGTCGATGATCTCAAGCGTGGCTTGCGCATCTATGTGATCGCGTGCGGCCTGCTGTGGCTCGCCGCGATGATCGTGGGATTCGCGACGGGGGCTGCTTGATGGCTGCGATTCGCGACAGAGGCGAACGGCTGATGCCCGCGATCATGATTCAAGGCTGCGGCTCGGATGTCGGCAAGTCCTTGCTGGTCGCCGGGCTGTGCCGTCTGTTCGCAAATCGCGGCCTGACCGTGCGGCCGTTCAAGCCGCAAAACATGTCCAACAATGCGGCCGTCACGCCGGACGGTGGCGAGATCGGGCGGTCGACGGCGCTGCAGGCCCTCGCTTGCCGAACGCCGTCGACGGTCGATATGAATCCTGTGCTGCTGAAACCGCAAAGTGATATCGGCTCGCAGCTGATCGTTCGCGGTCGCCGCCAGGGTGTCATGCAGGCCAGCGCGCATGGGCGTGACAAGCGGGAGCTGTTACAGATCGCGGTGGAGAGTTTCCGCCGGTTACAGCAAGAATCTGAATTGGTCATCGTCGAAGGCGCCGGCAGTCCAGCCGAAACAAACCTCCGAACGCACGACATCGCGAACATGGGCTTTGCCCACGCGGCCGATGTCCCTGTCGTATTGGTCGGCGATATCGACCGCGGTCATGTGATTGCTTCGCTGGTCGGCGCACATGCGGTGCTCGACGAGGCGGATCGGGCTCGCATTCGCGGATTCATCATCAACAAATTTCGAGGCGATGCGAGTTTGTTCGATGACGGGCTGAGGACAATCGAAGGTCGCACGGGATGGCAGCGACTCGGTGTCGTGCCGTGGTTGCATCATGCCGGCGCACTGCCGGCGGAAGATGCCATGCAGCTCGATCAGTCGGGCGTTGCGCCTTTGGGTGCCGCCGACCGAGGCCGCATTCGTATCGTCATCCCCCGCCTGCCTCATATCGCGAACTTCGACGACTTCGATCCGCTACGCGCGGAGCCGCAGGTCGAGCTGATGTTTATTCCGCCGGGTCAACCGTTGCCGCTCGACGCGACCCTGATCATTCTTCCCGGCAGCAAGGCGACCATCGCCGATCTCGAATTCTTCCGCTCCCAAGGCTGGGACATCGACTTGCTCGCTCATGTTCGCCGTGGCGGACGCGTGCTCGGTATCTGCGCCGGCTATCAAATGCTCGGTAACGTCGTGCTCGATCCTCAACGGATCGAAGGCCATCTCGATTCCACCCGTGGCCTCGGCCTGCTCGACATCACCACGACCATGACCGGCGACAAACAACTCCGCGCCATCACCGGCACAGACCTAATCACCGGCTCAGCAATCAGCGGCTACGAAATGCACCTCGGCCTCTCCACCGGCCCCGCTGCCACGTCGAGCCCCTTCATCCGCTTCGACAACGGCACCACCGACGGCGCCTCCTCCCCCGACGCCCGCATCCTCGGCTGCCACATCCACGGCCTGTTCCACTCCCCCACCTTCCGCTCCGCCTTCCTCACCCGCCTCGGCGCCCAATCCAACAACGAGGACTACGCCCACCGGGTCGAGCAAGCCATCGACTCCGTCGCTCGCCAGCTCGAACAATCGTTGGATATTGAAAAGCTCGCGCAATTCGCGAGGCTCGCGATCTAACTGGCGATCGCTTGAATTCGCTCGTGAACCCCTTGCGCACGATCGGCTTGATCTTCTCCAGGCGCAATCAAGCCCGGCAGATACTCGGCGAACAGCGGCGTCGCTAGCAAAGCTCTACAGCGTTGCGCGAGATACTCACGCAACTCGCGTGGACTCGTCGCGATTTCATTCAGCAACCCCGGCCTGCCATCAATGACATTGACGATGTCTTCCAGATCGTGGCTCGCGAGCAGATCGCCAGAGCCGCGGTCCGCATGCGCCTCAAATTTGGTCGCGACGAAGACCGGTGCGGCAATCAATCTAATGTCATCGCCGTCCGGCAGCTTGAACGGTTGCGCACTGCTCACCGCGAGCGGATACCACCGATTTGAGAAACCGAGAATGCCAGGATCCGTGGGCATCACATCGACCTCCAATCCTCGATAGCGCCAGCGACAAATGGGCGCGTCGGCACTCATGTCTCGTTTGAATCCGAGCGTGGAGAGGTCTTTTTCAAGGCCGTGATATGCAGATAGCGCCGACACCGAGACCACGAGATCCACATCCAGCGTGGCCCGCACTGGTGCCGCAGCCTCATCTGTTATCAGCAGACCGACAGCGCATCCGCCCACGAACACGACTTGCTCGCGCAACGGGCCCAGCGCACGGGCGACCAATTGCAGCTTCGCGACATTCGGGTCACGCAGCGCCACTGAAATATTTCTCCAGCAGCTTCTGCGCGGCCGCGCGCTCGCGCGCCTGACCGGAACGATATGCATCGAATAGGGCAAGGACGGCGTAGAGATCCGCGTCTCTCGGAGCCGCTTCGGGAATGGTGGGATACAGGGGAGCCAAACTCACACCACGTGCCTTGCCACTGCTATGAGCCCAAACGGGGATCGGGTCATTGGACGCCGCGATCACACTCTTCAATGGCTCAGCGGCATATGCAGTAGGAACACCGCGTCCCATCCGACCGAGCACTGCTGGGAATGCATATCTGGCGCCTCCGAGAACAAATTCTTTGAGCTGCGGCCTGAGCACGGATGGCCGCCCATCACGAATGACTGCCAGTCCGGCAGCGACGGCCCGCTTCAAAGAAGCGTGCACTGCCGATACCGCCAATCCGGTGCGAGCAGCAAGTCGCGCATAGGTTGGACGATCTTCGTCGCTGGTAAGCAAGGCCAGCAGGACGTACAGATCCTGCGGTTTTAATACCAGCTGTTGAGTGCTCCGTCGCGCCATATTCTTGATTCTTGAATTGAGAAAGCCGCCTCCGCCCGGGGACCCTAGCAGGCCGGCCATACGAGTCAATATTCTCAATTCAAGAATAAAGAATGCCGCTCTTCTATAAATCAATAAGTCATTGATTTTTCTTACAATAAACTAACCAACCCATCAGTGAAATTTACCGATTAAAGGAAATTCTTCGCCATGCCCGCGTGCCGATTCGACAATCCCCTCCGATCCGGGCAAGGTTAGCCTTTCGATTTCCACTGACGAGCACTGACATGGGCCACCGCCTCTCGAAAATCTATACACGCACCGGCGACGACGGCACGACCGGATTGGGCGATGGGTCGCGGGTTGAGAAGACGCATGCGCGGATTGAGGCGTATGGGACGGTGGATGAGGCGAACAGTGCGATCGGGATGATTCTGGCTGTACCTAATCTGCCGGCGGATGTAGCAACTGCGCTGACGCAGATTCAGCATGAGTTGTTCGATCTGGGTGGCGAGCTGGCGGTGCCGGGGTATCGGGTGATCACGGCGGCGCATATCGATGCACTGGAGGACACGTTGGATAAGTTCAACGAGCCGTTGCCGCCGTTGAAGGAATTCATTCTGCCCGGAGGTGGGCCGGCCGCGTCGGCATGTCACCTGGCACGCGCGATTACGCGAAGGGCGGAGCGCTGCTCATGGGCCGCATCGAAGCAGGAAGACATCGCGCCGGAAGTGACGCGTTATTTGAATCGTCTGTCCGATCTGCTGTTCGTCGTCGCCAGAGTGCTGGCACGGCACGAGAACGGACAGGAAGTGCTGTGGAAGAAAACGACGCCGGTCAATTCAAAGCCAGCACGCTGATCAGATCGTCCTTGGGCGTGAGCCGCAGGGTGATCTCCTGCTCCAGCTCGCGCGATACCACGAGCGTCGCCTCGAAGCGGTTCACCATCACCGGCCGCACCGTGGCGCCGCCGGGCCGATGGGTCAGCATGAAGCTGTGATAAGCGCCGGCATGGGTCGCCGCGAACTGCACGAGGATGTTGATGCCATCCGCTTCGTCATTGATGCGCTCATCACAAATGACCAGGAACGCCTGATCCGCCGGCACCGAAGCAAACGCCCCCGCACTCCGCAGCTCGCTCAGGAAATTCGAGATCTGTCGCGACACGCGCATCCAGGTGCTCGCCGCGTTCGGCGATCCCGCACACCAGCGAGTACCGCGCTCGATAGCGTTGATAACGAATAAAGAAAAGCGCCGCTGCGCCAGATAAGACCAATCCGAAGACGCACTCGCGCCGCACGCCAACGTCCGCAGCGCGGGCCATTCGCGATCGGGATTGCGCACCGACTGCAATACATTGACGCCCATCGCCGCGAGCAACCAGCGGTCAGAGCTGTTTATTTCTTTAGCAAGCTTGGCGCTGGAGCGAAGCATCGGCTCCGGCTCGCGCTCAGTCACTGCCGCCGCGACCGCCTCACCCGAGCGGGACAACAACCCGGCCACCGCCCCGCCATTCCCAAAGACCTCGACCCGCCCCCGCAGCCGATCCATCGCTGAGATCCGAGGAAAGAACAGCAGCGCGTTATCGCTACGGAAGTCGAGCGCCTTGAGCGAGCGAATCGCTTCGGGAGCGCTTTCCCAGGACGACGGCGGATCGACGATGAGCATCGCCCGCTTGTCCCGGCAAAACCGGGTCGCCACCAGCAACGCACTCACGCCGACATCGATGACCCGCGCGAGCGGCGGGATATAGACGAACGCCAGATCGTCGACGCTTTCCAAAGCAAACAAGCCCGTGCCTCGGGCCGCCGAACCGATGATGTCATAGTCGGTGATGGGCTTGCCATCGTCGCCGTCGGGGTTGGAGCTCACATAGCCCACCGGCAAATTGGTGCCCGGCATGAGCGTGCGATCCGGCCGTGCCATGGGCACATTGCCGCGCACCCGCATCAGGTCCGACTCCAGTAGCACCGAAGTAATGAACCGGGGCGACTGCGGATCAACCGACAGGGCGCGGAACGTTTCCTGTTCCTCGACCCGTTCGGAGCCCGGCGAGCGCACCCGTTGAATGACCAGATTGAAACTTTGCTCGTCGCCGCTCTCGACATGGTCGTAGTCGACCGAAGCTCGCAGAAACTCACGAGTGCCGGGGGCTCGCGCTTCCAGGCGCAACGTCTCGCGACCGCACTTCAAAGACAAAGTCACCGGCGCGGCCGCATTCGCGACCCGAACGATCACCGCCTGGCGACCGCCCTGCTCGAAGAAATGCTCGACCGCGTAAGAAAGGGGGCTCGGCTGCCACAAGCCGCCGAAGTGCTGCTGAAAGTCCGCGAAGCTGCGGACGACGATGGGTTGATGCAGCGGGCCGCGAAGGGTGCGTCCGACAAACGCGGTCAGTTGCGCGCTGGCGCGTGCAATGGGTTGCTCCGCACTCGACGTTGCCGCGAACTGGATACCAGCGAGCTGCTCCCGCACCGAACCTCCCCAGGTGTGTGCGGAGCGTAAGTTATCATAGCTATTGACAGGCGCTACAACTGTTTACAACTGTTTCGTGCCGAAAGTATCACAAGCCTGCAGCTGACCGGTCTCCAGACCGCGTTTGAACCATCGCACTCGCTGTTCCGAGCTGCCATGAGTGAACGACTCGGGCGCCACATAGCCGCGAGCCTGTTTCTGCAACCGGTCATCGCCGATGGCGGCCGCGGCATTCAAACCTTCCTCGATATCGCCTTGCTCGAGCAGCTGACGGGAGCGATCGGCGTTGTGAGCCCAGATGCCGGCGAAACAATCGGCCTGCAGCTCCTGCCGCACCGACAAGGCATTCGCTTCGGCTTCGCTGGCTCGTTGGCGCGCCGCCATGTTCTGTTCGGAGATGCCCAACAACGTTTGCACGTGATGGCCGATCTCATGCGCCACCACATAGGCCTGCGCGAAATCGCCCGGCGCACCGAAGCGAGTCTGCAGTTCCTGATAGAACGACAGATCGATATAGACCTTGTGATCGCCGGGGCAATAGAACGGCCCGACCGCCGCCTCGGCAAACCCGCAAGCGGACTGAACCGCGCCGGAGAACAACACCAGCTTCGGCTGTTCATAGGTGCGCCCCATCTGCTTGAAGATGTCGCCCCATGTTTCTTCGGTGTCCGCCAGCACCACGCTGACGAATTCGCGCAGCTGACCTTCCTCGGGCGTTTCCTGATACGGCCCCTCTTCGGACGTGGGCGCCGAAGGTTGCACCCCTTGCAGGACCACCGACGGGTCCTGACCGAAGTAGATGGCGATCAGCGCCAGCACGATGGTGCCGATACCAATGCCGCCGGCGCGCCCGAAGCGGACACCACGCCGATCCTCAACATTCGAGCTGCCTTGCCGACCTTGCCAACGCATGACGTCACCCCAGGCGGTATTCGTGTCCGTAGAGCTTATACGGACCGGAGCCGCAATGGTTCCGCACGGCGCGAGGTCGGAAGAATATGGCGCCGATTTAATATCGGGCGGTACCCGCCGTGGCCAACCGCTCGCCGCCCGTCGACATCATCGACTTGTATAGATCCGCCATGCGACCGGCCATGGCCGTGGCGGACCAGGTGGCGGCATACTCCCGGGCCTGCTCCGTCATGGCACGACGGCGGGCCGGGTCGTTGAGCAATTCGACGACCAGATTCGCAAAGCCATCTTCGTTGTCCGGTGCAACGCGAGCGCCGCGCTCGGGCTTCACGATGTCGGCCGTGCCCATGTACGCGGTGGAAACAACGGGCGTACCGCAGGCCATCGCCTCGAGCAGCACCAGGCCTTGCGTCTCTGTCTTCGAGGAGAAGACGAACAAGTCGCCGGCGTTGTAGCAATCAGGCAGCTCGCGATCGCGCGACAGATAACCGACGAAGCGAACGTTGGCCGACAACTTCAACGACTCGACGTACGACTTGCAGTGCTCGAGCGCGGGCCCTTCGCCGGCCACGACCAGCATGGCCTCCGGCTTGCTCTTCACGACACGAGCAAACATTCGCAACAGGAAGTCGATGTTCTTTTCGTGAGCGATGCGCCCGACGTGCACCAGCGTCGGCCGATCCGCGGGAATGCCCAGACGCTCGCGAAACCGACGACCGTCGCCGCTCGCGAAACGCTCCATCTCCATGCCGGTTGGAATGATGTGCATCGGACAACGCACGCCGTAATCTTCCAATGCCTTCTGCATGGCCTGCGACGGCACGACGAGCGCATCGAGCGCGGCGCATTGAGACACGGTGAAACGACGCGCGACGAAGCGCATCACCGACCGGGGAATCAGCGGCACGTAGTGATGCAAGTACTCTTCGAAGTACGTGTGATAGGTCTCGATCACCGGTATGCCCAGCTCCCTGGCGACGCTGACCCCATAGTAGTGAGCGATGAACGGCGTCTGGATGTGCACCAGATCGAAGCTGCGGCGCTTCAGCTCCGGCCTCAGCTTGCGGAGCGCGTCCTGTCTCAGAATACGATCTTCGGGGTCTCGCGGCAGATAACGCGACGGCACCCGGATGATGGGCTCCTGGCCGGCGTCCGAATATTCGACGGGATACTCCGGCGCGATCAGCACCGTCTCGTGCCCGGCGGCATGCAGGCCACGCCGGAAGGTCTGGATCGAAGTGGAAACGCCATTGATGCGCGGAAAATAAACATCCGAAATCATCAAGATGCGCATGCCGGCACTCGTTGCTAAACGATGGCGCGGAGCGTATGGCGTTTACATGACGTTTCGATGAAAAGTACCAGGCAGATAAAGAAAAACGGCGACCAGGTCCTGAAACCCGGCCGCCGTCGTAGAGAAACGGATGGCTTCTGTTATGCCGCCTGTCGAAGCGCAGCGATGCGCTCTTCCAACGGCGGGTGAGTCATGAACAGGCGCGCCATCGCTCCGGGCTTCTTCTCCGTGCTGATACCCATGGCCTGCATCGAATCCGGCAGCGGCGTGGAATGACCATGACGCAGGCGTTCCAACGCGCCGATCATGTTCTCGCGACCGGCCAGGTTGGCGCCGCCCGCGTCGGCGCGGAACTCGCGACGACGCGAGAACCACATGACGATCATGCTGGCCAGAATGCCCAGCACCAGCTGCGCGATGATGGTGGTGATCATGAAGGCCGGCCCATGACCGCGCTCGGTCTTGAACACGACTTTGTCGACCGTGTAACCGATCACGCGGGACAGGAACACGACGAACGTGTTCACCACACCCTGGATCAATGTCAGCGTCACCATGTCGCCGTTCGCGACGTGACTCACTTCGTGCGCCAGCACCGCTTCGGCTTCGCGTTGTGACATGCCACGCAGCAGCCCGCTGCTGACCGCGACGAGCGCATTGTTACGATTCGCGCCGGTGGCGAATGCATTCATATCGGGCGCATCGAAGATGCCGACTTCAGGCATGCCGATGCCGGCGGCTTCGGCCTGCTTGCGCACGGTCTCGACCAGCCAGGCTTCGGTGGCATTGCTCGGCTGCTCGATCACACGCACGCCCATGCTCTGCTTGGCGACGAACTTGGAGATGGCCAGCGAGATCAGCGAGCCGCTGAAGCCCACGATCGCGGAGAAGATCAGCAGATTGTTGAAATCCAGGCCCGTGCCTTGCTCGTTGAGAATCCGATCCACGCCGAGCAGGCGCAGGGTGACGCTGAGAACCAGCAGGATGGCCACGTTGGTGGCGACGAACAGCAATATGCGTTTCATAAAGTTGACTCTAGGTCGGTGGAGCGATTGCTGGGGACACGCGGGAGCATTCGAACGCAGCTAACCTGCGCACGATATGCGGCCGGACGCCCGCCGCTTCAAGCGGGCGCCCGGTCGCAGGGAAAGCTGGGAGTTAGGAGCCGCTGGCGGCGCCAGCAGGCTTCGCGGCAGTCTTTTTGACTTTCGGCGGCGTCTTCTTGGGCAACGGCTGGCCGTTGCGCACCGCTTCGAATTCTTCGGCGAGAAACAGATTTTCTTCGGTGTAGTTCCAGGTCGCGCCCTCGGGCACGCGGTTCTCCACATGACGGGCGGCGGCGAGGTAGGTCTCGACCGTCACATTCCTACGCGAGATCGGCATGGCGATGCCACGCGGCTGAGCGATGATTTGATTCAACAGCTCGGCGTCGACGGCGGCCGCATGCTCTTGCAACTTCTGCGACAACTTATCGTTGATGCCGGCGGTGAGTAACTCCTGGGCGCTCTTCGGATGCTCGCGCAGATCGTCCTCGAGCACCGGGAACACCTGCACATACATCGCATCCTTCTGCCAGCCGAACACGAACGGCTGGTTCACGACCGTCACCTTGGTGCCGACCGGAATCTGGTCGTACAGCGCGGAGATGTCTTCGGGATAGAAACGGATACAGCCATGGCTCGAGCGCATGCCGACGCCGTAGGGCTTGTTCGTACCGTGCACCAGATAGCTCGGCCAGCCGAGCGTCATCTTGTACGCGCCCAGCGGATTGTCCGGGCCCGGCGGCACACGAGCCGGCAGCGGATCGCCGTTCTCCTTGTGTTCCTTGCGAACTGAGGCTGGCGGCGTCCAGGTGGGATTCTTCTGCTTGCTGGTGACCTTGGTGCTGCCTTCCGGCGTCTGCCAGCCGATCTTGCCGATGCCGATCGGATGCGTGATGACCGTGCGCATGCCGTCATCGACTTCGCCCTTCTTCAGCTTGGCGGGCTTCGGAAAGTAATAGACGCGCAGCTGTGCAAGATTTACCACCAGGCCTTCGCGGGGCGCATCCGGCAGGATGAACTGAGTCGGCACGACGATCTCGCGACCGACGCCCGGCAGCCACGGATCGACGCCAGGGTTGGCGCGCAGAATTTCCTCATAGCCGACGTTGAAGCGCCGTGCGATGTCGGAGAGCGTGTCCTCGCCCTGCACGTGAGTAATCTGGAGCTCGCCCACCACTTCGTCATGCTTCGGATCGAAGCGGAACGTATGCGTGGCCACAGGCGCCTCGATCGGCGGTGGCGCGGGCGGCGGCGGAGGCGGTTCGACCGGTCTGGTGACTTGGCAACCGGCGGCTACTAGGGCCGCGGCCAGCAAGACCAGACGGCCTAGTACGGGACGGAACGACGCATTCATAGGCGTACTTATTACCTTATTGAGCCCGGTTTTTCCATTTCCGTTCCTGTTCGGCGTCACCGGGCCGACGCTCATAACAGCACCGGCCGATCCGGCAATTCGTTGCGATCCCCACCCGGGAAATGTCGCGAAATCAGCGCGCCCGTGGCCTGAATGCCGGCGATCACGGCGGCAGCGGCCGAGCCCTGGCTGAACAGCTGCTCCATGCGCTGACACACCTCAGCCCATTCCTGGGCGCTAACCCGTCCATTGAAGCCACGATCGGCGACGATCTCGACGTCGCGATCCGCCCACAGCACGTAGATCAGCACGCCGTTGTTTAGTTCGGTGTCCCATACGCCCAATTGGGAAAACACCTGCAGGGCGCGCTGACGAGGCGCCAGATCGCTGAACAACTCGGACGGCTCGAGGCTCGCTTCGAGCGCGATACGAATCTCGCCGCCATGGGTCTTCTCGGTGTCGGTAATTGCCTTCTCGATGTCGTTCAGCGCGGCCTCGTCGAAGGCGCGACGCAGACTGCGATGAGGCATCAGGATGTGTCGGTTGAGTCGGGTGAAATTCATATTTGATTACCACCGACCCGAAGCGCCGCCGCCACTGAAGCCGCCACCGCCGCCGCTCCAACCGCCGCCGCCACCACCGAATCCACCTCCGCCGCCGAAGCCTCCGCCCCAGCCGCCACCGCCGCGACGATGATTGCTCCAGCCGCGCCCGCCGCCGCCACCGAAACCACCGCCGCTGAATAACGCGAACAGAAACGCGAGCACGGCCGCGCCGATGGACAGCGCCATGATGCTGGTCAGGAACCACATCAACAGACCGGCGATGCCCGCCGTTGCGCCAGCGCCGCCGACGCGGCCGAGCATGCCTCTCAATATTCCGCTGCCGATGAAAACAAACATCAGCAGGATCGGCAGCGCGTTGCCAATGCCACCCAATCCTTGGGGCTGTGATGAGCGCCGCTCGGGCTCGGGCAGCGGCTCGCCTTCGATCACTGCGATGATTCGAGTCACCGCCGCATTGATACCGCCGGAGAAATCGCCTTCGCGGAAGTGCGGCACGATGACCTGAGAGATGATGCGACTGGCGATGACGTCGGGCAGTGCGCCTTCGAGACCGGTGCCTACTTCGATACGCACCGCGCGATCGTTCTTCGCGACCAACAGAATCACGCCGTCATCCGGCGCGGCGCGTCCCACCTTCCATTGATCGGCGACGCGAATGGAATATTGCTCGATCGACTCGGGCTGCGTGGTCGGCACGATCAGCACGGCGATCTGGCTGCCCTTCTGCTTCTCGAATTCGAGCAGCCGGCTTTTCAACGCCGCCGTTTCTTCGGGCCGCAAGGTGCCGGTGAGATCCAGCACCGGTGCGTCGGTCGGCGGCGCCGGCACCGGCGTCTGCGCAAAGGCAGTCACTGCCAGCAGTAGCAACGCCAACGACAGCAACCAAGAAAGCGCTACTCGAAGTGCCGGCAGCAGCGTCGACAAAGAGAGGTCAGCCCGTGGCGCCGGCAAGGGCGTCAGTAACGAGGCACGAGCAGCCCGCGGCGCCGGCAGGCGTCCGCGGGAAATGGCGAAGGCGGTCATCTAAGGAGGTTCGCGCTGGGCTCGGTGTTGGCTTCAGCCGGGTTTCTCAACCTGCGGCGGTTGAGTCTGTTGCTGCTGCGGCCCGGACTCGGTGCGACCGAAATCCACCGCCGGCGGACGGGCGATCTCGCGCTCGTTCTCCACCGAGAAGTTCTGTTTCACATCGTGCCCGAACACCTTCGCCGTCAGATTGGTCGGGAACGAGCGCACGGTGACGTTATAAGTTTGCACCGCGTCGATGTATCGCTTGCGCGCGACGGCAATCCGATTCTCGGTGCCCTCCAGCTGCGCACGCAGATCGTCGAAGCCGGAGATGGACTTCAGCTCCGGATAGCGCTCCACGACCACCATGAGTCGCGACAACGCCTGACTCAACTCGCCCTGCGCGGCCTGCCACTGCTGGAACGCCTGGGGATTGTTGATGAGCTCCGGGGTGGCCTGAATCGAAGTGGCGCGGGCACGCGCTTCCACCACGCTGTCGAGAATGTCTTTCTCGGACTGAACGGCGCCCTTCACGGTATTAACCAGGTTCGGCACCAGATCGGCGCGGCGCTGATATTGGTTCAGCACTTCCGACCAAGCCGCGGTCACCTGCTCGTCCTGCGTTTGCAACCGGTTGTAACCGCACCCGGTCAACAGCGCGCCGAGCAGCATCAGCAAACCTATGCGCAGAACATGCATGACGGAGCCCTTCATAGTAGTCGTCGTTGAGACCCGTCAGCGAAACCGCCCGACCTCGGTGAGAGTTCCGCCGACAGCGAAGGTTAAATTGGGGAAATCCGCCCCAACTTTCAAGCGGGTACCGGCGAATGCGGCAAAGTCACCGGCGACTTCACCAAATCCGTACCCGGTCGGCGGGCGCCTTGTACATCTTGTCGCCCGGCTTGACGCCGAAGGCCGCGTAGAACTCCGGCACGTTCGACACCACATTGTTGGTGCGGTACTCGCTGGGGCTGTGCGGGTCGGTCAGCAACCGGCGCCGCAACTCGTCATCGCGATATTTGCGCGCCCAGCCCTGGGCCCAGCCAATGAAGAAGCGCTGCTCGCCGGTATAGCCGTCGATGACCGGCGCGGGCTTGCCATGCAAGGACAGTTGCCATGCGCGATACGCCATGGCGAGCCCCGCGACATCGGCGATGTTCTCTCCCATGGTCAGATCGCCATTCACGAACAGGCCGGGCAACGGGCTCAGCGCGCTGTATTGCGCGCCGAGTTGTTTGGCGCGACGCGTGAATTCAGCGTTGTCCTCCGGCGCCCACCAGTCGTTCAGGTTGCCTGTGCCGTCATAGCGTCGGCCTTGATCGTCGAAGCCATGACTGATCTCGTGACCGATGACCGCGCCGATCGCGCCGTAGTTGATGGCGTCTTCGGCGGCGACGTTGAAGAACGGCGGCTGCAGGATGGCCGCCGGGAACACGATTTCGTTGGTCGGCGGGTTGTAGTAAGCGTTGACGGTCTGCGGGGTCATGAGCCATTCGGTGCGATCGATCGGTCCGCCCAGCTTGCTCAGATTACGATCGAACACGACGCCGGACGCGCGCAGGTCGTTGCCGACCAGATCGTCGCGACGAATCTCCAGGTCGGACCAGTCGCGCCACATCGACGGATAGCCGATCTTGGTGGTCAGCTTCTCCAGCTTCGCGTGCGCTTTTTGTTTGGTGGCTGGCGTCATCCATTCCAGTGAATCGATGCCTTGGCGATAGGCCGTCAGCAGGTTCGAGACCAGCTCGTCCATGCGACGCTTCGCATCCGGGCTGAAGTGACGTTCCACATACATCTTGCCGACCAGATCGCCAAGTGAGCCGTCGACGGTATCGACCGCCCGCTTCCACCGCGGTTTCACTTCTTCGATGCCCGACACCGTGCGCTGAGTGAAGTCGAAGTGCAGCTGCACGAACTTGTTCGGCAGATCGGGCGCGTAAGTGCTGAGCAGCTTGTAGCGGAAGTAGCCGCGCCAGTCGGCCACCGGGGTGGTCGCGATCACCTTGCCGAGCGCTTCGAAAAAGCTCGGCTGCACCACGACCAGCGCCGGCGTCTTGTCCATCGGAATCTGTGCGCCGGCGAAGAAAGCATTCCAATCGAAGCCCGGCATGAGCTTGGGCAGCGTCGCGACTTCGTAACGGTTGTATGTTTTCTGCGCATCGCGATTTTGCACGCGCGTCCAATGTGACTTCGCCAGCTGCGTCTCTATGTCGACGATCTTGCCCGCGACACTCTCGGCCTTCGGCGTACCCGCCGCGGCGAGCAGATCCTTCACATAGACCTGATACTTCTCGCGGATGCCTTTCAAGCGCTCATCGCCGGACAGGTAATAGTCGCGATCCGGCATGCCCAGCCCGCTCTGCGCGATGACGCCGGTGTACTGGCTGGAGTTCTTTCGGTCGACGGAAACGTAATAAACGAACGGATGCCGGACCGAGATGCGCTGGCCGTAGCCGATGTAACGTGCGACATCCTGCTTGGTCTTCACCTCGTCGATGCGCTTCAGTTCGGCCGCGAGCGGCGTCAGACCGCGCGCTTCGATAGTGGCCTCATCGAGATAGCTTGCATACAAGTCGCCGACCTTCTGCGCGTCCGAGCCGACCGGCGCGTTGGCCGCCGCGGCTTCTTCGAGAATGACTTTGAGATCCTGCTCGGCACCGTCTTCGAGCAGCGAGAACGTGCCGTAGTTGGAACGATCGGCCGGAATGGTGGTGTTGGTGAGCCACACGCCGTTCACGAAACGATAGAAGTCGTCCTGGGGCCGGACGGCTTTATCCAGATTCGAGCTGTAGACGCCGGAACGCAGGGTCGACGTCGGCGGCGCGGACGTTGGCGCGCTGGTCGGCGGGCTCGAACAGGCGGCAAGAACGACGGCGCAACTCAACGCAGCAAGCAAAGGTTTGGCGTTCATGCCGCGATCATAGCGGCCCGGCCGACCTTCGGAGCGGCGATTGAACAGAGCGGCGATGCGATGGATGCTCCAATGCGATGGAGCGGTCCGGCCAAGGCGACGTTCAGGCGCGCCCGATCTTCAAATGCAACGGCCACGTCACCGTTCTGGTCTGCAGGGGTGAGCCCCACACCGGCGCCATCTCGGCCCGCAGAGCGGGCAAGGGATCCTGGCCGGTCGTGCGCTTGTAGCGTTGCACGGCGGACCAGGTGTTGAGATAGCCGATCAAGCTGTCCAGGTCCCATTGCAACTGCAGCTGAAATTGCGGCGCGCCGAGCTCCTGAAACGGAAACGGCAGATCGCGATACGCGGTCTCGACCCAGCGCCGCTCGGGCGGCCAGTAGCTGCCGACCACGTCTTTATAGAAGTGCCGGACGATTGCATCGACCTGCGGCTCAACGTCAGCGAGACCATAGGTCCACAACGCCAGCGCCCCGCCCGGCTTCAGTACGCGCTTCACTTCGGGATAGAAGCGATCGTGATCGAACCAATGCGCGGCTTGCGCGGCGACCACCAGATCGACGGTGCCATCGCGCAGCGCCGGCTGCTCGGCGAGATTGCCAATGTATGCAACGTGCGGATGTCGCTCGGCGTTCTGCAATTGAGACACGCTGCCATCGTTCGCGACCACCAGATCGAAGTGCTCCGCCAGCCCCACCGCTGCCTGTCCGCTGCCCGTGGCGCAGTCGAGCGCGACATCTCTGTGGGGCGTCAACGAGGCGAGATACTCGAACAGTTCGGGGGGATAGTCGGGGCGATATTTCGCGTAGGCACTGGCGTGACCGGAGAAATGATCTTTGAAACTCATGGCAACTCCGCCAGGAACTGATCGAGCGCCGTGCGAACATCCGGTTCGTCGAGCTGCGGCACGTGGCCTCTGTTCTTCACCGTCACGCGTTGCAAGCTCGGATGCTCACGCTGCATACGGTCGAATACATCCACGGATAAGAGATCCGAAAGCGCGCCTCTGATCGCCAGCGTCGGCGTTTCACGCAGGGCATTAAACGCCAGCCACATTCCTTGTGACGCACCCGGCGGCGGTTGAATCGCGCGTACCGCGTCACCGATGCGCGGATCGGCTTCGAGCCGGGGCGAGCCAGTGTTGTCTTCACTGTAGGAGAGACGCACGAAGTCGCTCCACTGCTGCTCGGTGAAATCGGGCAGCGCGACGCCGAAGACGGATTTCATCTGGTCGATGGCGTCCTCCCAGCTACGTGGCGGCGGGAAGCGGCCCGCGTAACTTCGGATCCGCGCCGCGCCGGTGGGATCGACTTCCGGGCCGATGTCGTTGAGCACGATGCCCGCGAACGTTTGCGCCCTCACCGCGCCCATCAACATCGCGACCAGACCGCCCAGCGATGTGCCGATTGCGATGACATGATCGATGCCGAGTTCGTGCAGCAAGAGCCACATGTCGTCGACGTATGTCATCGGGTGATAGTTCATCCACATCGAGTCGTACTGCGACTGACCTCTCCCGCGAAAGTCCGGCGTGATGACTCGCCGGCCCGGCATGATCTTCAATGCCAGCGCTTCGAAATCGCGACAATTGCGCGTCAGGCCGTGCAGGCAAACCACCGGCACTTTCTTCATGTCGCCCGGATAGTCGCGGTAGTAGAGCTTGAGCCCGTCACGCGAGCGATAGCTGTTCTCGGAATAGATCGGCATGCATGCAAGCATACCTTGCTATCGAAGCAGAGGTTCAGCACGGCAAGGAAAGGGAACCCGAGCGTTGATCGCTGCCGCGCGCATTCCCTCCTCTCCTCGTCGGCAGCAACGCGAACCGACGCCTCGGCGGCGCCGGGAGGGGGATGTGTTCTCCCGGCAGTTGGAAATACAGGGACGTGTTTTCCGACAGGCTCATCAGGGACGTGCGCCTAGCGGCGCAACGCGCTGCGGGCGTGACCGGTGCCGGGAGAACACATCCCCCTCCCGGCGGCGCGAGTCACTGAGCCTCTTACATTCTTGAGGGGCAAAAAAAACCCCGAGCTTGTGGCTCGGGGCAGAGAAGCGGACTTTCTGAAGGGAAGTAAAGCCCGCTAGGGGATTCGAGGAGACAGCGCTACACCATCAATGCAGTCGGGACCATTGCAGAACCTTGATATCCTTGGTGTCGCATTCGAAGTTCTTGGCCAGCACCGTGGCGGCTTCCTTGAGGTCGCCACGCAGCAAGGTGCGGTTCACTTCAACGACGCCACGGAACTCGCTCATGCCCTTGGGAGCCCGTTCCTGCAGTAGAAAGTGTGTGTAGTACTTGATGCTCATGGGATGACAGAGTAGAGAGCGGCCGGTGCCGCTACCGTGAAGGATTCCACAGAATTTCCCGCGTTTGACGTTATCAGCGACGGCCTTACGAAAGCTTGGCAAACCAGCTCACATGTCTCGATACAGACCGCCTCAACCCAAGGGTTCAAAGTTCATTACTCCTGTCGGTGCACAACGACTCAAGGACGAATTGGACCATCTGTGGCGCGTCCTGCGCCCGCAAGTCACGCAGGCGGTTCAAGAGGCCGCCGCGCAGGGCGATCGCTCTGAAAATGCCGAATACATCTATGGCAAACGACAGCTGCGCGAGATCGATCGCCGTGTACGTTTTCTGCGGCAACGACTCGATGGCATGGTGATCGTGAGCCAGCCCCCTTCGGATTCATCCAAAGTATTCTTTGGCGCCTGGGTGACGCTCGAAGACGACAACGGCGTCGAGAGCGAATACCGCATCGTGGGCCCGGACGAGTTCGATGCTGCCAAAGGCTACATCAGCATGGATTCGCCGCTGGGCCGCGCCCTGTTGCGCAAAGGCTTGGATGACGAAGTCCGCGTGGAAGTTCCAGGCGGACTGAAGGCTTATGTAATAACCGCCGTGCGCTATGAGGCGCTATCAGGCGGATGATTAAACGCCCGTTACGCCGATGATGACGGGCTAAAGCCCGAATAGGGAAAAGAGGCGCCGCACCGGTCCCGCGGCCGCATCCAGGTCGCGCTTACGACGTGTATGCATTCGTTTTTGCAGCGACTCCCGCCGCTGACTCAACCATTGTTCGCGATCCGCGCCGGGCGGCGTATGACGCTTGGCGATCTGCGCCGTGCGGAATTTACAGAAATCGCGATAGGCCTCGAGATCGTGATGCAGGTCACGACTGACCAGCTCGATCATGATGGCCTGATCGAGCAGCGCCGAGGACGCACCCGACGCCGGCTCGGTGAAACACGCCAGCGCATTCACCAACCGTTGTGAGTCTTCGGCGCTAAGTCGCCATTCGGCGTCGTCCACCATTTCCAGCATCGTGCCCAGGCGCGAGTAACGCTCCTTCACGAAGTCGGCGAGATGCGCCTGCGAGCCTTTCAAATAAACCTCGCGTGCCGAAGCAACGATGCGCTCAGTGGGTTGCGCACGCGCTGCCGTCTGCCGAACCTGCGCGACTTCCGCGAGGTGCTGCAGATCGGCATCGCCGAGATCGAAGCTGACGCGAAATGCCATCGGCGCTGACTTTCCCTACGAAGTGGTCCGTTGCCATAAGTCTAGCGACGGACCACCCGAAAGCTGCGCCTGAATGGCCTGGGTTGTGACGCAGTCCTCAACGCAGATGCTTGTCGAGAAACTCCAGCATGCGCTGACTGACATCCACCGCATTCGTTTTCGTCCACGTCGCGATGACATGCCCCTCGCCGGGATACACGACCAGCTGCACCGGCCGATCCATGCGCCGCAAGCCAACGAAAAATTTCTTCGACTCCTGGTACGCCACCGTCTCGTCGGCTTCACCGGCGACGATCAGCAGCGGCGTATGAATCCGATCGATCCGGTAATACGGCGAGTTGTCGATGAAGCGCGCGGGATTCGCCCACGGACTATCGCCCATCCGGCCCTGCCCTTTCTCAGCCCAACGCACCCAGTGACTGTTACCGCCGTCCTGCATGCCGCCGTAAAACGCCGCGAGATCGAAACAACCATTCACCGGAATCGCGGCACGAAACAAGTTGGTGTGACTGACGATCGAGCCGGTGCTGTAGCCGCCATACGATTGACCGCTCACAGCGAGACGATTGATATCGATGTAGCCGGCATCGGCCGCCGCATACGCTTGCGCCAGCACTTCGTCGGTCATCTGATTCGCGGGATAGCTGCCGATGCCTTCGGGCGCGAGCACGATGTTCGCCATGACCACCGCGTAGCCGCGACTCGTGAACACCTGACTCGGCACCGTGTTGCCCATACCGCCGCCGAAGACACTCGCTCGCGTTGATAGATCTGAGCCGGAGTAAATCATCACGATGGCGGGCAGACGATCGCCGCGCTTCGCGCCCGGCGGCAACAGGATCGTGGTTCTCACACTAGCCAGCGAGCCATCGTGCTGAGGCGTGCGTGTCTCGATGACTTCCGCCGTGCCATAGCGCCGACCTTCGAGCTTCGGCTCGATGATCGACAACTGTTGAGCGCGCGTTGCCTTGGTCGTGAATCGATACAAGTCGGGCGGCGTGGCGATGTCTTCGTAGATGCCAACCAGCTGGCGCTGTCCGCCAGTCGCTGCAAAGAACGGCGTGCGATACATGCCTTTGGCCAGCACCGTCGTCTCGCCGGAAGTCACATCGACTCGCACCATCGCCACCTCGCCGGTGCGCCGGTCACGCATCACCGCCACGATGGAACGCGCATCCGGTTGCCACACCGAATCCTCATCGGCGCGAATCAGATCGAGGAACTGCCAGTCCTTCAGGTCAGGCAACTTCCGTTGCACCACCGGCCCGCCATCGAGCGGCACGATGGCCAATCGCTGCGGCATACGATCGCGCCCCGTGCCTTGCGGCTCCAGCCCCACGATCAATGACTTCGCATCCGACGTGAAATAAAGCACGGCCGGCGCCAGCTCTGCCAATTCAGGTGCCAGACGACGCGGCTCGCCCGGACCGTTGTCGTCGAAGTCGATCGACCAGACACCGCCGTCCTTGAGATAGAACAAACGATCCTGCTCCGGATGCCAGCGATAGTCGAGGCGCGTGTAGTTCACGGTGTGCTCGGAACTGCGCATCGCCTTGACCAGGGGCTTGGGCTCTCCGCCGCGCGCTGGCAACGCCAGCAGATCCATCACGCTCTCGGTGGAAATGTTCTGCGGTAGATAGATCACCGAGTTGTAACTCACCCATTTCCCGGAAGGCGACAGCTCCAGGCGGTGCGGACGCGTCGCGTGGTCGGCTGGCACCAGCGTGCGCACTGCCCCGCTGTCCACCGAGATCGCGGCAAGCGCCGCGTTGTACTGTTTCATCATCCAATCGTCGCTGGAGCCCGACTGGCCATCGCGCGCGGACACCGAAGCGCCGCCTTCGTTGCCCCCGAACAGCACCATCGGTCCGCGCTTTTCAGCGACGGGAACAGCGCTCGCTGTGTTTGACGACAACTGCGGCGGATTCGGATCGAGCGGCACATACAACGTCGCTCCGTCCGGCGACCACCTCGGCTCCGAACCGGAGAACACGGTGCCGCGAATCACTGCATTGGACACACGACGACAGCGCTGCGTGGCGAGCTCATACGTCCACACGTGCACCAGGCCGTCGGCGTTCGAGTAGAACGCCAGTTGCTTGCCATCGGCGGACCACGACGGCGCCCACTGATTGCCTTTGCCGCTGCAGATGCCCGGTGCCTGCGACGGCTTCGACACATCCGTCGCAACGACATGGATGCTCGCGCCAATCGCAGTGGTCGGCGTGCCGTTGGGCAAGAACCGATCGGACTGCGGCTGAGTCGGCGGCGGCGTGATCACCACATAGGCCACCTGATTGCCCGTGGGCGACGCGACCAGATTCTGGTTGTACAGAAACTCGCGCCTCGAGAACGCCAGATCGATGGGAAACGCATCGGCCGGGCTCACCTTGAACGCCGGCGCAGAAGCGCCCGCATCGGACCATGACAAGGCGACCGCGAGCGCGGCGCCGGCAATCCCAGAATGTTTCAAGC
The DNA here is from genome assembly GCF_042651805.1 of Steroidobacter flavus. Taxonomy (NCBI): domain Bacteria; kingdom Pseudomonadati; phylum Pseudomonadota; class Gammaproteobacteria; order Steroidobacterales; family Steroidobacteraceae; genus Steroidobacter; species Steroidobacter flavus. The sequence continues at coordinate 2,899,989 of NZ_JBHSDU010000003.1, read as the reverse complement.
GGCTCATCGCGATGAACTCCGTTCGAGTTGACGTTCCTGCACCGCTCGCAACTCACGCCAGTGCGAGTACTGCGCGGCCTTGGCGGGATCCGGGTCTTCTTCGCCCTTGAGCCAGAACCGCCACCAGTCGATGCTGCTGCCGAGCGAGCGCAAGCGATGCTGAGGACGCGTGGTCGTATGCGACGCCGTTTCGAAATAAAGAATCTCGGCGGGCCGGTCCAGCTGATTCATGCGATCGGCCATGGCGCCGTGATAGACCAAGCTCCACAGGCCATGCGACTGAAACATCACCGGCGTACGAATCTGCGACAGTTCCTTGTCGGTGAACGCTCGCATGCCATTGGTGTACTCGGACGCGCCGCCGTCGGTATTGATCGCTGCGGCGAACTTGATGGACGAATGAATCACCAGATAGCTGGTGTAGTAACCGGCGCGGCTCCAACCGGACACACCGACACGCGCTGGATCGATCAACCCCTCGCGATCCAGCTGAGCGACGACCCGCTCCATGTCTTCGCGAACGCGCTCGGCTTCAGCGGGAGTCTCAATCACGTCACGCATCGACGCCTCGCGCTTGTACAGCACCATGAAACCTTGCGCGGCCAGCATTTGCGTCGCGTGGCTGCTCAGCTGCCAGACACCGTCGAATAGAAACGGCGCATTGCCGAAGCGCAACGTGTTGTCATCGAGCAGGACGACCAGCGGATACCGCTTGCCGGGCTGGTAATCGATGGGCTTCACCAGAAATCCGTCGGCCGGATCGGTCGGCTTGCTCCGCCAGTGATACGCGGTGGTTTCGCCGAAACGGATCTCGGCGAGCTGAGGGTTGAGGTCCGTCAGTCGGATGCTGCGCTTGGTGGCTGGATCGTAAGCAGTGAGATCCGGCGGCGTGCGCAAGGCATCGCTCACACCGAGCACCACTTTGCCGTTGGCAGCGACGGACCAGTCAGCATTGAAACCATTCGCGCGCCCGGGCTGCGTCGGCCGGCTCCATTTGCCGTCGCCAGTGCGTCGGATCTGACTGAAGCTGTCCCCATTGATACTCAGGACCAAGGTGCGCCCGTCAGCAGCCCAGCTCACCGGCCGCGCATCTTTCGCGAGACCGAGAGGAACGATGCGACGAGTGGCGAGATCGACTTCGACCCACGCCGGCGCATCGGCGGGACGGTCGGGGAACAAGGTATAGACCACGACGGACTTGCCATCGGGCGACCACAACGGCGGACCGCTTTCATAACGCTCGAATTGCGGACTCGGCGCATCGAGCAGCGGCTCGATCTTTCCAGTCGCCACGTCGATGACACCGACACGGGCAGCGATGCGACGCCCGAACTCATTCATGTGCGAAGACATGTAGTACGCATATCGCTCCGGGTGGAGCGGCTGCTCAGCGACCAGATACGGATACAGCAGCATTTGCCGACCGTTCGGCGCGGCGGGCATCACACTGAAATGACCGAGGACTGCATCTTCCGCCAGCGACTGACTGGGCGCCCTCGCCACCTTCGGATCTTTCATATCCAACGGCGCTTTGGGCCGGCTCTGTCGCGAGTCGAAGATCAGTTGATCGCGCCCGTTCGCAGTCAGGAAAAACTGGCGCACGGCATCCACCTGCTTGAGCCGGATCAGCGCCGGCGACGCCGAGAAAAACGTCTGCCCGAACGAAAACACACCGGGTTCCCAGAGGAACACACCGTCTTCCTCGAGCCGCTTGGCCGTCCCGTCGTCAGCCGATGCTATTGCAGAGAAGCCCAGCAGCTTGCCGTCGGCATCGACGGTGAACGTTCGCACTGCCGTCGGATGCTTCGTGAGCTGCGTTTCTTCGCCAGTGGCGAGGTCGAGCCGATAGGCCTGCGCCACTCCCGCCGCATCCCGTCCAAGATACGTCAGCACCTTGTTGCCCTTCAGATAGCGCAACTGCTGAATCGGCGAAGCCACTTGATCGAGCTGATCGCCTGGAAACAAACGAGTCAGCACCACGCGCGAGCTCTGTTGTTTCAGCGGCGGCCGCAGATCGACCGTGCGCAGCTCGTACACGTTGGTGTTACGCGCCAGATCGCCGCGCCAAGTCACGAACGCGGCCTGCGTTCCATCATCGGAGATCGCGGCGACCTTGTCGTCTGGCGTAACCGCATATTGAATGCGGACCATATTGATCGCGTCCTGAACTGTCGCGCCGCGCGAACCCGTATCGGTGGCCGAAGCCACCGATACAAACAACAAGGACGCAGCAACCCAGGCGCGTGCGCGGCATTGCCACGCGCGTTTCACGAGACTCATGTTGTAACTCCGTGTGAAGTGAGCGGCGTGCCGCTTACCAATGCTTCGTCAGCGAAACGGCGACGAACCGGCCGATGGCGGAATAGTTGGTGGAGTCGAACGGCACGTAGGCCGCAAACGGCGGCGTGTACAGCGGCGGCTCCCGGTTGAACAGATTCTCGACCGTCAGCGCCACCGTGACGCCGGACAGGAAGTCCTCGCGCTCGAGCATCTCGTAACGCGCCGTCATGTCGACCGTCGTGAACGACGCGGTGGCCTTGTGCGGTGTCGCGAACGTATTGGTCACGCTGCTCGTGTAGTTCACGAAGGTGCCTACACTGAGCCCACCCGCGAGCCACACGGTACCGACGCGTCCCTGCCATTTCGCCGGGTTGAAGATCTGGCCCGACAGATTGAAAGGATTCTGCAGACCGTTGTTCTGCTGTGTGCTGTCCAGCCAGCTCACGCCGCCGCGAAACGCCAACTGGCCGGACCCCAGATCCAACCGATAGGAGCCGGACAAGTCCACGCCATTGACGCGCTGACGGGCGGCGTTGATGTACTCGTCTCTGGCGATCGCAACGACATTGGCCGGATCGTAAGGCGCCTCGGCGTAGTTGTAGAAGCGAGAGCTGTATTCGGCGAGCAGTTGCGCCTGCTGTTCCGGCGTGGGCGCGTAGTAGACGAAATTCGCGAAGTTCGGATTGCTGAGCGTCTGCGACGTCGGCGACAGCGGCTGCACGACGCGGTCCGTGTAATCGATCTCGAAGTAACTCAGATCGATGTTCAGCTCAGGAATCGCCTGCGGATGAAAATCCAGCGAAGCGGTCCAGCTCTCGGCGCGCTCCGGACCGAGGTGCTCGTTGCCGCCATAGGACATCAACACAGTCGAGCCCGGCGGATAACCCGTGCCGCCCATCTGTTGCGTGGTCCAGAGATAGGAAATGCGATTCTGATACCGCTGCAACAGCGTGGGCGCCTTGAACGACTTGCCCCAGGAAGCCTTCACGCCGATGTCGCCCGTGATCTCGTAGATGAAGCCGAACTTCGGCGTCGTGACCTTGCCGAAACTGTCGTAGTCCTCACCCCGGACCGCCGCGTTCAGCTCGATGCGACGAATCGCAGTCAGCCCGGCATCGGGACCGACCAGCGGCGCGCTGAACTCCGCGTACGCGAACTTGCTGCTTTCGTTGCCACCGTATTTCGTGCCCGAAATATAGGCATGGGTGAGAAAGTCATCGCTACGCGAGCCGGCACCGACCGCCAGGCGCACTTCGCCGGCCGGCAAATCGAACAGCGGCCCTTCCACGCCGACATCGTACGACCTGCTTTCGTTGCAATAACAACCCATCGCGTCGAGGGTCGTCCCGCCGGTCGCCCGGGTGGTGGTGTACGACCAATACTCGCTCTTGTTGTCGGCGTACGAATAGCCGGCCTGCATCGTCCAGTCCGCCGGCAGCTTCACTTTGATACTGGGCGACACCACGGTGACGTCCGTCTGGGCCTTGCTCCGGTAGTAAAGCGCCGGATAGCCGATGTAGCCGTTCTGTCCCCGCTCGTTACGCAAGACGTCCAGCTGTAACTCGACCGAGTCGCCGAGCGACTGGTGTACGCTGAACATCCCGCCGCGCAGATCGTTGCCGTTGTACAGCGTCTGCGGATCTTCCTGCTTCTGCGTGTAGTCGCGATCGGTCGCGTAGATGGGATCGACGGAAGCATCCTTGTAAGTGGCAATCACACCGCCGCTCGACCAGCGTGTACCGGCGGTGAGCGTGTATTCGCTTGTATCCAGGCCGCCCTCGGTAGCGGCCCCGTAGCGAGCGCCGACCGACACGCCGTCGAAGTCCCGTTTCATGATCACGTTCGCCACGCCGGCCACCGCGTCGGAACCGTAGATCGCCGAGGCGCCATCGGGAATGATTTCGATCTGTTGAACGGCGTCGACTGGAATGGCGCCGATATCGACGGCTTGCACGAACGCCTCGTAACTCATGCGACGGCCGTTGAGCAGCGTCAGCGTCGCATCGGGCCCGAGGCCGCGCAGATTGAGCGCCGAGCCGCCGGTCATGTTTTGATTCGCGATGCCGCCCGCACTGGAGCCGGCCGCGACGCCAGGATTCTGGCCGCCGGAAAAATTCTGCGGAATGCTACGAATCACCTCGCCCAGATCGGCGAAACCTTCCTGCTTGATTTGAACGTCGCTGATGACGAGCTTCGGCGAGGGCGTGGTGGCACCGCGAATGCGCGTGCCGGTGACGGTCAGGATGTCCAATGTTTCTATTGAATCCTCCACCTCGACCGAGCCTTTGCTCGCGCCGCCGGAGCTCGTCGGCGTGACCACGACCGCCTTGCGAATCACCACCGTGCTGGGATTGGCGAACTCATACGTGAGCCCGCTGCCGGCGAGCGTCTGCTCGAGCGCTTGTTTCAGCGACAGCCGACCTTTGAGCGTGCGCGCCTTCTTGTCGTTCAGCAGCTTGATGTCATAAACGATCTGCACCCCGCTCTGCTGACTGATGCCGTTGATCGCTTGCGTCAACGTGCCAGCGGCAATGTCATAGTCGCGCGAGGCCTCGGCATTCTGCGCCAGAGCGGTGCCGGCCAGGGTCAAAGCAATCAAAGAGCTCAGGCAGACCCGTCGAATACGGGTCATTGCCGTGGAGCGTTGTAAAGTCCACGTCATCGCTACGTTTCCCCATAGTTGCTGTTGTTGACTCGTGTGCCAGCACGAGTGTCAACAGCTGAAACGCGCGAGCCGTGCGCTCCCCTACCGCGGCGCGATTACTATTTCCGCGCCCACCTTTTGCAATGTCACCGGCAACACGATGGGCCAGGCACTGCTGATGGTCTCCGCATCGCCGGTTTTGAAGTTGCCGCTGATGACCAGCGATTCCAGCGACGGGTCGGCGAGTCGCAGTTTCGTGGCCGAGTAACGATTGATCTCGCGCACCGCTTCGCCGAGCGGTGTCGCGCTGAATACATGAAAGCCAGACGACCAGCTGACGACAGCCGCCGCGTCGACGTCGTGCTGTGCCCATCGAGAATTCGCATTCGAATAGCGCGCCTGCTGACCGGGCGCGAGCCGCAGCGTCGGCTCTTGCCGATGCGCTTCGGGCGGCGATACCGACACTGAGCCTTCGAGCAACGTGACGATCACTTGATCGCTATCCACGTCGACTTGAAATTGAGTGCCGAGCGCGGTGACTTTCCCATGGCCGGTATCCACGCGGAACGGCCGACTGGCATCGTGTGCCACATCGAACAAAGCGCGCCCCGCCACCAGCTTGATGTTTCTTTCGCTGCGACTCAGGCGCACGTCGATCTCCGTAGCGAGATCCAGAGTAACTTCGCTGCCATCGGACAATGTGACTTTTCGCGACTGATCCTGAGCCTGATAGTGCTCGACCGTCGCACTCGTCCTGACTTGATCGACGACGCCGACGCCCACGAGGGCGGCGATGACACTCGCGGCCAACGCCAACGGCCAGCGGCGTGGAGCGGGCTCGGGCTTCAACGCCGCAGCGGCGTGGCGGCCGATAACTTCGTCCTCTTCCATGCCATCGAGGCGTTGCCACAGCTTTTCGATTGCGACGTACGCCTCTTCGTTGACTGAAGAGCTGGCGCGCCACTGCTCGAACGACCGGCGCTCGGCCGCCGAACATTCGGGCGACATGAGGCGCACGAACCAGGCTTCGGCCTCGTTTTTAGCGATGACATCGCGATCCATGCTGGTTAAGACGCTCCTCATGGCCGGCTCCCTATCGCGCCTCGCATGCTGGCCAGTGCCTGCGACATGTACTTTTCCACCATCTTCACCGAGATGCCGCACAGCTGGGCGATCTCTGGATAGGTCCGCTGATGAACCCGGCTCAGTAAAAACACCTTGCGACACTTGGGCGACAGGCCTTCGATGGCCGCACGGATCAACGCGAGCTCCTGCTCGGCCGCGAGCTGGCGCTCCTGGGACGGCGTGTCCGAAGGCAGCTCGATTTCATCCAGGGGACATTGACCGCTGACATTCCGCGCGCGGTTCATGCGCTGCTGGCTGATGGCCAGGTTGGTCGCGATCCGGTAGAGCAACGATTTCCAGACTTCGGGCGGCCGCGAATCGCCGTAGCCGTAGCCCAGGATGCGGGCGTAGCTCTCTTGCAGGATTTCCTGCGCATCCGCTTCCGTTGCGGTTCTCCTGCGCAAATACGCCGTCAGATCGCGGCCATGCGCGCGAAAGAAACTGTCAAAGGAACTCATGCGCTCTGGTTCGCGAAGCGGTGGCGGGTCCCGATGCGACCCAATCTCGCATCTCGCCACGGCCGGAACAAGAAATAAAATTTGGTAGGGGGATGGCCCGCTCAAACGTCGCGAGCCATCCCGGCGTGCCCTGTTACACCAGCACGTTCTTGAACTGCCACGGATCGGACTTGTCGAGGCTCTCCTCGAACAGCCGGTTGCGATCGAACAGCGGCGTCCAGTCGCTGTACGCACCGGTGACCGGGCCGAGGTACGGCATGCAGATCTCGAGGTTGCGGCGGAAATCCATTTCATCCGGCTCGACCACGCCGCGATTCGGATTTTCCATCGCCCAGATCATGCCCGACAGCACCGCGACGCAGACCTGCAAGCTGGTCGCCGTGTTGTGCGGACAAAGCTTGCGCGCCTCGTCGATCGACAGCTGCGAGCCGTACCAGTACGCGTTCTTCTTGTGACCTGCCAGCAGCACGCCGAGCTCGTCGATGCCGCCGGACAGAATTTCCTTGTTGAGAATGCGCTTGTGATCCTGCAACCGCCAGTTGCGGCCGGCGAACTCGTGCACCGACATCACTGCGTCGTCGCAAGGGTGATAGGCGTAGTGCGCGGTCGGACGGTAGACGACCTTGTCACCTTCACGATGCGTCAGATAGTCAGCAAGCGAGATCGACTCGCCGTGCGTGATCAGGAAGCCATGAAAGTGACCGGCCTTCGGCGTCCACGTGCGTACGCGCGTGCCCGCGCCCGGCTGCATCAGATAGATCGCAGCCTTGCTGCCGAATTCGTGACGACGGCCCTGCGGCGGCAGTTCCTTCTCGTGCGTGCCCCAGCCCAGTTCCGCCGGCTGGCAGCCTTCGCTGACGAAGCCGTCCACCGACCAGGTGTTCACGAACTCGTTGACCTTCTTCGGCGTGTTGGCGACCTGCGTGTCGCGCTCGGCAATGTGAATGACCTTCACCGCGAGCTTGGCCGCGAGCGCCGCCCACTCTTCGCGCGACTGAGGATTGCCTGCGTCGACCGAAGTGTCCTTCGCGATGTTCAGCAGTGCCTGCTTCACGAAATGCGACACGAGGCCCGGGTTTGCACCGTGAGTGATCACAGCGGTCGGCCCGCCCTTCTGCGCATCGCGCACCGCCAGCATCTGCTCGCGCAGCGCGTAGTTGGTCCGCTGCGACGGCGGCACATTCGGATCGGTGTAGCCGCCCGGCCACGGCTCGATGCACGTGTCCAGATATAGCGCGCCCTTTTCGTGCGCCAGCTTGACCAGCGCGATGCTGGAAACATCGACCGACAGGTTCAGCAGGAAATCGCCCTTGCCGAGCAGCGGCTCGAGCACCTGGCGATAGTTCTCCTGCGTGAGCGGGTTGATGATGAACTTCACGCCGTAGTCGGCGGCTTCCTGCTGGCCGAGATCTTCCGCTGTCACGATCGTGATGCGCTCCGCGGGGAGCGCGGTGTGACGCAAGATGAGTGGCAAGACTCCCTGTCCGATGCTGCCGAAACCAACCATCACGAGACGGCCGGGGAACTTGAAATGCACGGGATATTGGGACATAGCACACTCACTCACGACACGAACAACCCAAAAAGTTTGGAACGTCGAACCTCGATTGCGAAATAGCTCGCTGGGCGACGGCGCGAAGTTTACTGACTTTTGCCGGCGCGTCGACCGTAATGAAAATCGACGGCGATAAATGCCCCGTATCGAGGCACTTTCAAGAGCCCGCCGGAAATTTTTTGGAGCGCGCCCGCAGCGTCAATGCGCGCTGCGGGCACTGCTCACTCTTTTTCCTTCCAGTGCGGCGGATAGGTTTTTTCGTAACCCGGCAGCGCTTCGACGCGCTTGATCCAGGCGGCGATGGCCGGAAACGTGGTCTCGATCGGCAGCAGGCGAGCGCGCAGATCTTCCGCCTCGCGCCGCTCCAGCACGCGCATCAACTGCTGGATGCCGGGAAAAATGACGATATCGGCGGCCGAAAACGCCTCGCCGACCAGCCACGAGGACGTCGTCAGCCGATGCTCGATGGTGCGCGCCTCGGCGAGCACGAAGTTCAGCGCCCGCTCGATTTCGTCCATGTGGCCCTCGACGCCCTGAAACAGGATCGCGTAGATGAGCTTGGCAAGATGGTCCTCGGCGTACGACTGGTACTCGCAGATCACTCGCGTGATCGTGCCTTCTTCCTCGGCGGTGTGGCCGAAAAGCGGCGTCTCGGGATATTTGCGGTCCAGGTAGCGCAGGATGGCGAGCGACTCGAACACGACGTAATCGCCGTCTTTGAGGACCGGCACGCGGCCGCGCGGGTTCATTTGCAACATCTGCGGCGAGCGGTGCTCCTGCTTGGAGAACTGCACCAGATGCGACACGTACGGCAGACGCTTGTGCTCGAGCGCGAGCAGCGCACGCCAGGAATAAGGGCTGCCGCTACCCCACCACAGTTCAAGTGCCATGAAGTCGTCCCCAGTAGGTAAGGGGCGGATTGTAACGAAGCCGGCCTCGCTGGCTAGTACACTGGCGACATGCACACCACACTCGTCAGCGTCGGAACTCTGGCGCAACACCTGACCGATGCACGTTGGTTGATCGTCGACTGTCGCTTCGACCTGACGCAGCCGGCGGCGGGCGAGGCGGCGTACGGCGCGGGCCACATTCCAGGCGCGATTTACGCGCATCTGGATCGCGACCTGTCGAGCCCGATCACGCCGACGACCGGGCGGCATCCGCTGCCCGATCCTGAACGTTTCGCGCAGACATTGAGCCGCTGGGGTGTCGGCGCCGACACACAAGTGATCGCGTATGACGCCGACAACGGCATGTATGCGTCGCGCTTGTGGTGGCTGCTGCGCTGGGTCGGTCATCGCGCGGTGGCCGTGCTGGATGGCGGTTTCAAAGCGTGGACGGCGGCGAGTCTGCCGACCGCCACTGAAATTCCTGCACGATCGCCGACACACTTCCAGGCGCGGCCCGATCGCGATTTGTGGCTCGATGCCGATGAAGTCCAGGCGCGCGTGCAACAACCTGACTGGAGATTGCTCGATGCGCGTGCGCCGGAGCGCTTCCTGGGCAAGGTCGAGCCGCTCGACAAAGTCGCCGGTCACGTGCCAGGCGCTCGCAACCATCCGTTCTCGACCAATCTCTCCAGCGATGGCCGCTTCGGCGCGCCGGAAGAATTACGACGTCGCTATGAGCAGTCGCAAGCCGGCGTCGCCGACGATCGCACCATCGTAATGTGCGGCTCCGGCGTGACTGCGTGTCATCTGCTGCTGGCGATGGAAGTCGCGGGCAAACCCGGTGCGCGCTTGTACGCGGGTTCATGGAGCGAATGGATCAGAAATCCGCAGCGGGGCGTTGCAACTACGGATTAACTCGCGAGCTTAATTTCGCAATCTCTTTGCAGTATCGTTCGCGCCTTTCTTACACGGGCCACATTTTTTCTCGAGGCCAGCGCACTTGGACTCCACCGCAAAGAAACCTCTGCCGTTAGGCGTCACCAACGGATCCTGGGACACCGAGGATTCGCTCGACCTGTATCAGGTCCCCGCCTGGGGCAAGCATTACTTCAGCATCAACGCCGCCGGTCATGTCGTGGTGAGGCCGGACGGCTCGCCGGATCGCGAGATCGATTTGTATGAAGTGGTCGAAGGGCTGCGTCAGCGCGATCTGACCGCGCCAGTGGTGGTGCGTTTCTCCGACATCCTGCGCCATCGGCTCAGCCGCCTGCAGAAGGCCTTCGCGCAGGCCATTGCCGAGAACGACTACAAGAATCGCTACACCGCCGTGTTCCCGATCAAGGTGAATCAGCAGCGGCTGGTGGTCGAAGAGGTGTATCGCTACGGCAAGGAATTCGGCTTCGGTCTGGAAGCCGGCTCGAAGCCCGAGCTGCTGGCGGTGATGGCGCTGACCGAAGATGCGCCCGAGCGCATGATCGTCTGTAACGGCTTCAAGGACGACAGCTACATCGAGGCGGTGATCCTCGCCACCAAGCTCGGCCGCACCATCATTCCGGTGATCGAGAACTTCGAGGAGCTGCAGCTGGTGCTGAAGCACGCCGAGAAGTATCAAGTGCGCCCGCGCATCGGCGTGCGCGTGAAGCTGGCAAGCGAAGGCGCCGGACGCTGGCGCGATTCGGCCGGTGAGAAATCCAAGTTCGGCCTGTTCGTCACCGAAATCCTCGAGCTGGTGAAGGTGCTGAAAGCCAACGACATGCTCGACTGCCTGGAGCTGGTGCACTGTCATCCGGGCAGCCAGTTGCAGGACATTCGCAAGGTCAAGGACGCGATCAACGAGCTGGCGCACGTGTACGCCGAGCTCAAGCTGATGGGCGCGGGACTGAAATATATCGACGTGGGCGGCGGTCTCGGCGTCGACTATGACGGCAGCGGCACTAACTTCGAATCGTCGATGAACTACACGATGAACGAATACGCCAGCGACGTGGTGTATCGCATCGGCAGCGTCTGTAACGCGCGCGGCATCGACCATCCCGTCATCGTCAGCGAATCGGGCCGTGCCACGGCCGCGCATCACAGCGTGCTGGTATTCAACGCGCTCGGCGCGTCACGCCTCGATAAATTCCGCATCTCGGACCGGATCGAAGACGAGTACAGCGGCGATCGAGACGACCTGCCGCAACCCGTGCTCGATCTGTTCGAAGCGTATCGCACGATTTCGGAACGGCGCCTGGTGGAGTGCTATCACGACGCTCTGCAGGCGCGCGAACAGGCGCTGCAGATGTTCAATCTCGGCCTGCTGAGCCTGGAGTTCCGCGGCCTGACGGAACGTTTGTATTGGGCGACCTGTAACAAGCTCCGTGATTACTGCCGGAAGCTGGAGCGCGTGCCCGAGGAGCTGGAAGGCCTGGAGCTGATTCTTTCCGATACCTACTTCTGTAATTTTTCCGTATTCCAATCCTTGCCGGACAGCTGGGCCATCGACCAGCTGTTTCCCATCATGCCCATTCACCGGCTCGATGAAAAACCGACGCGCAACGGCGTGCTGGCCGATATCACCTGCGACTCGGACGGCAAGATCGACCGCTTCGTCAGCCAGCGCGAAGTGAAGCGCACCCTGGAGCTGCACGAGCTCAGGCCCAACGAGGAGTACTACATGGCCGCGTTCCTGGTCGGCGCGTACCAGGAAACGCTGGGCGATTTGCATAATCTGTTCGGCGACACGCACGTCGTGCACATCCGTCTACACGACGAGGGCGGCTGGTGGATCGAGGAGATCGTCAAGGGCGACACCGCCGGCGAAGTGCTCAGTTACATGCAATACGACGCGCAGCGGTTGTTTCCTCAATTCGCCCGGGACTGCGAGCGCGCCGTGCGCGAAGGCCGCATGACCCTGGCCGAAAGCCAGGCGTTGCGCCGTTTCTACGAGTGGGAGCTGAACGGCTACACGTATCTGGAAGGCGATTGATCTCTCAAGGCCTGCAGCCGCCGATCTGACTTAAGTTATATGGGCCGGGATACACCGGCCCACTCGATCGCTCATCTATTCGCAGCTGCAAAAAAATCCAAAAAAAGCTTGTCAAGTAGGATCATTGCAGTCGCCAAAAGGCTGACGTAGTATCGGCCGCGGTCAGCTGAATACGCATTTCAACCTACAAGAGCGACCTTCGGACATACGCGCTGCATAGCTCGTCTCCCCGCCACGCCATTCCCATGGTTGATTGTCAGCGACCAAGACACGGCGATCGTACTTTCATCCGGAAGCCCATGAGCTTTGCGGAGGCGATCGTTTGGCTGCAACTTTTGTCTGGCCTCAAAGAGTGACCTTCGATGACGACGATCTACGTTGGCAATCTGCCGTTCAGCGCCACTGAAACGGATGTTCGCACCCTGTTCGAAAAACACGGCACGGTGCAATCGGTCAAACTGATAAACGATCGGGAAACAGGGCGACCGCGCGGCTTCGGCTTCGTGGAAATGCCTTCCGGCGACGCCCAGACTGCCATTCAACACATGAATGGCTTCGACATGGGTGGCCGCCCGCTGCGTGTGAACGAAGCCCGCGAGCGCGAAGCCCGTCCGCCGCGGCAGAACGGTCGCTGGTAAGCAGCTAACGACAGCCTGCTGCAACCAGGCTGCCGTTACTGAGCCGGTTCCGTCCACCCAGGCCACGCTCCGCAGGGCGTGGCTTGGGTTGGTTTTGGTATCTTCGCGGCTTGTCAGGTCGCGAGGATAAGGAATGAGATTGCCCTGCGTCGCCCGGTCGTTCAGCTGGCTCCTGCTGAGCGCGATATTGCTGACTGCGTGCGCGACGACGCCTGCCACCGATCCGGCCACCAGCGCCGCGCTCGACGCCATCCTGCGAGGCGAGCACCGCACGCCCGAGCATCGCGCCCGGGACATTTATCGCCACCCCAAGCAGACATTGGAATTCTTCGGCATCCGCCAGGACATGACGGTCGTCGAAGTGTGGCCCGGCGCCGGCTGGTACACCGAAATCCTGGCGCCGTTGCTGAAGGACCACGGGCAGCTGTATTCCGCCCTGCTCGATCCCGCCTCCGGCGAGTACGCCAAGAACACGGTCGATAGCTATCGAGAAATGCTCCAGCTGCGGCCCGACCTGTACGGCAAGGTGATTACGACCACGCTGGCCGCGCCGCCGGCGAAAAGCGAGATCGCGCCCGCCGGCTCGGCCGACCTGGTGCTGACCTTCCGCAATCTGCACAACTGGATGATGTTTGGCTGGGAACGCGACGCGCTCGCCGCCATGCATGCCGCGCTCAAGCCGGGCGGCGTGCTCGGCGTCGTCGCGCATCGAGGCGATCCGAAGGTGCCCCAGGATCCGAAGGCGGCCTCGGGCTATGTGAACGAGGATTACGCGATCCGCATGATCGAAGCCGCCGGGTTCCAGCTGGTCGGCCGCTCGGAGATCAACGCCAATCCCAAGGACACCAAGAACTACGAAAGGGGCGTATGGACCTTGCCGCCCGGCTTCGCCGACGGCGACGCCGAGCGTTACAAACAAATCGGCGAGAGCGACCGGTTCACGCTGAAGTTTGTGAAGAAGGCGTCATGAAACGCTTGGCCGCCGCTCTGCTGCTCGGTTGTTTGGCCTGCGCCGCGGTTCATGCCGCCGAGCCCACGCCGCCGCCCGCAACCATGGAAGGCTCCGAAACGCTGAAGCCCAAAGGTCGTCTGCGCTTGCTCGGCAGCGAAGTCCCTCCCGGCACGCGCAAGAAACTCACCTGGACCAGCGGCCAGGCGATGGAAGGTTTCGTGTCGCCGGTGCCGGTATTCGTGCTCAACGGCAAAGGCCCGGGCCCGGTGCTGTGCCTGACCGCAGCCGTGCATGGCGATGAGTTGAACGGCATCGAAGTCGCACGCCGCGTGCTCGACGATATCGACGTCGAAGAACTGAACGGCGCCGTCATCGGCGTGCCCATCGTCAACATCCAGGGCTTTTATCGCGGCGCTCGCTATTTGCCCGACCGCCGCGATCTGAATCGTTACTTCCCAGGCAATCCCAAAGGCAGCGCCGCCACGCGCATGGCGCACTCGTTCTTCACCGAGGTGGTGAAGAATTGCTCGGCGTTGATCGATCTACACACCGGCTCGTTGAATCGCACCAATCTGCCGCAGGTCCGCGCCGATCTGCGATTGCCACAGGTGTCGCGCATGACCAAGGCGTTCGGCGCAACGGTCGTCCTGCACAGCGTTGGCGAAAGAGGATCGTTGCGACGAGCCGCAACCGAGGCAGGAATTCCTTCGGTAACGTTCGAAATGGGCGAACCCATGCGCGTGCAGTCCGAACAAGTCGAGCATGGCGCGAAGGCGGTGGAAACATTGCTCTACTCGCTCGGGATGACCAAGCAACGGCGTTACTGGGGCGACCCGGAGCCGGTGTACTACGCATCCAAATGGGTGCGCGTGGATCACGGCGGCATCCTGTTCTCCGACGTGGCGCTCGGCGAGCGGGTCAGCGAAGGCGAGCTGCTCGGCGTGGTCACCGACCCGATCTCGAATCAACAACATCGCATCTACGCCCCCACCAGCGGTCGCGTGCTCGGCATGGCGTTGAATCAAGTCGTGCTGCCGGGCTTTGCCGCCTATCGCATCGGCACAGCCACCACGCCGTCGAAGATGTCCAAGCAGTCGGCTGAAGACGCGGCCGAGGACGACGAAGCCGCGCCCGCCGACGAATCCGATCCCCAAGGCTGATCCCACCAATGAGCATTGAGAAAGTCACCCCGGTGTTCACCGGGCGCGTCATCCAGGTGAATGTCGAGGAAGTGCGGCTGCCGAACGATCATGTCGCCACGCTGGAGATGGTTCATCACCCGGGCGGCGCCGCCATCCTCGCGCTCGACGACGCGAATCGGATCTGCCTGGTCCACCAGTATCGACATGCGGCCAAGGGTTGGATCTGGGAGCTGCCGGCCGGCAAGCTCGACAACAAGGAACCGCCGCTGCAAACCGCGCAGCGTGAGCTGGAAGAGGAAGCGGGCCGTCGTGCGAGCGAGTGGCGCAGCCTCGGCGACTGCCTGTCCTCGCCCGGCATCTTTACCGAGGTGGTGCACCTGTTTCTCGCCACCGGGCTGACCGAGACGCCCAGGCAGCTCGAGGCCGCCGAAGTTCTGGAAGCGCACTGGGTGCCCTTCGACGAAGCCATGCGCATGGCGCAGTCGGGCGAGCTCCGCGACGGCAAGACCCTGGCCGCGTTGCTTCGAGCCGCCCCTTATGTGCAAGGCGCGGCTCGCTAACTCAGCCAGTCCCTGTCGGTATTTTTTGCGCATTCTCCCCACTGTCGGGATGCATGACAGCGGGCACTTCGCATTCGGCATCCGCATCACACTTTTGCAACTTGCGTGCACTGCGACGAAGCAATTCAATAGCAGCACGCTCTAAAGGGATTAAGGGGGCGCGGCAAAGGTCGATATGGAGTAGCGGAGTTGAATGACGATTTGAAAAAACTGGGTCTCCGTCTGCGGCCGAGAGTGGTCGAGCCTGCGAAGCAGCCGGGGCGCATTGCCTTCGACGAGCGCGGTAACGCCGTTTATGCCTGGAACGACGATCGCTTCAGCGAAGATGGCGAGCAAGGCGAGCGTGCGCGCCGTAAAGCGCTCGATCATCCCGGCCTGTCGTTCGTGGAAGACGAGCTGCCGGCCAATACGCCGATCCAGAACAACGCCAAGGGCACGCGCATGGGCTACAACCCGTACGAGAGCGGCCTGCTGAAGCGCAAGCCGACCGCGCCCAAGCGCGACCTGCGCGAGCTGTCGAAGTGGATCGAGATGAAGAAGAAGGTCGGCGAGAAGCGCGGCGACTGACGGCGGCTCACACCGCCAGCTGACGAATCTTCTCCTGATGTCCGCAGCGGAAGAAGCGGCGCAGCTCAGCGAGCCACTTCTCCGGCTGCGAGCGCCGCGGATGCAGATAGCGCTGATCCAATGACCGGCAGTACCGGGCCGCGTGGCGATTCGCTTCTTCGTAGCGACGCCGGCTGATCTCATCCAGCTGCGGCAGAAAACTCACTCCACTGAACATCCGCGCATGGAGCGCGCCGGGGAACGCACCCGCGCGTTGCTGCGTGATCAACGCCAGCGCCGTGGCGTACTTGTCCACCTCGGCCTGCAACTCCAGCTCCAATAGCGATACCGGCCGGCCCCGGGCCAGGCTCCAGATCAAGTAATGGAAATGACTGACGCCTTCGAGCGCCGTGCAGAAGTCGTGCAGGTTGCCTTCATCGAGCGCGTCCAGCGGATCGTGACGTTGCAGACGCTCGAGCACGCGCTCGTCGATGAACAGGCCGATGCGCACGCCCCCGTCTTCCTGCACCACGAACACCTGCTCGTCGCTGATCGGTTCGCGCTGCTCGCCGACGACCTCGCGCAGGCGTTGCGGATCGCTGATCAGAAAATCTTCGGCGTCGTGCTCGACGGGTGCGTCGTACAGTCGGGTCAGAAGCGACTGCATTTGACGCAGCAGCATGTCAGTGCTCCTTTCTCCCGGCATTCACTGGCGCCACGCCCAGCCGTTGCAGGATCGCGAACGCGCGCGGGCTGCCGGTCTTCAGCCAGATCTCGTACAGACGCAGGATGTCCTTGTCGGTGTGCTGATAGGCCATCTCGGCCACATCGTTGAGCACATCCACCAGACTCTGAAACTTTTTCGCCAGCTCCAGGAACACTGCCGCGAACGCCTGGCCGCGAATCGAGTAACGCATGTTATCGGCGAGCGTGCCGTACGCGCGGCCGCCCATGGCGATGTGATAATCGATGTCGATGAGTTTGCGCGCGAAGCTTTGCGCGAAGAAACCGGCGATGAACAAAGAAACATCGCCCAAGCGACGCAGCGCTTCGTCACGCTGCTGGGTGGATTGCGCAGCGGATGCATCCGCCAGCATATGCGCGAGCGGCTTGAGCCGCACGCCTTCGGAAGTCCGCTCGTACAGCTCTTCGGAGCGCGCGAACATGGTCAGGACGTTCACCACGTAGTGTTCGGTGTGATCGTCCACGTCCACACGCTGGTTACGCAGCGCCTTCTGCACCGAGTCGTGAAAGAACTCGCGCAGATTGGGAACCGCCACTACCGTTCCTAGGCCATCTTCACTCATCGCCAGGCACCTCGTGCATGACCGCTTACCAGGATATCGGCTACCGCCGTCAGGAATTTAATCCATGACTCTTAGATACGGTTCCCGGCAGCGAGTTCGCAATAAGACTTTGGATGCATCTGGCGCGTTTTGTGAGAAAGTTCCCTTAGCACTCGCCGGCGATGTTTGCTAATCGCCGGCGGCCAGTGCTCAGAATCGGGTATTGAAATCGAACATGAAGCGATCGAAATCGTACTCGGTGCCGACATCCTTGTTGTTGACGTTCTTGAAATAGGTCGCGTTCAACACCCAGTTCCTGGCCGGCGCATAGCCCGTGCGCAACACCCAGCCATCGGCATCCGACAGGCCGCCGCCGAAATCGGAATCGATATGTTGTGCGAACAACGCGTCCTTCTCGATCAGCTGATAAGCGAGGCCGGTTTCCCACGTGCCCGGACTCGACGCTTTGCCGACCATCGTCCCCATCGTGTACGCGGTGTCATAGACGGCATCGAGGTTGCGAGCGACGTCGGCCCACACCTGCAACGGCAGCTCGCCGACCTTGGTGTTGTATTCCGCGCCGAGACTCACGACCTGGAAGTCATAAGCGAGACCTTCGGTCGGCGCAGTGAGCGAGTTGCCGTTCGAGGAACCGTTGTAGAACGGGCGACGACCTTTGGCTGCGGCGACATCGTAGTACGAGGCCATGACCACCAGACTGTTGCCGCCGAGATCGAAACGATTGCCCAGCTGCAGGCCATACATCTTGGTGTCGGTAGTGGTCGTCACCGTGGCGGTGGCCGGCACGTTCTCTTCGATCCAGTAACTCCACGCCGAGCCGAACAGTGAGCCGGTGCTATAGGTCAGCGCGATGCCTTCGGGATTGATGTCGTTGTCCCAGAACAAGCTCTGGCCCGGACGCGCGAACGGCATCTTCATCTTGCCGGCGATGAAATGCGCGTTGTCGGCGAACGTCCAATCGAAATAGGCGAGATCGAGATATAACGACTTGCGCGAGAACTCACCGTCGAGCTGCACATTCGCGCCACGCGGATTGCCGGGCGCGGACGACGTGGCGACGCCGATCGCAGCAACGATGTTGTCGTTAACTTTCGCTTCCACACCGAGCCGTGCGCGCAGCAGATCTTCATCGCGCTTGGCGCTGGCGCTGTCATCGTCGGTGATCTGGTGACGATAGCGAACATCGCCTTTGACCACGACGCGGTTCGGCCAATCGGCGGCCTTCACCGCGGGCGGCGTCAGCTTGTCCGCGCTCTGATGATTGCTGGCGGCGATTTGTTTGCTGACCTGTTCGGTCTGCGCCTTGAGCTGATCGTTCTCGGCTTTGAGCGAATCGTTCTCGGCCTCGAGCTTGTCGACTCGCTGCATGAGACTTTGTAACTGCGAGCGGATCTGCGCGATTTCGTCGTTCGATGCGGCGTGGGCCGCGGAGCCCACACTCAGGGCGGCGGCAGCGGCTGCCGCGAAAAAGGGATGCTTCACTACGTTCTCCGGTAAGACCTGTGCGTGCAGGGCCGGACGTCATACATCCGTAACACAACTGCAACAATACGAATGGTTTACCGGGTTGTAACCGCGCGTCATGCGGCGGCGCCTGATGCGGCCGGTTATGTGAATTGGCTCGCACCGGTTTTGTGACGCCGCTCACAAAAGAGCGGCCCAAAAAGAAAAACCCCGGGGTATTGCTACCCCGGGGCCTCTCATACAAGCGAAGCTAGCTTCGTTGTGGTGCCCGCTTATTACCAGCGGCCGCCACCGCCGCCGCCGCCGCCCGGGCCACGGGGACCACGGCCGCCGCCGCCGCCGCCACCACCGCCCTGACGCTCCTGCGCTTCATTGACGCGCAGGGGACGACCGCCCATGTCCTTGCCATTCAAGGACTGGATGGCGCGCTGTGCGTCGGCACGCGGCATTTCCACGAAGCCGAAGCCGCGAGGACGACCGGTTTCACGGTCGTTGATCAGGGCGACGGACTCGACGGTGCCGTGAGCTTCAAACAACTGGCGAACCTGGTCCTCGTTTGCCGAGAACGGCAGGTTACCCACATAGATCTTTGTCATAGCGATACAGTCTCTCTGAAAAAGCCTCGAGCGCGATCCCCCTGCTGGGAAATATCATCACTGCGAGGCCTGGTTACATACGGGCTCCGCCCCTGCACTCCCCAGTCGTTCCTGACTCAAGTTCATGCGGTTTAGGTCCCAGGCCTACGTTCGCGGTCTCGTCGGATTTTTCAGAAGTTGGCCGAAAAAGGGGTCGTCAATGACCCGGCTGGCCAAGCCAGAGAAAAAAGCGGGCAAAGGCACAACGAACGGCGCGGAATGTACGCCAATCAAAGAGTCAAGGCAATCGTCGACAAGGCCCGCAGGTCCTTGAAAATAGGGATACAACGGCGAATGTATCGGGTGCGCAGCGCACCCAGATGGACCGTCCTGCGCAAACTGGCTCAGGGCCGCAGTCCCAACAGGGTGCCGAGCTCATGCAAGGTTCGCACTGTATGCACCGGCGCCCCGAATTCGGCCGGCCATAGGAACTCGCCGCGGTTGATCCAGACCGGGTGCATACCGGCGGCCCGTGCCCCGACCACGTCGAGGGCCGGATCGTCGCCCACATACACAACCTGTTGGGGTGTCAGACCCGTTCCTTCGATTACCTTGTGGAACAACAACGGATCGGGCTTCAACGCCCCGACCTCCCGGGCGGCCAGGCAACGCTCGAAATAATGCGCCAGACCGATGCGTTTTAGATCGGCATTGCCGTTACTGGCAGTGAACAATCGGAAATGCGGCTTGAGCCAATCCAGCCCCGGGCGCACATCGTCGTAGAGCACCACTTCGTTGCGCGCCTGGGCGAAAGCCTCGAATGCCTCGTCCGCCATGGCCTCGGCATAGCCGAACTCCCGGGCATGATCGGCCAGGGTCTGCCGGCGCAAAAAAGTGAAGTCATGCGCCATTTGGGGGTAGGCCTGCGCCGTTTCCTGGCGGGCTTTGCGCAACATCTCGACCGTCATGGCCGCGGTCACCCGCGGGTACTTGAGCGCCAGGAAGTCGTACATGGCCTGTTCGGCGCGCTCGATCACCGGCATCACGTCCCAGAACGTGTTATCGAGGTCGAAGCAAATACCGCGAACGGCGGACAGGTCGCCCGCCATCACGCCGCCACCGCGCGGACTGCGGCGAGGCCCCGCTCCAGATCGGTTTGGATATCGCGCACATCTTCCAGGCCCACCGAAATGCGCAACAACCCTTCGCCGATACCGGCGCGCTCCCGCTCAGCGGGACTGATGCGCGAATGCGTCGTCGTCGACGGGTGAGTGATCGTGCTCTTGGCGTCGCCGAGATTCGCGGTGATAGACAGCAATTGCGTCGCATCGACAAAGGCCCAGGCGCCTTTGCGGCCGTGCTCGACATCGAATGCAATGATGCCGCCGAAGCCGCTCTGTTGACGCTTCGCAAGCGCGTGTTGCGGATGCGACTCCAACCCCGAGTAGTAAACCTTGCTCACGCCCGGCTGCCCTTCCAGCCAGCGCGCCAGTTGCAACGCCGCGGCCGAGTGCGCACGCATGCGCAGCTCCAATGTTTCCAACCCTTTCAGGAACACCCAGGCATTGAACGGGCTCATGCTCGGGCCGGTGGTGCGCAGGAAACCGAAAATATCCTTGCCGACCAGCTGCTCGCTGCCGAGCACCGCGCCGCCCACGCAACGCCCCTGCCCGTCCAGATATTTGGTGGCCGAATGAATCACCAGGTCCGCGCCCAGCTCGAACGGCTTCTGCAGTGCCGGCGTGCAGAAACAATTGTCGACCACGAACAGCACGCCGCGCTCGTGCGCGATGTCGGCAATGCCGCGAATGTCGGCGATCACCGAGAGCGGATTCGACGGCGTCTCGACGAAGAACAGTTTGGTGTTGCTCTTGATCGCACGGCGCCACGCATCGTTGTCGTCCGGGCGCACGTACGTCACTTCGACGCCGAACTTCACCAGATAACGATTGATCAGCGCGATGGTCGAGCCGAACACGCTATCGGAACAAACGATGTGATCGCCCGCTTTCATCAGCGTCATGCAAGTGGCGAGAATCGCCGCCATGCCCGAGCCGGTCGCGACACAGGAGGCCGCGCCTTCCATGGCCGCGAGCCGCTCTTCGAAGCAACGCACGGTGGGATTGGTGAAGCGGGAATAAATATTGCCCTTCACGCTCTCATCGAACCGCGCGGCCGCATCGGCGGCGCTGGCGAACACATAGCTCGAGGTAGTGAAGATGGGCTCGGAATGCTCGCCTTCATGCGTCCGAGTCTGGCCCGCGCGGACCGCGAGTGTGGCAAGGTGATGTTCAGACATGGTCAACGACGGTTTACTAAATCTCGGTGGACGGGATACGGTGGCTGCCGCATTCTGACCAGTCATCGCTCATTAGTCATTATTCCCTTCCCATGCTTACCCTAGTCATCGGCAACAAGAATCTGTCGTCCTGGTCGCTACGTCCCTGGCTGGTGCTGAAGCATTTCGACCTAGCCTTCGAGGAAGTGAAGCTGCCGCTCGACACGCCCGAATTCCACCGCGACATCGTGAAGTATTCGCCGACCCGGCGGGTGCCCCTGCTGATTGACGGCGAGCTGAAGATTTGGGACTCGCTGGCCATCGCCGAATACCTCAACGAGAAGGTGCAGGGTCGCGCCTGGCCCGCAGACGCCGCCACACGGGCGCTGGCACGCGCAGTGAGCGCCGAGATGCATTCAGGCTTCGCGGCCTTGCGCACCAACTGGTCGATGAAGGCCGTCGGCACCGCTACCGTGCCGCTGCCTGCGCAAGGCGTAGCGGATGTGGTTCGCGTCCAGGAGCTGTGGCACGACTGTCGTTCGCAATTCGCGCAACGTGGCCCATGGCTGTTCGGCGAATACTCGATTGCCGATGCGATGTACGCGCCGGTGGCCCTGCGCTTCCGCCACTACGGCGCGACGTTCTCCAGCCCGATCGCCCAGGCCTATCAGCAGCAACTGGTCCAGGACCCACACATGCAGGAGTGGATTGCCGAGGCTCAGGTGGAAGTGAACACGCACTTCGGTACTTAACCGAGTCGGTAAATATCGCTCATCGTCGAGCCCGATATCGCAGCGGCGATTGCAGAATGGCATTTAACGAAAGAATGCCTAGAATCGAGCGCTCGACTCGCATTCAAGCAGGACAGCTATGCGCTGGGCATCCGCCGTCGACACCGATAATTCCTTGCGGGCCGCAGTGGAGCATGCCGCTGAGACCGTGTTCCTGGGGCTGGGCCGACAGGAGCCGGATCTGGCGATCGTGTTCGTGAGCTCGGAGCACTCGGCGCACTTCGACGCCGTGCCCGCCCTGCTCCAGCGCGAGTTCGAAAACGTCTTCATCTTCGGCTGTTGTGGCGGCGGCGTGATCGGCGGCGGTCGCGAGATCGAGGATCGTCCCGCTTTTTCCTTGACCGGCGCGGTGTTGCCCGGCGTGCGGCTGAAAGGGACGCATCTCGATGCGGCCCAGGTGCCGCCGGTTTACGCCGAAGCACGCGCGTGGGAAGACGCACTCCGCATCACCGCCAGCCAGCAGCCTTCGTTCCTGATGCTGGCCGATCCCTTCAGTTTCGAGGCCGAGACCTTCATCCGGGGCCTGGACCGGATTTATCCGCTCGCGCCGAAGATCGGCGGCCTGGCGAGCGGCGCACGGCAAGTGGGCGGCAGCGCGTTGTATCTGGGCAACCAGGTTTACCACTCGGGCTGTATCACGCTCGCGCTCACCGGCAACATCGATATCGACATGGTGGTCGCGCAAGGCTGCCGGCCGATCGGCGATCCCATGTTCGTCACGTCGGCGCACGAGAATCTGATCCGCGAGCTCGACGGCCGCTCGCCTCGGGATGTGCTGTCCGCGCTGTTCGAGCGCCTGCCCGCGCCGGATCGTGAGTTGTTCAGTCAATCGCTGCATCTCGGCATGGCGATGCGAACCGACGCCAGTGAGTTCAGTGCGGGCGATTTTCTGATTCGCGGCATCCTCGGCATGGATCCGCAAAGTGGCGCGCTGTGGGTCAGCGCCAATGTGCCGTCGAACAGCGTGATCCAGTTTCATCTGCGCGATGCCGCCACATCGGCCATCGACCTCGAGCGCACGCTGACCGCTTACCGGGCCTCGCACCTGGTCGCGCCGGATTCCGGAGCGCTGCTGTTCTCCTGCCACGGCCGAGGGATCGGCTTGTACGGTCAGGCCGACCACGACAGCAATGCGTTCCGCCGCCTGGTCGCCGACCTGCCCATCGGCGGCTTCTTCTGCGACGGTGAGTTCGGGCCCATTCAGAACTCCACCTTCCTGCACAGCTATACCAGCGCCTTCGCCGTCATCCACGAGAAGAAATAAGCTCCCTCTTCTATACTCCCGCCCTTTCTCCGTGCTGGAGTCCTTGAATGCGTCAGTCGTTGGCCCCTGCCGCCGGTGTGTTGTCCGCTTGTTTGCTGATGCCGCTCGGCGCGCATGCCGCTCCCCATCCCTTTACCGTCGACGATCTGGTCCGCATGCAACGCGTGTCCGACCCGGCGCTGTCACCCGATGGCCGTACCGTGGTCTACACGGTGCGCGAGACCGATCTGCCGGCGAACCGCGGCCGCACCGATCTTTGGTCGCTCGATTTATCAACCAAAGGCGCACAGCCCCGCCGCCTGACCACCCATCCTGACAGCGACAGCTCGGCAGAATGGTCCGCCGACGGTCGCGAGATTTATTTCCTATCCTCGCGCAGCGGCTCCAGCCAGGTGTGGCGTCTGCCGGCGAACGGCGGCGAAGCGATTCAAGTAACCGCCCTGCCGCTCGACGTAGGCTCGTTCCGCCTGGCCAGCAATGCCGGCCGCATCGCCGTGACGCTGGAAGTCTTTGCCGATTGCAGCGACCTGCCTTGCACCGTCGATCGGCTCAAGCAAACCAAAGACGCGAAAGACAGCGGCGAGGTCTATGACCGCCTGTTCGTGCGCCATTGGGACACCTGGGCCGACGGCCGCATCTCACAGTTGTTCGTAATGAAGCTGAGCAATGGCGTTGCCACCGAGCCCGTGTCCGTGAGCAAGGCACTCGACGCCGACGTGCCGTCGAAGCCGTTCGGCGACGCCACCGAATATACGTTCTCGCCCGATGGCTCCAAGCTGGTGTTCTCGGCCCGCCTCAAGGGCAAGTCCGAGCCGTGGTCGACCAACTTCGATTTGTATGAAGTCGGCGCCGATGGCAGCGGCCTGCGCAACCTGACTGAAGACAATCCGGCCTGGGACACGCAGCCGATCTACTCCCGTGACGGCACCCAGCTCGCCTGGCGCGCGATGGAACGAGCCGGCTTCGAAGCCGATCGTTTCCACATCGTGCTGCTGGATCTGAAGAGCGGTCAGCGCCGCGCGCTCACCAAAGACTGGGATCGTTCCGTCGACGCCATGGCGTTCGCCAACGACGGCAAGACCTTGTATGCGACCACCGATCATTTCGGCCAGCATCCGTTGTGGTCGGTCGATGTGAAGACCGGCAAGCCCACCATGCTGACCGGTCCGGGACGCATCGAAAGCTTCAGCGTCGGCGAGAAAGAAATCGTGCTCGCGACCTCGTCGCTGAAATCGCCGGCGGAGCTGCAATCGCTGACCATCAAGGGCGGCGACCTGCGCGCCCTGCCTCGCATGAACGAAGCCGCGCTGGCCGACATCAAATTCGGCGAGCCCGAGCAGTTCACCTTCATCGGCGCCGAGGGCGCGACGGTGTACGGGCATGTGATGAAGCCTGCGAACTACAAGCCCGGCACGAAATATCCGGTGGCCTTCATCATCCACGGCGGCCCGCAGGGCTCGTTCGGCAACTCCTGGAGCTATCGCTGGAATCCGCAGACCTATGCGGGCGCGGGCTACGCGTCGGTGTTCATCGATTTCCACGGCTCGACCGGTTACGGCCAGGCGTTCACCGATTCGATCAGCCAGGACTGGGGCGGCAAGCCGCTCGAGGATTTACAGAAGGGTCTCGAAGCCGCGCTCGGCAAGTATGACTGGCTGGACAGCTCGCGCATGTGCGCGCTCGGCGCCTCGTACGGCGGTTATATGATCAACTGGATCGCCGGCAACTGGGCCGAGCCGTTCAAGTGCCTGGTCAATCACGACGGCGTGTTCGACGCGCGCGGCATGGCCTACTCCACCGAAGAACTGTGGTTCACGGAATGGGAGCAAGGCGGCATCGCTTGGGAAGTGCCGGAGAACGTCGAGAAGTTCAACCCGGTGAATCATGTCGCGAAGTGGAACAAGCCGATGCTCATCATCCACGGCACGCGCGATTATCGAATCCCGTATGCGCAGGGGCTCTCGGCATTCACAGCGCTACAACGCAAGGGCATTCCCAGCCGCCTGTTGATGTTCCCGGACGAGA
This sequence comes from Steroidobacter flavus, assembly GCF_042651805.1. Lineage (NCBI taxonomy): Bacteria > Pseudomonadati > Pseudomonadota > Gammaproteobacteria > Steroidobacterales > Steroidobacteraceae > Steroidobacter > Steroidobacter flavus. The sequence continues at coordinate 2,874,527 of NZ_JBHSDU010000003.1, read as the reverse complement.
ACCATTGGGTGCTCAAGCCGAACAACAGCATCCGCTGGCACCACGAAGTGGAGCAGTGGCTGAATCAATGGACTGGCAAGAGCGCCGAGTGATCTATTCTTCGTCGGCGCGCCAGGCCGCTTGATAGTTGTTGCCGACGCGGATGATTTGTTCCAGCAACGCGGGGTAGTCGAGCCCCGCGGCCAGCGCGGACTCGGCGAAGTCCTCCTCGCGGCTGATGTTCGGATTGCAGTTGGCTTCCAACACGAACACGCTGCCGTCCGGCCGCATCCGGAAATCCATGCGCGCATAGCCGCTCAGATACAGCGAGCGGAAGATACGTTTGGATAACTTGTCCAGATAAGCCCCGCACCCTTCGGGCAGGTTCTGCGCGACCCCAGTGCGGATGCCGTGTTTCTTCTGGTAACGGCGATCCCATTTCACCTTGCGGGTCGCGATGCCGGCCATCACATCCGGCAGGGTGCCGAAGTCCATCTCCCATACCGGCAAGGTGCGCAACCGGTCGTTGCCCAGCACGCCGACGTACAGCTCGCGGCCTTCGATATATTCCTCGATCAGCGCGTCCGAGTTGGTCTGTTCGTGGATGAACTCGATGCGTTCCTTCAACTTGTCGGCGTCCGGGACCACCGACGCTTGTGAGATGCCCAGCGACGCATCCTCGGTCACCGACTTCACGAACAAGGGAAACTTGAGTTTGCGCGGCAGCCGATAGCGCTGGCCCTTGCGAATGACCGCGAAGCCCGGCGTCGGGATGCGGTGATAGGAAAGAATCTGTTTGGAGAGCGCCTTGTCGCGCGAGATCATCATGCCGCGCGGGTTGCACCCGGTGTACGGCAGCTTCATCAGCTCCAGGAACGCGACCACGTACTGATCGTAAGTGACGATGCCCTGGAATTCCTCGAGCAGGTTGAACGCCACATCGGGCTTCCAGTCGGTGATGATGGAGCGCAGCTCGGAGAGGTTATCGCCCAGGCCGAGCGCCTTCACCTCGTGACCGGCCTTCTCCAGCGCCGCTTTCACATCGTATTCGGTCCTGAATTCGTCGATTTCCTTGTCACTGAGACCCTTGAGGCTGGCCGGCGGCACCAGACTCTCATGCATCAGCACCAGGACGCGACGTGGCTTCATAGTGTGTAGCGTTCGCGGTCGCGCCGCAGGATGTCGATCAAGATTCGCTCCAGTACGCCCAGCAACGCGCGCTTGGCCTCGTGTTTGGAAGTATCCACCACCAGATCCAGCTCACGGCAGCGTGCAATCACCGTCCTGAGCACATGATGCACGAGATATGGGTACAACCGCGAGCGTCGCATCAACCAACGTTCCAATTCCGGCCGGCTCTGCCGCACGAACGTACTTGCACGCACGCGCCGCCGCCCCTTGTGATGTTTGCCGAAGACCCGCTTCAATCGCAAGTCATAAGCATCGGGCGTGTCGAACTCATAACGGGCCCGCTTCAGGCGATAGTGCTCGGCCAGCGTGGTTTCGTTCTTGCTGATCGGCTCGATCAGCGAGCGATTCATCACGTGCGGCAACGTCCCGGACAGCTCGCCCATCAGCCGATCCACATACTCGAGCTTCTCGAGCGCGGGCCAGCCCTGATAGTCGCGGCGCCAGCGCGCCTTGGGCTGCATCCACACCGCGAACGTCTCGGCCCAGTCTTCCGTTGGATGGCTCTGCGCGTACCAGTGGCCCAGATGTAAGACGAAGTCACGACTCGCCGGCCGCGGCCGATACACGTTTGGATAGCGCCGATCCGGGTCGCCGAAAGCCTCGCGCCATTCCTTGCGGCGGCGAATGCGGTAAGCGTTGTCGAGCGCATGCGCGAACTCGTGACGCATGATGCGGGTCAGCCAGTTGGCATTGCCGCCCTCCACCTCGTCCATCATCTTGCGTTCCAGACGCATCAGCCGCGGGTGCGCCATATAAAACGCAATGGCGATGCCGGGCACGCCGTCGGGAGAGAACCATTCTTCGGACAGCCACACATGCGGCGCGAACAGGATGCCGCGGCGGCGCAGATCGCGACGGATCCGGCGGATGTGACTATCGATGACCGTATGCCGCAGCGTCAGCCGCAGGTCACAGAAACGTTTCTGTAACAACTCCTCGTCGGACAGCCGCGTCCAGGCGGGCTCGCGAGAACGAACGCGACGTCGAGCTTGAGGACGCTTCTTCCGAGTCGCCATCGCTCAATGCATCAAGTGACGCGCGACCGAACGCAACCCGGCTTCTTCGGGCAGTTGCCGCTGCAGTTCGGGAGGGATGGCGTTGCTGCCATGATAGGCGCCCACCAGAGCACCACAGAGCGCGGCCGCCGCCGGTGCCGCTCGCGACGATGTGAGCACTCGAATCAAAGCATCGTGCAATGTCTTCGCCGCCCCGAATGCATCCAGCGCGACGCACGTCACCGCCAACGCGTCGCTCGCATCGGCGCAAGGCTTCGAGCCCCGCCCCTCGATCAGCTGCTTGACCGGCGCCTTGAGCTGCCGCTGACGAACCAGTTGCATGGCCGGGCCAGCGAAGCTCAGCAATGTTTGTTTATCGACACCCGCAAACGCGTCGACGAACAGCGCCGCCCAGACCCGGCACAGGTCCAGCACGACCGGCGACTGCTGCGTGGTGCGCGACGCTTCAACGGCGGTGTCGATCGCCGCCTGTGCATCGCTGCGAAGAAACATCGCAACCGCCAGCGTGCGTGGCAGTGAATGTGGATCCAGATTGGCGGGATCGTGCGAGCCGGCGAGCTTCTTTCTCGACCATTGCCAACCGGCCAGCGCCCGCCGCACGTCCGGCGGCACGCCGATATTGCCGACGCTTTGGCTCCAGGCCAGATAGCGTTGCATCTGATCGTCGGTATCGCTGCCGCCCTTCGCCAACAGACTCTCGGCCAGCGCTCGCGTCATGGCCGTGCTCGCGCCGGTTACCAGCGCGCCGGTATCGCGCAGGCCGCCGCCAGCCGCGAGGGTCGCGGCGTCGAAATTACTGTTGGCGACCATGCTGCCCAACGCGTCGCCAATGGCCAGGCCGACGATGCTGGCTTCGTAACGCGCCAACACATCGACGTCAGTGCCCGGCGTCGCCGGCTCGCGCCATTGCCGGACGAACTCGACCTGCTCGTCGGTCTCGGGAATGGTGGGCCAGCGGCGCGACCGGCCGCTCTGTTGCCACAAGTCCTGCAGCCGATCGAGTGCCTCTTCGCTGCCGAGACCGCTACGAACCAGATGACACCCGATGGTCGTGCCGGTGCGCCCGATGCCGGCCCGGCAATGGACATACACACAACGACCGGCGGCCAGCTCGCCATCGATGAAATCCAGGATGCGCACCATGTGCGCGAACGACTCCGGCAAGCCGTGGTCCAGCACCGGCAACCGCCGGTGGCGAATCTGCTTCTCGCTGAGCTCGGCCAGTAACGGATCGTAGGGCGGCATTTCGCCCTCCTCGGTCAGATCGACGAAGCTGTTGACGCCCGCGTGCAATAGCTTCTGTACACGCTCGGTCGCTTCGGCGCGTGTCATCGACCCCGGATACTCACCGGCGAGCAGCTGCCCTGGGCGGACCCAATAGCTGTTCGGAATCGGCACCGAGGCGATGCCGACGGTGAATGGATCGGTACTCATGGGCGCAATGATAAAGGATGCGGTCGGCATAAAACCCTCGTCCCGACCGCTGCGTTCCCACCTTGACTTGGCGGCGACCGCCGCCAATTCTGCGAGACCGCCCACCTGAAGGACGCTCCCATGCCAAAGCCCAATGAACAGGCCACTACTTCCGCCAGCGGCTACGACCTGCGCCCGCTAGGCAACGCCGAGCGTGAACGGCTGGCGGCCTCGCTGAGCCCGGAAGAGCGCCACATCCTGCTGGATCACGGCACCGAACGGCCGTTTTGCGGGACTTTGCTGAACAACAAGCAGTCGGGGCTGTATGCCTGCCGGCTGTGCGGGCTGCCGTTGTTCCAGGCCAATGCCAAATTCGAGTCCGGCACCGGCTGGCCGAGCTTCTATCAGCCGTTCGATCCCGAGCACATCACCGAGCTGCGCGATATCAGCCACGGCATGATCCGCACCGAGATCCGCTGCCGCCGCTGCGACGGCCACCTCGGGCACGTGTTCCCCGACGGCCCGCCGCCGACCCATCAGCGCTATTGCCTGAACTCGGCGTCGATGGAGTTCTATCCGGACGGGCAGGAACCGGAACAGCACACGGCCGTCTGAGGCGGGGCCGATCGGGCGAGGTCTATGCCTCGCCCTGGTGATCGTGCTTGCCGTGTGACTTGGCAGTAATGCGATCAAGCACCCCCATCATCACTGCCGACACCACGAACGTGAGATGGATGATCACGTACCACAGCAGCGTGTTGCCTTTCTGGGCCAGCGCCGGCGTTTCCATGAAAGCGCGCAACAGATGAATCGATGAGATCGCGACGATGGACGACGCCACTTTCAGCTTGAGCGAATTGGCGTCGAGCTTGCCCAGCCAGCTCAACTTTTCGGTGCCTTCGTCCACATCCAGCGCCGACACGAAGTTCTCGTAGCCCGAGAACATCACCATGACGATCAGGCTGCCGACCAGCACCATGTCGACCAGGGCAAGCAGCATCAACACCATGTCCGCCTCGGCCATGAATGCCACGCCGGTCACCAGGTGGTACAGCTCCTGGAAGAACTTGATGCCCAGCGCGACCAGCGCCAGCGACATGCCCAGATAGACCGGCGCCAGAATCCAGCGGCTGGCAAACAACAACTTTTCGATCGTCTTTTCCATTGCTCCATTCCGGGCCTGCGGTACCGATGGGGATTCTACCGTATGACCCGCTGAACGTATTGGATGTCGCGCCGGTCAAGGGTAGAGTCGGCTCGACCTCGCACCTCAGAGGCGGCATGAGCGCAGAAACTCAGCAGGGAGAAGGCAGCGGAAGCCCGGCTTCGTTCGAAGCGGCGCGCATGCAGCTGGCACGGCTGCACGCCAGCCCCGAGTCGCAACTGCGCGACTTGTGGTTACAACTGGCGGAGATCGCCGCTCGCACCTTGAATGTCGAGCGCGTCGGCGTGTGGATTCTGGTCGACGAAGATCGTGCCCTGCGCTGCCGATATCTATTGCAATTTTCCAGCCAGCAAGTGTTTCAAGGCGCGGTCCTGCGGGCGCAGGACTTTCCCAGTTATTTCCAGGCGCTGCAGCAGCAACGCACCATCGCCGCCGATACTGCGTTGGACGCGACCACGACAGGCGAGTTGGGACCGTCCTATCTCGAGCCTCTTGGTATCACGTCGCTATTGGATGCCCCCGTTTACGTCAGCGGCAAAGTCGCCGGTGTCGTTTGTCACGAACACATCGGCGCGCCGCGCACCTGGACTGAAGCCGAGAGCGATTTCGCTGCTACGGTTGCTGACACGATCGCGCGTGTTTATGGCGAATATGAGCATCGTCATGCTGAGACGGCGCTGGAAAGCTATCAACGCCACTTAATGGAACTGCACCGAATGGAAGCCCTCGGCCGCATGGCGGCGGGCGTCGCTCACGACTTCCGAGGAATTGTGAGTATCGCGCTGGGCTTCACTGAGCTGATCCGTCGCGTTCCCAATCTCGCCCCTCAAGCCGATCACTACGCCCAACGCGTCATCGACGCGCTTCAACGTGGGCAGACGCTCACGCAGGAAATCATGAGCTTCGGCAAGGACGACCCGGTCTCCCCTCGCGTCCTCGACGTCGGCGCGGCGTTGTCAAAGTGCTCTCACATGTTTCGTGTGCTGCTCGGCGCCGGCATCCGCCTTCGCGTTCGCAGCTCCGGCCCGGTGAGCCGCGTCTTCATGGACGCGTCGCAGTTCGAGCGCATGATGCTCAACCTCGTACTGAACGCCCGCGACGCCATGCCCTCCGGCGGCGATCTCGACATCGACTACGAAGACGCCATCGTCGGCGACGAAGATGACGAGCGTGCGACGTATGTCGCCATCTACGTCCGCGACAGCGGCGCGGGGATGGATGAGATGACTCGGCTCAATGCGTTCAAACCTTTCTTTACTACGAAGGGCGATCGGGGCACTGGGCTTGGATTGGTGATCGTCGATCAGATCGTCGCGCGGGCGGGTGGGAGAGTGAAGATCGATAGTGAGGTCGGGCGGGGGACGACGTTGCAGATTTATTTGCCAAGGATTGCGGGGGCGGTGAGATAGCCACGCGCCTACTTCTTCCCCTCCCGCGCAGCATCCGTCTCCGCCACCTCATAATCCGGAAATACCTCCCGGAACCGACGCCATTCCCGATCGGCTTCTTCTTGTTTGTTATCTTTCCGCAGCTGACGAATGTCTTTCAGCCACGCTTCCGGGTCCGTATACGTCTTCTTGATCGTCGCCATGTTGTCGACGGCGTTGGAACTGATCGGGCGTGAATAGCTCAGCACGGCCGTTGGTTGGGCACTGCGTTGAGCGGTGACCTGCTCTAGCGCTCGCGGCGCTTCTTCTCGCGCCGATTTCTTTCGCGACTCGTCAGCTGCAAACGCGGCTTTGTCATCTTGCTCGGACTTGGCGAGCTGCGCATCGATCGAAGCGTCCGCGGGTTCCCTTGCAACGATGCGCCCTTCCATCTCAGGGGCCGGAGCGGGAGCCGCAGCGGCGGGCTCCGGCATGATGGGCGCCGCATCTGCCAGCACCGGCGCGGACGACTGGACCGGATCGACGTAGACAACCGGTGGAGGGGTCTCCAACTTCGGCGGCGGAGGTGGTGAGCCGGCGGACTCCTCAATCATCCTTGTCTCAATCGGCGCTTGCGATGTCACCATCGTTTCATCTTTCAGACCGGTCTCGACCACGATAGAAACAACGAGCACCGCAGACGCCGCAACCGCCAGCGGCTTCGCCCAACGCATCCACGCCGGCGGCGACGGACGTTTGACCGCATCTTCCGCCTGACGAAGCACGAGACGATCGAGCGACGGCGGTACGTCCGCGCGGGGCAGCTGACGATATTGACGTGACACGCTGGAATCCCCCTTCAGGTATTCATCCAGCTGCTGGTCGTCCAGCAACGGCTTGTCGGTGGGTTCAGTCATGACACGCTCGACTGCAGAGTCGGAGATTGATGCTGGCGCAGCGCCCCGCGCAGCTTGGTTAACGCATAACGCAGGCGGCTCTTGGCCGTTTCCATGGCCACCCCGGTAATGCGTCCAATATCCTCCAGCCCAAGCCCGGTCTCTTCGTACAGAAGAAATACATCGCGCTGTTCTGCCGGCAATTCATCCAGGGCGCGCTTGAAATCCGCGCGCAGCTGAGCCTCGGCGAGCGCGGCATCGGGACTTTCATGACTCGGCCCGGACAGCTCGTCCGCCATTGCATCGACGTCCTGTGCACCTTTTTCCTGCGGGCGTCCGGCGCGCCGGAAGTAGTCGATCGCGCAGTTGTGCGCGATATGAAACAGGAACGTCGTGAACTTGGCCCGCGCTTCGTAGCGCTCGCGACTGGCGATCACCTTGCTCCACACCTCCTGAAACAAATCGTTCGCCACCTCCGGGCTCCGACACAGCCGCTGCAGGTAGCGATACAGCGCGCCCTTGTGGCGCTCGTAAAGCAGCTCGAACGCACGCACATCGCCCTTGCGATAACGAAGCATGAGCGTGGCGTCGTCCGGTGCCGACCCGATAGTCGACACCGTCGCGCCGACCGCACCGGTGACTTCGCCCGCCGCAGCCGACATCGGCTGCGGGCCAGGAATGGAAGGAAGATCCATGCAGCTAAGAATATCAGCAATATCTCATTCTGAAATCTGGCTGACCTTACTGACATCGGTGGCCGGCGTCAGGCTCTTGGCCAGCGCCACCAGCGACACGAACTCCTTGCGATACCCGTCGCGATCCTCGCCCATGGAACCGCTGGCGAGTTTCGTGACATCGGCATAGTTGAAGTCACCCATGTATTTTCCACCCCGCAGCAGCTGACCGAACGCCGCGACGCTGGCCGCAAAGCGAAAGTCGGTGGACAGCTTCTCGGTGACGGCATCCCGCCGGATCGGATACTCCAGCAGCTGACTGCTATCGGAACCGGGCTTCTTGTAACGCAACCGGACATTCGCGAGCTCGCCTTTGACCGTCGCCAGATCGTTCTTTACACCGTACCGTAGCGAGTCGACACGCCCCTTCGCACCCACCGGGACCACTTCATACAACGCGGTGACACGATGACCGGCGCCGATCTCGCCCGCATCGACCTTGTCGTTGTTGAAGTCCTCGCGCGCCAGCATGCGGTTCTCGTAACCGATGAGACGATACTCGAGCACTTCGGTCGGATTGAACTCGACCTGGATCTTCACGTCCTTGGCGATGGTGTACAACGTCGAGCTCAGCTGCGAGACGAGAACCTTGCGCGCTTCGGACAACGTATCGATGTAGGCATAATTGCCGTTGCCCGCATCGGCAAGCCGCTCCATCAGCTGCTCGTTGTAATTTCCCGTGCCGAAGCCCAGCGTCGTCAGCTCGACACCTGTGGCGCGCTCGCGCTCGACGATGTCCACCAACGATTCGAAGTCCACGGTGCCGACGTTGAAATCGCCGTCGGTCGCGAGCACGACGCGATTGATGCCACCTTTCACCAACGTGTCGTGCGCCAGCTTGTAGGCGAGCTGGATGCCGGAAGCACCGTTGGTCGAGCCGCCGGCGGACAGCCGAGCGAGCGCTTCTTGAATTTGGTTCTTCGCATTGCCCGGCGTGGGCTCGAGCACGACGCCCGAGTTGCCGGCGTACACAACCATCGACACCCGATCGCGCCCTGTCAGCTGATCAGTGAGCATGCGGAACGCATTCTTGAGCAGCGGCAACTTATCGGGCGAATCCATCGAGCCCGACACGTCGATCAGAAACACCAGGTTGGCGGCGGGACGTTCCTTCGCCTCGATCTCGAAACCTTTGATGCCGATGCGCATCAACAGCGCTTGTGAGTTCCACGGCGCAGCGGCCAGTTCGGTGGACACGCGGAACGGCGTGTCGCGACTGTTCGGAGTCGCGTACTCGTAGTCGAAATAGTTGATCAGCTCCTCGACACGGACCGCATCTTGCGGCGGCAAGCGACCTTCGTTCAGGAAACGACGCACGTTCGCATAGGCGCCGGTGTCGACATCGATGGAGAACGTCGAAACCGGCTGCTCCACGGCGAGGTGCACGCCGTTATCTTTTTGATGTTCATAGCGCTCGGTGTCGGCGGGATTCGGCGACGGCGTAGCTAACATCGCCGGCGGCGGCATCGGAGCGTAGTTGCTCGACGCCATCTTCATTTCCGCTTTCGCTCGGCTGACCTGGCCGATCACGGCGGCATCCGCCATCACCGGTGCCGATGCTATTTGCGGCTCAGCGTAGACCACGGTGGGCTGGGCAGGCGCGGACGCCGTCTCTTCTATCAGTCGGGTCTCAATGGGCGGTGGCGGCGTGGCGCCCACGTGCTCCGCGAGAACGTCTTTTTCTTCGCGCTTGGCGGCGCAGGCGGCTAGAACGGCAGCAGCAATCAACAAGGATCCCCGACTGACGACCCGATTCATGACTTCGCTCCCCACTCCGACGCGGCATGCGTCACGGAGAGTAGGAACGGTGGGTCGGGTCGGATCGGGTTAAGGCGGGATAACTTTTTTTAGCCGGGGCCCCAAAGCAGCTCGTCCAGCATCTTGTCGCGGGGCGGCCAGCCGTAAACGTCCAGATTCACCCGGCCGCCGACGAAATCGATGCCCTCGTTTTCCAGATGCTTACGCTGGCGGGCGTAGCCATCGCTGCCGGCTGGGAATGAGATACGGCCGCTGGCGTTGATGACCCGGAACCAGGGCACGCCTCGGGACGCCGGTGTCTGACGCAACACCGTGCCCACCAACCTCGCGCGCCTCGGCAGGCCAGCCACGTCGGCCACACCGCCATAGGTGCAAACCTTGCCCCGCGGAATCCGTTTGATCGCGGCGATGATCCGAGCCGCGTCGCTCGCCGGCGCAACGACCGCGCCTCGCTTCGCCGCCGTCTTCTTCTTTCGAGCCTTGGGTTTGTTTCGCGAAGCCACGCCTGACCTCAGATCGGCACGCGATCGTGCACGGTTTCTTGAGAGCGATCGGCGCGGTCCGGGTTGCGACGGCGCTCGCCACCAGTCAGGGCGATGCCCAGAGACGCGACGAACGGCATGACCCGTTCCAGGAAATCGCCCGGCGCATCCGGCAACAAATGAAACAACAGCGACAGAATGAATCCGGACCAGATCGCCGCGAGCATCGCGCCAGGACGCACTCGTTTGCCACAAACGCGGACCAGCAACAGCGGACCGAAGGACGCACCGATGGCGGAATAACCAAACATCGCGTGCTCGAACACGGTCGACGGCGCCCACAAGGTCGCCAGCACGATCAGCACCGCCGACAGCACCATCGCGGCCCGACTCCAGCCAATCGAGAGCGGCGCATTCACGCGACGAGAATCGATGCCCAAGGTGGTCGCCAGCGCCAGCAACTGACTGCCGACATTCGCAAAGATCGCCGCGATCAACGACGCCGCTATGAATGCCGCCAGCAGCGGCGGCAACAGCCGGTCCGCGATGGTGAACATCGCCAGCTCGGGCCGATTGAGTCCGGCATACAGCACACTCGCGGCCCAGCCACAACACAACACCACGCCGACGAGCAGCGTGATCAGCGCGAGCGCCAGCCAGCTGGCCTGAAACAATGTTTTCTCATCACGAGCCGCCATGAATCGAGTCGCGAGCTGCGGCTGCCCCATCACGCCCAGGCCGATACCGAACACACCCGCGGCGAATGACAGCGCGACCACGCCCTTGCGACCGCCGAACCCATCGGTCGCGAGCGGCCCGAGCGAGGTGAAAGCAATTTTGAATTGATCCCATCCTTCGATCGCGAAGCTCGAGCCCAGCAGCAACAAGCCAGCAAACAATCCTACCGCAATCACTTGCACAGCATCGCCCACCGCTGCCGCACGCAGTCCGCCCGCAAACGCGCCGACGGTGATTAGAAACATCGAGGTCAGCGCGATGCTGATCAAATTGAAGCCAAACTCATCGACCAGCAGCCCGCCGGCGAAACGCAGCATCGCGCTGGTCTGGAGCAGCACGCACAACACGAAGATGAGCAACGCCGAGCGCGACACGAGCGGCTGCAAACGATCGCCCGCGTCGGCGCTCAACACTTGAAACAAAGTGGCCGTGCCCTGCCCCACCGAGATGGCGCGCAGGCGAGGAGCGATGAAGAACAGATTGAGCGCGGAGCCGGCGATGAATGCGCCGCAGATCCAGACGGCCGACAAGCCCCACGCGAAAGCGGCGCCGGCCAGAGTCATGAGCAGCCAGCCGTTGACGGTGTTCGCCGTGCAGCTGAGCGCCGTCAGCCAGACACCGAGTCGACGATTCGCGAGCGCGAAGTCGGCGGCGTTATGCGTACGCTTGCCGGCCCAGGCCGCCACTGCCAATAGCAGCGCCGCGAAGGCCACCAGCGTCAGCAACACCGCGGCGGAGCGGTTCATCGAATAAGAGTCCTCAAACGCCTACCGGCCGGGCGGCGATGCTACACGAGGCCGGGATCGGGAGCGAAATCTGTCGCCGAAATCAGGCGGTCGCGCGGATCAGCGCGTACAGCCGCTGCCAGTCGAACGCCGGACCCGGATCGGTCTTGCGGCCGGGCGCGATGTCGCTGTGGCCGGCGATCCGCGTCAGCGACAGCGACGGGTAAGCCTCGCACAAGGCGAGGATGATCGCGCTTAACACACGATACTGCGCCGGCTCGTACGGCGTCTCATCGGCGCCTTCCAACTCGATGCCGACGGAAAAATCATTGCAACGCTCGCGGCCTTGATAGCTCGACGCACCGGCATGCCAGGCGCGCTCCTGAAAAGGCACGTACTGCACCGGCTCGCCATCGCGACGGATCAGCAAGTGCGACGACACCTTCAGATCCTTGATCTTCTCGAAGTACGGATGCTCGCCCGGCGGCAGCGTATTGGTGAAGAGCCGGTCGATCCACGGGCCGCCGAACTCATCGGGCGGCAAGCTGATGCCGTGGACCACGATGAGTTCTGGCAAGATGCCGCCCGGTCGCGGATCGAAGTTCGGCGAGGGCACGTGTCGAGCGGCGCGCAGCCAGCCGCTCTGCGTATCGATGCCCGCAGCCACTGCGAGCAGATACTGGGACAGAGGTTCCGGCGACGATGTGGAGTGCATGGGCTGCTCCGTCACGGGGCTACGGCACAATGTTTGCTTGATCCTGGAATGGGTTCCGAGATCACCCTACTCGCAATGAGGCGAGCATGAGAATGAATCGAATTTTCTGCGACGGCCCGCTGGCCGGTCGCACCGAGATCGACCTGCCTGCCGCCGGCGCTTACCACGTCGCACGCGTTCTGCGCATGCGCGAGGGTGCACCGTTGAGTGTATTCGATGGCAGCGGCCAGGAATTCCGCGCCGAAATCACCAAAGTCGCTGGCGACAAAGTCACGGTCAGTCTCAGCGATCCCACGCCCGGCACGGCCGAATCGCCACTGAAAATCACCCTGGTCCAGGGCGTCTCGCGCAGCGAGCGCATGGACTGGACGCTGCAAAAGGCCACCGAACTGGGCGTGGCGGCGATCTCCCCCGTGCTGACAGCTCGCAGCGTCGTGCGCCTCGATGAGAAGCAGGCGGCCAAGAAACGTGATCATTGGAAGGGCATCGTCATCGGCGCCTGCGAACAATGCGGGCGCGCGAAGATTCCTGCCGTTTCTGCACCGATGACCCTTCGTGAGTACTTCGCCAACGTCAAGAAGGACGGTCTGCGACTGGTGCTGAGCCCGTCCGCACCGGCCTCGCTCGTTGGCTTGTCCAGCATGCCGAGCAAGGCAGAATTGTTGATCGGCCCGGAGGGCGGATTGGACGACGATGAGCTGATCGCCGCACAGAAAGCTGGCTTCATGCCGGTGCGTCTGGGACCGCGCGTGCTCCGAACCGAGACAGCGGCGGTGGTTGCTTTGTCTGTTCTGCAAGGCCTTTGGGGCGACCTTCAATAGAAACTAAGCTGCCCGGCTCTCTTCGCTGATCATCTGTTCCAGATGCTCGAAGTCCGGGATCAGCGGCGACTCGTTGAGCATGCGCACCTGGCACAGGATAGGGCCGCGCTCCGGGAACGTCCGGCTCGGGTCTGACTTCACGACGTCATTGTTCACACGCACGAGCTGCGGAAAGCCCTGTGTGATGACACCGAAGTAGCCCCCAGTAACCTGGCTGCTTAGAGCAACGAAAATCACGATACGCGTGCGCGTGCCCGGCGTCGGCACTGGCTGGCCGCAGGCCGCTTCGAAAGAGATGACCGGCACCGGCCGGCCGCTCCAGGAAATCGTGCCCAGATACCACGGCGGCACGCCTTCCATTTTCTCCGGCGTCTGCCAGGTCACGACTTCGGCCACGCACGCGCGCGGCACGATCAAACGTTCCTGAGCGAGCGGGATCAGCAGGCTGTACAGCTCGTGCGAGGGTATGTCAGTAGTGCTCACGACACTTTCCTTCTACGGGCCTGCACCAGCGGCTCGATGGCGTCGAGCAACTGATTCTCCTGATACGGCTTGCCGAGGTAATCGTTCACGCCGATCTCGATGGCGCGGGCGCGATGTTTCTCGCCGACACGCGATGTGATCATCACGATGGGAATATCGGTCAGACGTGCATCGGCGCGCACTTGAGTCGCCAGCTCGTAACCGTCCATGCGCGGCATTTCGATGTCGAGCAGAATCACATCCGGGATGTGTTCCTGCAGGATCGACAGCGCATCGACGCCGTCCTTCGCCGTCATCACGCGCATGCCATTGCGCTCGAGCAGACGCTGCGTCACGCGACGCACGGTGATCGAGTCGTCGACGACCAGCGCGAACGTGCGCGTATCTTGCTTCGGACCTTGCTGTTCCAACGGCTGCCGGCCGCCGCGCCAATCGGAGCGCACCAGCGTACCCATGTCCAAGATGATGACGATGCGACCGTCGCCGAGAATCGTGGCACCGGCAATACCTCGAATCGTCGCGATCTGCGGGCCCACCGACTTCACGACCATCTCGCGGCTGCCGACCAGCTCGTCCGTAACGATCGCGGTCGAATGTTCGCCGGCGCGAATCAGAATCAGCGGCACGGAGACATCGAGCTCGGGCAACGCCGACGGACCGCCGCCGACAAACGCGCCGAGATGTTGCAACCGATAGACCTGTCCGCCGTAGGTGAACGTCGGCACTTCCTCGGCCAGATGTTTCTGAACTTCCGACTTCGGAATGCGCGCAACGCCTTCGACGGACGGCAGCGGCAGCGCGTACAGTTCATCGCCGGTGCGCACGATCAACGCTTGCGTGATGGCCAGCGTGAACGGCAGGCGAATCGTGAACTTCACGCCCTTGCCCAGCTCCGACGCGGTAAACAATGCGCCGCCGAGCTTCTTGATCTCGTTGACTACCACGTCCATGCCGACGCCGCGGCCCGCATGTTGAGTGATGGTATTGGCCGTGCTGAAGCCGGGCTCGAGAATGAGCTGCATGGCTTCTTCGTCGGTCAGCACGCGGCCCGCCTGTAACAAGCCCTTCTGCTTGGCGCGCTCGCGCACTGCATTCACATCGATGCCGCGACCATCGTCTTCGAGCACGATGACCATTTCCGAGCCTTCTCGGTGCAGGCCGACTTTGATCGTGCCCTGCGCCGGCTTGCCGCGAGCGACGCGTTCTTCCGGCGTCTCGATACCGTGCACGACGGAGTTACGCAGCATGTGCTCGAACGGCGGCAGCATGCGCTCCAGCACCTGACGATCGAGCTCGCCGTTCGCGCCGGCGACCACCAGCTCGACGCTCTTCTTCGTGTCGTTCGCCACCTGGCGGACCAGACGGCTGAGACGTTGCACGTGGCGCTGGAACGGCACCATGCGCGTGCGCATCAGGCCGTTCTGCATTTCGGTCACGACGCGGGACTGTTGCAACAACAGGTTCTGCGCTTCGCGCGTGAGATTTTCCAACAGGCCTTCGATGGAGCTCACGTCGCTGACCGATTCGGCGAACGCGCGGGTCAGCTGTTGAAGGCTCGAGTAGCGATCCATTTCCAGCGGATCGAAGTCGGCGCGATCCGGGTACTGCTCGTGATGGCGGTGCAGGATCTGCGATTCGGTTTCCAGCTCGATCTTGCGCAGCTGATCTTTCAAGCGCGTGACCGTGCGGCCCAGCTCGGCGAGATTGAACTCGATGGAGCTGACCTGCTGTTCCATACGCGAGCGGAAGATGCTGACTTCGCCGGCGTTGTTGAGCAGGTTGTCGAGCAGGTCGGCGTCGACGCGGGCGAACTCGCGCGGCTCTTGCGTGGTCTGTTTTTCGCGGCCTGGCAGAGCGGGCGCGGCTTGTTCGGCGACTTCTTCCTGCTGCTCGTCGTTGGGCGGCAGCTCGGGAGCGACCGCTGAAACGTCGTGAGCTGCGTGCACGCCGGTGGCGGCGTGTTCCGCCTGGATGGCGGCGTCCGGAGTTTCTTCGACATGGACCGATTGACGGGCGACGGCGCCCAGTTCGTCGGCACCGAATTCCACTTCGACTTCGGAGAGTTCGGGCGCCACTGCGCCCGTGCTCGGAGCCGATGTTTCTTCACTCCAGCCGCCTTCGGATCGTGCGTCTGCCGCGAGCACTCTTTCCGCCGCGGCTTCTTCTTCGACCAGCGCTTCGATGTCGGTGAGCGTCGGCACGATGTCGGTTTGCGAACCGACATCTTTATCGTCGGGCGAGTAGTTCTCGATCTCGACGACTTCTTCGGCCGGCGCGTCGAACAGCGGTGCGGGTGTCAGTGCAGCTGGCGGCACGACTTCCGGCGCGATCGGCGCGGCCGGCGAAACTGCCGCCGCAACCATCGCAGCGGGCGACATCGGCGCCGGGACAGCTGGCGATTGTGCCGACGCGGCGGCGCTAGGCGCGGCCGCTTGAACGGCAGGTGCTTCTTCCGCTTCGCCATTACACAGCGCGCGAATGCGCCTCATCAGTTCGCGGGCCGGCTTGCAACGGTCGCCGCCGGCGACGACATCGCGCATGCGATGCAGTTCGTCGAGGCTGGCCTGCAAGGCGTCGAACACTTTCTGTTCGGCGGGAACCTGGCCGGTTTCGACCAGACCCATCAATGTTTCCAATTCGTGGCTGAGATCGCCCATGGCCCGAATGCCGGCCATGCGAGCACCGCCCTTCAGCGTGTGCACGACACGCTTCAGCTCGAACACCAGCGCGCTGTTGGCGCGGTCTCTCACCCAGGAAGAGAGAGATTGATCGGCGGTTTCGAGCAGTTCGGTGGCTTCTTCAGTGAAGATCGCCGCGACGTCGGGATCGAAATCGCTGTCGTCGTAGTCGCCCTCGTCCTCTTCGACTACCGCCGCGGACGCGCCTGGCTGCTGCGCAGCCGGCGCTACTTCAGAACTAGGTTGAGATTGAGCGGCGAACGGCGCCGGCTCGGAAGTCGATGCAATCGATGGAGCCTCCATCGGGGGCAGCGGCTCGGACTGCGCGCCTGGCTGCTTCGCAGCCGGCGCCACTTCAGAGATAGTTGGGATATGAGCGGCCGACGCTGCTTCGGAATCAGGTTGCGAATGAGCGGCCGACGCTAGTTCGAACTCAGGTTGTGAATTAGCGGCAGCCGACGCTGCTTCGAAATCAGGTTGCGAATGAGCGGCCGACGCTGCTTCGGAATCAGGTTGCGAATGAGCAGCAACGGGCGGCTCAGAAATCGGCGGCGCGGCAGCGTCAGTGACGGGCAGCTCATAAATGGAGGGCGCGGCAGCGTCAGCAGACATCGCCGCGGTGACCGCCGGCGAAGCCGGCAGGTCAGCAAGCGGCGATAGCTCGGCGGGCGACAGGGCCGGGCTCTTCAATGTTTCATCCGCGGCCGGTCTCAGCAGCGGGCTGCGAATCGTCTCAGCATCATCACGCGTCACCGCCGACTCAGGCGGCAATACGGGCGGCTCGAACTCGGCCGCCCACGGCGCGGTTTCGACGATGAGATCGGTGGCCTCTTCAGGCAGCGGCTCATCCATCTGCAGCAGCGCGCGATTGCTCTCATCGAGAAGGAGCTGAGCCTCATCGACGATGATGCCCGGCTCTTCCTTCGTCAGCGCCTCGAGCGCGGCAGCTTCCAGCGTCAGATCGCCATCCGAAGTCAGCTCGACTTCTTCGACCTGCACCTCGCCACTGGAAACATCGTTGTTGGCCGCGGCGCTGGCGCTGTCCTTCGGGAAGTTCTCGTAGGACCACTGCAGCGTGTCGAGGCCGTTGAAGCCCGACTCGAGCTCGACCACTTCACCGGCCGACTCGCCCAACGTGATTTCTTCCGGCGTAACTTCGATCGAGCCGAGCACGATCTCTTCGCCGGTCGCTTCGGTAGCGCCGGCGTTCGGCGCATCGAGTGCGATCTCTTCGCCCGTAAGATCAACGGCATCGAGGGTGATTTCCTCGACGATGACTTCGGGCGCGGCCAGATTGATTTCTTCGATGGAAACTTCCGGCGCGTTGAAATTGATGTCTTCGCCGATCAGCGTGGTCGCATCCAGCGTACCCGACTCGAGCACGCTCGGCTCGACGGGGCTGAGCTCGAAGGTTTCCGGCTCGATGGGAGGCAGCATCGCATTCACCGCCGTAAGCGACATCTGATCGATATCGACAGGCGCGAGCGGCGCGGGAACCGTGATCTGCTTGTTGATGCTGGTCGCCGCGGTCGACGTAATCAGATGCTCGCCCGTCGCTTCGCTATTCGTAGCGTTAGCCGCGGTGGATGCGCCGAGCTCGGCGATACGAGAGATTTCCGAGTCAAGGGCAGACTCTAGATCGTGCAAGCGACGCACGATCAAATCGTGGTCGAGGAAGAAGCCGGTGTTCTCGTTGATGTTCTCTACGACCTGCTGAATCGCGGTCACCGCATCCGACAATGAGGCGAGCCCCGCATCGGACATGCCGATGGAATTGTCGTAGAGCTTGCGAATATATCGATTCAGCGGCTCCGCGATCTTGATGCCCTGACGCGCGCCGGCGGTTTTCGCCGTGCCGCTCAGCGTGTGACACGAGCGATGCAGATCCTCAGTGACGACATAAGGCGGCGTCGCGAGCCGGCAGGCCGCGATGAACTTATGAATCGTCCCGAGGTGCCCCGCGGTTTCTTTGGCGTAGATCTCGTGGAGCCCCGGGTCCATTGGGGATTCTGCCGATGCCGCCGCGGGGGTTATTACCTCCGGGGCTGGGGCTGTTTTTTTTTCCGGCAGAGGCGACAGCGTCGGTGCCTCCATGGCGGCCATCGTGAGCACCGGCGGTTCCGGACGACGAGCCGGCGCAGCGGGCGCAGCCGGTGCGGCAGCAAGTGTCTGCGTCGCGGAGGCCGGGCGCACGCCGGCGAGCGTGTTCGCGGTGTTGATGATCTTCGCGATATCGGCTTGCGGCGCGCGTCCGGTCTCGAGCTGTTCGACCAGCTCGGGAACGGCGGCCACGGCCGAGCGCATCACGCTCATCATGTCGGGCGTGCGATCCAACGTTTTGTTGATCACCCGATTCAACATGTTCTCGACCGACCACGCGAAGTCGCCGATGAGCTGCGCGCCCACCATGCGACCGCTGCCCTTCAATGTATGGAAGGAACGGCGCACGTTGACCAGCGCTTCCTGATCCTGCGGGTTGGAGTCCCACAGCGGGAAGAACTGATTGAGCTTGGCGATCTCGTCCTTCGCTTCTTCGATGAACAGCTCGACGAATTCCGGATCGACTTCTCGATCGACCGGCTTGGTGAGCGCGGGCGGCATCGGCGCCGGAGGCGGCGGCGGAGCGGCGACTGGCTTCGTGGGACGACGCACTTCCTGCGTGACGGGGTCGAGCACAGCGGTCGGCTCGTGCTCGGTGCCGAGCGCAACCGTCGGCGCGTGCGGCTCGATAACAACGGTGCGGGCGTGATCGGCAGTCGTGCCGCCGAACGCTTCGACCCGTGGCACCGGCGGCGTTTCAGCGAGATAACGCAGGCAGGTCTCGGCGTTGTCCAGCATGTACCAGGGATCGGCGCGGCCGGCCTGGATGGTTTCCATGTAGTACTCGACGGCGACGATGGCGTCGGCGAGACGATCGACCGCCTCTTGCGGCAACGTCAGGCCATCGCTGCGAACGAAGTTCTGCAGCGCCTTGTCGATGCCTTCCATGATTTCGACGACGCGCGTCTTGCCCAGCATCAGCAGGCCGGCAGTGATGCCGCGCATGAGCTGAGGAATCTGATCGACGGCCGCGCCTTCGCGAGGCTTGTCCAACGAGTGCGCGATCGCTTCCTTGATGCGCGCCATGTTGACGATACATTCGCGCAGCACCGCCTCGGTGACGAGACGGAACTCGATTTCATCCGGGCCGGCCGGTTTCGCCGGCGCGCTGCCGGACTCCGCCGCCGTCGGAACGATCATGCCGACCAGCTGCTCATCGAGGCTGTCTTCGACCTTGATGAGCGTCGCCGCCATGCGCAGCAACGTGCCTTCGCTGGCCTTGGACTTGTTAGCGACAATGGCTTGCAGATCGGTGGTCTCGGACTGCACTTTGTCGCGCAGCTCGCCGAGGCCGAGCACGCCGAGCGTATCGGCGATCTTCTTCAACAATTCCAGCTGCGGCGCCAGCTCATCGACCTGCGTGCCGCCCTGGCGAACGAAAATATCGAGCGCGTCTTTGACGCGACTCAAATCTTCCTTGATCGCGGCCGCCACGGTCTTCATCAGCTTGACCGACGGTGCGGACAGGCTTTCGCGCGCCTGCTCGACGCCATCGTCGACCGGCAGCAGCTCGGACAGACGGAACGAAGCGCGAACGGCCGCGACGCGCGGGCCATTGGTGCGCGCACGAGCGACGTAATAGAGAACGTTGTTCAGCAGCTCGAGCGGCGGAGAATCGGAGTAACGCGCTTCACCCGACTCATACAAACGTTTCATCTCGCGGTCGGCCTGACCGAGCAAACGTTTGATCGAGGCGCTGCCTTCGAGACCGCCCTCGCGCAATGCTTCGAGCACAGCGCCGACGACCCACCACAGCTGGAACACCGCCTGCGTGGTCGCGACGTGTTCGAGTTTCTCGGCCGTGCGCGACAGGATTTCCAGGTTCTGATCGAGGCGCTCGCCCTTGATCCAGCCGAGCAAGCCCAGCTGGAAACGAGTGCGCAGCTTGCGCGCCCACTGCGCGACGGTCATCGCGGCTTCGCCAGAATTCGCGACGGGGTTCGCCTGCTGATCCGAGCTGAGATTCAGCAGCAGCAGCGTGCCTTCGGACAACAGCGCATGACCACGCACCGCGCGCAGGTCGTTCAACAGAGGCAGCAGCACGAGCGCCATATCGCGCCCGCCGCTCATCACGCGCTCGAGATACGTCGGCAGCTGGACCATCGCGCGCATCAGAGCGTCGAGGCCTTCGGCGAGATGACGCTTCTCGTTGAAGTTCGCGATCAGATAGTTCGCGACCTGGCCCATTTCTTCGGCCAGCAGCGCCGCGCCATACACTTCGGCGACGCGCAGCGCGCCGTGCACCGCGTGCAGGTGTTCGTTGCACTTACGCAGCAGCGCGAGATTGTCTTGCTGCTCGCCGAACGCTTCCAACGAAGCCCGTGCTTCGTTCAGTTCGCTGGCGAGCTCGCGCGCAACGATGTGCAGAGTCTGCGATGAAACCTCAGCCATGGTCTCGCGTATTTCTTAAGCGTTGAGGCCGCTGACTTTCTTCGGCGCGTTGGTGCGGTTCGCAGCAGTGCCGCTGCCGGTCGCGGTGAGCGACGGCGGCGGCGCCACTGGCGGCGCTTTGCGGGCCGGATCAGTCAACAAGGCAGAGCCACCGGACACAGCGTCCGGCAGACGGAAGCCCGCGACAGACTTACGCAGCTGCGAGGACAGCTCGGCAAGCTTGCCGACCGAGCTGGACGTAGCGGCGGAATTTTCCGCTGTCTGCGAGCTGATCTCTCTGAGCACGCCCATGTTGCGTGCGATGTTCTGCGCCGCCGAGGACTGCTGGCGGGCGCTGGCGGAAATGTTTTGCACCAGGCTGGCGATCTGATTCGACACCTGCTCGATCTCTTCCAGCGCCGCGCCGGCGTTCTCGGCCAGCAGCGCTCCGCCCACCACGTCCGTGGTACTGCGTTCCATCGACACCACTGCTTCGTTGGTGTCGGCCTGAATCGTGCGCACCAGTACTTCGATTTGTTTGGTCGCGTTGGCGGCGCGCTCGGCCAGACGCTGCACTTCGTCGGCGACGACTGCGAAACCGCGGCCCGCTTCACCGGCCATCGACGCCTGAATGGAGGCGTTCAAGGCCAGAATGTTGGTCTGCTCGGCGATGTCGTTGATCAGTTCGACGATGTTGCCGATCTCTTGCGAGCTCTCGCCGAGGCGCTTGATGCGCTTCGATGTTTCCTGAATGGTCTCGCGGATCGTGTTCATGCCGTCGATGGTACGACGCACGGCATCGCCACCCTTGTGGGCCACGTCCACCGAGTGACGCGCCACGTCGGCGGAGCGTTCGGCGTTGCCGGACACTTCTTCGGTCGACGAGGCCATCGCGGCCACCGACTCCGACGCCAGCGCGACTTGTTTGGACTGCGCGACCGACGCTTTCGCCAGCTGACTGACCGAGCCCTGTGTTTGTTTAGCCGCGGAGTCGAGCGACACCGCCGACTCGTTGATCGTGGCGACCAGCTCGCGCAGCGCTTCGATGGCGTAGTTGATGGAGTCCGCGATCGCGCCGGTGATGTCTTCGGTAACGGTGGCCTGCACGGTGAGATCGCCGTCGGCCAGGCTCGACAGTTCGTCGAGCAGTCGCAGAATCGCTTCCTGGTTGCGCTCGTTCTTGCTCGCCTGCACTTCCAGCTGTTTGCGGATGTTGCCACCCATCGAATACAGCGCTGTGAGAATGCCCAGCGAGATCAAGCCGAGCGTCAGCAAACCGATCGGCAGGGCTTTGCTGTTGACGACGCCGGCGGCAGCACCGCCAGGCACGCCGACACGAGTCGCGAAGGCGGTGTAAATCTTGTCGCCGCTGGCGGCGAGCGCGGCCGCGGCTTCACGAGCGGCCTTGACGCGATCGGCGGAAGAAATCGCCGTGCGCACCTTCTCGCTCAGCTGAGCATACAAAGAGCTGGTGCTCTTGAAGCGGCCTTCCGCTTCCGGCCCGGTGACCTTCGGCAGACCGAGGCCGGCGTCTTCACCGCCGAGGCCGCCGACAACCTGACCCATATAGTCGTTGCCGTCCGCGAGACGACGCGCAATCACGGTCGCATCGCCCACGCCGCCGGCGAGCGCTTCCATGTCCTGCTGCAAGCGCAGGCCGGTGAGCTCGAACCGCTCCAGATGACGGGTCATGCCTTCGATACCGGGCGAGCCGAGCGCGCTCGCGACGTTGCCGAGGCTCTGTAACAACTGCGGCACCAGCGCACGCACTTCGATGGCGGACTTCTGCACGCCTTCGATGGCTTCCTGAGCGTTCAGAATCGCCTGGCTTTGTTTCAACAACTCGGTGCTGCCGGCGAAGCCCTGCACGTCGGGACCGAGCGCAGCGGCCAGCGTCGAGTAACGGGTGCGGGATTCGGACAGCGCATTGAAAGCACCCTGGGTACCGCTCAGTGCGGCGTTCGCTTGCAGCGGCAACTTCTGGGACAGCGCCAGCAGCTCGTTCATCTCGCGGACGCTCTGCTCGTCACCGCCCGTGTCCCGACCTGCGAACGCTAACAAGCCCAGTGCCGCGACTACGCACGCCAGCGCGACCACCATGAGGGCCGGCAGGAAGCGCACGCCTATCATCTTTTTCTCAGCCATGACCCTGCCCATCCGTGGCGACCGTTTCGTCACAAGACGAAATGCCGTGCCAACCCGCTCTCACAGGCGCAGGCTCATGCCGTGTGCTGATGCTGTAGTTGTTTTGCACGACCGTCTTCCAACGTCTCGTCTATCTGTTTGGCCAAACTGAATCGATCGACCGCGGCTAAGAGGCCGCTGCTTGCAAAAACTCGGCGCTCTCCAGCAGCGAGCGCAGACTGAACACCGGCCAGCTCTCCGTGCCGCGCCGGAACGCGCCGGCGAGATAACGTTCGCAACGAGCGATGGTCGCCGGCGGCGTCGCCGAGAACTCGCCGTCCGCGAAGCGGCGGAAGCCGAGCACTTCGTCCACCAGTAGACCGGCCGGCACTTCGCGATGATTCGCCACCAGCACGCGGGTGCTGCGATTGGTGCTGGTCATGCCGCCACCTAGATAAGCGCGCAGATCCACCACCGGCAACAACTGACCTCGCACATTTGCGATGCCGCGAATCCAGGGTTTCGCGCCTGGCACGCGCGTCACAACGGACGGATAACTCAACACCTCGCGTGTTTCTTCACGCGCGGCCAGAAAACTTTCCGAGCTCAGGCGGAAGGCCACACCGACCCATTCGCGCTCGGCGGCCGCGTCACGGCCCTGCCCGGTCAGCGCGACGCGCGCCAGTCGCTCGAGCTCCCTGAGGAGATCGAACGGCTTGTCTCGCAGCGACTTGAGTGAGGCGGTGGCGCTCATTTCCTTTGGGCAATCCCTGTCAGCCGGCCTGGGTCAACGCGGCCTGCGCTTTCTCGATCAGCTTTTCCATGGAGACGGGTTTCACCAGGTAGTCCTTGGCGCCCTGGCGCATGCCCCAGATGCGGTCGGTCTCCTGATCTTTGGAAGTCACCATGATCACCGGAATGGCCTTGGTGTCCGGATCGGAGGCCAGCTTGCGCGTCGCCTGGAAGCCGTTCACGCCCGGCATCACCACGTCCATGAAAATCAGGTCGGGCTTCATTTCCTTGGCCTTGCGGATCGCCTCGGCGCCATCGCCGGCCGATGCCGTCTGATAGCCGTGGCGCTCCAGGGCCTTCTGCATCACATGCACTTCCGTCGGCGAATCGTCGACGATGAGGATCAGTGCCATACCTTGCTCCGCCGTACCTTGCTCCGTTCGAGTTGCCAATGCTGTGCGCATTACCTGTTCCCTGGCCGGTTACCGGGCAACCGCGCCAACATGGGTTTCGATCGCGTTCAACAACTCATCCTTGGTGAATGGCTTGGTCAGATAGTGCTCGGAGCCGACGATGCGGCCGCGGGCGCGATCGAACAGGCCGTCCTTGCTCGACAACATGATCACCGGAATGGAGCGGAACACCTTGTTGTGCTTGATCAGCGAGCAGGTCTGATAGCCGTCCAGCCGCGGCATCATGATGTCCACGAACACGATGTCGGGCTGATGGTCGGCGATCTTCGACAGCGCATCGAACCCGTCGACCGCCGTGAACACCTCGCAACCTTCCTTCGACAGCAGCGTCTCGGCCGTGCGACGAATGGTCTTGCTGTCGTCGATGACCAGCACCTTGAGGCCCGACAACCGGGCTGACTGGCTCGCTGCTAAGTTCTCCATCGCGCTGTTTCCTCAAGCCCTCAACTGATCATTTCCCGCCGGGGGGCACAACCGCCGGAACTTTTAACATATTGGTTATAGGGCCGCCATCGCCCGCCTTCCTATACTATGAAGCCCGTCACACAGCGCTCGCGCCGCGAATTCCGTGTGATGCGTACGCTCGACTTCCCAGGTGAAATGCCCATGTCCACCCCCCGCCCAAGCACTGTGTCGCAACCTGTCCGCGTCGTCGTGGTCATGGATCCCATCTCTGAGATCAAACCGGCCAAGGACACGACGCTGGCCATGTTGCTGGCGGCTCAGCAGCGCGGCTGGGAGCTGTGGTACGCCGAGCAGCGCGACCTGTGGCTGCGCGACGGCGTGCCGTTGGCGCGGCTGGCGCCGCTCAAGGTGAAGAACGATCTCGAGGACTGGTATCAGCTGGGCGAATCCCAGGTGCGGGGTTTGTCCGAATTCGATGTCATCCTGATGCGTAAGGACCCGCCGTTCGACATGGAGTACATCTACACGACGTACATCCTCGAACGTGCCGAGGAAGCCGGCGTGCTGGTGGTGAACCGGCCGCAGGGCCTGCGCGACATGAACGAGAAGGTCTACACCGCCTGGTTCCCGCAGTGCTGCGCGCCGACGCTCATCACCCGCGACATGGCCGACATGCACGCGTTCCTGAAGGAGCACGGGCGCATCGTCTGCAAACCGTTGTACGGCATGGGCGGACGCTCCATCTTCGTGCTCGAGCAGCACGACAAGAATGCCAATGTGATTTTCGAGACCATGACCGAGTACGGCACGCGCTACGCCATCGTGCAGAAATATCTGCCGGAGATCGTCGAGAGCGGCGACTCGCGTATCCTGGTCATCGACGGCGAGCCCGCGCCCTATGCACTGGCGCGCATTCCGTCGGCCACGGACAATCGTGGCAATCTCGCCGCCGGTGCCAAGGGCGTGGGCCGCGAGCTGAACGATCGCGACCGCTGGCTGGTGGGTCAGATCGGGCCCGAGCTGCGGCGTCGCGGGATGCTCTTTGTTGGACTGGACGTCATCGGCGGCTTCGTCACGGAGATCAACGTGACGAGCCCCACCGGCGTCCGTGAACTGGACAAGCAGTTCGGCACCCAGATCGCCGGTCTGCTCATGGATGCGATAGAGAAACGACTGCAATGAACGTTTCGGCTCAGCCAGATGAGGAAGCCCTCTCCAGCGAATTGCGGGAGGGACAGGCGCCCGTCAACGACCGGCTGACCACCACTTTGTTTCTGGCCGCGCTGTTTCACGGCATCGTGATTCTGGGCATCACTTTCGCCGTGCCTCGAAGTGACAACAGCCCTACTCCGACCCTGGAAGTCCTGTTGCTCACCAGTAACGACACCAAGGCCGCCGATAATCCAGACGCTCAATATCTGGCTCAACGCAACCAGCAAGGCAGCGGCACCACCGACGAGCGCGTGCGGCCGGCGAATCCCACGTCGTCACCGGTCATGGCCGATCTGGACGGCGTGCCGGACGGCAATAGCGATCGCTACAAGGAAGCGGTCTCCGGCCAGAAGTCGACCGAGATCATCAGCAGCAAGAGTAATCGCAGCGAAGTCGAATACCGCAGCGGCGACAACAATCCTTCTCAGCAAGCAGAGACGCCGCTCGCGCTGTCGCCCACCGCTCCGCGCCCTATCGCGACCAGCGCGACCGACACGTCACTGGTCCTACGCGGCAAGCGCCTGGATGGCGCCACCGAGATCGTGCCGAACACGCGCGAGTCCAAGCTGGCGCCCTACCTGAATGCCTGGCGCTCCAAAGTCGAGCGGCTCGGCACGCTCAACTTTCCTCAGTACGCCCGCAACGCTCAGACCGGCAACCCGGTGCTGGAAGTTTCTCTGAAGGCCGACGGCACCCTGGGCGACGCGCTGATCCGCCGCTCCAGCGGTAACAAGGAAATCGACCAGGCGGCGCTGTCCATCCTGCGCCTGGCCTCGCCGTTCGACCCGTTCCCGAGCGAGCTGCGTAAGCAGTACCAGGAATTGCGGTTTGCCTATGAGTGGCAATTCCTTGGCGCCGCCAAAAATTGAGCTTCCGTGCTTGAGCCAGGGCGGGCGGGGCCGGATACTTGGCCTCATGTCCGAAGGCGACTTCCTCACCAACCAGTTCCTCATCGCCATGCCGGCGATGACCGACAGCAATTTTGCCCAGACGGTCACGTTCATCTGGGAACATAACGCCGACGGCGCGCTCGGGATCATCATCAACCGCCCGTTACAGATGCGGCTGCTGGATGTGTTCGAGCAGCTGAAAATGCCGACGGCGCCCGGGGTGTTCGGTCACCAGCAAGTCTTGCAAGGCGGCCCGGTGCAGACCGACCGCGGCTTCGTCGTGCACCAGGTCGGCGGTCATTGGGAACACACCCGCCAGGTGTCGCCCCGGCTGCAGGTGACGACTTCACCCGACATTCTGAATGCCATGGCTCGCGGCAGCGGCCCGAATACCGCGCTGGTCGCATTGGGCTATGCCGGCTGGAGCGCCGGCCAGCTGGAAACCGAGCTGGCCCAAAACGCCTGGCTGACCGCGCCGGCCGATGAGCGCATTCTGTTCGACACGCCCTACGAGCAACGCTGGCGCGCCGCCGGCCGCCTGCTCGGCGTGGACCTTGCCACCATCAGCGATCAGGTGGGTCACGCCTGAGTCCGCAGGTCATTCTCGCCTTCGATTACGGTACCAGACGCATCGGCGTCGCCAGCGGCGACACGCTGACTCGCACCGCTCGCGCGCTCACCACTCTCGAGCGCGGCGCCGACGTGCCCTGGGCGGCCATCGCCAAACTCGTGCAGGAATATCAGCCATCGCAATTCGTGGTCGGATTGCCTTGGAACATGGACGGCACACCGACAGTGCTCACCGACGTGAGCCGCTCCTTCGCCGCCGAATTGAAGTCTCGTTACCACAAGCCCGTGGCCTTGGTCGATGAGCGCCTGAGCTCGCGCGAAGCCGAAGCCCAACTGCGCGACGCCCGCGCTTCGGGCATGAAGAAACGTCGTAACACGCATGCGGACGTGGACATGATCGCTGCCCGCATTTTGCTGGAGCAGTGGCTGGAGAATCCCGGCGCGGCCGAGAACGTGCTCTAACGGGTCGGCGCGGCTACAATCCCGCCCCGACTATGAGTACCGACAACAGCGCCAAACTGCAGCGCGACGCCGAAGGGCGGCTGCGACATCTGATCACCCTGGACGGCATGAGCCGCGACGAGATCGTCGCCCTGCTCGACTTGGCCCAGTTCTACGCACGAACGCCCGGCGAGCTGGCCGCGCGCGACCAGACATTGGCCGGACATACCGTCGCCAACTTGTTCTTCGAACCGAGTACACGCACCCGCGTGTCCTTCGAATTGGCCGCACAGCGCCTCGGCGCGGACGTGGTCAATCTGGACATGCAGTCCTCCTCTCGCGTCAAAGGCGAGACGGTGCTCGACACGATCTACACACTGCAGGCGATGCAGGCAGACATCCTCGTGATGCGCGACGCCGAGCCGGGATTGCCGGCGTACGTCGCCAAGTACGTCGCGCCGCATGTTTGTATCTTGAACGCCGGCGAAGCGCATTTGTCTCATCCGACGCAGGGGTTGCTGGATGCTTTGACGGTGCGGCAGGCGAAGGGCGATTTCAGCAAGCTCAAGATTTTGATCGCCGGCGACATCAGTCATTCGCGCGTCGCCCGCTCCGCCTGGCATGCGTTCACGACGCTCGGCGTCAAAGAGCTGCGCATCGCCGCGCCGGAAGATTTGCTGCCGGGTCAGGATGAGTTCAAAGGCGCCGAGCGCTTTACCAATATCGACAAGGCGATCAGCGGCGTCGACGTGGTCATGACTCTGCGCATCCAGCGCGAGCGCATGAGCGGCGCGTCGATCCCCGACGAGGCGACTTATCACCGCACGTTCGGCATCACCGCCGAGCGCCTGACGAAAGCAAACAAAGACGCCATCGTCATGCACCCGGGCCCGATGAATCGCGACGTCGAGATCGCCAGCGACGTGGCCGACGGCCCGCAGTCAGTCATCCAGCGCCAGGTCACCAACGGCGTCGCCGTCCGCATGGCCGTGCTCGCCACCATCGCCCGCAACGTGCAGGCGCGCCGGCATTTCCAGTGAGCGGACGCTGCGGTTCATCGACTACCCTGACCGCGGCCGAATGCAGCTGATCGAAGTCGATGCCCCTGAAGAACAGCTTTGATCAGATATTTCCTGCAGGTGAGTCGTGCGACTTTTGATCGGCACAGACTCGACACAGGCGGCGGTCATTCGGACCGCCCACGAGCTGCATCGCTCGGACGAGCGCTCGCCGCTGCTCGTGCTGATCGGTAGCGCTGATTCGTTTTCTTTCAAGCCACGGCCGTCGACTATTCTCGTGCCCGGCATGCTGCCCGGCGTGATCGCGGCTGTGCCGTCGCTCGAAGAGTTTGGAATTGCGAGCCGGCTCGCGAGTGAGATTGGCTTACCTGGGTGTTATGACGGGACGGTGCTGGAGTTAGCCGAGCAATGGTTGCAGGGAATCGAGCCGGCGCTGCGAGCGCAGACGAGTGTTACAGTCGCCGGAGAAGAAGGGTTTTGCGGGGAGGCGGGAGAGATGGGACACCGGTTAGCCGTAGCGGTCAGCGTCCTCTAGAGACCGCACGAGCGTTTCGTATGCCGCCGATGTAGAACTCGGCTGTGCCACGAACGTGTCGGCGCGCTACCGATGTAGAACTCAGCCGTATCACGATCGCTTCGGCGGGCCGCCGAGGCAACTCCGCTGGATGTATCGCCAACGTGTCGGCGTGACGTCGAGGTGGGATACCTGCTCCCGGCAATTGGATCCACCCAGGGACGGTGGTCCGATAGCAGCCACAAGGATGTGCCGCAACGGCGCCCGCGATAGCGGGAGCGAAGCGTAGCGACGGCGTGTGCGCGGTGCCGGGAGGAGGTATCCCACCTCGGCGGCGCGCGAGCCACAGAGCCCGCCCCTCTTACTCTGACTCTTAGCCGAAGTTGATCTTCGCTTCGAGGTTGGTGCGCGAGTCCGCGTAGGTCAGTGCATCTTCCATCGTAATGCGCCCCGCCTTGTACAGCTCGTACAGCGCCGTGTCGAAGTGCTGCATGCCCTTCTCCGAGCTGGTGCGCAAAGCTTCCTTCGCGCCAAGCACGTCGCCCTTCTTGATCAGCTCCTGCACGTGAGGCGTGTTGATCAGCAACTCCACCGCCGCGACACGCCGCTTGTTCTTACCCGGGACTAGACGCTGAGCGATGATCGCGCGCAGGTACTGAGAAATATCCAGGAAGATCTGCGTGTGCTGATCCAGCGGGAACATGTTGATGATTCGGTCAAGCGTTTCGGCCGCGTTGTTCGCGTGCAGAGTCGCCAGCACCAGGTGACCGGTGCCCGCTAACATGATCGCCGACTCCATCGTCTCGCGATCTCGAATCTCACCAATCAGCAGCACGTCCGGCGCGGCGCGCATGGCGCTGCGAAGCGCGCGTGCATACGACTTGGTATCCAGGCCGACTTCGCGCTGATTGATGATGGACTTCTTGTTCGAGTGCAGGAACTCGATCGGATCTTCGATGGTGATGATGTGATCCGACGAATTCTCGTTGCGGTAATTGATCATCGACGCCAGCGTGGTCGACTTGCCCGAGCCGGTCGCGCCGACCATGAGCAGCAGGCCGCGCTTCATCATCATCAGGTCTTTGAGAATCTCCGGCAGGCCGAGATCGTCGAGACGCGGCATGTCGGCGGTGATGTAACGAAGCACCATCGCGGGATTGCCGCGCTGATGGAATACGTTGACGCGGAAGCGGCCGAGGCCGGGCTCGGAAATCGCGAAGTCGATTTCCAGCTCGTCGTTGAACGCGTCGATCTGTTCCTGGGTCATCAAGCCGTACGCGGCCTGACGCACCACTTCCGGCGTCAACATCTGCTTGTTGACCGGAAAGATCTGGCCTTCGATCTTGATCTTGATAGGCGCGTAAGAGGTGAAGAACAAGTCGGAGGCGCGCTTGTCCACCATCAGCTTGAACAGCGGCTTGGTGTTGAGAACGACAGCGCGTTCCTCGCCGGTGTTCTCGACGCTACCCGCTTCGCTATTGATCGTTTCGCCGTCAGCAGCCATGGTTATCTACCAATAACGCCTTCAGTCTCTTCTTCCATGATCCGCAAGCTGTCGCTCGCCTCATCGGAAATCTTCATCTCGCGCTTGCTCTCGAGCTTGATGCGCAGACGCACTTCGTTCTTCGAGTCCGCGTTACGCAACGCGTCCTCGTAGGAGATCATGCCGCTTTCGTACAGGTCGAACAGCGACTGGTCGAAGGTTTTCATGCCGACCCGGTTCGACTTGCCCATCACTTCCTTGATCTGGGCCACTTCGCCCTTGAAGATCAGGTCTGCGATCAGCGGCGAGTTCAGCATGATTTCCATCGCGGCGATCCGGCCCGTGCCGGACTCGCGCGGAATCAGGCGCTGAGAAATCAGCGCGCGAATATTCAACGACAGGTCCATCAGCAATTGTTCCCGGCGTTCTTCCGGGAAGAAGTTGATGATGCGGTCCAGCGCCTGGTTGGCGCTGTTGGCGTGCAGCGTCGCGAGCACCAGGTGGCCCGTTTCCGCGAACTGAATGCCGTATTCCATGGTCTCGCGGTCCCGGATTTCGCCGATCAGAATCACGTCCGGTGCCTGACGCAGCGTGTTCTTGAGCGCGACATGCCAGCTTTCGCAGTCGACGCCGACTTCGCGGTGAGTAATCACGCACCCCTTGTGGTTGTGCACGTACTCCACCGGGTCTTCGATGGTGATGATGTGACCGCGGGTTTTTTCGTTACGGTAATTCAGCATCGCCGCCAGCGACGTCGACTTACCCGAGCCGGTGCCGCCGACCAGAATGCAAAGCCCGCGCTTGCTCATCACGACGTCGCGCAGGATGGGCGGCAGCTGCATTTCTTCCAGCGTGGGGATCTTGGCGTTGATGGTTCGCACCACGCAGCCGATCTGACCCTGCTGCACGAACGCGCTGACACGGAAGCGGCCGATGCCGGCCGGCGCGATCGCGAAGTTACATTCCTTGGACGAGTCGAAGTCGCGGGTCTGCTTGTCGTTCATGATGGAACGAACCAGCACGGCGGCCTGCTCCGGCGTCAGCACGCGCTCGGACTGCGGGCGAATCTCGCCGTCGACTTTGATCGCGGGCGGAAAACCGGCGGTGATGAACAAGTCCGAGCCTTTGCGGTCGACGACGCGCTTGAGCAGGTCCTGCATCAGCTTGATAGCTTGTTCGCGTTCCATTTCGCAACCTACCTAAATACCTTTCCACCGGGTACATGGATGTACCCCGCCGCGTGCGGCGGGCGACGAGCAAAAACCACACTTTTTGCTCTGTCGCCGCGAGAGTCGTGACAGGATGTCCGATCTCTCGCCATAATCAGAACGCATCCTTATTCTGGGCACGGAACCGTGCCTCTTCCTTCGTCACGACGCCCTTCTGCAAGAGCTCGGTCAGACATTGGTCGAGCGTCTGCATGCCGTCCTTCTGACCGGTCTGGATCGCCGAATACATCTGCGCGATCTTGCCTTCGCGGATCAGGTTACGAATCGCGGGCGTGCCGATCATGATCTCGTGCGCGGCCACGCGGCCGCCGCCGATGCGCTTGAGCAAGCTCTGCGAAATCGCCGCGCGCAGCGACTCGGACAACATGGTTCGCACCATTTCTTTTTCAGCCGAGGGGAACACGTCGACGATGCGGTCGATGGTCTTGGCTGCCGAGCTGGTGTGCAAGGTACCGAAGACCAAGTGACCGGTTTCCGCGGCGGTCAGCGCCAGACGAATCGTTTCCAGGTCGCGCATTTCGCCGACCAGCACCACGTCGGGATCTTCGCGCAACGCCGAACGCAGCGCTTCGGAGAAGCCGAGCGTGTCACGATGCACTTCGCGCTGGTTGACCAGCGAGCGTTTGCTCTCGTGCACGAACTCGATCGGATCTTCGATGGTGATGATGTGATCCGGCTTGTTGTCGTTCACATAGTTGACCATCGCCGCCAGCGTCGTCGACTTGCCCGAGCCGGTCGGGCCAGTCACCAGCACCAGGCCGCGCGGCTGCATGGCCAGATCCTTAAAGATCTTCGGCGCATTCAAGTCGTCGAGCGACATGATCAGCGAAGGAATGGTCCGGAACACTGCGGCCGCGCCACGGCTCTGGTTGAACGCGTTAACGCGGAAGCGCGCCAGCTTGGGAATCTCGAAGGAAAAGTCCGTCTCGTAGAACTCTTCATAAGCCTTGCGCTGCTTGTCATTCATAATGTCGTACACCATGCTGTGTACTTCCTTATGAGTGAGCGCCGGCATGTTGACGCGCTTCATGTCGCCGTCGACACGGATCATGGGCGGCACACCGGCCGACAGATGCAGATCCGAGGCGTTGTTCTTGACGGCGAAAGCCAACAGCTGCGCGATATCGACAGGCATGAATCTTCCTTTCAATCCGCCGGCCCTGCCGGGGACGGGTCAGGGTGGCGCGGACGCAAAAGATGAGCGTGCGGCAGTATAACGGAGCGGTATCGGGCTCAATATGTTAACCGGTCCGCAGATTTCGGCTGACACAGTGACAGACAGCGCATCTCCAAACCTGGCGAATAACTGGACGGAAACCCGCCAACGCATCGCTACCGTTGCGTCGCAGTGGGGCAGACTGTGCGATTCCGTGGGATTGGTCGCAATCAGTAAGGGCCACCCGGCCAGCGCCATCCGGGCCCTGGCGGCCTTGGGCCAGCGTGATTTCGGTGAGAATTACCTGCAGGAAGCCGGGCCCAAGCTGCAGGAATTGCAGGATCTGAAGCTCACGTGGCACTTCACCGGCCAGCTCCAGGGCAACAAGACGCGCCCGGTGGCGGAGCAGTTCGACTGGGTCCATACGCTGGACCGGGAGCGCATCGCCCTTCGCCTGAACGAGCAGCGGCCCCACTACGCGCCGCCTCTCAATATATGTGTGCAGGTCAGCCTGGTGCCGGAGCCTGGTAAAGGCGGCGTGCCGCCGGAGGGCGTGCTGCCTCTGGCGCAAAGAGTGGCAACGCTGCCGAAGCTTAAGCTGCGGGGCCTGATGTGCATTCCGCCACCGCGCGATACTTTCGAGGAGCAGCGTGCGCTGTTCGAGCAACTCGTCGCTTGTCAGCGTCAGCTGCTGGACGCCGGTCTCGCCGTCGATACTTTGTCGATGGGCATGTCTGACGATCTCGAAGCGGCCGTCGCGGCCGGCGCAACTTGGGTCAGAATTGGCACCGCTATATTTGGCAAGCGCCAGAAGCAGTGATTTAGAGAGTCTGGATCAATATGAAACAACGCATCGCATTCATCGGTGGCGGCAACATGGGGCGCAGCTTGATCGGCGGCCTGATTGCCAAGGGCACCGAGCCGTCGCAGCTCGTGGTCGCCGATCCGTACGCGCCGACGCTGCAATCGCTGCAAGCTCAATACAACGTACAGATTGCCGGCAGCAATGCCGACGCCGTGCGCGACGCGGGCGTGGTTCTGCTCGCCGTCAAGCCCCAGGAATTGCGTAATGTGGTCAGCTCGTTGCAGGAGCAGATTCAACGCACCCGTCCGCTGTTGATCTCAGTGGCCGCCGGCATTCTCGCCGCCGACATTCAGCGTTGGGCCGGCGGCGTGCCGGTCATCCGCTGCATGCCGAACCGCCCAGCGCTGCAAGGTTGCGGCGTCACCGCGCTCTATGCGAATGAGCAAGTGTCGCAAGAACATCGCGCGCTCGCCGAGCAGATCCTCGGCGCGGTCGGCGCGACGCTGTGGGTCGAACGTGAAACCGACATGGATACGGTGACCGCGATTTCCGGCAGCGGCCCCGCATATTTCTTTCTGCTGATCGAGATGCTGGAAGCGGCCGGCCAGTCGCTCGGCCTGTCGGCGGAGGTGGCGCGCAAGCTGGCGGTCGAGACGGCGTACGGTTCCGGATTCATGGCGCGCGAGTCAAGCGACTCACCCGCAACTCTGCGCCAGCAGGTCACTTCGAAGGGCGGCACCACCGAAGCGGCACTCAAGCACCTGGAAGCCAACAACGTCCGTGCTATCTTTTCGCAAGCCGTCACCGCCGCCGCGCAACGCTCGGCGCAACTGGCGAAAGAACTGGGTAGCGCATAACTTCTCATGGAAGCAATCAGATTCATCGTCGGCACCTTGCTTCAGGTGCTGTTGGTCATGGTCTTCTTATTGCGCGTCCTGCTGCCGCTGTCTCGCGCCGACTCGCGCAATCAGCTGTCGCAGGCCGTGATCCGCATGACCAATCCGCTGGTGCTGCCGCTCCGGAAAGTGCTGCCGCCGATCGGCAAAGTCGACACCGCCTCCATCGTCGCGTTGATCATCGTGCAGGCCGCGGCGGTCGCCATGATGTGGTTACTCGGCGGTTACCCGGGCATCTTCACGCCGGCGCAGTTCATCCAGGTCGTGTTCCTGATGCTGGTCACGACCGTCCTGCGGTTCTACATCTTCGCCCTGATCCTGTACGCGATCCTGAGCTGGATCGCGCCGGGCACGTACAGCCCGGCGGCATCGTTGCTCGACACTCTGTGCGAGCCGCTGTTGCGTCCGTTGCGCCGGATCATCCCGCCGCTCGCCGGTATCGACCTGTCGGCGCTGTTCGCGATCATCATCCTGCAGGCGATACACATCGCGATCACCTGACGCGACGAACGGTGCTATAAACAGTTCTCCATCGCCTTTTGGAGAACAACGGTGCTCAATAACACCAGCAGGCACACCAGCGTTCGCAAGACCAGAACTTCGCCGATGGGCCCGCTACTCGCGCTGCTCGCGGCCACGCTGTTGGTCGGTTGCACGGAGCAGCCCGAGCAACGCGCCATGCCGGCGCAAGCCCTGGACGAAACCTTCAAGGACTTCGGAAATTACGAGGTGCACTTCAACGCGCTTCGCACCGACGAGCTGACACCCGAGATCGCTCGCGCCTACGGCATCCAGCGCAGCGCGAATCGAGTCATGCTCAACGTGACGGTGTTGCGCAAGGAAGCCGAGCATGCGCCGCGCAAGCCGGTAGAAGCCACGGTGGCGGTCGACGCCTACAACTTGAACGGTCAGTTGAAGGATATCGAGATGCGCCGTGTTTCCGAAGGCGAAGCGATCTACTCGATCGGCGAGGTCACGATCGCGGGCACGGAAATCCTGGTGTTCGACATCAACGTCACGCCGCAGGGTGAAGCGGCGCCCTTCAACGTGAAGTTGAAGCGCGAATTCGTCTCCAACTAAC
Source organism: Steroidobacter flavus (assembly GCF_042651805.1). NCBI lineage: Bacteria > Pseudomonadati > Pseudomonadota > Gammaproteobacteria > Steroidobacterales > Steroidobacteraceae > Steroidobacter > Steroidobacter flavus. Next base: position 2,838,866 of record NZ_JBHSDU010000003.1, on the reverse strand, counting down.
GGTGTCATCGCCCTTTAGTCGCATTCGCCCGACGACTTTGGCCTCAACGAACGGCTCGCGGCTGTGAGGGAGTGCGCGCGAGCCTGAAAAAATAGGCAGAAAAACGGGTTCGCCGCTTATTTCCCGGCAAATCTTGTGCTATTTTCCGCGCGTCTTGCGATTGCCCGCGACCGATCCATTTCAAGACGGCGCGATTTGTCACTTACCAGGAGACTACAAATGGCAAAAAAGAATGCTGCGCCGACCAAGTCGGAGATCCTTGCGCAGATTTCCAAAGACACCGGTCTTGCCAAGAAGCAAGTGTCCGATGTGTTTGAGTCGTTGAGCGGCGTAGTGAAGAAGAGCCTGAAGGGTTCGGGACTGTTCACCCTGCCGGGCCTGCTGAAGATGAAGGTTGTGAAGAAGCCTGCCACCAAGGCTCGCGAAGGCATCAACCCGTTCACGGGCGAAAAGATGACCTTCAAGGCGAAGCCCGCCAGCAAGAAGGTGCGCATCGCTGCGCTGAAGAGCCTGAAGGAGATGGTGAACTAAGTTCACCGCTCTCACGAGCTCTTTGCGGCGCCGGATCCGTCCGGCGCCGTCCCACCGCTAGTCCCTCACCGATCGCTCTCCACGACCACTTTCAGCTTCAAGCGCACCCGGTCGCGATCGGAAATATGCAGTAACCCCGCGATTCGCTGGACCAGCTGCTCCTCGTGCTTATCGATCCGGCCGTCCGCATGACTGACGCGCCAGAGCATCTCGACGATCTGCAGCTTCTCCGATTCGGGTAGTTCCCGGTTCAGCCGATGCGTGAATTCATGCAGCGAGACCGCCTTGTCGGCGCGCTTGGCGGCATTGATCATCAGCACGTTGAGCGCCTCGTCGGTCAGCTCGAACCGTTTCTGCAACAGATGACGGATCGCCTGCACCTCGGCATCGGACTCGGAAAAATCAGCTCGCGCCAGCTCCAGCAACAACGCCGCCGTCGCCAGCTCGAACGGCTCGCGATCTTCCAGCACGCCGCGCGGCACGGGATCTTCGCCAAAAATCTTTTTCAATTGCCCCAGTAACATGCGTACTCCGTGAAGCGTGCGCTCGGGCTCAGCGGCCCAGATGCGCAAGTTCGATCAACCATTGCACCGTGACCTGGCGCAACTCGTTCAAGCGGCCGTGGAAGAAGTGTTCCACGCCGCTCAACATCGCCAGGCGCGGCGACTCCGGCAGGGACTGCACCCACTGTTGGATGTCATTCGGGTCCACCAGTTCATCGCGGTCGCCTTGCACGATCAGCCAGGGACATTGCGGTAACGAGCGCTCGTCGACAGGCACTCGACGAATGGCCGGCGCGACCGTCACCAATCTCGCCACGTCGCGAGCCGCGGCGGCACGAATCGCGACGGCGCCACCGAAGGAAAATCCACCGAGCATCAAACGCGCGCCCGGCCAGCGTTGCGCGGCCCAATCCAGCACGGCGAGCGCATCGTCAGTCTCGCCATTGCCTTCATCGTAGCCACCCGTGCTGGCACCGACGCCGCGATAGTTGAATCTCACCGACGGCGCGCCCGCTTCGTTGAACGCTCTGGCAATCGAGTACACCACCTTGTTGGTCATAGTGCCGCCGTACTGCGGATGCGGATGACAGATCACCGCGACCGATTCAGGTGCGGACATCTCGGCGGGAATATCGAGCAATGCTTCCAGCGTGCCGGCGGGGCCGGGAATGGTCAGCGTTTGCGAAGCGGACGGAGCGGTTGCAGTCATGGTTCCAGGGTACCATTCATGGCCGGGTGAACGGCGCCGAAGCTGCAGCGGGCGAAGATTTCGCACCGGCTGAGGGAACATCGACCGCCGTCCTTCGATTTCTTTAGATCCCGACCTTGCGAGACTGTCATGAAGCTCACGTCCTCCAGCTTCCAGCACGATCAGCCCATCCCGGAGAAGTTCGCGTTCGGCGCGCCGGACCCTGTGCTGCACATCCGCCTCACGGATAACCACAACCCGCAGTTGCAGTGGAGCGATGCGCCCGCGCAGACGCGCAGTTTCGCGCTGATCTGCGTCGATCCGGACGTCCCGACGAAGCCCGACGACGTGAACAAGGAAGGCCGCAGCGTGCCGGCCAGCCTGCCACGCACCGATTTCTATCACTGGGTGATGGTCGATATCCCGTCGCAGACTACGGAAATCAAAGCCAGTGAATGCTCCAAGGGCATCGTCGCCGGCGGCAAGAAAGAGCTCGGCGGCCCGACCGGCTCACGCCAGGGCGTGAACGATTACACCGGCTGGTTTGCCGGCGACGCCGACATGAAAGGCACGTACAAAGGTTACGACGGCCCGTGCCCGCCGTGGAACGACGACATCGTGCATCACTACAACTTCACGGTGTATGCGCTCGATTGCGCGAAAGCCCCGGTGGACGGCGATTTCACCGGTCCCCAGGTATTGCAGGCAATTCGCCCGCACATCCTCGCGCAGGCGACCTTGACCGGCACTTACTCGAACAATCCCAAGTTCAACAAGCCCAAGCCGTTGGACAAGTAACGGCTATTCGATCGCCAGCAATTCGATATCGAACAACAAGGTCGCGTTAGGCGGAATCTCACCGTTGCCCGCGCCCGTTGCTCCGTAGCCGAGCTCCGCCGGAATCACCAGCTGACGCTGACCGCCGGGCTGCATGCCCTGCACACCCTCGTCCCAGCCTTTGATCACGCTGCCCGCGCCGATGACGAAACGAAACGGCCGGCCACTCCGGCGCGAGCTGTCGAACTGCTTGCCCTTGTGATCCGCCGCGTTCGGGTTGTACAGCCAGCCGGTGTAATGCACGACCGCTTGCTGTCCGGCTGAAATTCCCTCGCCCGATCCTTTGACGATATCGATCTTCTGCAGCTCGGTGATCGGCGGCGCGTCCGCCGCCGGTGCATCCACCGGGCGGCGGGCCGTGCTGGGAACATCGTTGCTACACGCCGCCGCGAGCAGAGCCGCGGCGACGCACACCAGAACCAAGGATGTTGAGCGCATAGTTTTCATGCGCCCAATCATACTCGGGAGCGAATCAAGCCGTCTTCATCAGCAAGCGGTTCAACCGCTGCACGAACGCTGCGGGCTCGGGCAACTGACCGCCGTCAGCCAGGGTCGCCTGCTCGAACAACAACATCGACAAGTCGTTGAACTCCGCATCCTCGCTCGTCTTCTCGATCCGCTGGAGCAACGGATGATTCGGGTTCACTTCCAGCGTGGGCTTGCTGGCCGGTGCCTTCTGCCCGGCGGCTTCCATGATCCGACGCATCTGCGCGCCCATATCGTACTGACCGAGCACCAGGCACGCCGGCGAATCGGACAAGCGCGCAGTGACGCGCACTTCGCTGACCTGATCGGTGAGCGCCTTCTTCATGCGCTCGACCAGCTCGGTGTGCCCCTTCGACAGCTCCTCCTGCGCCTTCTTTTCGTCTTCGGATTGAATGGCCGCGAAATCCAGCTCGCCGCGCGCCACGTTCTTCAGCTGCTTGCCGTCGAACTCACGCAGGTGATCGACCAGCCATTCGTCGACGCGATCCGACAACAGCAAGACTTCGATGCCCTTCTTCCGCAGCACTTCCAGATGCGGGCTCGACTTCGCGGCGCCAAAGCTGTCGGCGATGACGTAGTAGATCTCTTTCTGACCTTCCTTCATGCGGCCGACGTATTCCTCGAGCGACACGTCCGCTTCGGGCTTGTCCGCCAGCGTGCTCGAGAAGCGCAGCAGCTTGGCGATGCGCTCGCGATTGGTGTGATCCTCGGCCGGACCTTCCTTCATCACGGTGCCGAATTCTTTCCAGAACGTCGCGTACTTCTCCGGCTCGTCCTTCGCCATCTTCGCCAGCATGTCGAGCACGCGGCGCGCGAGACCGGTCTTCATAGTCTCGATCGCGGGATCCTGCTGAAGCATCTCGCGCGAAATATTGAGCGGCAGATCGGCCGAATCGACCACGCCTTTGACGAAGCGCAGATACAGCGGCAGGAACTGCTCGGCGTCATCCATGATGAATACGCGACGCACGTACAACTTCAAACCGCGAGCGCCTTCGCGATGCCACAGGTCATACGGCGCACGCGACGGGATATACAGCAGGCTGGTGTATTCCTTCTTGCCTTCGACCTTGCCGTGCGACCACGCCAGTGGATCGGTGAAGTCGTGCGTGACGTGACGATAGAACTCTTTGTATTCCTCATCCTTCAGCTCAGTGCGTGGACGGGCCCAGAGCGCTTGCGCCGCGTTGACTGTTTCGAACTCGGGCTTCGCGTCTTCCGGCTTGACCTCGGCGACGACGGAATCGTCTTTCTTCTCCTCGTCTTCTGCTTTGTAAGGCGCGGGCTTCGGCATGCGCACGGGGAACGCGATGTGGTCGGAATACTTCCGCACCAGGGAACGAATTCGATATTGGTCGGCGAACTCGTGATCGCCTTCCTTCAGATGCAACACGATGCGAGTGCCGCGCTCGGGCAGCTCGACATCCGATACGGTGAACTCGCCATCGGCGGCCGACGTCCAGTGCACGCCCGCGCCCGCTTCGAGACCGGCACGGCGTGAGAACACTTCCACTTTCTCGGCGACGATGAACGATGAATAGAAACCGACGCCGAACTGACCGATCAGCTGCGCGTCTTTCTTCTGATCGCCGCTGAGCTGGGCGAGGAAATCGGAGGTGCCGGACTTGGCGATGGTGCCCAGGTGCTCGATGGCTTCCTGACGGCTCATGCCGATGCCGTTGTCGACGATGGTGACGGTGTGCGCCTTGTTGTCGGCGTCGATGGTGATCGCCAGGTCGCTACCGCCGGCCAGCAGCTCGGGCTTCGCGAGTGCTTCGAAGCGCAGCTTGTCGAGCGCGTCGGAAGCGTTGGAGATCAGCTCGCGAAGAAAGATTTCCTTGTGACTGTACAGCGAATGGATCATCAGCTTCAGCAGCTGCTTGACCTCCGCTTGAAAACCCAACGTCTGCGTCTGCGTCTCGTGCGTGCCCGTGTCGTTCATGTAGTGCTCTCCATAAGTTCGCGTCGCGCATCGGCCAGCAAAACCTGATGCGGTGATAGGCCGGTCCGGGAGGCCGGCCATGATAGATGGACGCGTGGGCTTATGGGGACCCCACGCCGCGAGTTCAAGGCGGAGGTCCGAGCATTCTCCCCGATATATTTTTCGGGGAGATGCTGAAGAGCGGTTTAGCGGGGTTCGGCCAGGGCCGCGCGACGGCGGCGCCAATAATCATAGAGCGAGGCGGACAGCATCAGCCCGATCGCGGCCAGGGTGACCTGAGGGGCCAGCAGCAGCGCGAATCCAGTGAGCGCGAACAAAGCGAAGGCCAGCAGGAAACCGAGAATCTTCGGCGCCAGGTGCCGGGCGGCACCCAGGGAATCGTCAAGGTTGTCCCACCACAGCAGCAGGAATTCCATAGGGGTCCTCAAAGTTGATCGGTGACGACTCTAACGGCGGCCAATTGGGGTCGGTGTGAGCCGACTCACAGCACGGGCACACACGGCCGGTGATGATCGTCACAACTCTGAGCTTGCGGCGTTGCGAAACGCTGCGTAGGCTGATTCACGACAGAAGCTGACTCAATTTGACAGTCGATTGTTAAGGTAAAAACCGCGGCGTCGGCGAGCATGCAAAAGATCGTCGTTCTAAATCCCAAGGGCGGGTCCGGCAAGACCACGATAGCGACCAATCTGGCCAGCTATTTCGCGGTCGAGAAGCTGCGCCCGACGCTCATGGACATGGACGCCCAAGGCTCCAGCACGCACTGGCTCAGCAAGCGCACCCAGGAGCAAGCGCTGATCCACGGCATCGCCGCTTACGAACGTAATACCGGATTGACCCGCAGCTTCGCCACTCGTCTGCCTCTGGATACACAGCGCCTCGTGGTGGATACACCGGCAGCGGTCGAGCCGCAGAAATTGCCCGACATCACTCGTAACGCCACCGCCGTGCTGGTCCCGGTCCTTCCTTCGGACATCGACATTCACGCCGCGGCTAAATGCATATCCAATCTGCTGCTGATTGCCAAGCTCCGTCGCGACGAGCAGCGCATCGCCGTGATCGCCAATCGCGTGAAGAAGCAGACGCTGATCTACAAGTCGTTGATGAAGTTTCTGGAGAACCTGCAGATTCCAGTCATCGCGACGTTGCGAGACTCGCAGGCTTACATTCGCTCGGCGGAGATCGGTCTCGGCGTGTTCGAGATGAAACCGAATTCGGTGCGCGAGGATCTGGAGCAATGGTTGCCGCTGGTCGGCTGGCTCGCGCAACGCAAGCCGTTGCATATCGAGCCGGGCACGCCGGCGATTACTTCGGCACTCACCTCGTCACCGATGACAGCCACCACTTCGCTCGAATCGATCATGCCGCCCGTGGCGGCCTCCAAACCGTCGCTTGCTCAGACGCCGCAGGTAACGGCCGCGACACCTACGCTCGCTCGAGCCCTTGCTGCCGCTCCGGCACCGGTGCGGCCGAAGCCTGCTCTTCCTGTATCTCCGTCGACGCCTCAACCTCAGTTGAGCCCCGCCGCGGTCGTGAACGCGATTGCCAGTCCGGCCAGCGCCCTGGCGCCTCGCGTCGGCAGCAAGTCGGACAAGATCGAGCGCTCCGAATCGCTACTCCCTTCACTGCTTCGCCGCGTCTTCCGCTGAAGCAGGTCTCGTTGAAGAACAGCTTTATTTGCCGCTCTTCGTATCCTTGTCCCAATTGCTCTTCACCTTGTCGGTCCAGCTCTTGTAGTTGGACCAGGTGTGCAACGAGCGCGTGATGGCGGCGTGACGCGAGTTGCTCGCCGCCGGCTGCGCACGATCGAGCCAGTTGGCTCGCTGCGGCTCACGCGGCGTGTTGGAAGCGCGAACGATCGCACCCGCGCTCTCACCCACCCAGGCGCGGTGCCGGCCCGTAGCGGTCATCTCATCGAGTTTCGGTTCAGTCGTGGTCATATGTGATCTCCTGTTGCGAGCGACGTTACGGAGCACACACCACACACAAGAGGAACTACATCACAGCGTTCGAGCGACGTCTCCAGAGTGCGACAGCCATCGCAAGGGAAGCGCTACTGACAGTCGTGTCACGTCACAAAGCGAGGCTTTTTCGCGCTGTATTTAACCGGCCGTTATTGATTATTGGAGTAGTTGCGAGGAGTCGCGCGCAACGCACACACATGAACGCGCACGTTCATGTTCGCGAGTGGAAAAAGTTCCGACACTCAGCGCAGATAACAAACGTTTCACTTCGCTGCGAGCAACGCAGCGAACGCCGGTTTGATCTCGTCAAGAATGTCGTGGATCGCAGCGGGCACCAGACTGCTGAACACATCGAGCAGCACGACTGCATTCACGATCGCATCTTGCCGACTCGCCGCGCGCAGACGCGTCGCCATGCCTCGATTCACCGAGTGCACGCCGCGATACACGCGCTCGAGATCGTTGAGCGCGAGATCCGCCGAACCGCCTTCGCGCGCAGCGTAGTGCTGAGCGAGCAGATACATCGACGCAACTCGATACGCCGTTTCCGATTCGCTCGAGAACGGCAGATGAAAACGCGCCATGGGGCGAAACACCGCGGTGCGCGGACAACCGCTCGACGCCATGATCAAGCCCATCAGCGAAGCGAGCGCTTGCTGTGCAGCCAAGGTCGCAACGACCTGGCGCTCTTCACTCTCCACGGAAACCTTCACCTTGTCGTAGGAAACGATGTCGGTGAAGCCGTCGATCACGCCCGAGAGCTGCAAGGCCGCAGGACAATGCGGCGTGTCGGCGGCATTGAACGGACAGCCCGTGCATTGATTGAAAGCGAGCGCGGTCCATGCCGGCGGTTGCGGCACATCCGGCGGAGACAGCTCCGCCGTGTCGCGATCCATCTCCAGCTCGAAAACTCGCTCCTGGGAATCGGGTAAGGTGAAACGGTAAGTCAGTGCAACCTTGCTCATGCGACCAGCCGATAACAGGGCTTGTACTCGCCCGCGATCTTCATGCGTTTCTGCCGCACGAAGGCCGACAGCAGATCGTCGAGCAGCGTCATCACTTCCTTGTCGCCGTGCAGTTCGAACGGCCCGTGCTCTTCGATGGCGTGAATGCCATTCTCCTTCACGTTGCCCGCGACGATGCCGGAGAACGCGCGACGCAAGTTGGCAGCCATCAAATGCGCCGGCAGATCCCGACGCAGCTCGAGACGCGCCATCGCTTCGTGCGTGGGCTCGAAGGGCCGCTGGAAGTCCTCGGGGATCTTCAGCAACCAGTTGTAGTTGTACGCGTCGCTCTTGGTGCGCCGATATTCACGCACCGATTCGATGCCCTTGTACACCTCGCGCGCCGCCTGCGGCGGATCGCCGATGATGATCTTGTAGCGGCTGCGCGCAGCTTCGCCCAACGTCGCGCCGATGAAATGATCGATCTGGCCGAAGTACTCGGCGGCCGACGGCGGACCGGTGAAGACCACCGGCAACGGCTGATCAGCATTGGCCGGATCGAGCAGGATGCCGAGCAGATACAGAATTTCCTCGGCGGTGCCGGCGCCGCCCGGGAACACGATGATGGCGTGCGCGCAGCGAACGAACGCTTCGAGACGCTTCTCGATGTCCGGCATGATGACCAGCTGATTGACGATCGGATTCGGCGGCTCGGCGGCGATGATGCCCGGCTCGGTCATGCCGATATAACGACCCTCGCGAATACGCTGCTTGGAGTGACCGATGGTCGCGCCCTTCATCGGGCCCTTCATCGCACCCGGACCGCAGCCCGTGCACACGCTCAGCGCCCGCAGACCGAGCTCGTAGCCGACCCGCTTGGTGTAGTCGTACTCGGCCGTGCCGATCGAATGGCCGCCCCAGCACACGACCAGATCGGGCCGGCCCTTGTAGTCCAGAATCCGCGCGTTGCGCAGGATGTGATAGACGGCGTTGGTGATGCTGACCGGATCGTTCAGATCGAAGCGATCGCTGCCGAGAATGGCGTCGTGGATATAGACGATGTCGCGCAGGACCGAGAACAGATGTTCCTTGATGCCGCGGATCATCGAGCCGTCGACGAAGGCGCTCGCCGGCGCGTTCTTCACTTCGAGCTTGATGCCCCAGGCCTGACGGCCGAGCTTGATCTCGAAGTCCTTGTAGCGATCGAAGATGGCGCGGACGTCGTCGGACTCCAGGCCCGAACTGAGCACCGCCAGCGCGCAGCGGCGGAACAGCTCGTAGACGCCGCTCTGTTTCGAGCTGAGCAGCTGCTGGACTTCACGCTGCGATAGATTTTCCAGGCTGCCTAGCGGCGAGACTCTGGCGTCGACCACTCCTTCGGGTTCAGCCTGGGTTACCGAGGCCGAGGCGCGTCCATCGTTGGACTGCGCCTTCATCTTGAACTCTCTTTCACGGCAGGATCTCTATAGGCGTGTCGGGCGGCGTCATCAACCAGATTTCCACCATGTCCGAATTCGACACGGCGATGCAGCCCTCGGTCCAGTCGACATTTGCGTAGTAGTCGCGCGACTTCTTCGGAGTGTTGGGCTGACCGTGGATCATGATCGAGCCGCCCGGGCGCAGGCCCTGGGCGCGGGCGCGCTTCATGTCCTGCTCGTTCGGATAGTCGACCTGGATGGACAGGAAATATTCGCTGTTCGGGTTCCGGCGCGTCAGGCGATAGGTGCCCTCGGGCGTGCGGAAGTCGCCCTCGAACTGCTTGTGACCTTCCGGCCGCAGCCCGAGCGCAATCTTGAAGGTCCGGAGCGCGGCGCCGTTGCTCATCAGGAACAGCTTACGCTCGGCTTTCCGGACGATGATCTTGTCCGCCAGGGGCAACGCCGCTTCGACGCTGGAGGACACCAGCGCGGAGGACTGCAATGGCGTTTCCGCCCGCAGCGGGGCGGCGGAAAGAAGAACCAACGAAGCGGTGACTAGGGCAGCAATGTTTCGCGGCATAAGGGTGGCGATGGTCAACGCTGAGGGATTATAGCGTGGCTTTGTCTTATGTCGGCTCACAGGCCGTACCATTGAGTCTGTAGGGCATCGTCCATGTGAATCTTGGCGACACGGGTGGGAAAAACCGTGAAGTGGGTCACCGATGCCGCCGGTTCGGTGCTAGTCGACCGATTCGAGGGTCACTCCGGTGCATTCCCGCAGCGCCGGGCCGGTTTCGGCCCGCAGCCGGTATTTCCGGCCGCCAAACACTTCCACGTCCAGAGCATGGCGCGAGCCGCCCTTGGTCTCGGCGATCCGGCAGTCGACCAGCAGGCTGTGCTTGCCTTCCAGGACCTCCACCGAAGTCTGGGTGACGCCGATATCGTGACCGTCGACCTGGCGCAGGATCACGGTGACTGGCGAGCCGGCGGTGACGACCGGATCGCCCGTGATGCGGGCGACTTCGTCTTTGTCGCGCTTCGGCCCGTCGTACAGCTGCACGCTCATGCAGCCGCCGGCCAGGACCGCGGTCATCGCAAGCAAACTGAGTCTGACTGACTTCAAGCCGATGGCTCCGACACACCCGTGGCTTCGACCAACGGAATCACCAAACGTGCCCCGGGCTGCAACGAGCCGAGGTCCAGATCCGGGTTGTACTGGCGCAGCAGCCAGATGGGAATGTTGTAGCGCTGCTGAGCCAGCACCCACACAGACTCGCCGCGCTTGATCACGTGCTCGCTGGTGCCCTGGATACGGAACTGCGTAAAGAACGCTTCCTGCAGGGCACGGTGATATTCGGTGCGACGCGCCTCGAACTGATCGGGCGTGACCTTGGAGAAGTTCAGCTTCACTTTGCGGCCGATGACCACCGGGGTGGCGATGGACATGCGGTTCAGCTGGCGCAGCTGACTGGCACGCACATCGAGCCATTCAGCGTAGTGACCGATCGTTTCAGCGGCCTGCACGATCACGGCGTTGTCCTTGACGGTGTAATCGGCCGGATCCGCCGATGAGGCGGCCTGCGTACCAGGCACCAGCGCCGGGCCGATTTCTTCGGCTTCACGCTCCGACGCCGGCTCGACCGATTCCGCTTCGGCCGGCGGCTCGCTGACGGCAGCGATGGTCTCGACCGGCACTTCAGCTTCCACCGGCGGCTTGGCACGCGCCGAGGCGACCAACGCCAGCACCTGGCCTTCATAGATGAACTGGCGATTGCGGATGTTGTTCAGCTCCATCAGCTGGTCTTCGGACAGACCGTGCTTCTTCGCGATCTTGCCGATCGTGTCGCCACGACGGACCACATAACTCTCTTTGCCAACCACACCAGTTGGCGGCGTCGGCTTCGCGACCGGAGCAGCCGGCGGCGGCGGTTCCTTCGGAGCGGCCGCAACGGTCGCCGCCGGACGAGTGCCCTTCGACGGCAGCTCCAACACCTGACCGACGCGCAAGCGATACGGACGATTCAGATCGTTCAGCTCGGCCAGCGCCTGCTGACTCACGCCGTAGCGACCCGCGATGACCGACAGCGTCTCGCCGCTCTCGACGCGATGCTGAGATTCGGCAACCGCCACTTCGACCGTCTCCGCGCCGCCGCCCGCGTTCAACTTGGCCATCACACTCGTCAGATCGATATGCGACGGCACGCGGAACTCATAACCCTTCGGCACATTGCGTGCGCCCTTCCAGACCGTGTTCAGCAGCGCCGGGTTCAGACGGCGCAGATCTTCCCGATCCACGTCGAGGGCGGTCGCGATGCGGCTGGCCGGAATCGGTTGCGGCAGCTTCAGCACCAGGCTGCTATCCGCAGCGTTACGACGGATGCCGGGGAAGAACTTCTCCGGGTTCTGATCGATTTCCAGCGCGGCCAGGAACGCGAGATAGAAGTTGCGCGAAGCAAAGCCGAACGAGCGGCTTTCGTACTTGCGCACGATGGTGGCGATGTCGCTGGTGCCCAGCTGCTCCTGGGCGCGCTTCATGCCGCCAGGACCGTGGTTGTAAGCGGTCAGCGCCAGCGGCCAGCTGCCGAGCACGATGTAGTTCTGTTCAAGAAAGCGCGCGGCCGCTTCGGTCGAGCGATAAGGATCGAGGCGTTCGTCGACCACGGCGTCGATGCGCAGGAAGCGACGACCGGTGCTACGCATGAACTGCCACATGCCGGCGGCGCCCACCTTGGAATAGGCGTACGTGTTGAACGACGACTCGACGTGCGGCAACGAAGCCAGCTCGCGCGGCAGGCCCATCTTTCCGAACGTATCGGCGATGTGCTCGCGCCACGCACCCGAGCGCACCAGACCTTCGCGGAAGCGATCGGCCTGACCCAGCTGGAAACGCACTTCTTCGGACGCCTGCTCGAACCGCGAGCGACGCGTGTTCTTCGGCCACAGCGCCTGAACGCGCAGCTCCTCCTCGCTCAGATCGTCTGCACCGCTCGCGAGACGGTCCAGGATGTGCGCGTACTTTTTCTTCGCGTCCTCGATGCGCTTGGTGCGAGTCTTGGGCGCGATGTCCGAAGGGAACTGCAGCTTTTCGTAGACGACGCTCAGATCCTCAGGATCGTGCAGCAGCCCGCCTTCGGTCGTGACCTCGGTGTAGATCTTGCGCCAGAACGCGATATCCGGCTCCAGCTCGGCCGGTCGCACAAAGTGCTTGCTGGTGCTCGAGTCTGCGCGGACCGGCATGGCCAGCGCCATGGCCAACGATGTGAGCAACAACAGCAGGGTGAGGCGATACGAGGTCGTCTTCATGAATCCAACGGGCAAACGGGGAAGCTAGGCGGGCAAGACTATGTAAAACCTTGGCGCTTGCACAGCGGTGCAGTTCGCAAATTGCGACAGGTGCGGCCCTAAGCCATTCCCTGATTTGAAACGACCGATCGGACTCCCTGTCACGACGGCCGTGGACACATCCTCGTGTCCATTCGACTCGTTTCGCTGGCTGGTTTTCTCTTGGTCGCGTTGCGGGAATAAAAAAACGGCAGGAGCGTTGCGTTCTCCTGCCGTCAAAGTCGTCGACGGGGTCACCACCGGGGGTAAACGACAGCGCCCCCGTCGACGTCTCTCGACCGGTGTCAGTTCTGGACTGCCATCAGAACTTGCCGCGCAAGCCCACGATCACGGTGCGGCCGGGCTCATATTGAGTGAAGGTCGCGTTCTCGAACTGGAAGTACTGGCGCTGTTCCTCGTCCGTCAGATTGATCACATCCACGGTGAGCTGCGGAATGGCGTCGGACCAGCCGAACATCGTTGCGAAGTCGAAGCTCGACGAGAAATCGAACTGCTTGTAGTCGTCGTTGAACAGCGCGGCAGCAGCGATGCCGTTCTGATTCAAGCCCGACGCCTGCGAGCCCTTCTGATACGTCCCCGACACGCGTGCGCTGACGCCGTGATTCTCGTAGTAGAGGGTTGCGTTGTATGTTTCCGGAGCGACACCGACCGCCACCGCCGGCACCTGCCCTCCGGCCTTCTGATCGACGCTGGTGTAGTTCGCCGTGAAGCCGAGACCTTCCAGACCCAGATCCGCCAGCAGGAAGTCGAGCGGCTGCACCCAGTTCAGCTCCAGGCCCTTCACCGTGAGACGGCCGTCCGCGTTCACCTGCTGATTCAGCACGACCGTGGCCGCGTTCGGACCGCCGCGCGCGTTGATCGCGTTTTGCTGATCGCGGGTGAGGCTGTCGAACGTCACGCCGTAGAACGCGAGATCGGTGAACGGCACGGTGCGCGAGCCGAGCACGGTGAAGCCATCGATGCCTTTTCGGAAAGCCGTGGCGCTGACGTAACCTTCGCGGCCGGTGTAGAACTCCACGCCGACATCGATGTTGTCCGAGAGGAACGGCTTCAGATCCGGATTGCCCACGGTGCCCACATCGGCCGACGGCGTGCTGAAGCCCAGGCCGGGCAACATGTCGTTGGGATTCGCGCGAGTCATCGACCGCGATCCCGCGAGACGCACAACGAGATTGTCAGTGACGTTGAGTGCGAGATTGCCGGCCGGCAACCAGTTCTCGTAGCTGCGCTCGGTCTCGACGAAGTTCACGACGTTCGGATAGCGCGAGCCGTCCGCCGTCAAAGCGCCACCCACGAGCGAGTTGCGAGGATCGCTGATGGAGACGCGGCCGCCGACCGTCTGATCGGTCGTGACATAGCGCACACCCACGTTGTAACGCAGGCGCTGCTCGCCGATGTCGAGATCGCCGTTGAGCTCGGTGAAGAAGCCCGTGCTCTGTTCGCGAATCAAACCGCCGTTGGCACCGGTGTTGGACGAGCCCGCCTCCGGCGAAGCGTTGTGGAACGCCGCGTACTGCGAATCGCGCGCGAACGCATCCCAATTGGCCGTGATGAAACCCGGGCCCGGACGCAGATAGTTCGCAAGCGACGCCTGCGGAATCAACGAGCCTTGATAAACCAGCGCGGGGAAGCCCACGGACGCACCGGTGCCCAAGCCTGGATACGTCGGATAGCCCGCCGGCGCCGCGCCCGGTGCGTTCAATCCCTGGCAAGCAGGCTGAGTATTCGGTGCCTGCAAGAAAACATTCGGATTGTTACCGCAGGCCGCGTTCTGCCAGGCCTGACTGTTATCGAAGGCGCGAATCCGACGTTCGACGTCGTCATAGGCGCCGCCGACGCTGACACTGAGCTTGCTGTCGCCCCACGTCAGGCTGGCGCGCGTGCCTTTCGTTTCGGTCTCGCGCTCCTCGTCCTGCATGTTCACGCGACCGCCGGTCCAGCCGAAGTTGGCGGGATTGTTCAGATCGAGAGTGCTGGCGATGTTTGGAATGCCGCCATTGTTGGTGTAGTTCACCGTCATGCCGGAGTTCGCCGGCGTGCTGACCAGGAACGTCGGCGACTCGCGGTGGAATTCGCTGTGCGTGTAGTCGGCCTGCCAGTTCAAGCTCAGCTTGTCGGTGAGCTGCCATTCGAAGCCCGGATTGGCACCGTAGAACTCCGTGTCTTCGATGAACGGGCGGTACTCGAGGAAGGCCTGCGCGTTCGCGAAGGTGGCGCTGGTCACGACGCAACCTTGCGAGCAGTCGGAGCGATCCACTTGCATGTTCAGCGGAATCATCGCGCCGTTGCGACCGACCAGGTTCATGTCGATACGCTCCAGATCGTTTTCTTTCTTGCCGTACATCGTGTCGACGTAGGCATGAAAGTCGTCGGTGGGGCGGAATTCGAAACTGGCGATGGCGTTGTAACGATCGCGGTCGCCTTCGATGACCGCCGGACGGCCCAGCCGGGGAATGATGGCGTTATCGATTTGTTGAATCGTGAGGCCCGGGTTGTTGGCGAGCAGGAATGCTTGATCGATGGTCGCGTTCGGTGTGAGCCCGTTGCCGGCATTGCTGGGCACGGTGCCCGGAATCGTGAAATTACCGCCGCCCGTGGTGTTACACGTGCCGCTGCACTGACTGGCCGTGAGATTGGGGTTGGTCCAGCCGATCGTTTCGAAGCCCGTGGTTTTCACCTTGTTGTGAACGCCGGCCACGCCGACCAGCACGCCAAAGCTCCCCCAGGTATTGCTCGCGACGACCGAGCCGCGGCTGCCCATCGAATCCGCATTGCTGTTATCGACGCCCTGGAGCGAATAAGCGATGTGCCCGCCCTCTTTATCGAAAGGACGCGCACTGCGCATGTTCACGGTACCGGCGGCGCCGCCTTCGAGCATCGCGGCGGTCGGTGTCTTGCTCACGGTCAGCTGTGAAAACAATTCGGTTGGAAACAAATCCAGATCGACTTCGCGATTCGTGCTCTGCGCATCGGTACGACCGGTGGAAGCTACCGCGACCGGCGCGCCATTGAGCAATACCTTCGTGAAGTTCGTGCCGAGACCGCGGATCGCGATGTTCAGGCCTTCGCCCGAGGTCTCACGGCTGATGGTGATGCCGGGAATGCGATTGAACGACTCGGCAATGTTTGTATCCGGAAACTTGCCGATATCCTCGGCAAAAATAGCGTCGAGGAACCCGACCGCATCGCGCTTGGCGCTGGTGGAATTCTCCAGGCTCTGACGATAGCCGGTGACCACCACCTCTTCGAGCGCGTTGTCGTTGTTCGCAGCCGTCTCCTGAGCTTGCGCAAGCTGCGCCTGGCTCAGTACGGCAGCGATGCAAATGCTCAGGGCTCTACTGCGGGCGAGCCCCGCGTCCAGTTTGCGAATACTCACAATCCCTCCCGGTCACGAACGTTATGAATCGCGTTGACATCGGCAAAAAGGGAGGGAATCCGCGGCCTGGGCGGCTATGACAAACAAAGAGCCGAGGCGTAAGCATCGTTCTCTCTCCCCCAACAATCGATCTTTATCTTGGCCATCCACTCAGTCGGCAGTGGCGATTTGATGATAGCGCTCACAATTCGACAAATGCAACCGCCGTCGATGGGACCGAATTCACAATCCCGCCAGGCCGGCATCCAGGCCCGCTGTCGCGCCGGCGCCATCGATAAAAATCGTCTAAAAATCCCGGCGACCGAGAATGATGTCAGCGCGCCACACGGCGGCGGCGGCGCCCGGTGGGAAGAATTCGCAACAGCGGTTGACCCGGCCCGGAGCGTGGGTTAATGATAACGTTATCAATCTAGAACTAAGGGCGCGCCGTTTCGAGCCCGTCCGCCAACCCACGGGGGATCCATGGTGAGTGCATTTCGCCTGGGCGCGAAGTTGAGCGTCGTTATCGCGGCGGTGTTGTTTGCATCCAGCGCGTCGGCGCAGACATATAAAGACCCCGCCGCTCCGGTCGAACAGCGCGTGCAGGACCTGCTCTCGCGCATGACGCTGGAAGAAAAGATCGCGCAGATCACCGCGGTCTGGGCCAGCAAGAATGAACTGCTCGACGCCAAGGGAAACTTCAGTCCAGAGGCCGCCCGGCGGCTGTATCCCGCGGGCATCGGCCATTTCACCCGCCCCAGCGATCGCCAGGGTGTCGGCAGTCCGCTCAAGACCCCGTTTCGTAACGAACGCGAAACCGTCGAGCTGATCAATGCCATCCAGCGCCATGCGGCTCGCAACACGCGGCTGGGCATTCCGGTTTTGTTTCATGAAGAAGGCCTGCATGGCTTTCAGGCGCTCGGCGGAACTTCCTTTCCACAAGCCATCGCGCTGGCCAGCAGTTGGGACCCCGCGCTGCTCGAGCGCGTCTTCACTGTCGTCGGTCGTGAGATTCGCGCCCGCGGCTCGCAATTGGTGCTCGCGCCAGTCGTCGACGTTGCACGCGACCCGCGTTGGGGACGCTTCGAAGAAACCTACGGCGAAGATCCTTATCTCGTGAGCACGATGGGCGTGGCGGCCGTGCATGGCTTCCAGGGCACCACGCTGCCGCTCGCCAAAGATCGAGTGTTCGCCACCCTCAAGCACATGACGGGTCACGGCCAGCCGGAAAGCGGCACCAATGTGGGCCCAGCAAATATTTCTGAGCGCATCCTGCGCGAAGTGTTTTTCCCGCCGTTCCGAGCCGCGGTCGCTGCCAACGCTCAGGCCGTGATGCCTTCCTACAATGAAATCGACGGCGTGCCATCGCATGCCAATCGCTGGCTGCTACAAGACATCCTGTGCGGGGAGATGGGCTTCAAAGGCGCAATCGTCAGCGACTACTTCGCGATCAAAGAGCTCATCGATGTCCATCACATCACGACCGATCCGGTCGACGCCGCCGTGCGTGCGTTGAAAACCGGCGTGTCCTCCGACCTGCCGAACGGCGAGAGCTACGCGCTGCTGCCGAAAGCGCTGGCTGAAGGCCGCATCCAGCAAGCGGATATCGATAGAGCCGTCGCCGACATGCTGCGTCTGAAGTTCCTCGCCGGCTTGTTCGAGCAGCCGTATGCGGACGCCAAGTACGCCGAGAAGATTACCGGCAACGCCGAAGCCCGCGCGCTGGCGCTCGAAGCCGCTCGCAAGACCACCGTTCTGTTGAAGAACGATGGCGTGCTGCCGCTGCGTGCGGATGGGTTGAAAACACTGGCTGTCATCGGTCCCAACGCGGCTCGCGTCGAGCTGGGCGGCTATTCGAACGTTCCCAAGCACGTCGTCACCTTGCTCGACGGCATCAAAGCCAAGCTCGGACAGCGTGTGAACGTCGTGTCGGCCGAGGGCGTTCGCCTCACCGAATCCGGCGATTGGTACACGGATGAGGTCGTCCGCACCAAGCGCGAAGACAATCTCGAGCGGATTAAAGAAGCCGTGAAAGTCGCGCAAGGCGCCGATGCCATCGTGCTCGCGATTGGCGGCAGCAGCGCTTTGCATCGCGAGGCGTGGGCGAAGAATCATCTCGGCGACAGTCTCACCCTCGGCCTCACCGGCGAGCAGAACGAGTTGGCGGAAGCGATGTTTGCTCTCGGCAAGCCCGTCGTCGTCGTGCTGATCAACGGCCAGCCGCTATCGATTCCGGAAGTCGTGGCGAAAGCGAACGGCGTGATCGAAGCCTGGTATGCCGGCCAGGAAGGCGGCACTGCGCTCGCCGACATATTGTTCGGCGACACGAACCCGGGCGGCAAACTGCCCGTCACCGTGGCTCGCGATGTCGGCCAGCTGCCCTACTTCTACAATCAGAAGCCGAGCGCACATCGCGGCTATCACTTCGAGTCGAAGGAACCGTTGTTTCCGTTCGGCTTCGGCTTGTCCTATACGAAGTTCGAGCTCGGCGCACCGCAGCTGTCGAGCGCTCGTATCAATGCCAATGGCAACGTGAAAGTGTCGGTTGACGTGCGTAATACCGGCTCGCGAGCGGGCGACGAAGTCGTGCAGCTGTACGTGCGCGACGTCGCCAGCAACATCACGCGCCCGGTGAAAGAGCTCAAGGCATTCCGTCGCGTCTCACTGCAACCGGGCGCGTCGACCACCGTGGAATTTACTTTGGCCAAGGAGGCTTTTGCCTACTGGAACCAGGAGATGAAGTACATGATCGAGCCCGGCGAATTCACCATCATGACCGGTCCCAATTCGGTCGATCTCAAGTCCGCGACCTTGACCATCGGCGACTGACTCGACGATGGTCCTAGAGAGCACCGACGCTGCCACCAGCACCAGCAAACCTTCTGCCGGTGTTCCTGATGGCTGCCACTGCCTATTTGTTAGCGCTGGGAATTATTCAGCTGTTGGCGCCGAGGCTCGAACCGGCGCGGCTGTAGCCACTTCAAACGTCTGTCGAGCGCGAATGTCCGCGCTCGACGCGCCGACCTGCACTTCGTACTTGCCGGCTTCAACCGCGTAGCGATCTGCGTTCACGTCATAGTGACGCAGATCGTTAGCAGCCTTGAGCGTGAAGCTGACGTTGCCCACCTCGCCCGGCTTCAGCGCCACTCGCTTCACGCCGCGCAGATCCTTGTTGGCCCACTGCTGCTTGGAATCCTTCGGCGCGACGTACAGCTGAACGACTTCCTCACCCGCCCGCTGGCCCACATTCTTCACCGTGAGCGACGCCTGGATCGTTCCATCCGGCGCGACATTGGCGCGATCCAACTTCAGGTTCGAATATTCGAAGCGCGTATACGAGAGCCCGTGCCCGAACGGATACAACGGCTGCCCCGTGAAGTATCGATACGTTCGGCCTTGCATGGCGTAATCATCGAACGCCGGCAGCTTCTCATTCTCTTTGTAGAACGTGACCGGCAGACGACCCGACGGATTCACATTCCCAAACAACACATCCGCCACCGCGTTACCGCCGCGCTGACCGGGATACCACGCCATCAAGATCGCAGGCAGCCGCTGCTGAGCCCAATCGACGGCGAGTGCTGAGCCACCCGTGAGCACCAGCGCAACAGGTTTGCCGGTGGCCTGCAGCGCCTCGAGCAACTTGCGCTGGCTTCCAGGCAAGCGCAGATCGGTGCGATCGCCGCCCGCGAAGCCCGGATAGCTCACCTTCATTTCTTCGCCTTCGACGTCGCCGGTGAGACCGCCGACGAACACTACCGCGTCGGCGCCGCGAGCAGCCTCCATCGCTTCCTCGAAGGGCGCCTTCGCGCCGGGGCGCTGCCAGCTCAAGCGCACTTCGGCGTCACGAATGTCTTCGAAGTACTCGAGCTTGATTCGATAGGCCCGGCCCGCTTCGAGATCCACACTGGCGCTGTGACTCTTCACCCGCTCATTGAGATCCCAGCCGTCGACGACCAGGCGATCGTCGATATACAAACGCACGCCGTCATTCGCGCCCACGACCAGCTCATACTTGCCCGATGTCGGTGGCAACAACTGACCGGTCCAGCGAACGCTGAAGTCATCGCCGGCCAACGCCTGCGCGTTCGACAACTCACCTCGCGCGGCCAGATCGTCTGTCGGCGCACCTCGATCCCAACGGAATGCGATTCGCGAGTCGATGCGAGTCATCACCGGCGCGCCGGCAAAGTCGCGGCCACGGAAGTACTCGCCCTTGAGCCCCTGCTCTTTCGAGTTCGCGTCGGGACGCAGGAAGTTCGATTCGATCAGCGGCACCGCACGCGGCTCTTCGCGACCTTCGACCAGATCCACGCCCCGCGAGTAGACCACCTTGGTCTGCTTGCCCACCGCATCGCGAATGCCCTGCAGGATCGTTACCGGTGCCGCGGGGGTGCCGTAGTAATTGCCGAGCAGTGACATGACTTCATCCGCGGTCGGGCCGATCACTGCGAGCGTCTTGATATCGCGCGAGAGCGGCAACATGCCCTCGTTCTTCAGCATCACGATGGACGACTGCGCCGCGCGTCGAGCCAACTCATCGTGCTCCGGCGATTGATTGACCGAGTACGGAATCTGCGCCCAGCGAACGCGTTCCGGCGGATCGAACATGCCGAGCTGGAAGCGCGTGAGCATGAGTCGGCGCACCGCCGCGTCGATCTCCGCTTCGCTCACCAGCTTTTGCTTCACGGCCGGGACGAGCGCGTCGTAAGTCTTGCCGCAATCCAGATCGCAGCCGTAACGCACGCCGAGCGCCGCGGCTTCGGGCGCCGTGCCAACGATCTTGTGATGTTTGAAAATGTCCTCGATGGAGTCGCAGTCCGACACGACGTAACCATCGAAGCCCCAGTCTTTGCGAAGGATCTGCTGTAACAGTCGCGGACTGGCGGACGCCGACTCGCCATAGACGCGGTTGTACGCGCCCATTACCGATGCGACATTGCCTTCCTGTACCAGCGCCTGGAATGCCGGCAGATAGGTTTCATACAGATCGCGCTCGCTCGGATGAACATCGAAGTGGTGACGATCCGCTTCGGGGCCGCTGTGAACGGCGAAGTGCTTGGCGGTGGCGTCAACCTTGCGGTACTTTGGATCGTCGCCCTGCAAGCCCTTGACGAACGCGACACCCATGCGCGAGGTGAGCCAGGGATCTTCGCCGTAAGTTTCCTGGCCGCGCCCCCAGCGAGGATCGCGAAAGATATTGATGTTCGGCGACCAGAACGTCAGGCCTTGATAGCGCTTGCGCAAGCCGCGACGTTCGAACTCATGATGTTTGGCTCGCGCTTCATCGCTGATGGCGGTCGCGATCTCAAACATCATCTTGTCGTCGAAGGTGGCAGCAAGCCCAATGGCCTGCGGAAACACCGTCGCCGCACCGGCCCGAGCGACACCGTGCAACGCTTCGTTCCACCATTCGTACTCGGGCACATCGAGTCGTGGAATGGCCGGAGCATTGTTGCCCAGCTGCGCGACCTTCTCTTCCAAGGTCATGCGCGAGACCAGGTCGGCCGCGCGGTCCTCGAACGATTTGTTCAGGTCCTTGTATATGGGCTGTTCCGCGAACGCCGGCAGCGAGAGCCACGCCGCCGCAACGGCGATAGCGAGTTTCGTCGACCCTGACTTGGTGTAGCGCATAGTTACCAATCCCACATGGAGCCGTCTTCCAGACGAGCGATAGGTAGTTGTTTGGGCGAATAGGGATATTTAGCCGCGAGCTTCTCGTCGATGCTGACGCCGTGGCCCGGCGACTCACCACAATGCAGGCGACCGTCACGGAACTGATAATCGTGAGGAAACACTTCGTCCGTTTCCTTGGCATGATGCATCCACTCCTGAATGCCGAAGTTCGGCACCCAGGTATCGAAATGCAGCGCCGCGCCCATGCAGACCGGCGAGAGATCGGTCGCGCCATGAAAACCGGTGCGCACTTGATAGAGCGATGCGAAGTCCGCCAGCCGACGGACATGCGTGATGCCACCGGCGTGCACGATGGTCGTGCGGATGTAATCGATGAGCTGGTTCTCGATCAGGTGTTTGCAATCCCAAATCGAGTTGAATACCTCGCCGACCGCCAGCGGCGTGACGGAGTGTTGGCGAATGACTTCGAACGCCTTCTGATTCTCCGCGGGCGTCGCGTCCTCCAGCCAGAACAAGCGATACGGCTCGAGACTACGCGCCAGACGCGCCGCTTCGATCGGCGTCATCCGGTGATGGCCATCGTGCAACAGCTCGACATCGTTGCCATGATCGACACGCAACTGTTCGAACAGCTTCGGCACGATCTCCAGATACTTTGGCGTCGACCACAACGTTTCCAGAGGGAGCTGCGTCTCGGCGGGCTCGTAGGCCTTGCCGCCGCTCGCGATTCCGTACGTCTTCGCCAAGCCCGGCACGGCACATTGAGCGCGGACGGCGCGGAAGCCCATCTCGATATATCGACGGACTTCGTCGCTGGTCTCGGCGATGTCACGACCGTTGGCATGCGCGTAAACCAGCGCACCTTCGCGCGAACGACCGCCGAGCATTTGGTAGAGCGGCAAGCCTGCAAGCTTCGCAACAATGTCCCATAGCGCCACGTCGACAGCAGCGATCGCCGTCATCGTCACGGGGCCGCGACGCCAATAGGCGCCGCGATAGAAGAACTGCCAGGTGTCTTCGATACGGCCGGCGTCCTTGCCGATCAAGTTAGGAACAATGTGCTCTTGCAGATACGCGGCCACCGCCAGCTCGCGACCGTTGAGAGTGGCGTCGCCCAGGCCGGTGATGCCCGAGCGCGTCACGATCTTCAACGTGACGAAGTTACGACCCGGACAGGTCACGATCACTTTCGCTTCGACGATCTCGCGATCCCGACTCGAGCCGGCGACGGTCGGCAACTCACTCATCACTTCACCTCAATCTGGAACGGCCCCGCCGGCAGCGGAGCTTCGTCGTATAGCGTGCAAACCGGGCTATCGGCCCAGCAGTAACGGACACGCGTGGCAGAAGTCGCGTTGGCGCTCTTCAGCAGCACGCGCTGTCCTTGCAGCGTCGCTTCGGCGTACTCACAAGTGCCCGGCGCCGCGCCGCATGTTTCGAAACCGATCGGCCGCACGGCGCTGTAGGCCACGAGCTTGCCGGTGATATCTGTGAATTCGACGGCGACGGCGTCGCCATCGCGGCTCGCACTCACTGGCACCGGGCCGGACGGCGGAGCCGTGTCTTTGTACAGCACATGCCGAGCCGCGCGAGCGAGACGGCGGGCCACCTCTTGTTTGTTCGCCGGATGAACGTCAGTGCGCTCGCCCAAATCGACGGCGATGGCGAGCCCCGCGTTCTGATCTTCCTTCACAGCGAGGCGCTGTCCTTCTCGAAGCGCCGCCCAGCCGCTCTCGTTGGGTTGCGACGAGGCAGGCCCGTAGCCCGCCAGTTGCACCACGAAGAACGGCACATTCGCGCCGAACTGAGTGCGCCAATCGGCGAAGAAGCGCGTCAGCAGCGCTTGATACCGATCGCCTTCATCGGTGTTGGACTCGCCCTGATACCAGGCGATGCCGCGCAGACTGAGATTCGACAGCGGCGCGATCATGCCGTTGTGGATCACGCCCAATCCGGCAGTCGCCTCCCAAGGTGCACGCAACGGAAACGCGGCATTGGCAGGCGGTAATCGGTAACGCCATTCCTTATTGAGCACGACATTCGAGCCGTCAGCGAATCGAATCGCACGACTTTCCATCGGGCCCGGCAGCCCGCCGTTCGCGTAAGTATCGAGGATGCTGACGACGACTGAGTTCTCGCCAGCGCGCAGCACATTCGGAGGCAATGGATACGACTTCTCACCGCCAGGACCCGCGGCGCCGACCAGTCGGCCGTTGATCCACACTTGATCGGACTCATCGACCCGCCCCAATGCGAGCGTCGCCTTCTGCGCGGCTTGTGACTTCGTCAAAGTCACATTCGTCCGATACCACAGCATGCCATCGTACTTGGCCAACTCGGGCACGCCCCAGTCTTCCCAGTAGCCGCGCTCTACTGGCGCGGGCTTCCACTCCCCGCTGGGCTTCGCGCTCCAAGGCTGATCCTTCGTGCGCTCGCGGTACCAACCTTCCCAAATGCTTGCCCATTGCGAAGCCGCGGCTATCGGATCTGTGCTCGACTGCGCCAGCGCGTCCAGCGCGCGGTCGTAACCGCCCATGGACCGAAGCGCGGACGCCGTCATCCACGACTGGATCTTCGATCCGCCCCAAGCCGCGGCGATCAAGCCCATCGGAACTTTGTCTTTCTTCTGCAGCTCGCGAGCGAAGTACAAACAAACGGCCGAGAACTCCGGCACGGTCGTTGACGACGCCTTCAACCATTGCACCGGACTGGCGAACCCGTACTGAGGAACCGGATTGTTCGCCAGCGGCACGGTGAGCATGCGAATGGAATCGTTGGTCGAGTTCGCGATCTCGGAACGGGAGTCGAGCGCGCGATGAACTTGCAGGACCATGTTGGATTGGCCAGAGCACAACCACACGTCGCCGATCATCACATCGTCGACGACCTGCTTTTCACCCGACGCCGCGCTAACAGACAGCTGATAGGGCCCGCCCGCACTCATGCTTGGCAGACTCGAGCGCCAGAGCCCCGTCGAATCGGCTTTGGTCTGCGAGCTCGAGTTCGCCAGCGTCACCGTCAGCGACTCACCCGGCGCGGCACGACCCCAAACATTGATGGCCTGCTCTCGTTGCAGGACCACGTGATCCTGAAACAAGTCGTGCAGCAGTGCCGCGTTCGCGCTCGATGCCGCCACCAGCGACAGCATCGCGCCCGGGAGCCACTTCGACATAGAGCGAGCCCTCATGATCAGTGATGTCCAGGCGCGTACGGAAATTCGAGCGACTTGTAGTAATCGAGCGAGTGCTCGGGCGGCGCGAAGCCGGCAGGTAGCGGCCGCTTCGAGAAGGTCTGGAAGTAAGCGATACTGGCATCGCGCCACCACTTCGCTTCGTTCTCTTGAATCTTCAGGAACGCGGCGACCTGCTGGTACCGCTCGGCATCGACGAACGGCGCCAGTCCCTGCCACGTTCCTTCCATCTCGCGCACCGTATCGACGCCCCGCGTGTATCGATACACCAGCTCATCCCAAAGAATCCGACCCGACTGGGTTCGATAATCCCAAGGCACGTGATGGAACCAGAGCAGAAACTGCTCGGGCACGCGCTTCAAATCGCCAAACTGCGCAGCGACTGGCGGCGCGTATTGAGCGACGGCGTTGCTGCCCGTCTTCGTGCGATTGAAGCCGATGCCCTGCGCGTCGGCGCGATGGTAGTAAACAGACGTCCAATCGGCGCGCGGCCCGCCTTCAACCCAAGGGCCCGGCCCGTAGTGATGACCGCGTCCCATCACATGATGCAAACCGAGCGGCGTCATGTAGTCGACGACCGCCTCGTGCGACTTCATCATCATCGCGACCACCGGCTTCACGAACTGCGGGTCGTTCGAGAACGTCATCCGCACCCACTCTTCAGCGATGTCCTTCGACGACAGCATCGGGTTCCACGCGAGTCGACCGAACGCATACCAATTCGCCTGCTCGAACTGCGCGCCGCTCCAGTTGCGATCGGTACCAATATTGGCCACGCCGGCGATGGCGGTGTGCGCGTAATTGTTGACGGAGCCGTCGAGGACCTTCGCCACCGTCGAGCCTTGACGCGGCCGATAAGTATCCGAGCGCAGGACTTCTTCGTAGAACGCTCCGAGATAGACCAGATGGGTGGCGAACCCCAGATATTCCTTGGTGATCTGGAACTCCATGGCCAAGGGCGTCTTCGGCATGGCGCCGAACAGCGGATGGAACGGCTCGCGCGGCTGGAAGTCGATGGCGCCGTTCTTCACTTGCACCAGCACGTTGTCGCGGAACTTGCCGTCGAGCGGCACGAACTCGTCGTAAGCTTGCTTGGCGCGATCGTCCGGCTGCTCGTGCGAATAAACAAACGCGCGCCAGATCACGATGCCGCCGAAGGGCTTCACCGCGTCGGCCAGCATGTTCGCGCCGTCGGCGTGGGTGCGGCCGTAGTCCTGCGGGCCCGGCTGACCTTCCGAGTTTGCTTTGACCAGGAAGCCGCCGAAGTCAGGAATGTATTTGTAGACTTCCGCAGCCTTGTCTTTCCACCACTGCTGCACGCCCGGATCCGCGGGATCGGCGGTCTTCAAGCCACCAATTTCAACGGGCGCACTGAAGCGCGCCGTTAGAAACACTCGGATGCCGTACGGGCGGAACACCTTCGCCAGCGCCGCGGCCTTCTCCAGGTACGGCGCCGTCAGACTGGTCGCGTTGGCGTTGACGTTGGTGAGCACCGTCGCGTTGATACCGATCGACGCGTTGGCCCGCGCGTAATCGGTGTAACGCGGGTCGAGATAGTCAGGCAGCTTGTGCCAGTCCCAGAGCGAAAAGCCCGAATAGCCGCGCTCGACGGTGCGATCCAGATTGTCCCAATGATTCAGCATGCGCAGCTGAATGCGCGAGGACTCGGTGACGTTGAGATTCCCCAAGGGCTGCTGAGTCTGTAACAGACGCAGGAAATGAAACACGCCGTACAGCACCCCCACGTCGTCGTTGGCGGCAATCACGACGACGGTTTGGTCATCGACCCGTCGATGACGAATCACATAGCCCTGCGCCGCCAGCCCCTTCAAGCCCACATCGAGCCTGGCAATCTGCGGGTTGGATTGCGGCGTGCCTACGATCAAACCAGACGCCGACACGCGCTCCACGGAAGCCGGTCGTTGCGACAGCAAGCCATTCAACCCACGCAACAATTCGTCTTTGGCCGCCACCAGGGTCGGCGACGGGGTCGGCATCACCAGCTGGGACGTGGCCGGTGCATAAAGAGCGCGCTGTTCGGCAGGCAATGGGTGATAACGCAGCCAAAGCTCATAACCGTCTTCGGCCGCCGCGGACTGCATGAAAAGCGCCGCGCACAGCGCCAAAAGAGACAAAGTCGATCGAAACAAAGGCGCGCACCCGCCACCCAGCGATCGGGCCATCAGTTCCCCCTACCATCGGCTAACCGGACTTTTGGTAACGGTACCATGGGTACTCGACGCGCTTCCACCCTTGGCGGTCCAAGGCAATAATGTGCTGAATTTCCTTGGGCCTGCCGGCCCGCCGCTACGACCTTCATGCAAAACGCACCTCGCAAAGCCAGGAACTCGGCCACCTCGACCCGCCGTAAGGGCGCCGCTGTCACCATCCACGAGGTGGCCCAGCGCGCCGGCGTATCGCCGATGACCGTGTCCCGTGTGGTCAACGGCAACGCCAATGTGCGGGCAGCGACGCGCGAGCTCGTGATGCGCACCGTGCGTGAGCTCAACTACACACCGAATGCGGCTGCCCGCTCTCTGGCCGCCGCGTCCGGAACACGCATCGCGCTGATCTATACAAACCCGAGCTCCGCTTACTTGAGCGAGCTGCTGGTCGGCGCGCTCGACGGCGCCAGCAAGGCGGCGACGCAACTGGTGCTCGATACTTGGGATCACATGACGCGCGCGACCGAGCGGGCCGCCGCTCGCAAGATCGCGCAGAGCGTGGCGGGCGTGATTCTTCCGCCGCCGCTGTGTGAATCGAAAGCGGTTTGTTCCGAACTGGTGGCCGCCGGAATTCCGGTGGTAGCGATCGCGTCCGGGCGCTTCCAGCCCGACATTTCCGGCGTGCGCATCGATGACTTTCGCGCGGCGCAAGAAATGACCGAGCATTTGATTTCGTTCGGCCATTCGCGCATCGCCTTCATCAAGGGTCACCCCAATCAGACGGCCAGCGCCCTGCGCTACGAAGGCTTCCAGTCGGCCATGGCCGCGGCCGGCATTCCGGTCGATCCCACCCTCGTTCAGCAAGGCTTCTTCACCTATCGCTCCGGCCTGGAAGCGGCCGAGAAGTTGCTCGCGCGCAAGAAACCGCCAACAGCCATTTTTGCTAGCAACGACGATATGGCGGCAGCCGCCGTGTCGGTCGCTCACCGCCGGGGAATGGATGTACCGCGCGACATATCCGTGGTCGGTTTCGACGATACGCCGACCGCCACCACCGTCTGGCCCGAGCTGACCACCATTCGCCAGCCCATTGCCGCCATGGCGGCCTCTTCCATCGACCTGTTGTTACGGAGCATTCGCCGCCGTAAAGACGGTGAAGCCCGTGTCGTGGTCGATCACGTCGTGGCTCACGTCCTGGTCAAGCGAGACTCGGTCGCCGCCCCCGCTCCGGGCTGATTCCGCGCTCTGGAGCGCACTTCCCTTCGCTACTCCCAGGCCGGGGTAGGGCTAGTTCGCGCTTGAATTTTGATAGCGCTATCACTACGCTCGTCCATCAGCATGAGGCCATTGAGAGCCTCAGCACCGCCAAGCCACTCATAGCGTCATCTCAGGGGGCGCAATTTATGTCACAGGGGATTGCCCAGGCCGAGCTGAATCCCACGCTGGTGCGTGGACTTGCGTTCGTTGCCGCACTCGGCGGACTGCTGTTCGGCTACGACACGGCTGTCATTTCCGGTGCCGTCGGCGCCATCGACCATAACTTCATCGACCCGCGAGGCCTGTCGGAAACCAGCGCGGCCAGCCTGTCCGGCTGGGCCATTTCCTGCGCGTTGCTCGGCTGCGTGATCGGCGCGGCGCTGGCCGGCCCGATGTCACAAAAGATCGGCCGACGGGGCGGTCTGCTGGTGTCGGCAATTCTGTTCATGCTGTCCTCGGCCGGTTCGGCGTTCCCGGAGTTCGGCTTTCTGTGGATCGGCGGCAAAGGACCGGACGCGCTGACCGCCTTCATCCTGTATCGCATCCTCGGCGGCGTCGGCATCGGCGTGGCCTCGATGCTCTCCCCGCTCTATATCGCCGAGATCGCTCCGCCCAAGCAGCGCGGTCAGCTGGTCACTTATCAGCAGGTCGCCATCGTCGTCGGCATGACGCTGGTGTACTTCGTGAATTGGTTCATCGCCTCGCGAGGTGACGATCAGTGGGTGCTCTCGACCGGCTGGCGTTACATGCTGCTGTCGGCCGCGCTGCCGGCGGCTTTGTTCTTCGGTCTGTTGATGCTGGTCCCGGAAACGCCGCGCTGGCTGGTGATGAAGGGTCGCATGGACGAGGCACGGAATGTTCTGGCGCGCCTGACCAACGAAGCCGATGCGCGCGTCGTGTTGAAGGAAATCGACGAGTCGTTGCATGAGCGCACCGGCAAGTTGTTTGCTTTCGGTGCGCTGGTGGTGTTCGTCGGCATCATGCTGTCGGTGTTCCAGCAGTTCATCGGCATCAACGCGGTGCTCTACTACGCGCCGCTGATGTTCCAGAACATGGGTGCGTCGACCGACAGCGCGCTGCTCCAGACCATCATCGTCGGCGTTGCGAACATCGTGTTCACGCTGGTCGCGCTGGTCACCGTGGACCGTTGGGGCCGCAAGCCGCTGCTGATCCTGGGCGGTGTGGTGATGGCGATCTCGATGCTGTCGCTCGGATTCCTGTTCAACAGTCACAACGTCGGCACCGCCGCGCTGGTCGCCGTGGTCGCCTATATCGCCGGCTTCGCGCTGTCGTGGGGCCCGGTGGTGTGGGTGCTGCTCGCGGAAATCTTCCCGAACCCGATCAAGGGCAAGGCGATGGCGATCGCGGTGGCCATGCAGTGGATCGCGAATCTGTTTGTTTCCTGGTCGTTCAAGGTGCTGGACGGCAACTCGGCATTGAACGCGATGTTCAACCACGGCTTCTCCTACTGGATCTACGGCGTGATGAGCATCCTCGCCGCGCTGTTCGTGTGGCGCTTCGTGCCCGAGACTAAGGGTCACAGCCTGGAAGCGATTCAGCATCTGTGGATCGAAAAGCCCGAAGGCCACGCCCGCACCGAAGCTTCCTCCAAGGCCAGCCCTGCCAACGCGCTCTGATCGATTTATCTATGAGATTACTTGCCCATCTTCCGGCGGACTGGCGTGAGGCCACCTTGGTTGGCCGTATCGCCACGGCTGCCGGCCCGACTCCGGTCGTCGTGACTCGCGGTCGCGTGCGTGACGTGTCGCGGGTCGCGCCGACCGTGTCGGACCTGCTCAACAGTTGGAACGATACGATTCCGGCGGGTGACGAGCTCGGTCCGCTCGATCAGCTCCCGCTGTCAGCCGCGTTCAACGGCGGCGCGTCTTCATCAACGCGTCTGCTCGCTCCCGTCGACCTGCAATGTGTGAAAGCGTGCGGCGTGACGTTCGCCGTTTCTGCGGTGGAGCGAGTGATCGAAGAACGCGCTCGCGGCGACTACGCTAAAGCTCAGTCCATTCGCGATGCGCTGGGTGAGCGTGTCGGCGCCGATATTCGCTCGGTCAAACCCGGCTCCGAGACCGCGGTCCGCTTGAAAGAAGCGCTGATCGCCGACGGCCTGTGGTCGCAATATCTCGAAGTCGCTATCGGCCCCGATGCCGAAGTGTTCACAAAGTCGCCGGTGCTCTCGTCCGTGGGCTGGGGTGACTGGATCGGCGTGCGCAAGGAATCGCAGTGGAACAATCCCGAGCCGGAGATCGTGCTCGCGTGTGATGCGAAAGGCCGCACGTTGGGCGCATCCCTCGGCAACGACGTGAATTTGCGCGATATCGAAGGCCGTAGCGCGCTGCTGCTCGGCAAGGCGAAAGACAACAACGCGTCGTGCGCCATCGGTCCTTTCATTCGCATGTTCGACGCGACGTTCGGGATCGATGACGTCCGCAAGACGGTGGTCTCGCTGACTGTCGAAGGCCCGGAAGGCTACAAGCTCGAAGGCCGCAGCTCCATGTCGCTGATCAGCCGCGATCCGCTGGATCTGGTCGAGCAGACGCTCAGCCAGCATCAGTATCCGGACGGCTTCGCGCTGTTCCTCGGCACCATGTTTGCTCCCACCGACGATCGCGATGTGGCCGGCCGCGGCTTCACGCACAAAGTCGGCGATCTCGTGCGCGTGTCCTCGCCGCATCTGGGCACCCTCGAGAACAAGCTCACGACCTCGGACCAGGCGCCGCCGTGGTCCCAGGGCATCGGTCATCTGATGCGCAATCTTGCCAGCCGGGGCTTGTTGGCCCAGCGCTCCACTTAAGCTCAGGCTCAGCTCATTTATGTCTCACACCGTCTATCCGTCGCTTCGTAACAAACGTGTCGTCATCACCGGCGGCGGCTCCGGCATCGGCGCGGCCATCGTCGAAGCGTTCGCCCGCCAGGGCGCCCGCGTGGCGTTCCTCGACATCGCCGACGACGATTCCAAACAGCTCGAGCGGCAGCTGGCGTCCAGCGCCACGCCGCCCCGCTACTATCGCTGCGACCTCAAAGACATCGACACGATCAAGGAATTGTTTCCTCGCATTCGTGCCGACCTGGACGGTGGCATCGACATCCTGGTGAACAACGCGGCCAACGACGACCGTCACACGCTGCAGGAAATCACCGAGAAGTATTGGGACGACCGCATCGCTGTGAACCTGCGTCACCACCTGTTCTGCGCGCAGGCCGTCGTCGAGGACATGAAAGCCGCCGGCGGCGGCGCCATCGTCAACCTCGGCTCAGTGTCCTGGCACCTGGCCCTTCCGGATCTGTCGATTTATCAGACCGCGAAAGCCGGCATCGAAGGCCTGACCCGCGCGCTGGCTCGCGACCTGGGATCTTTTGGTATCCGCGTGAATTGCGTAGTACCGGGCGGCGTCCGCACGCCGCGCCAGATGAAGTTGTGGCACACGCCGGACGAAGAGCAGCGCATGCTCGGCCAACAGTGCATCAAGGCTCGAGTCGAGCCGCACGATGTCGCCAACATGGTTGTGTTCCTGTCCTCGGACGACGCCCGCATGTGCACGGGCCATGAGTATTTCGTCGACGCCGGCTGGCGTTAATAAGCAGGTTTCTCACATCACGGACTGAGCATGAGCAAGGTCGAGTGCGTCTGCGCCGTGGGCGCCCAGTTGGGTGAGGGACCTTTATGGTCCGCGACGGACCAGGCCGTCTGGTTCGTCGATATCAAAGGGCGCCAGATCCATTGCTTCGACACCCGGCGTCGCGCGCTCACTTCGTGGCAGGCGCCGGAGGAAGTGGGCTTCGTTGTCAAAGCCCCGGGCGGCCGCTTCGTCGCTGGCATGAAGAGCGGTCTGTATTCCTTTGACCCTAGTGACGGCAAGTTCACGTTGATCACGCGCGTGGATTCCGACAAGCCGCGCAATCGACTCAACGACGGCTATGTCGACGCCGCCGGCCGCTTGTGGTTCGGCAGCATGGACAACGATGAGTCACAACCCACCGGCTCGTTGTATCGCTTCGACAATCGCGGGCTGCGCCGCTGCGACGAGAACTACGTGATCACGAACGGTCCGACGGTGAGCCCCGACGGTCGCACGCTGTATCACGTCGATACCTTGGAACGAATCATCTACGCCTTCGATCTGAACAACGGCGAGCTCAGCAATCGTCGCGTGTTCGTCCGCATCGACAAGGCCGGCGCGTATCCCGACGGCCCGGCCATCGACGCCGAAGGTTGCGTGTGGATCGGTCTGTTCGGGGGCTGGGGCGTGCAGCGTTTCTCACCGCAAGGCGAGCTGCTGCAAACCATCGAGATGCCGGTCGCCAACTGCACGAAGGTCGCTTTCGGCGGCGACGACCTGCGCACTCTGTACATCACCACCGCGTGGAAAGGCCTGTCGAAAGAACAGATCGCCGCGCAACCGCTCGCTGGAGGCCTGTTCGCGACACGCGTCGGCACTGCCGGCGTGGCTCCGAATGAGGTTCGCTATGACGGCTAAGCGCCGCTTCCGTTCGCAGGATTGGTTCGACGCCCGCGATCACATCGACATGATGGCGCTCTATCTGGAGCGCTTCATGAACTACGGGCTGACGCCGAAGGAGCTGATGAGCGGCAAGCCCATCATCGGCATCGCTCAAAGCGGCAGCGATCTCACGCCCTGCAATCGTATTCACGTCGACTTGGCAACCCGCGTGAAAGAAGGCATTCGCGATGCCGGCGGCATTCCCATGGAATTCCCGACGCATCCGATCTTCGAGAATTGCCGT
Source organism: Steroidobacter flavus (assembly GCF_042651805.1). Taxonomy (NCBI): domain Bacteria; kingdom Pseudomonadati; phylum Pseudomonadota; class Gammaproteobacteria; order Steroidobacterales; family Steroidobacteraceae; genus Steroidobacter; species Steroidobacter flavus. The sequence goes on along the minus strand of NZ_JBHSDU010000003.1, from coordinate 2,805,849 downwards.
CGCCCGACCGCGGCGCTCGATCGCAATCTGGCGTATCTCGGGCTCGTTGAAATCCTGCATGGCTATCCGATCGACGCGGTCGTGCTCACGACCGGCTGTGACAAGACGACGCCCGCCGCGGCGATGGCTGCATCGACCGTCGATATTCCGGCCATCGTGCTCTCCGGCGGCCCGATGCTCGATGGCTGGTTCGAAGATGAGCTGGTCGGCTCGGGCACGGTGATCTGGAAGAGCCGTCGTCGGCTGGCCGCAGGTCAGATCACCGAACAGGAGTTTCTCGACGCGGCGGCCGCCTCGGCGCCCTCGCCCGGCCACTGCAACAGCATGGGCACCGCTTCGACGATGAACGCCGTTGCCGAAACGCTCGGCCTTTCGTTGCCGGGCTGCTCCGCCATTCCCGCGCCGTATCGCGAGCGCGGGCAGATGGCGTATGAGACCGGCCGTCGCGCTGTCGAAATGGCGATCGAAGATTTGCGTCCGTCCAAGATTCTGACGCGTGAATCGTTCCTCAATGCCATCACCGCGATCGCGGCGCTCGGCGGCTCGACCAACGCGCAACCGCATCTGACTGCGATGGCTCGTCACGCCGGCCTCGAGCTGCACGCTCAGGACTGGACCAAGTACGGACATGACATTCCGTTGCTGCTCAACATGCAGCCCGCCGGTAAATATTTGGGCGAACGTTTTCACCGCGCCGGTGGCGTGCCTGCGGTTCTGCATGAGTTGGTCGAAGCGGGCAAGCTGCATGCGGACACGATGACTGTTACCGGGCGCACGCTGAGAGAGAACGTCAAAGGTCGCGCGAGCAAGGACCGCGAAATGATCACGACCTACGACAAGCCGCTGCGCGAGCGCGCGGGCTTCGTCGTGTTGAGCGGCAACCTGTTCGACTTCGCGATTCTGAAGGCGAGCGTGATCACCGACGATTTCCGCCGTCGCTATCTGGGCGAAGCTGGACACGACAACGTGTTCGAAGGCCGCGCCATTGTGTTCGATGGCTCCGATGACTATCGAGCGCGCATCAACGACCCGGCACTGAACATCGATGAGCGCTGCGTATTGGTGATTCGTGGCGCCGGTCCGCTCGGCTGGCCTGGCTCCGCTGAAGTCGTGAACATGCAACCGCCGGATGCTTTGCTGAAACGTGGCATCACCAGCTTGCCGACCATCGGCGATGGCCGTCAGTCCGGCACCTCCGACAGTCCCTCGATCCTGAACGCGTCTCCCGAGAGCGCCGCAGGCGGTGGGCTCGCGTGGTTGCGAACCGGTGACACCATCCGCATCGATCTAAACCAGGCTCGTTGTGACATGCTGGTCGCCGACGAGGAGATCGAACGCCGCAAGAAGGACGGCATTCCGGCCGTGCCCGAAAGCGCGACGCCGTGGCAGGAGCTGTATCGCTCCACCGTCAGTCAGCTCGACCAGGGCGGCGTGATGGAGATGGCGCTGAAATATCGGCAGGTCGCGAAGAAGACGCCCCGGCACAATCATTGACCCGCCGCCTGTCATATAAGTGACACAAAGCGGCTCGCGCGTTCATGTCGGAGGCTTAACCTGACGTGACCCGCCGAGGTCCGTAAAATGGATGGGATGACCGGTCATTGGAGTCCGGTCGTGGCTCTCAAGGACCTCAGCGAAGCTCACCCATCCATGAATTCAACCTCCCGCTCGGCAATCGCGCGTTGCCTGTCCGCCTGCCTGTTCGTCGGCTCGCTCGCAGCAGGACCGCTGCATGCCGCCGAGGCGCCACACCCCAAGCTGGTCGTGACCATCGCAGTCGACCAGTTCTCCTCGGACGTGTTCACCGAATACCGTCCCCTGTATCAAGGCGGCTTGAAGCGCCTGGCCGGCGGCGTGGTATTCCCGCGCGGTCATCAGAGCCACGCGTCGACGGAAACCTGCCCCGGTCACTCCACCATCCTGACCGGTGCGCGCCCGGGACGAACCGGCATCATCGCGAACGACTGGCAGGACCCGTCGCTGCCGCGCACGGAAAAAGGCAAGGAAACATTCTCGCTCTACTGCGTGGAGAAGCCGGGCCCGGTCGGCAGCTCCGCGGATGAGAAAGTCATTTCTCCCGACTCGTTGCTGGTGCCGACCCTGGGCGATCGTATGAAAGCGCGCGATCCGGCGACGCAGGTCGTCTCGATCTCCGGCAAGGATCGCTCGGCGGTGATGCTCGGCGGTCACAATGCCAATCTCACCTTGTGGTGGACTCAAGCGGGCTTCACGACCTACGCCGGCAAGGAGTCGACCATTCCCAAAGAGATCGCCGATAAGATCAATACGGACGTGCGCAAGTCTTACGGCCAGCCCACCGTGACCAAGCTGCCCGCGGCCTGCGCCTCCCGATCGCGCTCGGTCAAAGTGACCGACGATATTTCCATCGGCACCCTGCAAAACCTTCCCGCCAACTCTAAACGTTGGCGCGCGACGCCGGCGATGGATTCGTTCACCGTCGACGCCGCGCTCGCCGCAGTAAAGAGTTTCAATCTCGGCAAGAACTCCACCGATCTGCTGGCAGTGAGCTTTTCCGGCACCGATTACGCGGGCCACTACTACGGCACCGAAGGCGCCGAGATGTGCACTCAGCAACTCGCGCTGGATCAATCCATCGGTCGGCTGCTGGCTGGCCTTGATAAGACCGGCATCCCCTACGTGGTGGCGATGACCGCCGACCATGGCGGCATCGATACCACCGAAAGAAACAAACAGCGTGGCGTCACCGACGCGGCGCGCATCGAATCGAGCCTGCTGCCCGTCAACGTCAACGCCGCGCTCGAAAAGGAATTGACCGGCTTGCCGAAACCCATCGTGCTCGGTACCAAAGAGTTCGGGAACGATGTTTATTTGAATGCCGCGATCCCGGCTGACCGTCGCGAAGGCGTCTTGCGCGCCACCTATCTGTACTATCGCAATCATCCGCAGATCGCGGCGGTGTTCACCAAGCAGGAGCTCATCGAAGCCGAGCAGCCCTCGGGGCCGGTCGACGAATGGACCCTGCTCCAGCGTGCCAAGGCCAGCTTCAATCCGCAGCGCTCGGGCGATCTGATCGTGCTGCTCAAGCCTTACATCTCGCTGTACCCAGCTCCCAAGAACGTGGACAGCGACTACACCGCCTCGCACGGCTCGGCGTGGGGCTACGATCGTCGCGTGCCGATCGTGTTCTGGTGGAAAGGTGTCACTGGCTTCGAACAGCCGGTCGCCGTCGAAACAGTGGATCTCGCGCCGACGCTGGCGAAGATCATCGGTCTCGACGTCCCTGCAGGTGAATTCGACGGACGTGCGCTGCCGATCGTTTTGCCCTGATCAGCCGCTTTCTTTGGACATCACGGCGAGCTGTTCGACCATCTGCTCGCCGAAATACGCTTGAGGCAAGGACGCCTCGACGCCCTCTTCTTTCTCTCGTTCCGCGATGAGTGACTTCGCCTTGTCGAAGGCGTCGCGCAACGAAGTCGCGCCCGGCAAGGCATCCCGATAGAACGCCTCGCCGAAATAGGTGAGATCGCGATCGTCCGCACAGCCAAACGACGACCTGTCACCCGCCGCGGCAGTGAGCAGGATCGTATGCTCATCCTTCAGCGGCTCGATGAATGCTCCGGCGTGACACGCCGAGATCACGATCACTTTCCATTTGATGCCAGAGTCTCGTAACGCTTCGGCCAGCAGTTCACCGGAGAGCTGTCGCATCGGCAGCGAGCCGTTGGTCACCGACAGCAGCGGCTCATCTGAGCCATGCGAAGACAGCGCGAGGAACAGAATGTCGCGGTCGACTTCCATCTTCGACGCCACACCCTTTAGCGCGTAGCTCAATGCAGTGGCGCTCGCGAGCGGCTGCTCTTCCAACGAGCGGCGGTCGTTGATGAGCAGCAGCGTGCGCTGGCCGGTGTGATAACGCTGCGCGAAACGATCGGCGGCGAATTTGATTTCCTCGGCGAAGACCTTCTGATCGCCGAATCCCGCGAAGCCGACGAAGAACCCGACGGGTGCCTCACCAGGCGGCCGCACCAACTGAGCCACCGATTCGTCGATGCGTGCCGCTTGCTCGAAGAGAATGGGCTCGTCGGCGTTCCAATCGCTAGCGACGGTTTCCTCTTCGACGTCGTCGCCCGAGCTCCACAGCGTCGGGACCACATACAGAACATTGCCCAACCATACAGCGAGCACGGCCACAGCAATTCCCGCTGCTGTCCCGATGAGCTGCCTGCTCCCGGTGATCGCGTGCAATGCTCTGAGACAGCAGATGGCCGCGTACAGCGCGACGACTGCCATCGCTGAATCGGTCCAGCGCGCGGGCACGAAGCGTTCGATCACGAACTGCGCGATCACCAGCACGGGCGTGAGCAACGCCACCAACGAGCACGCTTGCGCGAAGGAAATCACAGGACGGGAAACGAGCTTCAACGCCAACGCACACAGCAACGCCGCAAGCACGTACCACGTAACGTAGGGCAAGGCGTAGGGAAAGAACTGCGCATCCGGCAGAGCATTGAACCAGCCGAAGCCGGTCCACAATGCCAGCGCGAGCAGCGTCGGGACAGCGATCGAAGCAGCGCTACCGGTGAGCGCTGCGCCGTCGACCGATCGAAGTGTAAGCAACTGTAACGACGCGCGGAGTTTCGACGGCCGCGTCGTTGCTACCGACCGAGGAGCGAGGGCGGCGTCGGCCAATGCAGATTCGGCATCGGGCTGAGAAGCGGCTTCGGCCGACGCAGATTCGGTATCAGGCTGAGAAGCGGCGTCGGCCAATGGAGATTCGGTGTCAGGAAGCATCTTGCTGCCAGGAACGAGTGGGCACGGAGAAAAGCGTCGCCGTGCAGGACAGCGCAGCTTATCAGCCCACGTCGGGAGCGGATTGCCGCTTCAGTCACATTTAATGTAGCGTCGGCCCACATGACCCTCGGCTTTCGACCACTGATGTCGTTACTTGCCACCGTGCTGGTCGCGAGCCTGTTCGCCGGCTGTGCCTCAAGTGACGCCTGTTACGAGCCTGAGGTGTCGCCCGGGTCCTTGCGCTCGGTGTACGTCGTCAAGCGCGCCTGGCACACAGGTGTCGCGATTGCCATCGCCGATTGGCCGGATCGCGACTGGCCCGTGCTCGCCGACTTTCCCGACTCACGCTATCTCGAGTTCGGCTGGGGCGATGCTCGTTTCTATCAAGCCGAGGAAGAAACGTGGTGGCTGGCCCTTCGCGCGGCCTTCTTCTCGACGGCCAGCGCTCTACACGTCATCGGCTTCGATCATCCGACACCCGATGCGCTACGCGCCGATGAAGTCATCGAAGTGCGCCTTTCGGAACAGGGACTGCGGAAACTCGCTGCGTCGATTGAAGCCGAGTTCAAAGACGTCGCACCGAAGTCGTTTGGCGTACCGCTGCGGGGCGTGCCCGAGCCAAACAAGTTCTACCACGCGAAGCGACGTTTCTTCTTTCCGCGCATGTGCAATTGGTGGACCGCACAGCGCCTGCATGACGGCGGCTGTCCGATTGCAGCCTGGTCTGTCGTCTCGCCGAATCGAGTGATCCGGGAAGCGAAAGGATTCGCGGGCAACTAGCGCCGATCGTGCTACTGCGCCTCTCGAGCCACAGCGACGGGATTCTCCGGACCGTCGGTCGTGCCCAAGCGCCGCTGAATATCTTCGAGCCTGACGCCGCTGGTCTCGGGAAAGAACATCAGTACCACCAGGAACTGCAGGATCACCATGACCAGGAACATGAAGAACGGCCCCGACTGCGACTGAGTCGCGATCACCGGGAAAGCCGCGGACACGATCGCATTCATCACCCAGTGCGTCGAGCTGCCGAGACTCTGCCCCTGAGCGCGCACCCGATCGGGAAATATCTCGCTCAAGTACACCCAGATCACCGCGCCTTGCGAGAAAGAGAAGAACGCGACGTAGCCGACCAGGAACATCAGCAACGTGCTCTGATACTGCTGGATGTGGAAGATGGTCGCGATCGCAGCCAGGCAGATGGCCAGTCCGACAGAGCCCACCAATAACAGCGTACGCCGGCCGAATTTATCGATGAGGCTGAGCGCGATCAGCGTGGAGATCAGCATCGTCGCGCCGACCGCGACGGCCTGTGCGTTCTGCGAGGTCCGATCGAAACCCGCCATCGCGAAGATGTCGTTCAAGTAATAGAGCACGGCGTTGATGCCGATCAGCTGATTGAACATGGCCAGCACCAGCGCCAGCAGGATGGGGCGACGATAACGCCATTGAAACAAACGGTCGGAGCTCGGCCCCGCGTCGGCTTCCAGCGAGGCACGGATGCTGGCCAACTCGCCGAGCGGCTTCTCCGACCCCAGCTTGCGAAGCACGTGCTCGGCCTCCTCCAGGCGACCTTGCGCGACCAGCCAGCGCGGGCTCTGCGGAATGCCGACCAGCATCAATAGAAACAACGCCGCGGGCGCAGCCGCGATTCCCAGCTGCCAGCGCCACTCGACCAGCTCGCCCAGCGCAAACAATCCGATCACGTAGTTGGACAGATACGCCAGCAGAATGCCGCCGATGATGTTGATCTGGAACGCGCCGACCAATCGGCCTCGCCACGCGGCGGGAGCGATCTCAGCAATGTACACCGGCGCGATCACGGACGATCCTCCCATGCCGAGGCCGCCGACGAAGCGGAAGATCAACAGCCACGTCCAGGACGATGAGAAAGCGCAGCCCAGTGCGGAGATGAGATAACACGACGCGAGAATCAACAGACTCGTGCGACCGCCGAGTACTCGCCCCATCGAGCCCGCCGCCATGGCGCCGAGCACCGTGCCCCAAAGGGCCGCGGACACAGTGAAGCCCAGCTCGCTCGGTGACAGATTGAACATCTGCGTCAATCCGTGCGTCGATCCGGCGATGACGGCCGTATCGAAACCGAGCAGTGAGCCGCCTAGGGCCGCCACGAAGACGGTCCGGATCAAAGTGCCGTTGAGCGTGTTTGTCATTGTATTTCCAGCCCCGGTAACGTTCCCGTGCGCAAAAAGTCGAGATGGCATTGAACCGCCACCGCCGCTCCCGATTCCGCGCGCAACACGATGCTGTTATCTCTCCAGTGACCTTCGATGTCGGCGACACAATCGAAATCCGACGGTATGCGCACGACGCCCTGGAGATAGAAGATCGACAGTCGGCCCTGTGCGTCCGGCCGCAGGCACGTCGGTATGCCTCGCGCGCTCAAAGGATTCTCTCGCGCCGAAGCCGCGAGACCGGCATGAAAGTACGCCGTGATGTCTTCGATGCCCATGACGTTGACGTGTCGGCCGTTCCAAGGCGGGAAGTGTCGCCCGCCGTTGGAGAACCACAGCAACGTCGAGGCCAGCTGCTTCGGATCGCGCAGCGCGAACCAGACATAGCGCTGCTCAGGAAATGTCACGGCCGACCAGGCGAACTCCTGCGCCGGATCGGCACATAGAATTGCGAGATCTTCGAAACCGCGTCGCGCAGGATATCGGCACAGATCGGTACTCGATCCATCGATGCACGGCGCCGCGTGCAGATCGGTGATCTCCTGGTCCGTCGTCAGCCACGAGTAGCCGCGATCCTCCGGCCGAGCCGTTGGCTCGACGTACGTTCGCGCGTGAACCAATGAACTGAACGAAAGCCGCGCGGTGCCCTTGGTAACGGGAAACGCCAATGTCGCGTGATGTCCGGGATTGATCGGCCCGGTCAGCCCGGTAAGGTCATGACGCTGATAAATGACAGATTGATTGGCGAGCAGCGCGGTGGTCGCATAACACATACCCCCTTGCAGCGGCAGGTCGACTCCCAGCCTCACCCAGCAACCTTCGCTCGTCTCGCCGTTCCCGATCTCGCGCCATTCGCGATTCGCCGTCTCACCATGCGGCGGCAGACGCTGACCGCGATACGGCTCGCCATTCTCGCCAAAGGCCGAACAGAACCAATCGCCGCGCAGTGCCCGGAGCATGGGAGGAACATCGGCGGGCAATGTTTCTTCCGCCCAGGGCGCCACGGCGTACGGCCGGATGGGCTCATCTTCCCTTGGAAAGAAAACTACCGGCCCCAGCATGCCGCCGGTCCGCGTCAACGCCAGCTCGACATCCCGCGTTCCCAGCAGGAAAGAGTTCTGCCCCTGAATCTTGACGGTGGATTCGAAGGTCATACGGACCTCGAACGCTAGTACTCAGTACACAGCTTGTGCGTCACCGGCACGTCTTCTTCGATGCTCGGAAAGCGTCCGACCTTGGCGTAGAACGAGTTGTCCATCTCGTCATCGTTGACCGACGACACTTCGCCGACGATGGACGTGCCGGTGCCTTCCTCGGCCCAGAACTCGTGATAGAGGTACGGCGTCAAAGTGATGGAGTCGCCCGGCTTCAACCGGAACGTATGGCCGGCCTTGACCCGATACCGCACGCCGTCCAGCGACACCTCAACGTCGGAGTCCGCGAGCGTGCCATCCGGGCCGCGATTGAACAGACGGATCAGCAGATTGCCACCGGACTTACAGATGATGTCCTCGGACTTGAGGATGTGATGATGCATCGGCGTGTGCTGATTCTCGCGAATCACCAGCAACTTCTCGGCGTACGGCTTCTTGTTATAAGGCACTTGTTTGTGATGGCCATTGCGCACCGTGAAGACCACCAGGCCGACCTTATCGAAGTCGCCTGAGCCGAAATCGGTGATATCCCAGCCGAGCTTGCACTGGCGGATCTCGTCGCACTCAGCGCCCTTGGCCGCCCAGTCCTCCGGACTCCAATAAGCGAACGGGGGCAAGCGGATCTGGTGCTCGTGCAATAGCGCGATCGCGCTCTCGATGAGCGCGTTGATTTCGGATCGTTTCATCGTTCCCCCTCGGCCGCACCGGCCGACGTTTCGACTTCAGATGACGCGCTCGTTACCGCCGTCCACCGGAATCTGCGCGCCCGTGGTTCGAGAGAACCTGGGGCCGCACAGTTCCGCAGCGAGCTCCGCCACATCCTTACTCGTCACCTCGACCTTGAGGACATTGTTTGTTTTATATTCCTGAACGCTCAACTTATAGGACGCAGCGCGGGCCGCGAGCACCTCCGGCGTCCAGATCGCCGTATCGAAAACAGCATTCGGATGAACACAGTTCACTCGGATACCGTCACTGCCCCACTCCAAAGCCGCGACCCGCGCCAGCTGCTGCATGGCTGACTTCGACGCCGAGTAAGCGGCGGCGCCAGGCCCCGGGGCCGCGACGTTCTTGGATCCAATGATCACCACGCGACCGCCTCGCGGCGCGAGCTTGAGCAGAGGATGACACTCCCGCATCAGGACCAGATTCGCATCCAGATTAATACTCATGGTCCGTCGCCAGACATCCGTAGCCATCGCGGCGATCGGAGAGCTCTTCGGGAAGATGCCGGCGTTCAGCACCAGCATGTCGACCGAGCCGAACAAGCGCACCGCTTGATCGAGCGCGGCACCGATCTGCTCTTCATTGGTGAGATCGCATTCGATGCCCAGGAAACTCTTGCGGTCGTAGAGCTGTTTGACGGCGGGAGAAACATCCAGCGCGATGACGGCGGCGCCCCGCGCCAGCAAAGAATCGACACAAGCCTTGCCGATGCCCGACGCCGCGCCGGTCACCAGGGCGACTTCGCCCAGAAACGTTGCCTCGGGATTGGGCTTGGCGAGCTTGGTGCGCTCCAGATCCCAGAACTCGACATCGAAGAAATCCCGCGCCGGCAACGCCTTCCAGCCGCCCAGCTTTTCGGCGCTCATGACGATGTCGATGGTGTGCCGATAGATATCTTCGGCGATGTTGGCATCCTCGGCGCTCCGCCCCAGCACCGCCATGCCGAGATCGGGATCGAGAATTACACGCGGCGCCGGATCGACCACCGCCAACGCGCGCCCCGCCACATGAGCACGCACATAATCTTGATACGCGGCCGCGTAGGCCGCAACATCGCGACCGACCATCGGCACACGCTTCGTGCGGATCACATGATCGGGCGTGACGCCACCTCGTTGCGACAACTCAGCAACGTCGGCACGCTGAGAGAATCCCATGGCCTGCGAGTCGGTGCGCACGGTCATCACCATGGGCGCACCAGCCGCACGACTGACTTCCCGACGCAGCGACGCAATCTCCACTCGCGACACAGGCTTCGGCGCTTGAGGGAGCCATTCGACCCGACCGGCACCCTGCGTCTCGAGATAACGCTCCGCCTGGGACACCAGATCGATCATGCGCTCATAAGAAACTTTCGCGGTTTCGCCGAAGGTAAACAGCCCGTGATGCATGAGTACGACGCCGATGGTGTCGCGCGTCGCTTCTTTGGAAAGAATCTCGCGGCACAGACGCACCAGCTTGAAACCCGGCATCGCATACGGAATGACCACGATCTGCGCGCCATAGATCTCTTGCAATCGCTCGAAGCCATTGCGCGAGTTCATGACAGCGATGAGCGCGTCGGCATGCGTGTGATCGACGAACTTCTGAGGCAGCAGTGCATGCAACAGCGTTTCGACGGAGGGCGCCGGCGCGGAGGCACGCGTCAGCGACAGCTTCAGCTCGCTCTCCATGTGCTCGTCGGAGAGCTCGCCAAGGCTCACCAGCCGTAACAATCGTCGCAAGCGACAGGGCGAAAATCCCGCCGCATCGATGGTCGCGAGATCGGCGCCGCGCCCCTTGACGTACAGGACGTCCTCCGACTCGCCAAAGACGTTCGGCTCGACCAGCTTGACCGAGGTGTTGCCGCCGCCATGGAGGACCAGCGACGGATCGCGACCGAGCAGACGCGAGGTATAAACGCGCTGCCCCAGCAATCCTTGAAAGCGGACCGCATCCTGATCGTTCCACAGACTCTTCATCGCAACGCGCCCATCATGTACTTGGCATTCTCCAGTGGCGCTTTACCATCGAAGACCGCGCTCCCGGTGACGATGATGTCGGCCCCCAGTCGGGCAATGTTCCCGATGTTGTCGCGGGTCACGCCGCCGTCCACACAAATCAATGCCGTATCGCCCAGACTTTCACGCAGCCGTTTGACCCGGTCGCAGGTCGATGCGATGAACTTCTGCCCGCCCCAGCCCGGGTTCACCGCCAGCACCAGCACCATTTCGAACTCGCCGGCCAGCGGCTCGAGCACTTCGAGCGGCGTGCCGGGATTCAAAGCGATGCCACGCACGATGCCGCGATTCGGATCGTTCGCGTTGGTCATCTTGCCCAGCGCCTGAAGCACGCGATGAATGTGACGAGTGGACTCGGCGTGCACGGTGACGATGTCCGCCCCGGCGGCGACGAACGAGTCCAGCTTGCTGAGCGGGTCCTCGATCATCAGATGCACGTCTTTGAGCAGGCGCGTCTTGAGTCCGGCGACGACGGGCGCACCCATGGTCAGCATGGGGCAGAACACACCGTCCATCACATCGAAATGCAGCAGATCGACGCCGGCCTCTTCCAGAATCTGCAGCTGCGAGCCCAGCGTCAGCCAGTCGGCGGTGAGCACCCCAACGCTGATCTGAGGCGCGGAGGCGCGCAATCGATCAACGAGGGGTGATCGCGCCATCTCAACGTCCCTTCGATTCGTCGCTTCTCAAGGTCAGGAACAGCTCATGCGCTTCCTTGGGCTTGAGACCGTTGTGCACGACTTTGTGAATCGCCTGCATCATGGCGCGCGGCGCATCGCTCTGGAAAATGTTTCGACCCATGTCGACACCGGCCGCGCCGCGCTGAATCGCGTTGTACGCCATCGTCAACGCATCGAACTCCGGCAACTTCTTGCCGCCGGCCATGACGATGGGCACCGGGCACGACGCCGTGACTGTTTCGAAGCCTTCGGCGCAGTAGTAGGTCTTGACGATCTGCGCGCCGAGCTCGGCGCAAATGCGACAGGCCAGGCGCAGGTACTGAGCATCGCGCGTCAGTTCCTTGCCCACTGCCGTGACCGCCATCGTGGGAATGCTATAGCGCAGGCCCATGTCGACCAGCCGCGTCATGTTGTGCACCGAATGGGTCTCGAACTGACCGCCGATGAACACTTGCGTGGTCAGCGCAGAAACATTCATCCGAATGGCGTCTTCAATATCGACCGCCAGTTCCTCGTTCGACAGTTCCTTGAGAATGCTGGGACCGCCGCTACAACGCATGACGATGGGCTTGTTGATCGCCGGCGGCACCGTGGATCGCAAAATGCCGCGCGTGAGCATCAACGCATCGGCCATGGGCATGAGCGGGACGATATTCAGATCGACGCGCTCCAGGCCAGTCGTCGGCCCCTGAAAGTAACCATGATCGATGGCGAGCATCACCGTGCGCGCCGTCTCGGGATTGAAGATGCGCGCCAGGCGATTCTTCATGCCCCAATCGAGCGAGCCCGCGCCGCGCAGAAAGAACCCCGGCGTGCGCATGGGCACGTCTTCGTGAAAATTCTTCGCTTCTTTCAGACCGTCTGTATCAGCCATGGCTCTCCTCCAAAATCTGGCGCACGCCCGCGGAGATCCGATTCGCATCGGGTCGATACGCGTTCTCGAGCACGGGCGTGAAGGGAACGGGAACATCCGGCGAGGCCACGCGAGTCACGCGCACCGACGGCCAGCGCTCGGCAATGCCGGCCGCGATTTCGGCGCCGACACCGCCAGTGATCGGACCTTCTTCCACGATCACGGCACGACCGGTCTTGCGCACTGACGCGCCAATCGTGTCCCAATCGATGGGCGACAGACTGCGCACGTCGATGACTTCCGCATCGAACTCGTCGGCCGTCTGCATCGCGTAGTGGACCATCAAGAGCCAGGCCAGCACGGTGACGTTCTTGCCTTCGCGTCGAACCGCAGCCTTGCCGAGCGGCACGATGTAATCTTCCGCCGGCACATCGCTCGAGGCGTCGACGGCGCCACCTTCGGCACGCGCGCCCTTCGAGCCATATAACAATTTGTGCTCGAACATCAGCACCGGATTGCCGTCGCGGAGCGCGGCCTTCAGCAACCCTTTGGCGTCGTACGCATTCGAGGGTGCGACCACCTTCAAGCCGGGAACGCCGGTGAAGTAACGTTCCATGTTTTGAGCATGCTGCGAGCCGCGACCGGTTGCGCCGACCGGCGCACGCATCACCAGCGGCACACTGATCGTCCCGCCCGACATGTAACGAAGCTTGGCCGCGTTATTGATGATTTGATCGCTGGCCAGGAACAGGAAGTCGCCGTACTGCACGTCGGCGATGGGAATCATGCCCATCATCGCCGCGCCGGTGGCCAGGCCGAAGAAGCCGAGTTCTGCGATCGGTGTATTGATCATCCGCTGGGGATATTTCTTCTCCAGGCCCAGCGTCACCGTGAACGCGCCGCCCCATCCTCCCGGCACCCCAATATCTTCACCGATGCAGAACACGCGCGGATCGGCTTCCATTTCTTCGGCGATTCCATCGCGCAAGGCTTCGGCGATGCCGAGACGCCGCGTTGCTCCAGCTGCGCTCACGACGGGGTTCTGTACAGTGAGAGCAGGGGAACGCGGCGGCGCCTCGGCAAAAACGTATTCGTGCAAATCGCTCACGCTCGGTTGAGGCGCGACCTTGGCGCGCTCCACGCATTCGGCGAGCATTTTCTGGATGCGCGTGTTGATGAGCTCATGCTCTTCCGCCGTGATCTGAGCACTCGCGCGGAAGCGCTCGATGGGATCGCGCTGAGCCCACGCCTCGCGCTCATCCTTTGGTTGGTAATGACACGGGTCGCGACGCGAATGCCCGGTGCGACGATAGGTCAGCAGCTCGAGCAACACCGGCCCTTTGCCAGCGCGACACTCGGCGGCCGCCCTCTGCGCGGCTTCATACACCGCCAGCACATCGTTGCCGTCCACCGTTTCACCGCGGAATCCATAGGACTTCGCCCGATCCGAGATGCGCGAGTTCTTCATCACCAGATCGACGTGAGTCGACGCGCCGTAAAGATTGTTCTCGCACACCAGGATGAGCGGCAGATTCCAGATGGCCGCCATGTTGACGCCTTCATGGAACGCCCCCTCGGCAATGGCGCCGTCACCGAAGAAGGACGCCACTACGTGCGGCTTGTTTTCCATCTTGAATGACAGCGCCATGCCGGCCGCCAGTGGAATACCACCTGCAACGATGGCGATTCCCGGGACCATCCCCTTGCTCATATTGCCCATGTGCATCGAGCCGCCACGGCCCTTGCAACAACCGGTCTCGGCGCCGAACAGCTCATCCATCATCTCTTGCGCCGACAATCCCTTCGCCAGCGCATGACCGTGGCCTCGAAACGTCGAAGTAATCCAGTCATCGGCGCCGAGCGCCGCGCACACGCCGACGGCCGTCGCCTCTTGCCCCTGACATTGATGAATGGTTCCGGGCATGGTGCCTTCGAGGAACAGAAACTTGACCGTATCCTCGAACTCACGGATCAACAGCATCCGTTCATACAGCTCCAGCAGGAACTTGCGGTCGTAGCCTGACATCAGCTCACCTTGATCGTCGCGATGATGGTGCCGACGGGAACCTTCTGCCCGGACTGCACATGAATGGTGGCGAGAGTGCCGTTGGCGATGCACTCCACTTCCTGGACCGCTTTGTCGGTCTCGATCTCGAGCAGCGCCTGACCGCGCTTCACGGGGTCGCCCACATTGGCGAGCCAACGGGTGATGCCGAGCTCCACGCCTTCATTGGTGGCGAGATCCGGCATCTTCATATTCACGTCCATACTCAACGAACCTCGGTGACAGTCAGCGGATGCTCGATCGCAAAAGCTTCGGCTTCAGCGGCGGAGAAGACGGAATCGGTCGTGCCCGCAGCCCGGGTGGCCGATGCGCCGACGGCGCTGGCGTAGCGCAGGGTTTGTGGCAAATCCCAGCCTTGCATCAGGCTGCGAATGACGCCCGAGGTGAATGCATCGCCGGAGCCGGAGGGATCGACCACGTTCATGCTGTAAGCACCGCAGGTCCACATCTTTCCGTCTCGCGCGGCGACGGAACCGAGTCCGCCCCGAGTAACAATCACGGTGTTGGCACCGGCATCGGTGAGAGCGCGCACTTGATCGAACGGATCGGAGAGCCCGGTGAAGGCGCGGGCCTCGTCGTCGTTCGGCAGGAAGACATCGATGAGGGGCAACAAGGACTTCAGCGCAGTCACCCCGCCCTGTCCCTCCGGCACCACGACATCGACGACGGTCTTGACGTTGGCTTCCCGACAGAACGCCAAGAGCGCCGCGAGCTTCGAAAACTCGATGCCGGGCAGAGCAAACAAGCCGCCGAGATAGAACACCTTCAGCGACGACAACCATTGATGAGAGATCTGATCGATGGTGAACGCTCTGTTGGCGCCCATCACATGCAGATAGCGTCGGTCTTGGCCGGCGATCAATAAAATAATGGTGCGACTGGTGGGATGCTGTTCAACCCGCAAGACTCGCGACGTGCCGACGTCATGCTTCGCGAATGTTTTCAACAGCGCATCGGCGGAGCCGTCGCGCCCGACACAGCCCGCCAGATCGACGGCGATGCCCTGTTTGGCAAGGTCGATGGCCACATTGGCGGCACAACCGCCGGCACGCACCGGCATGTCGTCGAGTGCCACCAACGACCCTGCGGGCGGCAGCGCCGCCAACGGACCGCAGAAGGTGTCTTCGACCAGGAGTCCTGCACAGCCCACGTCAGGCATAAATCACGCCTTGCCGCAGCACCCGAGAAGCTCGATTCGTTCCAGCACCGCCTCTTTCACGACATGACGGCCGACGACCATCAGATCGGTGTCGCTGCCGTCGCCGAGCAGTGCATGCGGATTCGGCTCGGCGGTGGCCAGCGCCTGGCGGATCACCCGAAGATACTTCTGCTTCATATAGGTGCCATAGTTGATCTTCCTGACACCCAGATGGATCGCGGCCTTGATCGAGTCGTCCTCGATGCCGGTGCCGCCGTGTAACACCAGCGGCACATCCAGACGGCGACCCAGCGCTTCCAGACGGCTCAGATCGAGCGGCGCCCGACCCTGCAATTTGATTTCTTCGTTGCCCACGCTGACGGCCAGCAGATCGACGCCGGTCTCCGCCACGAACTTCGCGGCGCCGTCGGCATAGGCTTCGGTATCCAGATCGTCGCCTTCAAAATCGGCCTCCACCGCGACCTGGCGGCTATGGGCCAGAGCGGTGAGCCGCTTCACCCGACGGGTGTAATCCTCCAGAGGCGCATGCGGATCGGCGGGCATGACCAGATTGAAGCCGGCGCCGATGGCCTGTTCGACCCAGGCGTCGTTCGGGCATTCATTGAAGATGAAGCCCACCGGCACGTCGGCCTGCTCGGCCGCCGCCTTGCCCAGGGCGGCATACAGGCGCAGTTCCTGGGCCGAGGCGTTCTGGCGCTCGGCCAGCCACTCGCCGTTGAAACCAATAATGATGGGCGAGCGGGTGGCCTCGGCCGCATCGATGACGCCCTGGACCGACTCGAGGCTCCAGCTTTCGAAATACCCCAGAGCGTAGTCGTGGTGGCGGGCGTGTTGCATCAGGCGATTGATCGATTCGAGCGACATGAAATAAACCTGCGATTCGGAAAAGACCCCGGAAACCCCTAAGAAACAGCCCTGAACTACGACTGAACTATGTTCACAAATGTTGTAGTGTTAATGAACTTGGTTCAAAACTACGCGGCCGCTGGTGCGCTGTCAAGGCTGCTCATAGAATGTGCGTGTGCGACGCAAGAACTCATCAATAAAGGCATCGACCGACACGCTGGGGGACAACCGGCGGCCGTTGCTGACCTATATCAAAGGGATCCACGCGTCCCTCAATCCGACAGACCGGTTGATCGCGGACTGTGTGCTCGCCGACCCGGAACGGGTCATTACGTCGTCGATCGCGCAGTTGAAAGACGACTGTGGCGCCAGTGTCGGCGCCATCGTGGCGTTCTGTCGTCGCGTCGGTCTCACCGGTTTCGCGGAGTTCAAAATCGCGCTGGCCCGGGATCTGGCGCAGTCGGGCTTACCCGCCGGGCAGACCCAGGAAAGCGGCTCGCTGCTGGAGAAAGTGTTCGGGGTTCACGCGCAAAGCCTGACCGAGACACTGCAGATCAATCCACCGGCGCAGTTCGAAAAGATCGCGCAGGCCATCGACAAGAGCCGTCGCGTGGAGCTGTTCTCCATCGGCCTGTCCTACCCCGTCGCGCATACGGCGTACTGCAAATTCCTGCTGCTCGGCCTGCAGGCCTCGGCGCACTTCGACTCGCATATTCAGCTGATCGCCGCCACTCAACTCGAGAAGGGCGACGTGGCGATTGGCATTTCGTTGTCGGGAACGACTCGCGAAACCGTGGAATGCCTGGAGGTCGCCAAGGCCAAGGGCGCGACCACCATCGGCCTGACCAATGCCATGAAGTCGCCGATCACCACCCACAGCGATTATTGTTTGTACGCGACGCCGAGCGAGATCAAATATTTCCAGGCGCCGCTGGCCTCGCGCGTCACGCAGCTGGCGTTGATCGATGCGTTATTCGTTTTCCTGGCTCTGAAGCACAAGAGCCGGACCGCGGCCAAGCTGCAGGCCTCCGGTGAAGAGCTGGTCAAGCGCAAGATCGAGTGAGTTATTTGTGACGGCGCAGTGCCGTCGCTACTTGTTCGATCCTTGCTTCGACACTGCCGCGTACTTCGATGTACGGCACACCTCGCCGTTGTAGCTCGTGCAGGTACCACTCGTGTTGCTTCAGACGGAACTCAGGCTCGCGCCGCGTGCCGTCCTGGACGAAATCGAAATCCGGCGCGCAGAGAACGGTTAGTTCGTAGTTGCGATTGGCCAGGCGTTCCAGCTCTGGCGCGGCCTTCCCGAACTGATCGAGACAATAGAACAGCGTCGTCAGGGGCGACGTGTCGCAGAACAAGTAGCGATTCGATCGTTCGGCCAGGCGTTCCTCACGCTCGACTTGAGTTCGACCGATGAGCAGCAGGTCGTCGAATTCCAGGGTGCCGCCGCGCTCGACCCACAATTCCCTGCCGAACTCCGCCGCATGCGATGTGCCGAACGCGCGAGCCAGCGCTTCCGTCAGTGTGCTCTTGCCGCTCGACTCGCCGCCGAGGCACACGACTCGCCCGACAAACGAGCCGTACACAGATGGGTGTAGCCACTCACGCTGTGCATGGACGTCAGCGCGAATGTTCGTGCCGGACGTCGGCACTGCGCGCCGGGCCGCATCCACGAGCACGTGCTGAACGGGCCTCGCCGATGAATTGACGCCACGAAAGTATCGATCCAGGTAGGCAGCGAAGCCGTCGCCGTAGCTTTCACTCGTGAACACGGCGTCGACCTGCCGCCCTACGACGCGCTCGACCAACTCAGCGGTGAACGCACGATGCACATCGTCGGCGGCGCTGTTCGGCGGAATCTTCCGCTGCTCGTCGTCAAACCATTGCGCCAGCCGCTCGTTCGTCACCACCAGCCGTGTGGTTTGCGGATAGAGCTTCGCCAGCCAGCCTTCACGCCGCTCCGGCTCGCAGCCGGGCAATTCTGGATTCGAGTACGAGAGCAGAATCACATGACGGCACTGACTCAGTGCCGTGTCGATCACATACTGATGCCCTCGGTGGAGCGGCGCGAACTTCCCCACCACCAGGCCACATTCAAACCGAACGCTCACTGCGCACCGGAAACCTGCGGCTCCTGCAGGCTCCGCTCCCGGTTCAACAATGCATACCAATGCCGCATCGCTACGCATGCATTGATCCAATACGCGGCGTAGAACGCGGCGGTCAGCTGCAGATCGCGACTCAAATAGAGTGGCACGGCGACAGTGTTCACGATCAGCCAGCACCACCACGTTTCGACGCGCCGTCGCATCAACAGAAACTGCGCCAGGATGCTGAACGTCAACACGAGTGAATCGACGAAGGGCGCGTACGCATCCGTGAACTTCAGCAGCAGTGCTCCGTAGCCAATTGCCCCAGCGAGTGCCGCCGCAGCCCACATCACAATCTCGCCCAGGGAACTTCGCTCAATCGGCGCCGGCGCACCCTCGCGACCTCGCTGCCAATGCCACCAGCCGTAGATGCTGGTCACGATGAAGAACCCCTGCAAAGTCAGATCCGCGTATAGCTTCGCCTGCAGGAACAACCAGCCGAACAGCAGGCAGCCGACGATGCCGGTCCACCACGTGTGCCAGCTGTTGCGTGTCGCGAGCAGTATGGAAACCAGATACGACAGATTGGCGGCAACCTCCCAATTCACGCCTGCGCTCCCGGCAACGCGGAGGTGTATTGAATGATCTTGCGATCGAAACCGTCGACCTGACTGACTTGCAACGAAGTTTCCTCACCAAACAGCGCTCGTAGCGCCCGCTCCACATCGCCCGGCGCGACCGACGACGCGACGTAATCGACGCGGATATGCGCCGACTCATCCTGATGCACGCTGAACTGCACGATGGGCATCGGACGCAATGCATGCGTGATCTCGATGTTGTTGAGCCACCGGCCATCGTGACGCCGATATTTCACGGGCGGGCGGCCTTCGAGCCCGATCAGCACCAGATCGTCCCCGCGACGCTCGAGCGATGCGTGGTCTCCCGTGCGATAGCGCAGCAGCGGCAGACAGAAGTTGAAACCACCCGTCAGCGTTACTTCGCCGCGCTGACCTGGGGCGACGGGCTGATCGGCATCATCAAGCACTTCCACATACATGCGCTGTTGAAGCAGCACATGGCCGCCCGCCGCTGTATCGAGAACCGCAATCGGCCCCGCTTCGTTCATGGAGTAGATATCGAGCACAGGGCAGCCGAAGCGTTCCTTCAGTCGGTCGTGAAGCCCCGGCATGAGCGTCATCGACGTGCACAACAATGCCGCCGGACGCAGCTTCGGATCGATGTCGAGCAGCGCGGCGAACGAAATGGGATCGCCCGCGAGCACTTCCGGGCTCATCGCTTCCAGATACTTCGCCCGGTCGTCGAGCGAGCGCCAATCGTTCGGATGCAGATTGATCTTCGCCAGACCCGAGTCATCCATGGTCGGCGTAATGGATACATATGTGAAGCAGATGGACTGCAGCCCGAGCAGGATGACGCCGACCTGTCCGCGTCCGTGTTTGAGCGTCACGCCGAAACGGCGCAACGCTCGCTTGTGATAACCGAGGTATTGAGCCGCCACCAGCGGATGCGATGCCATGAGCAGCGGATGCCCGCTGGTGCCGCTAGTTCGAAAGTTGATGAGCCGCTCGATATCGACATCATCCGGCACGAGGTATGGCATGTCGCGCGCCAGGTCTTCACGCGTCATCGTTGGCAGCTCGGTGAAGCTGCGAGGCATGGCGCCATAGCGGCGATAGAACGGCGACGTGGCGAGACATTGCTCGACGAATGGCTTCACCCAGCTCGGGGGCACATTGGGCTGCCAATCGATGCTGGCCCGGACCGCCTCCTCTTCCAGCTGTCGCGCCCGCTCGACCTCGTCGGGAAGCAAACGATGACCGCTTTGATTGCGATAGATCGGCGCGCTCGGATGCTCTCGAAGCTGCGCCAGCATGCGCTGACCGTGCTCCGAGATATTCGGATGGCGACTCTCCTCGTCGCTCACTCGCGCGTCCACTTATTTGCGGACTCTTCGGCCGCCTTCTTCGCCAGCTGCTCGCGAATGGCACGCGCCCGCGCCTCCGCTTCTTGTGACGCCGCCAGCAGTCGCGCTCGCTCCAGCGAACTGATGCTCGTGAATCGATCTTGAGCCTGCGCGACCGTTTCGCCGGCTGGTCGCAGCCCGAGCTTGGATAAGGTGAGTCGCGCCAGCTCTTCACGACGCTCGAGATCTTCGAACAACTGACGCGCGTTCGTATATCCGGCGAGGCGCGTGGCATCGTCCTTCAATAATGTCAGTATGTCCGCAAGGCGCTCACGCTCAATCGTCAGCGCCGGATCGGCCAGCAGCCAGGTGATTAGCAACGTGATCGACAGCCGATTGCGGTCCGCTTTGACGTCGCGGCCCGCCAGCGCGCTCAAGCTGGCGATATCGACCGCATGCCCCTTGGACGCGAGCAGGTCCCGCACGACGGCGACCGTGTGCACTTCGCCTTTGTTTCCAATGCGCGGCTCGGCCATGAAATCCGGCGGGGTCGCCGTGATCCGATGCAGGAGCTGCTGAAGCGGGGGGCCTTCTTTTTGCATGGTTACGCCACGAACTTCTCGAACACCTGGGTGCTGGGACAATCATCGCACCAATGCGACCGGCGCTGCTCATAGCGACTGTGCAACGCCAACAAATCATCGACCGAGCGCAATTCGTCGACATGCACGTCGTAGTCCGCGAGCGTGAAGCTGCACGGTGCGATCCGGCCGCGCTCGTCGATGAATAAAAACTTCCTCCCGGGATTGCAGTTATCGATACGCAACCGTTCACCCGACGCGCTCGCCCGGAAGCGATGCAAATACTGCGAGCCACCGCTGAGCCGAATGCCGTGCGCCCAAAGGCGGTCGCGCAATCGGGGCAGCATGTCCGCCAGCGCATCGACATCCGCGGGCCGCAGACGATGCTCGCGATGAAACTCGGGGCGATCGTTGCCGCCGAGCTGGTTGAACGTGACCTCGTCGATGCCCCACGCGATCAGCTGCTCACACAGTTCCCGGAACAGATGAATGTTCTGTGCCATCAGCACTGTGTTCACTCGCAATCGGAGCCTTCGTTCGCGGTGCTGTGTATCCGCCCTCAACTGCGTAACCGCGGCTCGCAGTTGCTCGAATCCGCCTTGCCAGGTCCGGATGCGATCATGAAAGGCTGGCGGCCCGTCGACACTGACGGTCAGTTCGGCGAAATGATCTGCAATCATCGAGCGCAGCGCCGCTGACTTCAGCGCGGTGCCGTTGGTCGTCGCACTGAGCTGCAAGCCGAGCTCGTTCGCGAGAACTTTCGACACCGACGCGAGCGGCTTCCAAAGCAGCGGTTCTCCGCCCAGCCAGCTGATCATCACGGCATCGCCGGTCTGCGACTGGTACTCCGAGAACAAGCGCGCCACTCGAATTACGGCGCCCGCGTCGACGTCGGTGCGCTCGAACGGCAGATTGCGATCGTAGGCGCAGTACGTGCAGCCGAGATTGCAATGAGTCGTGACGCGCCAGATGACGATCATGCCGGCGCTCTCGCGGGCGAATCGGTGGGCTGATAGACGGTCCTCGCGAAATCTCGCGCGAACGCCACCAGCTGTTCCCAATCCTCGATACGAGAGATCCGAATGCCGAGCTCGTCACGAGCGCGGATCAACAGCTCACGATGCGGGAAGCCGTACTGCGCGGTCTCCCACTGCTTGCCCAGCGCCAGCACAAACGTCGATCCGCCCGCGGCCTTGGCCAGGGCTGCGCGAAACAGATCCCAGCCGTCGTGCCCGCGCTCATCTTTATCGAAGATGGTCGTGATGCCGTCGTCCGAGATGAACAGCAAGTGCGTGGGGTTGAGCGGGCGCTTCGTTTCAAGATACGTCTCACGCAGCTCATGCAATGGGAACTGCGTCCCGCCACCGTAATAACTGATCAGAGCACGCATGACTTCCTGAGTATCGCGAACGAAACCCGGCGTCGATGTCACCTGATTCTTGCCGCTCCACACCGTGACTTTGACACTCGCCCCGGCCCGCAGCGCGGACAAACACAGGATCGCGCCCGCCAGGGTTGGAAAAGAAAGAAACTGCTGCGGATTGGGCATGCTGCCCGAGCTGTCGATGAACACGTCCAGGTTCAGCGGCACGCTGGCCGGCTCGGCGCCTGGCGACAATCCCCACACTCGCTGCACGGTCGTCATGCCGGGAATGATCCGCGGGCTCTGCATGATGGTTTGCAGCCAATCGATGCTGTCGAACGACTCGCCCATCTGCCACGGCTCGATGCCTTCCGGCAAGGGGTCGAGACTCGCCGGCTTGCGACGCGCCGGGAAACGAATCAAATGAGGCGCGGCCTTCTCGCGGTAGTACATGACGGCGATGTCGTGATCGCTCAACGTTACGCCGGCGGCGCGCAGGATCTCACCGTATTCGAACGGCTGACGAGTTTGTCCGCCCGGCCTGCTTGGAGTCGCCTCTTCCAGCGACTTCTTCGATTCGGTCTGCGAATCCGATATTTCATGTCCGGTGATTTCCGGATCGCGCGACGGATGCACCATCGGCTTGCCGTCGTTCTCGTCCGCTTCTGCGAGCCCCGACGGCTCGCCTCCAGCACCGGCGGCGCGTGTGTCGTGCCAGGCTTTGGCGGCACTCGCATCGAGCGCGTCCTTGGCGAGATACGGCAGCATCAACATCGCAAACTTCGCCGCGCCCTCGATCCAGTTGCGCGAATAGTGACGAACGATGCGCATCGCCAGCCAGGCATCGCCTTCCGCTTCCGCACTCAACTTGCCCTCGGCCAGCGAGCCGCGCTCCAGCGACCACAGCAACTCGTAGGTCCGCAGATAGATTCGCCACAAGAGCCCGCTCGCTTCTTGCTTTTCGCGAGTCAATCTCTTGAACACTTCGGCGAGCCGCAGCTCGGCGCTACGTTGCAGGCGGTCGTTGATCAATAGATCGGTGAACAGGTTGGCGATCATCGGCGCGTGCGCTTCCAGCGTCGGCAGCGCTCGTCGGATGCGCGCGAGCGAACGGGCGTGATCCGTGAGATTTGCCGGCGCCAGGACGTGATGACCTATCTCGTGCGCCAGGATTTCTTCGGCGTAATCGCCGAGCCCGCGCCGTTCGACATCCGCGAGATTGATGATGATCGACTGATCCGCCAGACGAATCATCGCGAAGCTGTCGGTCAATCCTTCCTTCTCGGCTTCACGATCATCGGCACATAACGATGGCGCATGCAGTACGACGTGCCGGCTCCACGCGGCGAGCGCCTTCGGCCAGGCTGCCGTCCAGCGCTCGCGCGATCGTGAAAGTGGGTCGTCGTTGACCACCATACTTACTTCAGCGCGACCAGTACGATCTGATGCGAGTGAGCGAACGTGCAGGCAATCGCGCCGGTGCTCGAGCCGCTGCTCGTGATGGGCCCGGCACCCGGCATATCCAGCGCCTTGCCGTTGTAAACGACTCGCGTGCCGACGTGCTCTTCTTTCCTGGCTGACTGCGCACTCCACTCTTCGGCAGTACTGCGATGAAGTGTCGCGCCGAATGCGTCCGCGACCAGGAACCAATAGTCGTCGGCACTCTGCACGAGCCAACCGTTGTCCGTGCTCTTGAGCAGCGGCGGTTGCAGGAATGGGCCACCGAAACCACGGAACGCACCGGCACTGCGTACGATGCGCAGCGACTCCGCGTTCGGATGTGCGGGATCGAACCAGCGGTCTTCCTGTAAGCGCTGTAGCGTTGCTTCGTATCGTTTCGGCTCGATGCCCAGCACTGTGCACGCGAGCTTTGAAGGCAACGACCGAAGCGCACTCAACACGCCCTCGCGGTAGTGCGCCAGGCCACACTGCCAGGCGATCACTTGCCCCGCCATCAACAGTTCGTCCGGCGTGGCGCATTGAGATGCGACATCTTTCAACGCGCGTATCCATCGAGTTACATCGGCGGACTCGGTGCTTGCGAGTTGATGAGCCGCATTCGTCAATGACGGAATCACACGCGCCGGTTGTGCGGCGATCGCATCGGCCGCGGCCGGCAGCACCTCGCGCCAGGTTTCGGGAATCGCGCCGTAGCGCCCCGCATCGAGCGACAGTCGCTGCCCGGTCAATTGCAGCGAGCAGTCGTACGCAACGCTGACGACATCAGCGACGGCGTCGGGATGCTTTGCGTGAACCGCCTGCGCGAGCGGATCCACCGCTTCAGCGATGAATCGCAATAACTCCTGACCATCGAGCTGCGGATAGCGTTGCGCGGCGAGCCTGAAGCGCGCGTTGAAATCGGCACGTCGCGCTTGTAACGCCTCGGCGAGAGGGGCGCTGATCATCATCAACCCGCGCGCAGCCAGCGCAGATAGTTGGTGTAGCGCTGGTGCAGATACTTCAGCTTGAGCAGGTCGTCATATAAGTGACCGTACAGCTTCTGCCCCTTGATCAGCTCATTGACGGTGCGCTCGATGCGGAACAGCTGTTGTCGCGTGTCGCTCTCGCTCAGGCCATCGAGGCCGTGGTCGAACTGCGTCGTGAGGGCCAGTACCGCATCGTCCTTATCGAGATTGAGTCGCTCGTATTCGGCGCAGGACAGATCGAACAGCCGGCGCAACCAGCCGACCCGATCGCTGCGGAACATCGCGTTGCCGGCGCTTTCGAAGAACGGCGCGTCGATGTCCGGAATCAGCTTGTCGTGGAAGACGAACGGCAGGATCTGGCGAACATCGCTCAGCTCCACCGCGGGATTGCCTCGGAAGAACGCCATCGCTTTGGCGTATAGAAGCAGGGTCATCAGCATGCGGACCGAGATGCCGTTCTTCGACTGCGCGCCGAGATCTTTCAGCCGATCCTTGCCGGTTTCCTGCGCAGTCAACGTGTGCCATTCGACACCGGCCAGGCGCGCCGTGTCCTTGGTTTTGTATTCGAACTGCTCTGCGGCGACATCGCAGAACTCGAACTGACTGGAGAAGAACTCGATGCGCCGGCGGACTTCCGGGCTCAATTGAATCGCGCGAATCTGCGCGCCCATACGATCGATCTGCGTTTCCGTGAACACGATTTCTTTGGGCATCGCTTCTTCCGGACGGATGCCTTCCTCGATGCGTGTCAGCAGCTGATTCAGGAAACGTGGGTTGAACGACAGCGCCTGCACGATCACATCGATACGATCGCGCAACGCTTCGATGACTTGATACGTGCCGCCGCCCTGCTCGTCGTTGGCGGTCAGGAACCATGCTGAATCGGGGCACTCGTGAATTTGATCCAGCAACTCGGCGTAGTTGTCGCCCATCACTGTGAGCAGCGCGCTTTGAGTGCGCGTCGGGATGCGGTTGTATTCATCGACGATCTTCACGCGCATCGACAGCCACTTGCGCCAGGCGATGCGGATGTCTTCCACCTTCTGCGCGTTGATGAGATCCGCCGGCAGCGGATTGCCGAGCAGATCCGCCGTCGTCATCTGCGGATGGCCGTGAAGCATCGAGCGCCGCACGTCTTTCAACGAGTAGCCGCCCAGCACGCCCATCAGAATCGCGCTGGCGGTCTTACCGCGCCCCGGTCCGCCGATCAGCAGACACTTGCGACGCAGGGCGAATGTGAGCAGCGGCAACAGCACGAAGCTCGAATAACTTTGCCCGGTCGGCAAGGTCAGCCGGCTCTTGTGATCGCCGATGCTGAATTCCTGCGGCGGCTCTTCGTTGTACTCGATATCGTAGTGCGGGCTGATGATGGCCGTGTTGACGATCCAGAAGTAGGCCTGGCGCAGCTTCTCATCCAGCGCCAGATCCTGACTCTCGGCTTTGTCGTCGGCGATAACCACCGGGCCGCGATATAGATCGGCGATGTCGAACGTCCGGCGGGCGGGACTGACGTGCGGATTGGTCGGTGCCTTGGAGACTCGCTTGAACAGGTCGAATGCGGACATGCCGGATCCTGGGCGAAGAAAATGCCGCTGAATACTAGCTCATTCCCCGTGACGACAATCGCTACAGCCGGCTGTCTTTGCGATCGTTCGTAGACTTTTCGCCCATGCCCGCTGGCTGCTGAAGCGCCTTCGGCAACTGCCAGCCCCACTTGATCGCGAGCACACGCAAAACAAAACATAGCGCCGCCCCGCACAGAGCCGAAGGCACCGGCGGCGCGCCAAACTGATCGCCCAACACGACGACCGCCGCTCCGGCGAGCGCCGCCACCGCATACAGCTCAGCCCGCAACACCAACGGAATCTGCGCCAGCAACACGTCGCGAACGACACCCCCGCCGATGCCAGTCAACATCCCGAGCAGCGCCGCCATCACCGGATTGAGCTCATACGCCAGCGCCTTCTGCGTGCCCGCAACTGCAAACAACGCCAGCCCCGCGGCGTCGAACATTCGAACCGGATTCGCCATGCGCTCAATGGCCGCATGCCACTTGAACGCAATCCCCCCCGCCAACACCGACGCCGCCAGAAACCGCCAATCCGTAATCGCCGCCGGCGGTGTCGCCCCAATCAAAACATCCCGCACGATGCCGCCCGCACATGCCGCCGCAAACGCCAGCACGAGCACTCCGAAAATATCGAGCTGGCGGCGTGCAGCCGCGGTTGCACCGGCCAGAGCGAAGACGAAGGTGCCCGCGAGGTCGAGGATCAGGACGAGCGTTCGCAGGTTTGCGGCCAGGGCCGCCGTCTCGAATTCCATGCTTCACCTACCTCGCCGGGGTACCAGATGAGGCGATTATGCCACCCAATCACCTCAAAACTTGAGGTGATTAGCCTTTCTGAGCCATAATCACCTCATCCCATGAGGTGAAAAGCGTGGCAAATCGGCTCAAATGGGTCTGGCAGCAGGCGGATTGGCCCGCATGGCGCTTTGACGCCGCGACGCTGGCCGCCGCCCTTGCTTCCGCTCGCAAAGCCCAGGGCGAAGCGGTCGGCCGCGCTCAACTTCTTACGTCCTCACTCGATACCCGAGCGCAGGCCGAACTCCTGGTGCTGGAGGGCTTCAATACGAGCGCCATCGAAGGCGAGCAACTCAACGTCGAGGCGCTGCGCAGCTCGATTGCGCGTCGCCTCGGCATCCCGCTCGAAAGTAACAAAGCCGGGCCGACACCACGCGCCGTCGAAGGTTTGATCGATGTATTGCAAGACGCGACTCGGAACTACGAGAAGCCTCTCGCGCTCGATCAACTAAACGCATGGCAATCGGCGCTCTTTCCGACTGGACGCTCTGGTCTCTATCAGATTCGCGTCGGGCAACTGCGTGGTGACGCGCCGATGCGCATCGTCTCCAGCCCCCATCAGCGCGAACGTTTGCACTACGAAGCGCCACCGCGTGACGGACTCGAAGCTCAGGTGCAAACATTCCTCGATTGGTTCAACGGAAAATCATTCGAGCTCGACGGACTCGTGCGCGCGGGACTTGCGCATCTTTGGTTCGAAGTCCTGCATCCGTACGAAGATGGTAATGGCCGTGTCGGACGTGCGTTGTTGGACAAAGCACTCGCGCAGGATGAGAAACGACCGGTTCGGTTGTACAGCCTCTCCGCGCAACTCTATAGCGAGCGTCAGGAATACTACGCCGCACTCGAGCGCGCATCGCGAGGCGATCTCGACGCCACCGACTGGCTGACCTTCTTCTTTCGCCAGGTCGAAGCTGCCGCCAAAGCCAGTGAAACCGCCATCGGCAAAGTGCTGGATAAAGCGAGGTTCTGGGTGGCGCACGGCGCTCAGCCCATGAACGATCGACAGCGCAAAGTCGTCAATCTATTGCTCGACAAAGGCCGCGGCGGGTTCGAAGGCGGCATGACCAACGGCAAGTACGTCAGCATCGCGAAAACAAGTCCGGCCACCGCGCAACGCGACCTTGCCGACCTGGTCCAGAAACAAATATTGGCGCTCGTCGGTGCAGGGCGTTCAGCGCGCTATGACATCCAATGGGATGCTCCCACCAACGACGCGACTAGCGTTTAACGCGCCGCTCGACTGTCGCCAATATTCCCTTGTGATCGCTAATCCCCTCCAACACCTGTACGTCCGTCACCCGATACTCCGGCGTCGCGAAGATCGTATCGACCGCGAACTCGAGCGCGCCGGCATAGTGGAATTGCGCATCGATCGTGGTGGTGACATCGGCGGGTAAGTGATCGATGAGGCCGAGTTCGTCGGTGAACAGGGCGAACATTTCTCTGCCGCGGGGCGCGTTGAAGTCGCCGCACAGTACATAGTCGGGGTAAGGCAGCAGCACTTGCTTGAGTCGAGCGAAATCTTCGCGCTGCTCATCGGTGGTCGCGCCGTCCATCGACCAGGTGAAATGCGTGGTGCCGATCTTGTAGCTCCGTCCTTCGTGCTGAAGCTCCGTCATGATGACTAGCCGCCGCGGATCGTTCGGTTGGCCGAAAATTCGGATGCGCGGGTCATCGGCGTAGTAGGCAACGGTTTGAGCGTGAACCGGCACTCGTGTCAGCACGGCCATGCCCCAACTGCGCGGGCTGCTACCGCCGCCGCTTTTCTCCGGCATTAGCGTGCTGATGGCGTACTTCACCTGGTAATCGCCCACTGCCGCGAGTGTCGCACAGTCTTTCTCGAACACTTCCTGCAAACAGACGATGTCGGGCAGATGCGTGGCAATCGTCTGCGCCACCCGATCGAGATGACGATCGTGCTCGATATTCAGGGTCAGAAGTTTTAGCGGCATGCGTGTGACGGTACGCGAGGTCCGCGCAAGAAGAAAACGCCCCGCACGAGGCGGGGCGCAGGTGGTCGGCGCGGGTAGTCCCCAAGGCCGTCAATCGATCGGTATCAAGCGACAGTGCTCATCCGCACTTCGAGTCGCCGCAATTCAGACAGGTCATGCAGCCGTCCATCAGCACCACGGCGGTGGTGCTGCACTTGGCGCACAGCTGCGCACCTTCGGGGAAGTGGCTCTTCGCGAAGGCGTCCTGCTGCTTGTTGCGCGCTTCGTATTCAGCCTTCTTTTCCTCGATGAGCTTTCTGCGCTCCTCTTCCATCTCCGGCTTCTTCAGCAGGCCGATGGTCTGCAAATGCTTTTCGACCACGTAGCCCAGCTCGGCGATGATGGACGGCATGAACTTGCCGCCGGTCTGCCAATAGCCGCCGCGCGGGTCGAACACGGCTTTCATTTCGTCGACCAGGAAGGTCACGTCGCCGCCCTTGCGGAACACGGCCGAGAGAATTCGGGTCAACGCCACGATCCACTGGAAATGATCCAGGTTCTTGGAGTTGATGAAAATCTCGAACGGCCGGCGCTGCTCGTGGCGGGTGCCTTCGTTCAGGATGATGTCGTTGATGGTCACGTACATGGCGTGATCCGACACCGGCGTCTTGATCTTGTAGGTCGAGCCGATCAATACGTCGGGACGCTCGACCTTCTCGTGCATCCAGACGACGTTCGATTCTTCCTTGCGCTCCTTGGCCTGCGCGGCTTCGGCGGCGGCTTTCTCGGCCGCAGCCCGGTCCTCGGGCTTTTCGACCCGATACTTGATGATTTTCTTGTCGATCTTGGAGCTCATGGTTAGAACTTCCCGTAGTAGCCTTCTTTGAGCGCGTCGAAGAGATTGGCGGCGGTGTGCTTCTCGCCGTCGTACTCGATCTCTTCATCGCCACGCACCTTCACTTCGGTGCCGTCTTCCAGCGTGAACACGTAAGTCGTGTTCTTCAGGTCCTCTTCCTTGACCAGCACGCCCTGGAACGCTTCCGGGTTGAACCGGAACGTGGTGCAGCCCTTCAGGCCCTGCTCATAGGCATACAGATAAATATTCTTGAAATCCTCGTACGGATAATCCGTCGGCACGTTCGCCGTCTTGGAGATCGAGGAGTCGATCCACAGCTGCGAGGCCGCCTGGATGTCGACATGTTCCTTCGGCGTGATGTTGTCCGCCGTCGTGAAGTAGTCGGGCAGCTTCTCGGCCGCGTTGGTCGAGTTCGGCATCGCGCGCGGATTGATCAGCTCGCGATATGCCAGCAACTCGAAGGAGAACACGTCGATCTTCTCCTTGCTCTTCTTGCCTTCGCGGATCACGTTGCGGAAGTAGTGATGCGCGAACGACGGCTCGATGCCGTTGGACGCATTGTTCGCCAGCGACAGCGAGATCGTGCCGGTCGGCGCGATCGAGCTGTGATGCGTGAAGCGCGCACCGACTTCGGCCAGCTCATCGACCAGCTCCGGCGCAGCTTCGGCAACGCGCTGCATGTAACGGCTGTACTTGGCATGCAAGGTGCGGCCATGAACCTTCTGGCCGACGCGCCAGCCGTCCTTCACCATCTCGGGACGCTTGCGGAGCATTTCCGGCGTCACTTCGAACTCTTCGACCATGATCGGGGCCGGGCCCTTCTCACGCGCGAGCTCGAGGCCCGCTTCCCAGCCCGCGAGCGCCATTTCGCGCGACACGTTCTGCGTGAAAGCGACCGACTTCTTCGAGCCGTACTTCATGCATTGCATGGTGATCGCCGAGCCCAGGCCCAGGAAGCCCATGCCATGGCGACGCTTGCGCATGATCTCGTCGCGCTGCTGACCGAGCGGCAGGCCGTTGATCTCGACCACGTTGTCCAGCATGCGCGTGAACACCTTCACGGCCTTGCGGAACTCTTCCCAATCGAAGCGCGCATCTTCAGTGAACGGATCGAGCACGAAGCGCGTCAGATTGATCGAGCCGAGCAGGCACGAGCCATACGGCGGGAGCGGCTGCTCGCCGCAAGGATTGGTGGCGCGAATGTTTTCGCACCACCAGTTGTTGTTCATTTCGTTGACTTTGTCGATGAGCACGAAACCCGGCTCGGCGAAGTCATAGGTGGACGACATGATCACGTCCCACATGCGCTTGGCCGGCAGCGTCTTATAGATCTTGCAGCAGACCAGGCCGGTGTCGTTCACGACATAGCCTTCCTTGGTCGGCCACTCGCGCCACAGGTACTTGGTGGCGTCCTGCAGGTTCTCGTTGCCTTCCAGCTCGCGCTGGCTGACCGGGAAGGCCAGCTGCCAGTCCTGATCCTTCTTCACCGCTTCGACGAAATCGTCGGTGATCAGCAGCGACAGGTTGAACTGACGCAGACGACCGGCTTCGCGCTTGGCGCGGATGAAATCCATCGCGTCCGGATGACCGATATCGAATGTGCCCATCTGCGCGCCGCGACGGCCGCCGGCCGACGAAACGGTGAAGCACATCTTGTCGTAGATATCCATGAACGAGAGCGGGCCCGACGTGTATGCGCCGGCGCCAGAGACATACGCCCCCTTCGGGCGCATGGTCGAGAATTCGTAACCGATGCCGCAGCCGGCCTTCAGCGTCAGGCCCGCTTCGTGGACCTTCGCGAGAATGTCATCCATCGAGTCCAGAATGGTGCCGGACACGGTGCAGTTGATCGTGGAAGTGGCGGGCTTGTGCTCCAGCGCGCCGGCGTTCGAGGTCACACGGCCGGCCGGGATCGCGCCCTTGCGCAGGCACCAAAGGAATTTTTCGTACCATTCGTCACGCACGGCGTCCTTTTCGACGTCGGCGAGCGCGCGGGCGACCCGTTTATACGTGTCGTCCATGGAGCGATCGACGGGCGAGCCGTCTTTCGCGGAGAGTCGATACTTTTTGTCCCAGATATCCAGCGAGGCTTCCTGGAACGGAATGCTGTTGACATCCATGGGCTCAAGTTTGATTGCGGTCTTCATGCCGGCAAAGAACTCCGGATTGCGAGCGGGAGCCAATCGTCCCCAACTGACGTCCCATAACTCCCTCCAGCCCAGGCCCCTTCAAGCCCGAACCAGCGGTCCATATCTGACCTGCGCAGTTATCCCGCCGGTCGTGTTTTTCTTTCCGCAGCGAGACACTACATATTGTGTCAGGGGCACGAGCCTAGACCCATGTCATGAAGCCGTCAAGAAACCCTCCTACGAAAAATAGGCTCGGAAAGCCCGTATAGTTCAAGGGCTTGCGAGGTTTTGCGGGAGGATTTCGGCGCTGCCGAAAAGAGAACGCCAGTATCTCCGCAAACGCTGCAAACCACAACATCTTGTGTCCACCTGCGATCAACGGTAAGCACACAAGTTATCCACATCATGCTCACCGGACTGCGCACAGGCCTATACACAGGCCAATGCTGCTGCAACGCTTCATGCGTGCCGGGCGTTCATCCAGGGCGCGCTCGGGGCCGAAATGCCAAAGCACCCGGATTGCTCATAGAATCCGCTGCAGACACCCATAACCATCACCATTGTCTTCGCAAACGGCGGCTGAGCCGCCTTCATGCTCCAAACTAGGATTGCTTCATGAGACAGGTTTACGCGCTGTTGGCCGCGACGGCTCTGCTCTACAACGTGGGCTCCGCCGCGCAACTGCCGGAAAAGGTCGGGGATACGCCGCTGCCGTCGCTGGCGCCCATCGTCAAAAAGGCTTCGCCGGCGGTGGTGAATATCGCCACTCGCGGCACGGTCAAGGAACAGCGGCCGCGCAATCCCTTGCTGGAAGATCCGTTCTTCCGCCGCTTCTTCGATGCTCCAGATGTGGGGCCGCGCGAGCGACAATTCCAGAGCGCCGGCTCGGGCGTCATCGTCGATGCCAAGAACGGCTACATCATCACCAACGCGCATGTGATCGAGAACGCCGACGAGATCACCGTGACGTTGCTCGATGACCGCCAGGTCAAGGCCGAGATCGTCGGTCGCGACAAGGCGTCCGATGTCGCGGTGTTGAAGGTCCCGACCAAGAATCTGACCGAGATGCCGCTCGCCGACTCTTCCAAAGCCGAAGTGGGCGATTTCGTGCTCGCCATCGGCAATCCGTTCGCGCTCAGTCACACCGTCACCTCCGGCATCATCAGCGCGCTCGGTCGCTCCGATAACAATCCGGAGTCGTATCAGGATTTCATCCAGACCGACGCGCCCATCAATCCCGGCAATTCCGGCGGTGCGCTGGTGGACCTGAAAGGTCAGCTGGTCGGCGTCAACACCGCCATCTTCTCGGGCAGCGGCGGCAACATCGGCATCGGCTTTGCCATTCCCTCCAACATGGTGAAGGCCGTGATGGCACAGCTGGTCCAGTACGGCGAAGTGAAGCGCGGCATGCTCGGCGTGCAGCTCTCCAACAACTTCACGCCTGGCATCGCTGAAAACCTCGGCCTCGACAATGCGCGTGGCGCGCTGGTGTCGCAGGTCATCGAAGGCTCGCCGGCCGACAAGGCGGGCATCAAGGCCGGCGACGTGATCACCTCCATCAACGGTCGCAACGTCGCCAACGCGGGCGAACTGCGAAACACCATCGGCCTGCTGCGCATCGGCGAGAAGGTCGAGCTTGGTTTGATTCGCGAAGGCAAGCCGCGTCGTGTGAGCGCTGTGATTGGCGAGCGCGATGGCGCCGATGCCGAAGGCGCCGCGCAGATTCACCCTGCGCTGGAAGGCGCCGCACTCACCAACGCTGCAAACAACGCTGGCGTGTTGGTGGAGAACGTCATCGAAGGCAGCCCGGCGCAGCTGGCCGGCCTGCGTGCGAACGACGTGATCCTCGCGATCGGTCGCGTGCGCATCAGCTCGGTTGAACAGTTGCGTCAGGCAGTGAATGGCGCGACGGCGTTCGCGCTGACCATTCGTCGCGGCAATTCGACGCTGGTCTTTACGATTCAATAAACGTTCGAAGCGGCCCCTCTCGATCTGCAGAGGGGCCGGAACTCTCCGAAATCGAAACGACCAGGTTGTCGTAGATATTCGGCACGCCCGTGGGCCGCGGCCTGTTACGACAACACCGCGAGCGTCGGGTTTTCTAGCGAGCGCTTGACCTTGCCACCATGGCAAGGTTCATCATGCAGGCATGTCACAAGTGAGTGCCGTCATGCCTGCCGTCAAAGCGCGAGCGGAGTTTTCTGAAGCCAAAGACCAGGGTTACTACAGCATCGGCAAAGCCGCCGAGCTGTCGGGAATCACGCCGAAGATGATCCGGCATTATGAGGCGTTGGAGCTGATTCCCAAGGCCGCGCGCACGGCGGGCGACTATCGCGTCTACTCGGCCGCGGACATTCATACATTACGTTTCATCCGTCGCGCGCGGAGCCTCGGCTTCTCCATTGAGGAGATCGGAACGCTGCTCGGCCTGTGGCGCAATCAGCGTCGCGCGAGCGAACAAGTGAAGCGGCTCGCGATCAAACATGTCGCGGACCTCGATGAGAAGATCGCCGAGCTGCAATCCATGCGCGCGGCGCTGGCGGAGTTGGCCGAGCATTGTCACGGCGACTCGCGGCCGGAATGTCCCATCCTCGCGGATCTCGCCGGCCTGCCGCCGGCGGAGTGAATTCATGTCGAAGCATCAGCATCCAGACAGCAACAACAACGGTCGGAACGAGAAGTCCTGCTGCTCGACCGCCAGCAAACACGTATCGTCGCCTGTGAGCACTAAGCACCATGGGACGGCCCAAACTGGTGCCGCTTCGTGCTGTTCGACCGCGCCGGCGGCTGTACCTGAGTCCAACGCTTGCTGTTCGCCGGAGCTGGCACCTGCGCCTGCGACCAAGGCTTGCTGCTCGTCGGCAACCCCTGCAGAGCCTGCGACCTCCGGCTCTCATCATGAGCCACATGCGCATGAGGTGCCGGCGGCTGCGTGCTGCTCGCACGACAAGCGTGGACATCACGCAGCCCATGCGCGTGGCGCTGACCGAGTTGGCGCGGGGCACGGTCATCATCACGAGCAAGCGGCCAGCGGCGCGCCGATGCCGGAGGGCACGATCTACACCTGTCCGATGCATCCGGAGATTCGGCAAGTTGGTCCGGGCAATTGTCCCAAGTGCGGCATGGCGCTCGAGCCTGAGCTGCCGAGTGAGCACGTCGATGACAGCGAGCTGCGCGCCGTGCGGCGGAAGTTCTGGATCTCGCTCGCGCTGACCGTGCCAGTCGTCATCCTCGCGATGGCGCCTCACATGCTCGATCTTGCCCTCTCGCATTCGACGGCTCGAATCCTGCGCACGCTTGAAATGCTCCTCAGCGTACCGGTCGTGCTCTGGGCCGCGGCGGACTATTACAAGCGTGGTTGGATGGGCATCGTGAACCGTGCGCCAAATATGTACACGCTGATCGGGCTCGGCGTTTGTATCGCGTTCGGCTACAGCCTGATCGCCACCTTCCTTCCCGACATCTTCCCTGCCGAGCTCCGTGACGGACATGGCATGGTCGGCGTGTACTACGAGGTCGCAAGCTCGATAGTAACGCTCGTACTCCTCGGCGAATGGCTCGAACTCCGCGCACGGGGACGGACGAGCGCGGCGATAAGACAACTCCTTGGCCTCGCACCCAAGACCGCGCGTCGGATCGAAGCGGACGGCACAGAGAGCGACGTGCCACTCGGTCACGTCCACGCCGGCGACAAGCTCCGGGTTCGCCCTGGCGAAAAGATCCCCGTCGATGGTCGCGTCATCGACGGCCACTCCAGTGTCGACGAGTCGATGCTGACGGGCGAGCCGATGCCCGTCGACAAGGCCGCCGGCGATGCCGTCACCGGCGCAACGATCAACCAAACGGGCAGCTTGATCGTACAAGCAGAGCGCGTCGGCGCCGAAAGCCTGCTCTCTCAAATCGTGACGATGGTCGCGCAAGCCCAGCGCTCGCGCGCTCCGTTGCAACGACTGGCAGATCAAGTCGCCGCGTGGTTCGTGCCGGCAGTGATCATCATCGCGATTGTGACGTTCGTCCTGTGGTGGTTCGTCGGCCCCGAGCCGAAGCTCGCCTACGCGCTCGTGAACGCCGTCGCCGTGCTGATTATCGCGTGTCCGTGTGCGCTCGGACTCGCGACGCCCATCTCCATCATGGTCGCGAGCGGTCGCGGCGCGCAGCAAGGAGTATTGTTCCGAGACGCTCAAGCGATCGAGAACCTGCGGAACATCGACACGCTCGTGTTAGATAAGACCGGCACGATCACCGTCGGCCGCCCGACGCTCGATCGAGTCATTGCGTTGAACGGCCATTCTGAATCGCAGGTGCTTGCCTGGGCCGCCGGCCTCGATCGCTCGAGCGAACATCCGCTGGCCCGCGCCATTGTCACGGGCGCCGAACAACGCGGCATCCAACTGCCCAACGTCACGGGATTTCAATCGGTCACCGGCCAAGGCGTGCGCGGCAATGCCGACGGTCACGCGCTGGCGTTAGGAAACAAAGCGCTCATGGCCAGCGTGGGCGCCTCAACAGACGCGCTCGCCGATCAAATCGCCGGATTGCGGAGTGAAGGACGCACAGTCGTGTTTCTCAGCGTCGACGGCCAACTCGCGGGTGCGATTGCTGTCGGCGACACCGTCAAAGAAACAACGCCGAGCGCGCTGCAGACCCTGAAGCAAGACGGCCTTCGACTCGTGATGCTCACAGGCGACAACGAAGCCACCGCTCGCGCGGTCGCCAAACATCTGGCCATCGACGAAGTCATCGCGGAAGTTCAGCCCAAGGACAAAGCCAACGTCATCGCCAAGCTGCAATCACAAGGCCGCCGCGTGGCCATGGCCGGCGACGGCATCAACGACGCGCCCGCGCTCGCCCAAGCCGATGTCGGCATCGCCATGGGCACCGGCACCGACATCGCGATGGAAAGCGCTCAAGTCACCCTGGTGAAAGGCGATCTCACCGGCATCGTCCGCGCAAGACATTTGAGCCGCGCGACGGTCAGAAACATCCGGCAGAACTTGTTGTTCGCGTTCGGCTACAACGCGCTGGGCATTCCCATCGCGGCCGGCCTGCTCTATCCGTTCACCGGCTGGCTGATGAACCCCATGCTCGCGGCATTAGCCATGAGCCTCTCGTCAGTATCGGTTATCAGCAATGCGTTGCGGCTGCGATGAGCCGAAAGCTGCCTGCGGCTCCGCCACCGGCCCATTCGAACTCAACAATGCGCGAGCAAAGATCGGCCGGAGGTACGTCCCGACGGCGCGGTGATGTTTTTCGAACGAGTGATACACGAGCAGCGCCGCAAGGTGCGCCAGGATCACGCCGAGTGCGATGGCCGCGGCCTTGGGCCAGCCGTGAGTGTGCTCGAACACGATGACCATCACAGTGTTGTGCACCAGGTACAAGCTGTAGCTGTAAGAAGCACCAAACCTGGCCAAGGCCGCGGGAATCTTCCACGCGGTCGCCGCTTGGTTGAGACGAAGAAAGATGCCGAAAAAGATCACGGTCATCAGAAACGCCGTCTGCAGATCGTAAGGATCGAACCCGTGCTTCACGATGCGTGCGCCCAGCGCAGCGGCGCCACAGGCGACGATCAACGCCGCGAGTAGTTTCGAACGCGCGGCCGGCCCATCGACCCCCATGTAAACAACCAGAAACCCAGCCATACCGCCGACCAGCCAGACGAGGGACAACGATTTACCGGCACCGTCCGCGGCATTCCAGATAACGACCGGAATGCTGATCGCGGCCAGCAACAGCACCCAGCCAAATCGAATCCGCTCACGCCGGATCGCACAGAAGAACAGCAGGCTGGCGGCGATATAGATCCAGAACTCGATCGCGACCGTCCAGAAAGGCTCGGCGGTGTTGTACGGGCGGATGCGCCACCAGACATCGACATGTGCGAGCTCCAGCAACTGGAACAACGGGTAGTCGAACAAAAGAAACAAATTACCGACCAGGGCGACAAACCCCGTGCTCAACCCCTCCAGGCTCCAGCGCGTATGAATCACCGTGGCATTGAGCACGGCGATCACCAGCACCACCGGCACGAGCGGCGTCATGATCCTGGCGACCCGATCCGCGAGAAACGCGGGCATGTGCTCGCCAGGCTTCTTCGCCCGATACAACAGCGAGCGCGTGATCAGAAATCCCGACAGCACGAACAGGATGATGACCGCCACGCCCCGGCCCTTGTAGGTCATCTTGTTCCCGAAATAAACGACCATGATATGCGACAACAACACGAGGTTGGCCGCCGTGAACCGCAGCGTATCCAGGAATGCGGTCGCCGACGTGCTGGTCCCACGCGAGTCCCGCGCCTTGACCGCATCGATTGAGATAACAGGTGTCGCGAGGGATTCCGGTTGAGCGACGGAAGCGCTATCCATTGGCCGCCACCTTCATCGATTCAATCTTCGCCTTGAGCGCCCGGCCCAGCACTTCGTACCCCGCCGCACCGATATGCAAACGATCCGCGGCGAGTAACTGCAACTTCGGCTGCCCGTCGACAGTCGCGAACAGCGGATACAAATCGAGCAACTCGACGTTGCCGTACTTCTGAGCCAATTCCCGGATGCTCGCGTTGAGTTTCGTGAGCTCCACCGGCTTGATGGGCGCCTTCTCGCTGTCCCGGGGTGGCAAGGTGCACAGAATCACGGGCAGGTCGGCAGCCTGCGCTCGAATCGCCTGGAGCATGCGATCGATGTTGCGCGCGGTCTCATCGGTCTTCTGCAAGGCGCTCAGATCGTTGCCGCCGATCAGCACCACGATGCCGGTCGGATGCAGATCAAGCACATCTTCCTGAAAGCGGAACAACAACCCGCGACTCACATCGCCGCCGATGGCGCGATTCGCAGTCGGCGTCGGCGCCAGATCGCGCTCCGATGTCTTCCAATTCCCAAGCAATGAGTCGCCCGCCAGCACCCACGCGCCTTGCTTACGCTCGCGTTGTTTCCAGAAGCTCTCGCGATTCTGTTTCATCCAGCCGAAGACGCGGATCACCCCTTCCCCGGGCCAGTCCTTCGCGGCCTGCGGATACGGTGACGGTCCGGCGTTTGAAATAGTTTCTTGCGCGCCTGCGACGATCAGATAACCGGCGCAAATGATGGCGACGCTCGTCCTCGCCCACAGCCGCATGCAGGATTCCCCTCGTGCTCAGCGGCGGACGATACGCGAGTTTGATCGAGAGCAATACGATGTATATTTCACATGCGTCGGCTCGGAATTTCGCCGACGAGTGCGTGGAAGAAATGAGCGTCGCGAGCAAACGACGCCGTGTCGTCGCGATCAGTTGGTAGAGTTCGTTGCCGTCACCGGCGGCGTCTCGTCCGCGCACACAGCGGCGGCCCGCGCCTCTCTTGTTTCTTTCGCCAGCTCGCGAGTCTTGTCATAGAACAGCGGCAGATTGCCATCGACCGACTGCAGCAGCCGACGCAGCCCAGGCACGCAGCCGTAGTACGTCGCGGCGGACACCAGATGAGCGTTGTTCAGCGTGCGACTGAACCATGCATCGTAGCCACGGTAACCTTTCCACTGCTCGGTCTTGAGCTGCGAGTACTCCAGCTTCAGCACGCCAAACTCATATTGTTTGCGATCGCGCTTCTGATCGTCCGGCAAATCCGATCGATACAGTGCATCGAGGCGCTCACGGGTTTGTAACAAGAGCGCCACGAACTGTGCGTTTCGCTCGCGCTGTTCATTCCATGCATCGAGATCCTTCAGCCGACCAAGCGATGCGAGCCAGCGCTGCAAGCCCGCTTCCTCGACCACCGTCGCGAACGCTTCGTTGAACTCCGAATCGCCCGGCACATAGACGACCTGATGCGCCAGCTCATGAAACAACGTCGACGCCAGCTGCACGTCGCTCCAGCCGAGCATGGTGTTGAGCACGGGATCTTTGAAGTGACCGAGCGTCGAATACGCCGCGACGCCGCCCACCGCTGTATCACTACCACGCAATCGCAAGCCACGGGCATAGCTCTGCGCATTGTCCTCTTTGAAGTAGCCGCGATACACGACGCAACCGGCAATCGGAAAACACCAGCGCTTCGGCCGCACCGAGAACTCGTCGGTGGCGAACACATTCCACACGACGTACGGTCGCCCCACATCGGCGTAGCTGCGATAGCTGTCGTTGTCCGGCAGCCCGAGTTCCTGAGACGCGAACGTCCTCGCCGCGGACACATATTCGAGCCGCCCACGCAGCTTCTCCGGCGTGCGCTCATCGGTCAGCAGTTTGGCGATGGGCTGGCG
Organism: Steroidobacter flavus; assembly: GCF_042651805.1. Classification (NCBI taxonomy): domain Bacteria; kingdom Pseudomonadati; phylum Pseudomonadota; class Gammaproteobacteria; order Steroidobacterales; family Steroidobacteraceae; genus Steroidobacter; species Steroidobacter flavus. The sequence continues at coordinate 2,765,501 of NZ_JBHSDU010000003.1, read as the reverse complement.
CTTGGAGGTGAGCTCCAGCTGCCCGCTGGCCGCCTGAATCAGGTAGCAACCGCCGGTCGACAACGACGCTGCCAGCAGGATGAACATCCGGCAGAGGCGGCAAATGAAGCTCGCGGTGTCGTCCGTTCGGGGCATCGCTCGTTACGGGAATCGGCTCACGGTGAGACTATTTTGTCCCACCGGGTCAAGTGAGACAAAATGCCGGCATTGAAGTGTGATGGACAGTATGAAGATTTATCTGGTCGGTGGCGCGGTCCGCGATGAGCTGCTCGGCCTGGCCGTGCGTGAGCGCGACTGGGTCGTGGTAGGCGCACGCCCCGAAGAATTGCTGGATCGGGGCTTCAAGCCCGTGGGAAAGGACTTCCCGGTGTTCCTGCATCCGCAGACCAGCGAGGAGTACGCGCTGGCGCGCACCGAGCGCAAAACGGGGCCAGGCTATCGCGGCTTCGACACCATGTTCTCGCCCGACGTGACGCTGGAGCAGGATCTCGAGCGCCGTGACCTGACCATCAACGCCATCGCGCGGGATGAGGCGACCGGCCAGCTGGTCGATCCCTTCCACGGTCAACGCGATCTGCAAGAACGATGGCTGCGGCATGTGTCTCCCGCATTCGTCGAAGACCCGGTGCGAGTGCTGCGCCTCGCGCGCTTCGCCGCCCGCTTCGCGCCGCTGGGCTTTCGAGTCGCGCCCGAAACGATGGAGCTGCTGAGAGAAATCGCCGCACGCGGCGAGCTCGGCGCGCTCGTGTCGGAGCGTGTCTGGCAGGAGACGCAGCGCGCACTCGAAATGCCCGCGCCCCGGCAGTTCTTCGAAGTGCTGCGCGAGGGCAATGCCTTGCCAGTGATCTTCCCCGAGATCCATGCGCTGTTCGGCATTCCGCAGCCGGAGCAATGGCATCCAGAGATCGATACCGGCGTGCACACCATGATGGTGCTCGATCAGGCCGCCAGGCTGACGGAAGACCCGGTGGTTCGATTCGCCGCGCTCACTCACGATCTCGGCAAAGCGACGACGCCGACCCACGAGTTGCCGCGACACATTGCGCACGAGGAAAGAGGCGTCGGCATCGTCGAGGAGATGTGCGATCGGCTGCGCATTCCCAACGCTTATCGCGAGCTGGGTGTGCTGGTGTCTCGATATCACTTGCACATGCATAAGGTCGCGGAGCTGCGCCCGAACACCGTGCTCGAACTGCTGGAAAGTCTCGACGCCTTCCGACGGCCGGCGCGCTTCGAACAATTTCTGCTCGCCTGCGAGGCGGATGCGCGCGGTCGCAAGGGACTCGAGGAGCGCGATTATCCGCAGCCGGAATATCTACGGCGCGCACGCGAAGTGGCCGCCAGCACCACGCTGAGTGCGGAAGAACGCGAAGGGCTGCAAGGCTTCGAAATCGCGAAGCGCCTGCACGACAAGCGCGTGCACGCGCTGAAAGAGCTGAAGCGACAGCACGCGGGCGGCGAAACTAAAGAGACGCCGCCAGATCCCGCACACTGAAGCCGCGCAACGGCAGGTCCATGCCCTTTGTGAGGCCGATGACTTTGAAGCGCTCGCCCATTTCACCAGGCAGCGTCAACAACATCGCCTGCCGCGCCATCTGCAATCGCGACGCCAGCTCGTCATCGTCCTTCGGCGCGAGGAACTGCTCGATGCCGTTGCCGATCAGAAAGTGCGCTTGAGTCGTGTAACCCGCGACGCTCATGCCAGCGGCGACAGCGGCTTCAGCGACCGCAGTGAAATCTACCCACGCGCCGATATCCTGGACGCCGACATTGATGAGCGGGTCGTCATGGAAGCGATGCCGAAAGTGACAAAGCATCGTGCCGGCGCTGCGACTTGCGGCGTAGAACTGTTTGCGCGGCAATCCATAGTCGATGAAGAAGGCCGCGCCTTCCTTCATCGACGCCGCGATGCCGGCGATCCAGGGTTGCAATCGAAGGTTGAGTTCCGACGTGTAGCCATCAGCGAACGGCTCGCCCAAGTTGAATTCGATCTCGCGCACTCTCGCTTCGAGCGTCGCGTCGGCGTGGACTTCGGACCAGTCGAGCTGGCCGAGCTGCCAGGTCACGCCCAGTTGATTCACCTGCAGGCCACGAATGCAAAAGCGCTGGATGGGCAGCGCGTCGAGCACTTCATTCGCGAGCAGCACGCCGCGAAGGTCTTCCGGCAGGCGGTCCAGCCATTCGATGCGATCCATCAAGTGCGGCAGCCGACGCTGTAACAACGCGCGCTGCCGTTCGCGCAGGTCGGCGCTGACTTCGAGAATGAGATATCGATCCGGCGTTTTCTGTTGTCGGTCGAGCTCGGTCAGCACGTCGGCGGCCATCACGCCGGAGCCGGCGCCCAGCTCGAGAATGTGACCGCCCGTGACCGTCTCCAGCACCTGGACGCACTGATTGGCGAGGCAGCGACTGAACAGCGGTGAAATTTCCGGCGCGGTGACGAAGTCGCCTTCGCTGCCCAGCTTGGTCGAGCCCGCGCTGTAGTAGCCGAAGCCCGGCTCGTAGAGCGCCATTTCCATGAAGCGCTCAAAGCTGATCCAGCCGCCGGCGGCATCGATCGCCTCGCGAATGCGCTGGACCAGCTGCTCGCTGTGCGCCGATTCCTCCGGGGTTAAAGCCGGGAGCGACAAAGGCACGCTCATATAAATCGAGGGATCGGGCATCGTGCCACGACCCTCGTGCGAGTCGGCAAAAGGCGCGACTTTTGCCTGTCGCCGCCGCTTGCAGCGGCGGGGTACCTCCCTGTACCCGGGCGGCCGCTCGACACGTAACGCTTCATCCGTTCACCATACCTGCATGGACACTTCCAACGCACTCGCCCAGCGTTCGGTGCTGATCACCGGCGCGGCCCGCCGCATCGGTGCGGCACTGGCCCGCGGCTTTCACGCCGAGGGCGCCAACGTCTGCATTCATTTTCACCGTTCGGCCGGTGAAGCGGAACAGTTGCGTGATGAGCTGAACGCCCGTCGCGACGGCTCGGCCATCTGCGCCGCCGCCGATCTGCTCGATCTCGAGGCGCTGCCGTCGCTGGTGGAGCGAACCACGCGCGCGTTCGGCCGGCTCGACGTGCTGATCAACAACGCCTCGTCGTTTTATCCCACTCCGCTCGGGGCTGTCACGGCCAGGCAGTGGGACGACCTGATGGGCACCAACCTGCGTGCGCCGCTGTTCCTGTCGCAGGCCGCCGCGCCCGCGCTCAAGCAAACGCAGGGTCTGATCATCAACATGATCGACATTCACGCTCAGCGCCCGCTGCCCCAGCATCCGGTTTATTCCACCGCCAAGGCCGGGCTGGTAATGCTTACGCGGTCGCTGGCGCGCGAGCTCGGGCCGAAGGTGCGGGTGAACGGCATCGCGCCCGGGCCGATCTTGTGGCCGGAAGGCGGGATCGATGAAACGGTGAAGCAGGAAATCATCGATAAGACGTTGCTCAAGCGCAGCGGCTCGCCCCCGGACATCGTGCGCACGGCGCTGTTCTTCGCGAAGGACGCGCCGTTCGTCACCGGCCAGATTCTGGCGATCGACGGGGGCCGGAGCGTGGGCTGGTAGGCTCGCCCCCGAGCAGCACTTCGACCATCTCATGGTCGCCGCGACCCGGAAAGCTCTCCCATAACTCACGCATCGTTTTGCCCAGCGTCGGATGGAGCACATCGGGCGCGATGTCGGCCATTGGCTTGAGCATGTACGGTCGTTTCAATAGATCGGGCCGAGGGATGATCAGTCCGGGCTCGTGACTGACCAGGTCGCCGAATATCAGAATGTCGAGATCCATGGTCCGCGGCGCCCACTTCGGCGCCCCGGGCGGGCGGTCACAGGCGGCTTCGATTGTTTGCAGCTGCGCCCGAACGTCGGCCACCGGATCTTCGGTGTTGAAGCCGACCACCAGATTGATGAAGTCGGCGCCTTCGAAACCGACCGCCTTGTTTTTATAAGCCGGCGACAGAGTCAGCGGTCCGTACGCCGCGGCCAACGCACGCAACGCCACCGACAAATAATGCTCCGGCTCGACGTTGCTCCCCGCCGCCACATAAACCGCCGTCATACCCGCCGCCCGTCCAAGCAAGCCACCGCTCTTTTCCGGACCGGCGAGAGGGACTGCTTTGTAAAATAAGTGGCTGCGTTATGCGTCATGGCTGAGTCTGCTGCGTCACCGCCACGCCCACGTAATCCTCAGCACGCCGTTCAATCTCAATACCGACGTCTCTGGCGCCTCGAATCGCGCCGCGCTTATTCAGCCGCACCTTCACCCACGACACGCCGAACTCCGTCACGATCACCTTCGCAATCGCCTCGGTCAGCGTCTCCACCAACTGAAATTGCGACTCGCCCACAAACGACAGCAATCGCTTGGCGACGCGCTTGTAATCGATCGTGTCGTCGATGTGATCCGTCGCGGCGGCTTTGCGGATGTCCGCGGCCAGCTCGACGTCGATGATGACGGTCTGTTTGACCCGCCGTTCCCAATCCCAAATGCCGACGATGCATTCGACGCTGAGCTGGGAGAGGAAAATTTTGTCCATGAAGTGAACTGGAAATAACTGATGAGTGGGTCAGAGCGCCGCGGGCATGCGCAGCGCGTAGAGCGGCCAGCGGGCGGTGGCGCGAATCTTCAAATCGTCGTGCTCGCCCGCCGCGAGGCGGCGATAACCAGCGTACGCGATCATCGCCGCATTGTCGGTGCAAAACTCCGGTCGCGGATATAACACTCGCAACCCGCGCTTCTCACCCAACGCCTGCAGCTCGGCTCGCAAGCGGCGATTCGCGCCCACGCCGCCCGCCACAACCAACGTCTTCAACCCGGTCTGTTTCGCCGCCCGCGCGCATTTCGCGACCAGCGTCTCGACCACGGCTTGTTGAAACTCATAAGCAACGTCGGCGCGCATCTGTTCATCGAGCTGCCGCCCGCGAATCGCGACCACCACGGCGGTCTTCAAACCGCTGAAGCTGAAATCCAGGCCCGGCCGGTCAAGCATGGGTCTCGGGAAATCGAAGCTGCCCGGCTTACCCGTATCCGCCAGCTTGGCCAGCGCCGGGCCACCGGGATACGGGAGGCCGAGCATCTTGGCCGTCTTATCGAAGGCCTCGCCGGCGGCATCGTCCAGGGACGAGCCGATGATCTGGTACTCCCCCAACCCGCGCACTTCGGCCAGCAGGGTATGACCGCCGGACACCAATAGCGCCAGGAACGGAAACTCGGGCGCGGTGGCCTCCAGCATGGGTGCCAGCAAATGCCCTTCTAAATGATGGACTCCGACTGCCGGTTTGCCCCAGGCAAACGCCAGACTGCGGGCCACCGAGGCGCCGACCAGTAACGCTCCCACCAGGCCAGGCCCGGCGGTGTAGGCGACGCCATCCAGCTGATCCGCTTCGATTTTCGCGTCGGCCAGCGCCTGCTGAACCAGCGGCAGCAGCTTCTTCACATGGTCGCGAGAGGCCAGCTCCGGCACGACGCCGCCGTAAACGGCGTGCAGCTGTACCTGGCTGTACAAGGCGTGGGACAAGAGCCCGCGCTCGCCGTCGTAGATGGCGGCGGCGGTCTCGTCACAGGAGGTTTCGATACCGAGAACTTTCACTGGAATGCGTAGGAAAGGGCCCAAAACCCAATTTTGGGGGCGCGAAGCTTAACCCCGAAGAGCCGGAAAAAGTCGCGCCTTTTTCCGGCGCGTCGAAAGGGCCTCGGCCGCTTTCGACCATTAGAGCATCGCCAAAAACGGGCTCCGATCGTGCTCTTGGCGGGTGGGATCCCGCGAATTTTGCTTTTCCTCGCGGGCGCTATTAGACTGCCGCGCTCTCAATCGTCCCCGTCTCGTTTCGTCCTCGACCCCGACGCCAGTCTTCGGCGCTCGTCGTCGGCTCGAATCGACCGAAGCGGGCCGTGTGTCAACATTCCGAGGTTAGTAATGCCGAGCGTTCGCGTCCGAGAAAACGAGTACTTCGATGCCGCCTTGCGGCGCTTCAAGCGCGCCTGCGAAAAGGCCGGGGTCCTGACGGAGCTGCGCCGCCGGGAATTCTACGAGAAGCCCACTCAGGAACGTAAACGCAAGAAAGCCGCCGCCGTGAAGCGCCACATGAAGCGCGTCACCCGCGACGGCAGCAGCCGCGGTCCGGCTCGCGCCCGCGCTTACTGATAGACCTGTTTTCGGGACGGGGCTCCAAGCCCCGTCCCCGTCGATTCCCTCCCCGCCGAGTTTCCTTAAAGCCGCCATGTCCTCACTCAAAGACCGCATCACCGAAGACATGAAGACGGCGATGAAGGCCAAGGACAGCGAGCGCCTCGGTACCATCCGGATGATCACCTCCGCCATCAAGCAGCGCGAAGTCGACGAGCGCGTTCAGCTCGACGACACCCAGGTGCTGGCCGTGGTCGAGAAGATGATCAAGATGCGCAAGGAATCCATCGCGCAGTTCCAGAGCGGCGGTCGCGAAGACCTGGTCGCCAAGGAACAGAAGGAAATCGACCTGCTGCAGACCTATATGCCGCAGCAACTCAGCGACGGCGAAGTCGACGCCCTGATCGCGCAAGCCATTGCCGAATCCGGCGCCACCTCCATCAAGGAGATGGGCAAGGCCATGGCGTTGCTCAAGCAGAAGGCACAGGGCCACACCGATATGGCCAGCGCCAGTGCCAAGCTGAAGGCCAAGCTCGGCGGCTGAACCCAGTCGGGCCCTATGCCGGCCTCGTTGCCGCGCATACTCTTGTATTCGTGTCCGGCCTCATCCCCAAACATTTCATCGAGGATTTGATCTCTCGGGTCGACCTGGTCGAGCTGATCGGCAGTCGCGTGCCGTTGAAAAAGCACGGCAAGGAGTACAAGGGCTGTTGCCCCTTCCACGGAGAGAAGACCCCGTCGTTCACGGTGGTCCCGGATAAGAACTTCTATCACTGCTTCGGGTGCGGCGAGCACGGCAACGCACTCGGCTTCCTGATGAAGCACGACAACCTCGGCTTCATCGATGCGATCGAGGAGCTGGCGGACCGGATCGGTGTCGAGGTGCCGCGTGAGCAAACGCCAGGCCAGCGGCCGCCGCCGTCGGATGCATTGTTCGCGACACTGGAAAAGGCAGCGGCCTTTTACCGCAGCGAGCTGATGAACACGGCCCGTGGTAAGGACTATTTCAAGGCGCGCGGCCTCACCGGAGAAACCGCGGCGACTTTTGGCTTGGGATACGCCCCGGATGCCTGGGATTCGGTACTCAAGCTATTGGGCGGCAGCGACGCTGAGCGGTCGCGGCTGCTGCAGACAGGATTGATCATCGAGCGGGACAACCGTTCAGGTCATTACGACCGGTTTCGGGACCGGGTGATGTTCCCGATCCGCGATGCGCGCGGGCGCACTATCGGTTTCGGCGGGCGCGTGCTCGATAAAGGCGAGCCCAAGTATATGAACTCGCCGGAAACGGAACTGTTTCACAAAGGCCGGGAGCTTTATGGCTTATATGAAGCCCGACAGGCGAGCCGGACCCTGACCCGGCTGTTGATCGTTGAAGGTTATATGGATGTGGTTCGTCTCCATCAGGCCGGCATCACTTATACCGTGGCCACGTTGGGAACGGCCACCACACCGGAGCATCTGGCACGCGTGTTCCGCATCTGTAACGAAGTGACGTTCTGTTTCGACGGCGACCGCGCCGGCCGGGCGGCCGCGTGGAAAGCGCTGGAGAACTCGCTGAGCCAGGTGCGCGAGGGCCGTCAGATCCGGTTTTTGTTTCTACCCGACGGCCACGACCCGGACACCCTGGTCGGCGAGGAAGGTCGCGAGGCGTTCGAAGCGCGAATCAAACAGGCGATGCCGTTGTCTGAATATTTCATCAATCACCTGAGCGCGCAGGTCGATGTCCGCAGCATCGACGGGCGGGCCCAGCTGGGGGCGCTGGCACGGCCATTGCTTGAGCGCATCCCCGCCGGAATTTTCCGTGAATTGCTGGCCGACGAAGTAGCCAAAACCGTCGGCCTGAAAAGCGGCCGTTTGTCGTCTATGTTAGGTGAGGGCGCGGAAACGAAACCTCCGGCCGTGGAGCCGGTCCGTACCACTGCGAGGCCGCAGGTTCAGGCGGGCCGGCGCACTCTGATCCGGCAGGCCATTTCTTTGTTGGTGCACTATCCGCAAATTGCCGACAAGGTGGTTCTGAACCCGGCCCTGAGCACCCTCGAAAGGCCGGGAATTGCCTTGTTAATCGATTTGATCGAGGAACTAGGCCGCCGGCCATGCGCTAACACTGGTGCGCTGCTTGAACGCTGGCGGGACCGCCCCGATGTTGGGCACCTGGCGACATTGGCCGCTCAGGAGTGCCTGGTCGATGCCGCCGGCGCCGCCAAAGAACTGGCCGGTGCGGTCCAGCAGCTTGGCGATGAGGCGGCCCGGCTCCGAACCGACTTTTTGTTAAAGAAGGCGGGCCTGACGGATGCGGAAAAGGCCGAGTTACAGGGGCTGCTGGCCCGGAAACCTCCGGTCGATACTGGTGCGTGAACGCGAACCTAGCGCCCGGAAAACGATCAAAGTACACTGCGCGGTCTTTTTAAGCCCGCCCACCCCCGACAGCACGTGAGGGCCACGACTTGAGCAAAACCTTGGCAGCAAAAAAGGAACCGGCGCAGATCGCCGATGAGCGTCAATCGCAATTGAAGCTGCTGATTGCCCGTGGCAAGGAGCAGGGCTACCTGACGTACGTCGAGGTCAACGACCATCTGCCCAGCGAAATCGTCGATCCGGAGCAGATCGAAGATATCGTCAACATGATTAACGACATGGGCATTACGGTGTACGAAAAGGCACCGGAATCCGAAGCCCTGTTGTTGGCCGAGCCGGTGGTCGCCGACGAGGAAGCCGCCGAGGAAGCCGCGGCCGCCCTGGCCACGGTCGACGCCGAATTCGGCCGCACGACCGACCCGGTCCGCATGTACATGCGCGAGATGGGCACGGTGGAGCTGCTGACCCGCGAAGGCGAAATCCGTATCGCCAAGCGCATCGAGGAAGGCCTGGACACGGTGCGGGGCGCGCTGTCCAGCTATCCCCTCACCTACAACTTCATGCTCAACCAGTATGAGCAGGTGAAGGCCGGCCAGGGCCGCCTGGTCGACATCATCACCGGCTTCATCGACCCGAACGCGCCGGACGAAATCGCCGCGCCGGTCAATCCGAAGCTGGCCGCCGCCGCCGCGCCTCAGGAAGACGAGAACGAGGACGAGGAAGGCGAAGGCAGCAGCGAGGACGAAGAGACGCTCGAGACCGGTCCGGATCCGGAAGAGGCGGCGCGCCGCTTCGTGTCCATCGCCAAGGGCCACCAGCAGGTGCTCAAGGCCATGGCCGAGGACAAGACCGGCAAGGACCCGAAGTCGGTCAAGCTGCGCAAGAAAGTCGCCAGCGAGTTCATGGAGCTCAAGCTGTCGCCGAAGATGTTCGACGCGCTGATCGTGCAGCTACGCGACAACGTCGCCGAGATCCGCAACCTCGAGAAGCAGATCATGATCCTGTGCGTGCGCGATGCCGGCATGCCGCGCAAGGACTTCATCTCGACCTTCCCGAAGAACGAGACCAACACCAAGTGGCTCGACAAGCATATCCGCGCCAAGCGCAAGCACTCGGCCGCGCTCGCGCGCCTGCGTGAAGAGATCGAGAAGCAGCAGAAGAAGCTGATGTCGCTCGAGGAGCGCGTGCACCTGACGATCGCGGAAGTCAAAGAGATCAACCGCGAAGTGGCCGTGGGCGAAGCCAAGGCCCGCCGCGCCAAGAAGGAGATGGTGGAAGCCAACCTCCGTCTGGTGATCTCGATCGCGAAGAAGTACACGAATCGTGGCCTGCAGTTCCTCGACCTGATTCAGGAAGGCAACATCGGCCTGATGAAGGCGGTCGACAAGTTCGAATACCGCCGCGGCTACAAGTTCTCGACCTATGCGACGTGGTGGATTCGCCAGGCGATCACCCGTTCGATCGCCGACCAGGCGCGCACCATCCGTATCCCGGTGCACATGATCGAGACCATCAACAAGCTGAACCGCATCTCGCGGCAGATGCTGCAGGAGATGGGTCGCGAGCCGACGCCGGAAGAGCTGGCGGTGCGCATGGAAATGCCGGAGGACAAAGTCCGCCGCGTGCTCAAGATCGCCAAAGAGCCGATCTCCATGGAAACGCCGATCGGTGACGACGAGGATTCGCACCTTGGCGATTTCATCGAGGACACTTCGGTGGACTCGCCGATCGACTCCGCGACGATGGAAAGCCTGCGCGAAACTACGCACTCCGTGCTGGCTGGCCTCACTCCTCGCGAAGCGAAGGTTCTGCGCATGCGCTTCGGTATCGACATGAATACCGACCACACGCTGGAAGAAGTGGGCAAGCAGTTCGACGTGACGCGCGAGCGCATTCGTCAGATCGAAGCGAAGGCGCTGCGTAAGCTGCGTCATCCGAGCCGCAGCGAGCAGCTGCGCAGCTTCCTGATGGATGACTAGCACTAAAGTTCAGCTTTCTTAAGTGAGCTGACAAAGCCCCCTCACGGGGGCTTTGTTTTTTGGAGCCGAACCCACAATAAGCACTTTCTACAACGGGAACCGACCTCCTCGTCCTCGCGTTTTTTGACAGACGAGACATGTTGGAGACTGCGGCAATGAGCGTGCTGTTTTATATAACCATGTTTATCGTGATGTGCGTGTTCGGCTGGTCGGTTCGCGGCGCAGGCTGAGGTCACATTCACCTTTGTTCAGCGCGGCTTCAGCCTTTTCAACTCGCGCATGAGCTCACCCTTTCGACTCGTAACGGTGTAATTCTCCAGACCCAGCCACGCAGCCAGTTCGCTCAATTGTTTCGCCAGCGGCTCAATGACGTTCCCTGGTTTGATTCCCGGCTCGACGCTGCCGCCCTTCACTTGCAGCACCCCACCCTGCCGTTCCGATTTCAAATCGACGCGTCCGACGATGCGATCGCCCAGTAATAGCGGCAGCACGTAATAGCCGTGCAACCGCTTGTGACTCGGCGTGTAAATCTCCAGGCGGAAATGAAAGTCGAACAAGCGCTCGGTGCGCTGACGCTCCCAGATCAACGAATCGAACGGCGATAGCAACGCCGCGACATCTGCGACTTTGCTCGCGCGTGGGATCTTGGCTTCGTGATGCAGATAGCCCTGCTGTTTCCAGCCTTCCACACTGACCGGCATGAGCTTGCCCTCTTCCACTAGCTCACCGAGCCGCGCCGCCGCTTCCTTCGCCGGAAGCCGAAAGTAATCGCGCAGATCGCGCGCTGTCGCCACTCCCATGGCTCGGGCGCCGATCATCGTCAGCTCGCGCTGTGCGTGCTCTCGCGAAGGCACGGGCGCATTTCTCACCGACTCGGGCAACACGCGTTCAGGCAGGTCGTAGATGCGCTCGAAATTGCGCCGACGCGCGGTGGTCACGTCCCCGATCCAGAACAACCATTCGAGGATTTCCTTGCCCTCGCTCCAGCCCCACCAGCTGCCTTTGGATTTGCCGGCGCCCGTTAATTCACTCGCGCCCAGCGGACCGCGCTCGCGGATTTCATCGATGGCGGCTTTCACCAGATTTTGGTGACTGGTCGCATAGCGTTTGAGCCGACCCCACGTGCCGACGCCTTTGCGGGCGTCGTCCATGCGCCAGCGGAACAATGGATAGGATTCGACGGGGAGCAGCGAGGCTTCGTGGCCCCAGTACTCGAACAACAAACGATCGTCGTAAGCCGCGCGCTCGAGCAGCGCGCTTTTGTATGAGCCGCGACGGGAGAAAACGGGAAGGTAGTGCGAACGGACCAGGACGTTGACCGAATCGATCTGCACGACGCCCAGGCGTCGTACGATCTCCGCGAACGCTTTACCACTGCGTGGCGCGCTGCCACCGCTCAGGAATTGTTGAGCCGCTATGGCCGCCCGTCGCGCTTCGCCAATCGAGAGAGAATCCTTCGCCGCGCCCATGCCGACCCCGACAGCCCGGAAGGCGCGCAGTGTAGCCGCAAACCCTGACGGCGCCCGCCGCTTTTGGGGTGCCGCGCCCGTCGCCTCCACACTCCGCCGGGACTCGGCCTAGGAAGCTGCAGTCGCGGCCGCGGGCCGAAGGCCCGCTGGCTGAGGTTGGTTATGAAGTCGCTGTTGCCGGCACATTGCTGGATCGAGGCTGATGTTTGAAACGCCACCAGGGTTGCGCGGCCTGATATCGATCCAACCGGACCGGCTCACCGATACGCGGCATGGTGAGACGAACGCCGTGCTGTGCCGACAGCGCCAACATCTTTTCCATTGGCTCATCCCACGCGTGGAAGGCCAGGTCGAACGTAGCGTTGTGAATCGGCAGCAACCAGTCGCCACGCAAATCCTTATGCGCCTGCATGACCTGCTCGGGAAGCATGTGCACCCCTTGCCATTGCTTGTCGTACGCGCCCGCTTCCAGCAATGTGAGATCGAATGGCCCATGCCGCCGGCCGATTTCGGCGAAGCCGTCGAAATAGCCGGTGTCGCCGCTGAAGAAAATGCGATGCGTGCCAGTGTAGATCGACCACGACGCCCACAGCGTCGGGTTCTTGGCAAACAAGCTGCGGCCCGAGAAATGCTGAGCCGGCGTCGCAGTGAACTGAATCCCATCCACCTCGATGGTCTGCCACCAATCCAGCTGATGCGTCTTCTCAGCGGGAATGCCCCACTCAATCAGCTCATCGCCCACGCCCAGCGGCGTAAGAAACTTACTCGTCTTGGCCTGGAGCTTGAGCACGGTGTCGCGATCGAGATGATCGAAATGATCGTGCGACAGAATCACCGCCGCCAACGGCGGCAACTCTTCCAGCGAGATCGGCGTCGGCAGGAAACGTTTCGGCCCGGCCCACTGCACCGGCGAAGCGCGCTCGGAAAACACCGGATCGGTCATCCAGAATTTGCCGTTCAACTTCATCAGCACGGTCGAATGCCCGAGCCGATAGATCGAGCCATCCGGCGCCTGATCCAGCTGCTCCCGTGTCAGCGGCGTCACGGGCAGCGCCTCGGGCGGCACCGTCTTGCTGGCGTCCTTGAACATGAACTGCCACCACAACTTCACGATCTGCCAGCCACCCGGCTGCTTGGGCTTCGTGACATTGTGAAATTGACCGTCACGAAACTGACTGGAGGAATAAGCCGGTCGATTGCCGTAGGCCGCGCTCATAGCGACAACTCCCAATAACAACACCCAACCAATGAGGCGCATGGGAGCTATCTTGCCTCGGGAGACTTAGCGCAGAGTTAGGCGAAGCTGGCAGGTTCTTGCCTGATCCTGCAGATGTGCGGGGAATCACCCCAACGGGTAAAAATGCGGCAGCACCCACGTCAGTGCCAGCCACATGATCAGCGTCAGCGGCAAGCCGACACGCAGGAAATCCCCGAACGAATAGCCACCTGCGCTATAGACCAGCAGGTTGCAGTTATCGGCCATCGGCGTCGCGAAGCCCATGTTCACACCGAACATCACGGCCAGCACGAAGGGCTCGGGGGCGAGGCCCAACTGACGCGCCAGCTCAATCGCAATCGGTGTGCCGATCACCGCCGCGGCGCTGTTGGATATCACACTGCTCATGATCGCCATGAACAGCATCGTCGCGCTCAGCACAGCCACGGGTGGCAACGACTTCGCTAGAAGCGCGCCGACTTGCGCGATGAAGGCAGCGCCGCCTGTTGTCACAAGGGCGAGGCTCAACGCCAGACTCGCCACGGTCAGCAGGATCATCGACGAGTCCAGCGCTCGCGTCGCGTGACGCCACTTCAAACATCCGGTCGTGACCATCACCAACACGCCGCAGATCGCAGCGATGGCGACCGGTGCGATTCGCAACGACGCGATCACGACGATGCCGGCCATGATGCCCAACGCCAGCGGCGCCTTCGCGGTCAGCGGGACGTTGCTGGTCGCATCGAGCACCAGCATTTCGCTCCGTTGTTTGAGCGCCTCGATCTGCTCCGCCGGCCCCTGCACCAACAGCACATCGCCGACGCCCAGGCGCACGTCTCGCAAGGGGGTCGTCGGACTCAGTGCTTCTTCTTCGCCGGGCCGGTGAACCGCGAGGGGGATCAGTTGGTAGTGCCAATCGAAGTTGGCCTGGGCCAGCGTGCGATCTCGCAACGGCGATGCAGGTGTGAGTACCAATTCAGCCGTCTGCTGATCCGGCGCTGTGAGCGGATGCTCCGCGTCGACGCGCACGTCGCCAGAAAACAGCGCGGCGCCAAGAACGCGCGAATATTCCATCAACTGTTCCGACGTATCCCGCACGGACAGCTGATCGCCGGGTCGCAAGATCACATCGGGCAACGGTGTAATCACCATATCCGCCGACCGCCTCACCGATACGACAGACATCTCGCCCTGCGTGAGCTTCTTCGCGTCCGCCAACGTCTTGCCCGCGACAGGGCTGGTCTCTGTGATATGCAGCTGCGCGTCGAAAATGCGCGGCGAGGTGTTCACGAACGACGGCTGCTTATCGGGCAGCAGTCTCGGCGCGACCAGCCACAAGAACAGCAGTCCCGGAATCGCCGCCAGCGACGCTGGCGCGATGAAGTCGAACATATGGAAGCGCTCGATACCGAGACTCGCCGCGCTGCCGATCACCAGGAGGTTGAGCGACGTGCCGATCGGCGTGCCCATCCCGCCGATCTGCGACGCGAACGTCATGGGCATGAGCAACTTCGACGGCGACATGCTCGAGCGCATGGCCACCGCCGTGAGGATCGGGATCATCAACACGACTTGCGGCGTGTTGTTCATGAATGCGCTGATGAACGCCGTCACGATGATCACGACGCCCATGGCCAGCAGCGGACTGATCTGCCACACCCGATGCACGACGCGCCCGATCGGTGCTAGTGCTCCAGTGGCGACCAGTCCCTGACTCGCCATCACCAGTGCGCAAATCGCAATCAACGCCTCGTTGCCGAACCCGGCGAAGAACCGGATCGGATCCAGCTCACCGCCGTCCGGCACCCGGTACGGAAACAGACTGAAGCCGATGGCGAGCGCCGCCACCACCAGCAGGCTGGAAGTCTCGATGGGCAGGGAGTCGCGCGAGAACAGATAGAGCGCGACCAGGGTCAGCACCATGACAGCGATCGCGTGCGGGTCCGGCATGGGAATCGTTGTCATCGCGGCCCAATGAACGACGCCGCGTCAGGGTTCCAGAACGGTCACACCCCAGGGTCATAATCAGGGATTACGGTAAGTCGCCGGATTTCATAACTCTCGCGACTCGCGTGTGTGAACTGCGTTGCAGGCTCGGGCCACGCAGCTCTGGCAGCATTCAAGGGTCGAAGTCGAATGAGGGCGTGAGTTTATGAATCCGATCGCCGAGATCTCCATCGATCTCACGGCCCAGGAGTTGACCGATCCCTCCTCCGTCACCCCGCTCGCCCCCACCGAAATCGAAGTCGACGATATTTGCGAGTTCGATCCCCTGCTCAAGCCGCTGCCGGCCGCCAACAATGACGGCGCGGTGCTGTCGCCGGCCGACCCGCTGCCGGATCCGGCGCTCGACGACGACACCATCGAAATCGAGATCGAGCTGAGCGCCGAGCAAATGGACTCGATGCTGAGCGGGATGCCGATTCGCTAGTTACATGTTCGGCCGACCGGGATATTGACGCATCAGCTCGGTCACGACGCCATTGATGGCGACCTTGGGATTCTGCAGCTCGTCCTCGCTGACCCGGCCCTCGGCCACCCCTTCCCACACCAGCTGCTTCTTCTCGGCATCGACGATGTCGAGGTTCAATGTGCCGACCTTGTATGTGACCGTGCGGTCTTCGTCATACATCGGCCAGGCGTTGTACAAGCCGTAGCGATAGCCGTAATAGCCATAGCCCACCGACGCGCGGGCATCCGGGCGGATCTCGGTGCGCTCGCGGGTGTTCATATAGAAGTTCACGAGCAGATCCGGATGGTCCTCGCTGTATTTGTAGCCGCGAGCTTCCATCTGCGAAGACATGGCGCTCTTCAGGTAGCTGGTAACCAGCGTCGAATAACCGCCGCGATCGGTGCCGGTTTCCTTCGGGAAGCCGTAGGTCCGATACACGGAAAAGTCCGCCGACCGGTCGTAGTCGATCCGGGTCTTGGGGCCGCTGGTGGTGGCACAGCCGGCGGCAAATAAGGCCGCCGTCAGCGCGAAGGCCGCGGCCACCCGTGAAAAATTGCGCTTGAAGGACATGATTTACTACCTCGTCCGCATCGGCTTACTTATTAGTCGCATCGTCCCTGTGCGAGTTCCGACGCGACGTGTTACCAAATATTCATCCTGACCGGCTATATGGCGGCTGAACCGGGGGCTCACAAGCCTGTCATAGAGCTAAAGAGCCCTGGCCCCGCTCCAGGTCCAGCAGAATTCGTTTGCGCCACAGGCCGCCGCCGTAGCCCCCGTCGCCGCCATCGGCGTTGATGACCCGGTGGCAGGGAATGACGATGGCGATGGGATTCGCGCCATTCGCATAGCCGACCGCCCGCGTCGCCAGCGCGTCGCCGATGTGCACGGCGAGCTGCAAGTAGGACCAGGTCTCGCCGTGGGGAATTTCGCAAAGGGCCGCCCACACCCGCTCCTGAAACGGGGTGCCAGCAGCACTCAGCGGCAACTTGAACTCCCGGCGCTGACCCGCGAAATATTCCGCGAGCTGCACTCTTAGATCGCTCAGCAGCGCACTGTCGCCACCTCGCAAAGTCGGTGCGTGCTGTGCCCGCAATTCCTGGAGCCGTTCTTCCAGCCGATCGGCGTCGCAGAACGACAGGCCGCACAGCGCGCTATCGGTTGCACGAGCAATCAGCGGCCCGACCGGCGATTCATACCAGGCGATGTATCGCAGCGGCTCGGCAGTAACAGCGGCATTCACGGGCGCGCACGTTACACCAGCGCACCCCTCTCAACTAGAGCCGTTCGGATCCGGCTTGTCCGGCTTGGTGTTCATCCGCTTTTCCAGCTTCGTCACGACCACCAGCACGGTCGTTGCAAGCACGGTACCGAGGAACGCGATGAAGTAGTAACCGGCCCCGCACGCCAGCCCGAGCGCACCGGCCAGCCACATGCTGGCGCCAGTCGTCAGGCCATGCACGCTGCCGCGACTCTGGATGATCGCGCCCGCGGCCAGAAATGCGACGCCGGCGGTCACCGCGTCAATGATACGAACCGGATCGGCGGTCTTGGTGCCGTCGTGGCCGGCGAACTGAACATGAATCTCGAAGGCGATCACAGTGAACAAAGCGGCCGCCAGCGATATCAAAATATGCGTGCGCAGACCGGCTGGCTTCTGGCGCAGCTCGCGGTCCAGCCCGATCAGGATGCCGACCACCACCGCGGCCAGCACGCGCAGCGTGGTCTCCCACGGCGGCAGCGTCGTGTGGTGACCCCCCAATTCAACGAACAGATCCATTGGGCCGGAACGTGGCGGCCGGCCGTAGGGTTCCTCTGATGCGCTGTGCTCAGTCGCTTAACCGCGCCAGCGGCCGCAATGGCCAGGCGCGGCATTTGCCATTAATCTGACGACCATGACTCGATTCCGGCTGATGAAATCGTTGCTCGCGTTGACCGCGCTGTCGCTGACTGGCGGCATGGCGCTCGCCGCCAAAGACCCGTTCAAGCACACACGGGACGTTTTCAAAGAGGCGTACGCCGAGGCGCTTGCTCAACCCACCGACGAGAAAAAAGACAGCGAGGCGCTGCGCAGCTACCCCTTGTATCCGTACTTGCAGGCCGCGCGGATCAAACGAGCGCTGTCGGTGGCAACCAACGAGCTCGGCCCGGTCGATCAAAGTGCCGAAACATTCATTTCCTACTATGAACGCGAGCCGGTCGGGCGCGATGTGCGCGGCGCCTGGTTGGCGAGTCTCGCGAGCCGTCAGCAGTGGCAGCCGTTCCTGAAGCACTACAAGGATGAATCGGCCAGCGACTCGCTGCGCTGTCAGAGCTTCACTGCACGCATCGCGCTGGGACAAACGCAGGATCTGTCGCTCGACATCGCGCGCCAGTGGCTCACGCCCGCCAGCCTGCCGGACTGCGAGCAAGCGTTCACCTGGATGCGCGCTCAAAACGCGCTGACCCCTGAGCTGATCGAGCAACGCGTGCGCCGCGCGCTGGAAATCAACAATCCGAGCTTCGCCAAGCAAATCGCCACCAGCCTGCCGCCCGACCGGGCCGCGCCGCTGCTGCGATGGGCCGCGCTGCTGGAAAATCCACAAAAGCAGATCGATGCGTTGATCGCGTCGCCCGCCTTGGAAGTCGAGCCGAAAGCGCAGCTCGCCGGCTGGTCGCGGCTGGTTCGCGCCGACAGCGACGGTGCCATCCGCCGCTACGAAAATTTTGTTCGCGCTCGCAAGCTCACCGCCGAGACGGCGAGCCCCTACGCGCTGGCACTGGCGCTCGGATTGTCCTGGAGCCGTCGCACCGAAGCCCTCGATTACTTCAAGCAGGTGCAGCTGAAAGATTTCGACGACGTGGCGCGCGAGTGGCACGCCCGCGCCGCTTTGTGGGCGGGCGATTGGAAACTCGTCAGCAACATCATCGCAGCCATGCCCGATCAACAGCGCGCGTTGGCACGCTGGCGTTACTGGGCAGCGCGTGCCACCGAGAAGACGGGCGATCCGAAACTCGCGCGTGAGCTGTATGAGTCCGTGCTGATCGACGACAACTTCTACTCCATCATGGCCGGCGCCCGGCTGGATCGGCCCGTGGCGCCCCATCCTGAAAAGCTGGTGCTGGATCAGGCGCAGGTCCATCGCATGGAACAACTGCCGCCGATGGTGCGTGCTCGTGAACTGTTGATGAGCGACATGCGCAATCAAGCGAATGCCGAATGGGCGTTCGGCTTCGATCAATTGATGGACTCGGCGCGCACGCAGGCCATTCATCTCGCCGCGCGCTGGGGCTACTACGACCAGGCCATCGCGACGGCGAGTCAGCAGAAAGTGTTCAACGATTACGAGCTGCTGTATCCCCAGCCTTACGATGCGGAAGTATTGTCCGCTGCGAAACTGACGGGACTCTCGCCGCAGCTCATCTACAGCGTGATGCGCCAGGAAAGTTTGTATCGCCGGGACGCGCAATCGTCGGCCGGTGCGCGTGGCCTGCTACAGATGTTGCCGGAGACCGCTCGTCGTACCGCCAGCAAATGGAAAAAGCCGCGCCCATCCGCTGACGACCTGTTCAATCCCGTGATCAACGTGCCCCTGGGCGCGGCCAATCTGCGGGGATTGGTAGATAAGTTTGGCGGTCAAACCATCGTGGCCCTGGCGGGCTACAACGCCGGCCCCAACGCCGCCGCGCGCTGGATGCCTTCGGAATCGCTCGACCCCGATGTCTGGGTCGAAAACATTCCCTACAACGAAACCCGCAACTACGTGCAGCGCATCCTCTGGCACAACGTGGTGTTCTCGTGGCTCAAGACCGGCGAGCCGCAAAAGGTCGATGGCTGGCTGGCGCGCATTGCTCCGTTGAGCGATTCGGCGATGCTCGGCCTGGCCGAAGAAGGAACCTGATCGACTAGGCGTGCGCCGACAACTGGCGCGACTTGCCAGTGACTTCAGTGGGTGCGGGCAACAGCCGATCGATCGCGACAACCGCTTCGGTCGCGTTCAACACCAGACTATCCGCACCCGCCTCACGGAAGCGATCGATGGAGCGCGGCGCCTCGTCTTCCTCCAGCTGCGGACGCACCACGACGATTCGAGTGTCGGGTAGCTCGCTCCGAATGCGACGACAATAGTTGCGCAGCTCAGATCCGCGAGTCGAGGCGGCGGCGGCGATACAAATCATCGCAGGCGCCTGACGAATGGCCGCCCGCAATGCTTCTTCAGCGGTGAGCTCTGGCGACGGCAGCGTGATGCGCTCACGCCCATACGCCGTACGTAACATCGCGAGCACCAGGTCGTCCGCCGGAGCCCGCACCGTCAAGCCGACGATCGTCGCCCGCGGTGCCATCGTCTGCGCCGTGCTCGGCAGCTGCTGCAACGTCTCGGCGACCACGTCCAGCACGAACTCGGCATCGTCCTCGCTGATTTCGGTCTGCTCGCGATGACTCAATACCAGCGTGACCGTGGGCAGGAGCACCTGATCGATCACACCGATCGGCCCGGCCTCCTGGAGCTTGCGACTCACCAGCACGCCGGCCTCATCCTCATCGCGTGCCAGCAACCGCTGATAGAAACGAACATGCGGCTGCAACGCCGGCTCGTCCGCGAAAATGACTGCGAGGAAACGCAACGAGCGCACATGACGGCCCAGCACGGCGATACAGACAGTGAGCGGCGTCGCGAGCAGCAGCCCCGCCGGCCCCCACACCCAAATCCAGAACAACGCCGAGATCAACAATGCGAACGACGACACGCCGGTTCGATAACCGAACACCACCGGCTCGACGAAATACGCGGTGATCAGATCCAACCCGAGAAATAACGCCAGGGTCTGCACGGTCTCGGCCCAGCCAGGAAACGTCGCGAACGCCAGCAGCGCGGGCATCAATGCCGACAACGCCGTGCCGACGTAAGGCACGAAGCGCAGCAGCGCCGTGATGCCACCCCACAAGGCCGCATACGGCACCCCGATCCAGTACAGCCCCAATCCCACCAGCACGCCGAACGTGAGATTGATCAGTGTCTGCCACACCAGGAACTGACTGACTCGATACGCCGCCTCGTTCATGAGCCGCGTCGTCATCGTGACATTGCCGGCGCCAATCAATCGTATGAAACGATCGCGCAGATCCTCGCGCTGCCCCAGAAGAAATGCCACCAGCACGACCACGATGAACGCACTGGCAATTGTTTCGAACGCCGCGCCGAACGACTCGCGTAATCGTTGGGTCGGCGACGGCTTCGGCGGGACGACGCGCACCGGCTGCGCCTTGCGCTGATCGGGATCGTCGTACAGCTGGTCGGTCACTCGATCCAGCGTGCGCGTGAACTGTCGGATGGCCGCATCGTTCCCCAGCCGCAACTCACCCACTTTGCGACGCATGGACGAGGTGTACTGACTGATCTCGCCGGACAACTGCGCGAACTGGTCGTACACCACATAGCCCATGCCGCTCACCGCGCTCAAGGCCAGCACCATGGTGAGCGTCACGCCGGCAATTCGCGGCAGATGCATGCGATCGAACTGGCGCACCAGCGGCGTGAGCACGAAGGCCAGCACCACCCCCAGGGCCATCGGCAATAACACTTGTTTGCCCGTGTAGAGAATGCCAACCACCAGCACCAGCGTGAGCAAAGTGACCCACGGTCCGTTCAAGCGTGCGGGTAGAGGATTCTGCGGCACCTGAAATCAGCCCCTGCGCCGGGGACGGCTTATTGGAAGACGACGTCGAAGAAACTCCGCGCCGCAGGCGCCGGTTCCTCACTTCTCGTCGGCGGGGGGCCTGCCCGAACGTGCGCCTCGCGAGGAAGACGCACGCAAAGTACGTAGCCGCGTGGTGTTTTCGTTTTCCTGAACCGGCGTGGGCGCGCCGATCATCAATTGTTCCAGATGCGAGCGGGCCTGATCGATGAATACAGGCACGGTCGCCGCGTTGATGGGCCGAGACACCAGATAGCCCTGGATCTGTACGCCGCGATCGTTCAGCAGAACGCCGAGCTGCGCCGGCCGCTCGACACCTTCGGCCGTCACCTGCAACCCGAGGCTGTGACACAGACCGATGATGGAACGCACGATGGCCGGCGAGCGACCGCCCGTATCGATGGTCGTGACCAGGCTGCGATCGATCTTCACGCGAGTCAGCGGCAGACGCTCCAGCGAGGTGAGCGAGGAGTAACCGGTGCCGAAATCATCCAACGCGATGCTGATACCCAGCTCACGCAATCGCTTCAGCGTCGCGATGGTGTTCGCGCCGGTCTGTAACACGTTTTCGGTCAGCTCGATTTCCAGGCACTGCGCCGGCAATTGATACTGTTTGAGCAGCGCTTGCAGACGAGTGACGAAACTCGCACTCATCAACTGCTGCGAGGAAATATTCACCGCGACACGCGCCTTCGGCCACGGGCCGGTGTGCCAGACCGCCGCCGTCTGGATCGCGGTACGCAGCGCCCAGTCGCTGATATCGGCAATCAAGCCGGTTTGCTCGGCGACCGCAAAGAAATCCGCCGGCGACACCACATTGCCATCCGGCTGGCGCCAGCGAAGCAGCGCTTCGACGGTGTGCGTCTCCAACGTTTCGAAACACACTTCAGGCTGATAGAGCAGCTCGAACTCGCCCTGCTCCACCGCCCGTCGCAACGACTGCTCGACCTTGAAGCGCGACGCCGCCGCCTCGAGCAGCTGCGGCGCGTACAGGCTCCAGCAATTGCGGCCCGACTCCTTGGCGCGGAACAACGCCGAATCGGCCGCTCGTAACAAAGCATGAGAGTCGGACGCGTGATCCGGAAAGACACACGCGCCGACGCTGACGCTGATCCTTAGCTCGCGGCCATGGACGCTCAGACTTCGCTGGAATTCCTCCAGCACCGAGCGACTCAGCCTCTCGACATCCCCTAGCTGACTTACTTCTTCGCAAACAACCGTGAATTCGTCGCCACCCAGGCGGGCGCTGAACGAGCGCGAGAACAGACTGTTCATGCGCAGCCGCTCGCTCACCGCCTGCAACACGCGGTCGCCGAACGCGTGACCCATGCTGTCGTTGATGGTCTTGAAGTTATCCAGATCGATGAACAGCAGCGCGAGGCGGCCGTTACGCAGACGCGCTCGGTCGAGCGCTTCATCGAGATGCGCCAGCAGATGGCGACGATTCGGCAGATCGGTCAGCGGATCGTGATGCGCGAGATGATTCAGCTCGCGCGTGCGCTCATCGACGCGCGCTTCCAGTTCCAGCTGATGGACACGAACGGCGTTCTGCGCCTGCTGAAGCTGCTCGGCCATTTGGTTGAACGCCTCGGCCAGCGTATCGAGCTCACGCACGCCACCACGGACCACGCGAGTTCTGACTGCACCTCCAGCCAAGCGCCGCGTCGCTTCCGTCAAGCGACGCACGGGCGCGGTCACGCCAGTCACGGTGGCAATGGCAATCCCGATCAACAACAGCATGGTAACGGCACTGGCCCAACCGAGCTGACGATCGGCGCGATTCGACGCGTGCACCGCCAGTCGATCCGCATCCGCCAGCGCCCGACGCGCCGGCTCGACCAGCTTGTTCACGACCATGCCGGAGATCTCGGCGGCGTGATCGCGAAACATCACCGACCGCTCGTTGAAGGTCTCGATACTTTCGAAGGCGGCGCGCCGACCGGCGACCACGCTATTGAAATTGGCCTTCACTTGATCGAGCCACGGCTGACCGTGCAGCTTCGCCAGCTCGGCCGAGTGCTGCTGAAGTCGCGAGCGGAACGCATTCTCGCTGGCAATGATGAACTGCACTGAGCGCGGCGATGACAGACTCGCGGCGGCACTGACTTGCTCACGAACGCCCGACAGCGTGCGCGACAGATCCATCAACTTTTCGCTCGCGAACACCGCGCCGGCGAAGCGCACCGCATTTGCCTGCGGCGCGTTGAGGCTCGTTTCCAAAGTATCGAAGCGGGCCCAGTAGTCACGCATGCGCGACCGACGCGTCACACTGCTACGAAGGAGATCGTCGCCCGACTTGAGAAAGTTATTGAGCTC
The DNA here is from genome assembly GCF_042651805.1 of Steroidobacter flavus. NCBI lineage: Bacteria > Pseudomonadati > Pseudomonadota > Gammaproteobacteria > Steroidobacterales > Steroidobacteraceae > Steroidobacter > Steroidobacter flavus. Next base: position 2,741,925 of record NZ_JBHSDU010000003.1, on the reverse strand, counting down.
CGCGGTGAACGCGGGAGCGGGACTGTCGAGTTCGGCGAAACGGCCGGCGGCTTCTTGATAGTCGGTGGCAGCCTCGGTCATGCGCTGGGCGGCGGCTTTGACTGGTTGTTGGGCGATCGTGCTGGTCTCGCTTTGATCGATCACCGCGCGCTCATACATGGAGACGGCGGCGGCCAGCGACTCGGTGGCGCGCACCAAGGGCTCGTGCTGAACCAGCAGCTCCCGCACCTTTTCCCGCGCTTCGCGGGCGCTCTGCTGAGTGGAAAGGTTGGCGACGATGACGGTCAGAGCGACCGCCGCGAAACCGATGGCCACGCGCAAGGCCATGCCCGGCCGCCATCGTCCGAGACGCGGGTCGGAGACTGGACGCGATGTTCCTTCGCCAGAGTCGATCCCATCGGTTCGGCTTGGGGGAAGCTCCATCCAGTATCACTACGTAAGATAAGAGCCGGCAATGTGCCACCGGCTCTCGCCCCGGTCTGTAGGAACTCGATTGGATTGAGCAGCAAGTCTCGCTTTGTCGCCGCTCTAAAGCGGGTCTCGCCCTATTGCTGCTGTGTGATTTAACTTATGGGCACTGGCGGGGCGGTGCGTTCAGAAAACTGACCGTTCCAATAAGGGTAGTAGGGATACGGCGGCGTCACCGCGCTGACCGCATCCAGCCGCGCCATTCGTTCTTTCGACAGCTGCCAACCGATGGCGCCCAGATTCTCCCGCAGCTGCTTTTCGTCCCGTGCACCCATCAGGACCGTGGCCACGGTCGGCCGTTGTAACAACCAGTTCAGTGCGATCTGCGGGATGGATTTGCCAGTTTCGGCAGCAACCTCATCGAGCACATCCACGATGCGATACAGCCGCTCGTCATCGACCGGCGGGCCGATGCTGGCGGTTTCATGCAACCGACTCGACTTCGGCAACGGCTGACCGCGACGAATCCGACCGGTCAATCGGCCCCAACCCAGCGGACTCCACACTACTGCGCCGACTCCTTGATCGAGCCCCAGCGGCATCAGTTCCCACTCATAGTCTCGACCCAGCAGCGAGTAGTACGCCTGGTTCGCGACGAAGCGCGAGTAACCGTAGCGATCCGCGGCGGCCTGTGACTTCATCAGCTGCCAGCCCGAGAAATTCGATGCGCCGATGTAGCGAACCTTGCCAGCTCGCACCAGGTCGTCGAGCGTCGACATCACGGACTCGACCGGCGTCATCGCGTCGAAGTGATGCAGTTGTAACAGGTCGATGTAGTCGGTACCCAAACGTTGAAGCGCACGATCGGTCGCGCGGATCAGGTGATACTTCGAGGCGCCGACCGCATTCGGATCTTCACCGGCGCGCAGGGTCAGCTTAGTGGAGATCACCACGCGATCTCGACGACCTTTGATGGCGGCACCGAGGATGGATTCGGACGCACCGTCGGAATAGACGTCGGCGGTGTCGAAGAAGTTGAGCCCGGCATCGAGGCTCACATCGATCAGTCGTCGCGCCTCATCGACGTCGGTGTTGCCCCATGCGCTGAACAGCGGCCCTTTGCCACCGAACGTACCTGCGCCGAAGCCGAGCGCGGAGACCTTGAAGCCTGACGAACCCAAATAGCGATATTCCATACCCGTTCTCCCAGACAAACCTGATTCAAAACCGGCGTCGCGGTGCGAAGCACCGCAGACGCGGACCGTGGAGCTCAGGTTAGGCATCGGGCCGATGTGTTAAAACCACGCGCATCGACCAGCACTTTCTACGTTTCGTTGAAAATCATGGACCACCTTGGCGATCTGAACCTGTTCCTGCGCGTCCTCGACCTCGGCTCCATCAGCGCCGCCGCTCGGAGCCTCGATGTCTCCGTCGCCGTGGCGAGTCAGCGGCTCAAGCGACTCGAGCGGGGTCTGGGCGTGCGGCTGCTCCATCGAACCACGCGACAACTGCAGCCCACACCGGAAGGCGTCGCCCTGGCCTATCAAGGTCGCCACCTGGTTGAAGAACTGGACGTGCTCACGAGCAGCCTTCGCAGTAACGCGAAAAGCGTCGCGGGCACATTACGAGTCACGATTCCCGCGTCGTTCGGCCGCCAGTACATCGCTCCCCTGCTACCTCAATTCATGGCGCGTCATCCTCGGCTCCGCCTGGATATCGATCTATCCGATCAAATGCGCGACCTGGTCAGCGAAGGACTCGACCTTGCCATCCGCATCGGCGCACTGAAAAGCTCAGAGCTCATCGCAACGAAGCTGGCTGTGAATCGACGCGTCCTTTGCGCGGCGCCCGACTACTTGCGCCGTCACGGCACACCGAAGAAACCCGAGGACCTGGCCAAGCACGAATGTTTGCTCATGACCTCGAACCCAAACTCACCCAACATCTGGCAGCTCCGCGGCCCGGACGGCAAAGCCGTCGACGTGCGCTTGCAGGGCCGGGTCCGAAGCAACCTGGGCGAAGTCATTCGCGACGCCGCGATCGGCGGCCTGGGCATTGCGCTCCATTCGACATGGCATGTCTGCGAAGACCTGCGCGCCGGCCGGCTCAAAGTGGTGCTGTCCGAATATGAGCTGCCGGAAAGCGGCATCTATGCCGTCATGACCCAACGTCGTATGGTGCTACCGCGCGTGCGGGCGTTCGTAGACTTTTTGAGTCAGCAGCTCGGCGAGACACCGCCGTGGGAACGATATCGATCCGCGAAGCCTTCAAAGAAATGAGTCCCACCGAGGAGTCCCCATGTACGAGCTTTATTACTGGCCAGGCATCCAGGGCCGCGGCGAGTTCGTCCGACTGGCGCTGGAAGAAGGAGGCGCGAAGTACATCGACATCGCATTGAAGCCCGAGAACCGCGGCGGCGGCGTGCCCGCCATGAATAAATTTCTCGAAGGCCCACGCGTCCCGCATCCGCCATTCGCGCCGCCCTTTCTCAAAGTGGGCAAGCAACTCATCGGTCAAACTTCGAACATCCTGCTCTATCTCGGCGGCCCTCTAAAGCTCGCACCCCGCGATGAGGCAGGCAAACTTTGGGTGCATCAATTGCAGCTGACCGTCGCGGATCTCGTCGTTGAAGCGCACGACACGCATCACCCGATCGCGGCGGGCCTCTACTACAAAGAGCAAAAGGCAGCTGCAAAACGTCGCGCCGAAGACTTCCGCGAGCATCGCATCCCGAAGTTCTTCAACTATTTCGAGAAAGTGCTGACGCGCAATCGAACCCCCGGCCCCTGGCTGGTCGGCGCTCGCATCACCTACGTGGACCTGTCACTCGCGCAAGTGGTCGCAGGCATTCGTTACGCGTTCCCGAAAGCGTCGACGAAAGCACTCCGCAAACATCCGCGATTGTTGAAGCTGCACGACGCCGTCTTCGAGCGTCCGCGTATCAAGCGTTACGCCGAATCAGGCCGACGCCTGTCATTCAACGACGACGACTTGTTCCGCCAGTATCCGGAGCTGGATGGCTGACGAGGCGTCGACGCTCCAAGGAGAACGGCAACGAGTGCCTGAGCCGACCGCTACGACGGCAACAACGACGCGCGCAGACCGCGATCGGCCAGCTTGCCCAGGAACAGCGGCAGAATTTGTAACAGCTGATCGGGCCGGTTGTGCTTGTTCTGACCGTCGTGCATCAGCACGATGTCGCCGCTCTTCACCGTGTCGAGTCGCTTCTCGATGGCATCGGCCACTCCCAGCGGCCCCCAATCGATGGCACTGACATTCCATAGAACGACCTGCTCGCCACAGCGATGTGCCTCATCGCTCATACAAGCACGTTCGCGCCCATGGGGTGGGCGATAGAACTGAGGCGCCTCACCGACCACATCGCTGATCGCCTTCGCGCCATCGCGCACCTGCGCTCGCGCCGTTCGCGACGACATGAACCAGGGATGGCGATGACTGAACGTGTGATTACCGACGGCGTGGCCGCTCGCGTGAATGCGTCGCATGAGATCGGGCGTGCGCTGCGCCTGTTGCCCGATGGCGAAGAACGTTGCCTTCACCCCGGCCTGATCGAGCGCATCGAGCACCCGCGGCGTCCACTCGGGGTCCGGCCCATCGTCGAATGTGAGATAGATACGATCCACTAGCCGACCTTCAACTTACCCAGATTGCGCGACAGCGCCTCACGAGTGAGCCAGTATAGGCGCGGCTCGGCCTGCTCGCGATCGCGAATGCGTGCGGCGGGTGCGAACACCCACATCAGCATCTTGAAGTGCGCCGACAGCAATTTCGTTCGCCACGTCTTGGGCATCGGCGTGCTGACGAAGCCGACGACCTCGCCGTGCGCGGGAATCCACGTTGTTCCCTGAAACACTCGCACATCGGCGAAGGCGGGATCGTTATGCGCGGCGTCCGCGAGCTTACGCAACGACTCGCGCATCAGCTTAGCGAAGCGAAATCCGACCCGATGCATCGACCCCTCGCCGAGCGCCGCGATGCTCGCGTTGTTGAAGTGCAAGCGACCGATGACGTCGTTGTCACGCAGGAGCGTGCCGTCCTCGAACTTCAGATCCGGCCCACGATACTGGGCCCGGCCGATGAATAGCACCGGTCCCAACGTTTTCAACTTGTAGCGCCGGTAGTACCACGCGTCGACCACGCCGAGCGCGCTCTGTGCGAATCGATGCAGCAGTTTCATCTTGTTTGTTGAGCAACGGCCCGGTTGACGGACGCCAGATCGAGCGCCAGTTGCGCCACTCTCGCTGCGCCATCGCGCTGACCGAGCAGCCAGGCGCGACGCTGCATACTCTGCAATGCGTCCCGGTCTCGAAGCAACGCATCGACCCGATCGAGCAACTCCCCATCCGCGACCAGGCCGCCGACCTCGTGACGCGTAAGAAAATCGACGTTGAACCCTTCCTGTCCGCCGAGCGAACGCGTCGCCAGCAACGGCCGCCCGCACGCTAGGGACTCGGCAACTGTGATGCCCCCGGGCTTGCCGACGACCACATCGGCCGCGCGCAGATAAATGTCCATGCGATCGGTCCACTCGCACACTTTCAATCGCTGCGAATGTTGAGCCGCGAGTCGATCCAGCGACGCACGCGCTTTATTGTTTGTGCCGGGCATGACGACGACATGCGTCGACGCCGGACGCTGCAACAGCGACAGCGCCGCCGCATCCACGCTCAAGCCCAAGCCGCCCCCGAGCACCAGCACGACCTGCGCCTCTTCGGGCAGACCCAACGCACGACGCGCCTCGACTTGTGACAACGGAAACGCAAAATCCGGCATTAACGGCACACCCGTGACCGCCGCGCGCGTCGACGTCGACGAACCATCCCCTTCCAGGATGGAGGCATGCGCGACACAGTAACGATCGACGCCTCGCTGCTTCCAGAAATCGTGGATGCCAAAATCCGTCAGTACTCCGACCATCGACGCCTGCACCTTGCCGCGTTGCTTCAAATACGACGTCATGGCCGCGGGAATCATTTGGGTGCTGATGATCACGTCGGGCGCGAACTTGCGGATCGCCGGATCGAGCCGCCGGATCAGCCGCAAGTACGTGAATTTCCACAAGGCCAGTCGAGCGCGCACGCCATTGCCCGCCAGACTGTCACCGTCATAGGGCATCGACGCGCATAGCAAGGAATACAGCAGTTTGTCGGAAGCGTAACGGCCGCCGCGCGGGATGCTTTGCCCTTCCTTGGACGCAACCGACGCGATCAGCTCGAGCACTTCGAGCACTGCGCGCGGCGGTCCGGAACGGCTCTCCAGCACCTGGCGCCAGGTCCCGGCTTCCAGGTGATACAACCGTTCATATAAATCGGAATGGTTTTGAACCAGATCGAGATAGGTCGCATGAATGGCGCGGGCCGCGCCGGCGTTCATCAACGACCAGAAATCCACGGTCGCGACTTCGGCCTGATCCTGCAATGCCGCCGCGACCGCCTGGGCCGCACGCACATGCCCCAACCCGAGGCCCGAGGTGAGCAATAACACTCGCAACGGCGGCCCGTCGTGAGATATCGGCTCATCGTTGTCAGAAAATACGAACGCCTCGCGAGCCTGTTGCGATCCGGAGCTGGGTAGGTCGAGGCGCATGCCGTGTTCCGATGAACATTACCTCTTTGAATGCCTCATCGTAGTCCTCGGTTCCGGACCGCGCATGAGGACATTGTTCATTTTCAATCACTTCAGTGATGACTACTGTTTCGCCACCGGCCGTTCAGCCAGCGGCGGCATCACCCACATATATATCCCGTCGGAACCCAGATTGATGGAGCGCTCCGGCACCCAATCCTTGCCCATGTCGAAATCGTGCGAAACCACGCGGGCGCCCGGCGGCAGCTCGGCGAACAGTTTGGGCTTGAGCCGGCGATTGAGCTCGGGTAACAGATACAACAGCACGACATTGGCTTCGCGCAGATCGGTCTCGAACATGTCGCCGACGTGAAATGTGACCAGCTTGTCGACCCCCTGCGCTTTGGCATTGGCGCGTGCTTCCCTGATCCGGGCCGGATCCAGATCGACCCCGACGCCGCGCGTGCCGAATTGTTTGGCGGCCGCGATGACCATGCGCCCGTCGCCGCAACCAAGGTCGTAAACCACGTCGGTCGGACGGATCTTGGCCTCATAGAGCATCCGGTCGACCACTTCATGCGGCGTGGCGACGTACCAGACGTCGAGCTTGCGCTTGAGCTTGGTAGGTTCGGGCTCGGAGCCGGCACCGACTTGGCAAAGCGCCAGCAGCACTAATCCCAATAGCGCGAGCGCACGGCCCGACACTCGATGAGGTGTTCGCAAGTGAGCTCCGCCTTCTTGATCAACGAACGACCAATCCAACGCTCGAGCCATCTTCCGCCGCAGATACGCGAAGTCAAGCCTGGGTTATTAAGAACTTATCCACCGCTTCTGTGGATATCTGTGCGGCCTCGCGCCCGGCTGCTAGAATCGCGCGCTCGAGACATGTGGGCCTGTAGCACAACGGTTAGTGCAGGGGACTCATCGATAAAAGGTGCCTTCGTGAGCGGAAGCCACGAAGTGGACGGGATGAATTCAGGGAACCCTTCCGCCCCACCCTCGCGGTGCGGCGTGGCAACCCTGAGCCAAGCCGGCGGTACACCGCCGGAAGGTGCAGAGACTACCTGAGGGCGGCTTTCACTCCCCGGGACTTCGGTCCCGGCGCGACTGCCGAGTGCCCTTGATAACAGGCTGGAGCGTCCCGCACCCCACCGCCCCGCAGCGATGCGCTCGCTGCAGGCGCGGGTGAAGAGATAGTCCACTCCCTTTGGAAACATCGGGGCAAGTGAATCCCTTGGTTGCAGGTTCGAATCCTGCCGGGCCCACCATTCTCGTACAACGATAATGAAGGGATCTCAGCATGCACTTCCTCATCATCGACGATGATTTTCTCGCCCGCAGCGGCGTAGTGCGGACGTTGGAAACCCTCAGCCCCGGCGCCACGGTACGAGAAGCGGAAACGCTGCAGGATGCGTTTCATATGCTGGAGCAGGCACCGGCGGTCGATCTGGTGTTTCTCGATCTGAACTTGCATCACACCCAGGGCATCGACACGCTGGTGCAGTTTCGCGGTTGGTGCGAGGCTCGTGACATGGAGCCGCGGACGGTCGTGCTCTCAGGCGCCGCCGACAATAACCTGCAACTGTTGAACGACGTCCTGGCCAATCACGGCACCGGTTTCATCATCAAGGGAACCAAGGCCAAGGTGTTCGAGTCCGCGCTGACGATCACGATCGAAGGCGGCATCTACATCCCCGAAGAATTTCTGAAGATTGGCGGGAAAGATCCCGCTCCTCCCAAGGAGACTCTGAATCTGACGCCGCGCGAAAAGGAAGTCGCCGCGCTGCTGATACAAGGCCGCACTTACAAGGGCATCGCATCGGAGCTGCAGAAGCGGCACAAGCAATCTGTGTCGGACAAAACGGTGCGCACGCATGTGGGCAACATCGCGTGGAAACTCGGCGTGACCGCGAGTGCAAAAGCGGGCGTGATGGCCGAGATCGCCCGCCGCGGCCTGAAGTTCGATTGAGCGCGCTCACAGGGTTGCCGATTCAACGGCGATCTTGCGCTCCAGCTCTTTATTCAACGCCCCCCACAAAGTGGCGACCGCCACCGGTTTGTGAAGCATCGGGTAGCCCGATTCGGTCACCTTGATCAGTTCGGCGGGTGAGGTGTCGCCGGAGACGACGATGGCAGGGATCGAGAAATCTTCGCCGAACGCCTCGCGAAGATTCTGCGTGACCATCCTGATGGCATCCAATCCAGTTTCGCCCTCCATGCGATAGTCCGCGACCAGGATGTGCGGCGCGAATTCCTGACCTTGCAGTTGCGCGACCGCATCCACGCCGGATTTGGCGCTGACGACCCGGCAGCCGAAACTTTTCAAGGTTTGTTCGGTCGCATCCCGACTCAACTTGTCATCGTCGATCAGCAGCACGAACGCGGCCCTGACGTAGTTCTGCGCCTCGATCGGTACCGGCTCCGGAGGCAGCTCATCCACGCTGGAATTCGAGAGCGGCACGCGCACCACGAACACCGTTCCTTTGCCCACGACCGATCTGACGCGGATGTCGTGATGTAACAAGTCGCACAGCTGTCGCACGATCGCCAGCCCCAGGCCCAATCCCTTGCGTCGGTCGCGCGCATCGTTGGCGACTTGATAGAACGGATCGTAGATGCGGCTCAGCTCTTCCTTCGCAATACCGATGCCCGTATCCCAAACCTGCAGCTCGAGCTCCTGCCCTCGCCGACGACAGCGCACGAAGACTTGTCCTCGCGAGGTATATCGGATCGCATTCAAAGTCAGATTACGCAGGATGCGCTCCAACAGCACATCGTCGGTGCAGACCACCTCGGCACACTCTCTCACATCGAACTGAATTCCTTTGGCCGCCGCGAGCGGACGCAACTGGGCGTCGATACCTTCCAGCACCGCGCCCACCCGAAACTCCCGGGTTGCCGGCTGGATACCGCCGCTCATGATCTTGGACAGATCCAGAATCGAATCCAGCAGATCCTGCATGGCGTCGATGGAGCGATCGATTCGCAGCAGGGTTTCGTCCAGACGCGGATCGCGATTGATCTTTTTCAAGTGCTCGAAATATTGCACCAGGGCATGCATCGGCTGGCGTAAGTCGTGACTCGTGGCAGCAAGAAACGCCGTCTTGGCGCGTGAGGCGGCATCGGCTCGCGCTCGCTCCAGCTCGGCCTGTTCGCGCAGCTGCTCACGATCCATGCCGAAGACGACCTGCTTTCGCAACGCGCCTTCCTGATTGCCGGCGAACATGATGGCGACGAATGCAAACAACACGAAGCCAAGCGCCAGCAGCGTATGAATATCGTCGCCGAATCGCAGCAGGCCGCTGACGAAGCTGAGCGATAAGGCGAACGAGAAGGTGACCACCAAGGTTCGATAGGCGGCCTGAGCGCCCGCGCCGCCCATCAGCACCATCGCCATGGCGGTGATGACAAACCCTTCCATCTCGGTCGGCGTGGCCGGCAGCAACAGCCAGGACGACGAGCCCCAGACAATTCCGCAATAGACCCCATTGCGAACAATGCGTGGGCCGAACACCAGTAACTCTTCGGGACTCGCATCGCTGCGTATGGCGCGCGACATGACGATCCCGCGCACCAAACCGATCGTCAGCAAGGAGAACCAAATCCACGCCTCCCACAGGTCACGCGCCGCGTCGGCCTGCAGCGTGACCGCCAGCGCCACAATGAGAGCCGCGGCAATTCCCGATCCGAGGTTTTTGGGAGATCCCTCCGCAACCATCCGGATTTGCGCCGCCTGGACCGCCCGCTCGGTCATGGTGACGCCGGCCATGGCAACGTCCGTGGCCTGTTTCTCTTCTGCCGTCACAGTGTTCTCCACGCATGTGGCCGCTGATCGCAGCGCCAATCATCGGCGTCGGCCTCTGCACGTGCCATACGCCCTAGTGTGTACGCACTTCCGCCCGAAGACCGCCTAGGTCCATTCGCTGCGCGCTTTCGCCGAGTGCCGGCACAGCGTCGCTCGGGCTGAATAGTCCCCGACGATCACCCCCAGAGGAGTCCGACGATGAGTACCCAAGGTCTCGTAGCGATTGCCGTCATGGGTCTGGCCGCACCCAGCGCGTTCGCCGATCAGTACAGCACCGATCTCGCGATCGACGGCGAGCTCCTGGCTCAGGAAGTCGCGCTGGAGGAACGTGAGACATACAGCTGGCTGGCACACGGACTTCGTCTGCCGATTGGCAAGGGCCGCTTCATCACCGTGGGCGGCGGCAGAAATCCGCTCACGGGCGAAATCCACGTCGAGATCACTTACCAGGTGAATCACGACGTCGGCGGCAAGTAGTCGCGGTGGGCGATGGGACATCGCGCTCCCATCGCCCCGCTCAACAGTAGGACACAAAGAAGGAACATTCCCATGTCAGCACGCTCCTGGTCCTCGACGCTAGCCACATCGATCGCAGCGATTCTACTGCAGTCGCAGGCGCAAGCTTCTTCCGCTCCGAACGTCCCGCTCAATCAATGCGAGCCGTTCGAACCGCCGGCCCCGATCTTTGCCTCGTGGCAAAACGATCCGGCCTTCACGCTTCTTCGCACCAGCACCGACGCGGGAGAAAAGGTGCGGCTGGTCGGAGACGTCATCGTCCTCTCGCAAGACACCGTGCAGTCGCTGCTGCGCGATCTCGACAAGCCGCTCACCAATGTGGCCGAGCTGGTGATCGATGCGCGGGAAGTTCACTTGAGCGGTCCGCTGACCTTTACAACCGCCCATCTGACGATCCTTGCGCACGAGCTCACGATTGAAGACCAGGGCAGCATCGCATTCGTGGGTGAGCCCAGGTCGGGCGGCGACGGCGTCGACATTCGCGCCGATCGCGTGCTGCTAAAAGGAACATTGCCGCGTCCGTTGCAGCTACTGACCAGCGACGGTGCTCGTCCTCGCGTCCTTCGCGTCCGGGCCCGAGAACTCATCGACGGCTCGGACAGCCTGCAAGGCAGCGCCGCCACGCGACGATTGTGGCAACGCTCGCTCGCAAACTTCGGCGAGTCGACGCCGGTACTACCGACGTCCTTCGACGCGCAATTCTCGGACGATGCGGCTGAGCAAGCCAAAGCAGACCTCGCCGGCCAGGCAGGCTGGCCGCTGTACTTTGCAAACAAAGTCAGCCGCTTCTACATGCGCGATCCGTTCTCGCCAGGTAACCGCGACACCCTGACCAAGCTGATGGTTCGTTACACGCCGTTCATCGAGCAGATCGGCGACACGGCCGCCATGACCTCGCTGAGCGCGACCGACCTGCTGATGCAACTGAACGTGAACGCGTTCGGTGCCGGCCCCGGCTTCATCCCCCGGCAGGATCTGGTCAGTGCCATCAATCGACTGAGCGATCGGGTGAACGAAACCTACGCCCGCTTGCCAGCCTTGCAGAGCCTGATTCTCGGCTCCTTCGACACGGCGAAGGTCAACGACAAACAACTGGCGGGCGTCCGCGAAGAGATGCAAGCCGCGGCCGACGCTGCCGAGGTCGCCCGCAGTCGCCTGTCCGAAGCCTTTACCGAGTTGGCCGCGAACGAAGCTCAGGCCGTCGAGCTGAATCGACTGATGCAGGAGCGTCAGCAAGACCTGGTGAGAAAGCTCCAGGAGATGAAAGAAAAGCAGGACGACCTCGCCGACATCAAAAGCGTGACTCAAGTGGTGTCGGTCGGAGCGGCATTGATTCCTGCCGCCGGTCCATTCATTGCTGCCGGTGTCGCCGCGACTGGCGAAGCTGTGTATCGACACAACCTCGGCGAAGGAGGCGGCGGCACGATTCAAACATTGGCGCAGATCGGCACTCGCGCCGCGGACTTCTATGCCGCCACCAAACAAGCACAGGCGGCGTGGGAAGCTCATCGCAAGGACGTCAGCAACGTTCAATCGGTGTGGAACGGCAAGCCACCGACCGTGGACGGCGGCAAAGTCATGAGCAAGGCCGACGCCGCCAAGGCGGCCGCGAAATCCGCCGGCGACTTCGCCAAGACGGTCAAGGCGATGTATGACCAGCTCGAAGCCCTGCCGAGGCCGACCGAAGTCTCGCTCAATCAGTTGCAGGCCGAAGATGAGGCACTGCAATCGCTGCTGAGCGCGCTGGGCGAGCGTCGAAACATTCAGGCCAGGCTGGTCGCCGAGGTGAAGGGCCTCGAGCAGACGATCGCCTCGAGCGCTGCTCGCGCCACGGCGGCACGCTCGGCGCAAGAAACGATTCTGGCGGCGAACCCGGTCAATGACGCCGATCTGGTGCGGTGGCGCCTCAGTGCCATTTCACTCTGGCGCTCGGCGCTCGAGACGCTGTATCGGGATGCGATGCTGCTCAGAAAGAGCGTGTATTTCGAGACCGACAAGCAGCTGCAGATTCCGCCGGATGTGTTTCAGTTTCCCGAAGAGGCGCTCAGCAGCTTACTGCTCGATACGGAGCCCAAATCCGAGCTGGCGCGTGCCCGCACGGAACAGTTCATCAAGGACGAGACCGTCAAACATTCGGTGACGCTGAACGCGATTCTTGCAGCGGCCCGCTCGGCCTTGGACCAGTACGCCTCGGAGCGAGCCGGACCGGTCACGCCGTATGTGCAGGCGTTCCAGTTCTCGGATACGTCGCCGTCACAAACATCGCGGGCGTTCATCGCTGCACTCAATCTGCAGATCCAGGCGCAAATGCGCAACGTCGCTGCGAATGCCCCACGCGTAGGCACGCCGCTGTTGATTCCATTGAATCTTCCGCCGCCGCCCGTCGATGGCCCCGAACGATTGATCAGCATTGAGCTGTCGGAGCTCAAGTTCGAGAACGAGCAAGCGCTCGCAGGCAAGCTGGTGAACTTCGATGTGTCGTATCAACTCGCTGGCGAAGTTTGGCAAGCCGGCAGTTGTCGATTCGCGGACATGCGGCTGCCGGGCGCGGATAACCGCGCGATCAAGCGGATCAGCACTGCGAATGCGGCGCAAGCCACCAATCGCAATATCGTTCCGCTGACCTTTCAGGAGCTCTCGCGCTATCAGGCGGCCCCGCCCGCGCGAACTCCATATTTCGTTGCCGTGCAAGTCTCCGGGAGTCCGGACGATGTCACCTGGAAAACGCCACCCCGTATCAAATCCCTGGTCGTCACGCTGAGGTTAGTCCAATGAACACCCATCTGCTGTTCGCTTTGAGAGTCGCAATTGGATCGACGGCATTGGCCTCGTGCCTGCCTTCGCAAGCCGCCGACGTATCGTTTCGCGAGCAGTTCGCGAAATCGCAGCAACTGCCGGTCGTGATCGTGCAGGCAGCTGCGGGCGACACGCTGGTCATCGAGCCCGAGACGTTCACTTTGCGCGGACGGAGTTTGCTCGTGAGTGCGCAGAATGTGCGGGTGGATGGTGCTGCAACCATCCAGGCGTTCGACCCCGCGTCTCCTGCGGAGCCACGCACAGGCGTCGCACCGACTGGAGATCCCGGGGACCCGGGTGAGAACGTCAACTGCGCACGGAGTGGATGTCCGGGCAAAAAAGGTCTCGAAGGAAAACCTGGTGAGATCGGACAAGCGGGGCTGCCCGCTCAAAAGATCGCACTCGATGTCGCGCATCTGAGCGGCGCCGGTTCTCTAACCGTGGTGTCGGCGGGCCAAACCGGCGGTCAAGGTCAGCAAGGAGGTAAAGGCGGCACCGGTGGGCACGGCGGCCACGGCGCAAAACGGTCGTGTGGCGGCGCCTTCGGCCTGGATACCAGAGCGGGCCCGGGAGACGGCGGGCAGGCAGGTCAAGGTGGGAACGGCGGCAAAGGCGGAACGGGCGGCACGGCCGGAGACGCAGCTCCAATCGTCGCACGAGAAAGCATGAAGTCCTTCGTGAGCACCGGCCAACTGCACCTCGTCGTCACGGGAGGCGCACCCGGCAAGGGAGGCAACGGCGGTGAGCGAGGTGACGCCGGTCTGCCCGGCGGCATGGGCGGCGGAAACTCTTGCGGCGGCGGCGGACGAACTGGCGCCGGAAATTCCCCCGGCGATCTCGGCCCTGTAGGTGATACAGGCAGCGAGGGCAAGGACAGCGAAATCATCTATTCGACGTTCGAGCCCGTCAGCTGATGGATCAAACGTAAAGGACGGAGCGCGGTCACAACGGACCGCGCTCCCTATCAACACAACTCCGAGACAAACATTCCCGCAGATCCACCAACTCCGTCTCCAGCACGTGCGGAAGTGCCGGCAGCTCCGGTAGCGCGCCGCTGTTCAAGATCGCCGCGACGAAGCCATCGATTGCATTACGCACACGTGCGGCGCCATCGTTAACAAACATCGCGGTGGCAGACTCTCGAGCCGCGGCGCCACCAAGTTGTTCCAACGCCCAGCAGGTCGAGAGCGTGCGATAAGCAAGGCGCTCAACCGCGGCGATGGCTGGCCACCATTCTTCGGCGGCGAATCGTTGCGCGCGTGAGGCGGCCAGGCTGTCTTCATATGCATGAGTGAGTGCGAAGCTCGCGAGCTGCAGTTCGCGACGGGACCTTCTGGCCTCAGGCACAGTGACTTCGCCATGAGCGAGATGACTGGTGGTGTCCGCGACGGCTCGCAGGACGCGAGCCAGTTGTTCCGGAATATGGCGCGTCGTGGGCCGCGGCGGTATGAGTCGGAACACGATGATTGCGACCGCGCAGCCCATCAATGTATCGATGCCGCGCGCCCACAAATAACTCGCCGGGCTATCGACCGGATGGCCGCCGCCGGCGATGGTCAGTGCCGAACCCGTGATGAACACGACCGCGAGCGCGTAGTTGCGCATCACGAGCATCTCGATGGTGAACTGCAGTGCCATGATGGTCGCCACCAGCCACAGCCCCTGCGGATGAACAACGAGGATGGCGCCGGCGAGCAGCAATCCTATCCAGGTGCCCAGCAGCCGCTCGATACTTCGCTGGACCATGCGCAGCCAGTCGAAGCCTTGATGCAACATCAGCACGGTCGCCGCGACGGCCCAGTACGCACGCTCGAAATGAAATATCGCCGCGAGCGCGCCCACGAGCACGGCGGCAACGCCGACGCGCACGATGACGCGCATCGAGTTCGACCCTGGCAGCAACGCTTCGAGGATCGCCGCGCCGGCACTGGGATGACCGAGCGGAATTGCATTGCCGCTGAGCGAAGGAAGGCTCTGCGGATCGCGCACCTGCCCGATGAACTTGCGCAGATCTTCAATCAACTGCGCGGGTGGCGATTGATGACGGCTCGCGTTCCCCATCGCTTCGGCAAAGCGCAGATGAAATTCTCGATTGAGCGCACGGAGTCGCGCGATGGCACCGTCAGAGGGAACTTGCGATGGTTGATGATTCACCAACGTCGTCCAGGCCCGATGCAGAGCGAACGCCGCCCGGTAACGGGCTGCCCCTTCCTCAGGGGTGCCGATCGATTTGATATATCCAATCACCGCTCTGCCGGCGGACGTCACCGCGCTCCGCTCCGGCCCACGAAAAGAAATCAACGCGCCGGCCATGTGAACCGCCCACGCGAACGCGCCACCGCTGAGCACCAACGCCGCTGCACCGATCGGCCCGATGTGAGCCGCCGGCATCGCTGTGCCCGCTGCGCACGCGAGCGTGAACATATATGCACCGGGTGGACCGATCTGCAGCGCGTTGCTGAGCCAGGTGGCGATCATCGCGATGGCCGCGACGGCGATCACCACCGCCCATCCGATCGGCGCCACCCAGATCCCAATGCCGACGCTGAAAGCAAACGCCAGCGCAATCAACGCAAGCTGCAACGACCGACTGAGATACGGGCGACCGCTGCCATACAACGCGGTGAACCCACCGATGGAAGCCATCAACCCGGCCGATGTATCTCCCGCCAGCCACCCGGTGAGAATCGGCGCGCCCATGCACACCGCCGCCCGCAACGAAAACCATACTCGCCCCGCCGGCGCCGGCCGCAACTCGAACAAGCCACGCAGGATTTGCCTGGCGGGAGCGGCGGATTGCGAACGAGAGTCGGGCATGGCTGTGTGAGTATGCCCGCCTCCGCGTGTATCGTGAACGCCACGCCTTTCCGCCCGCCCCCTACGAGATATCAACCATAGCCAGCAGCTTGCACCCATGTACCATATAAAGTACATTAGCCAAGAAGAAATTTCCCATGGCCGGGATGAAGCGGATCTATGCGGCTTTCTACGAGAGCCGGTCGAACAATGCTCCGGTGCGCGAATGGCTGCTGTCTCTCGACAAAGCCGATCGTCGGATTATCGGCGAGGACATTGCGACGGTGGAATTCGGCTGGCCCGTCGGCATGCCAGTCTGCCGCCCGCTGGGGCAGCAGTTATGGGAAGTGCGCAGCTCGATTACCGGCAATCGGATTGCTCGCGTGCTGTTTTCTATTGAAGGCGATCGCATGGTGCTGCTACACGGTTTCGTGAAGAAGACGCAGAAGACTCCACCTATCGATCTGGCGCTGGCTCGTAAACGATTGAGAGAAATTGAGGAATGAAAGCCAAAGCCAAAAAAAGGGCCCGCGTCGGCCAGCCTTTCGATGACTTCTTGAAGCAGGAAGGCATGCAGGAGGAAGTGCATGCGGCGGCAATCAAGAGAGTCATCGCCTGGCAATTGGCCGAGGCAATGAAAGCCAGCCACATTTCGAAGTCGGAAATGGCCCGCCGGATGAGCACGAGCCGCAGTCAGCTGAATCGGCTCCTGGATCCGAATGTCGAGGCGATCGAGCTGCAAACGCTGGTGCGAGCTGCGCATGTACTAGGCAGGAATCTCCGAGTGGAATTGGTTTGAGAACACAACTCCACGGAACATTCCGACCGACCCTCAGTTAGCGAAGGCATAGCGCAGTCCGAGCGTGAGCGCGCCCGTTTCGACGCGGCCACTGAAGGAGCCGAGCGTGGAGATCTGGGGCGTGCCGCTGTACTGCGCGCTGGCACCGCCAATGATCACCCACTCGGCCTTGCCGGTCTCGAAATGCCGATAGGTTAGATCGGCCGAGAATCGGGGTGTGAAGCTGGCGGAGACGCCGGCCAGCAACTGGCCAGCAAACACATAATCCTCATCGACACCGCCCAGCTTGTCGACCAACGATGCGACAGTACTGGAATCTTCGCGCGCACGGCCGGCAATGCCCGCCGCTACTCGGGCTCCGCCCAGACCGACGCCGACATAGGGCCGCACGCGCCAGTCGCTATCGCCGAATCGATAAATTGCATTGGCGAGAATGGATGCTATCGACAGCGTGCCGCCCGGGTCGTCGCACGCGGGATAAGGCGCGTTGCGCGTACCCGGAGCGCAAAGTCCCAGTGCGCCGGACGGCTCACCGATCGAAGTGAAATTCAACGAGCGCGAGCCCGCTTCGACTTCGGCCTGCCAATGCATGTCCAGGTTGCGTCCCAAACGACCAAACATTGCGTGCTCGCCTTCCAGGCCCCACCGCCATTCCGTTCGCTCGCCGGTGCTCGCGGGCCCCGACGATCGGGCACGGATATCGCTTGGATTCGTCATGCCGAATTCCAGCGTGCTGTACCAACCGTTACCTAGATACGTCGTATCTTCGGGCGGCGACGAGGGCCACCAACGGGACGCCAGATTGTTGGCCTTCACTTCCAGCGTGAACGAGCGTGGCTTGCCGTAAAAGCTGTTGTCGATGCTGACCGTCGACAGGTACACCTCATCGGTGACGTTCTCTACGAACAACGACAATTCCAGCGCATCGTTGAGGCGATAGCTGGCGCCAACGTCGATGCTGACATAGGAGCCGGAGGTAAAGTCGTACGGTACGGTGGACAGCAATCGGTACGGCGGCGCAGCTTCATAGAACTTGCGCACACCGCTGTAGTACACCGAATCGCGATACGTTGCGCCCCCATACATTTGGAACCGCGGCCAGTGCGCCGGCCGCCAGGTTGCAAACAGCTTTGCCATGCTATCCGGCGTTTGTGTTTGCAGGCGCTTCTGCGTCGCCACCGTTTCGTTCTCATTGCGGTTATAGCTGGCAGTGATATCCACGCCGGAGAAGATACGTCCGGTCAGTTGCACATCGACGCCACGACTGCGCTGGGAAGCTCCGCCTTCCTCGTAGCACTGACTCGTGCCGGTGGGCAAACATCTATAGACCGGCGGAGAGAACACCTGCGCCGAGTTGGTCAGGTCCAATTGGTAATACGACACCTGCGCCCGCCAATCCGGCGTTGCGTAACTGATCACCGTTTCCAGATTTTCATAAACCGCCGGCTGCAGCGAACTGCCGGCGACTGAGAAAAACGACGACTGATCGCGAGTGCCCTCCGAATAACTCATGCCGACCGACAACGGCTTGAACGGCTTGACGGTGAGCCAGTAGGACGGCGCCCAGGAGGGCGAGGACTCTGTGTTCGAAATCGAGTTGGAATTCTGAAAAAAAGGTGTCTGGCTGCGGATGACTGTGCTCGAGGTGGCGCTATAAAACGAGCGGCGCATCGTGGCGGTCAGCTCGATCAGATCGCGCCAGGAAATCATATCGCTCATCATCAGCCCCACGCCCCGTCTCATGCTGCCCTGGCCCGAGGGATAGTTGTCGGTGAGCGGTGGCGCATAGGGACGAGTGTCGGGAGCAGTGAACAGGTCCGAGGGAGTGGTTGCATATCGACCCATCAGCGTTCGTATGGGATTACTGAACGTGGCGCGCTGGCTGTAATCGCCGCTGAACGACAGCGCGTGCCGCAAGCCGAAGAATTCGACGGTGCCTGCCAGCTTGGCGTCGACCAGAAAGCTTCGAGACATGGCGCCCGTTTGTGCGACCGAAACCGCCGAGAAAGCACCCGCGGGCGGAACGTCGGTAGTACTCAGGAAGCTCGGTGAAATGATGTAACTGAGCACCTCCGAATCGGACGATACATAACTACCCTGCACTTGAAAGGACCAGTTCCGCGGCAGGTCGACGGAGAGCCGGCTACCCAGCTCGGTGCTCTTGCTGTCGCTGTACGCCCAGTCCGCCACGGGGTTGTAATCGCTGCCCCAGGGATACAACGGACCGTCGAGATAACGACTCACGCCTTGATAGCTGCCATCCTGATGGTTGCGATCGTGCTTCAAGGAAAACTCGATGCGTGACTGCTCCGACATCGGCACGTCCAGGATGGTGTAGAAGGATCGCCCTTCGCTGCGCACCCCGTTGTAAGAGAATTGGGTGTCAGACCATGAAACGGCGGTTCGAGTGGCAATCGGCGTCCCGAAAAGATCGGGACGAGAGACGTCGTAGGTCACCTTGCGCTGATCGAACGAACCCAGCGACAGAGTCACAGAATCGAAGGCATGTGCGAGCGGCCGCTTGCGAACCAGATTGAGCACGCCGCCGGCGGAGCCGCCCGCCGTCCCACCACTGCCGACCTGAGCGCCCGCCGGACCGTGCACGACTTCGATTCGATCGTAAGCAGTAAGATCGAGACTGCCGGTGGCACCGATCAACTCCTCCGGCACAGTGCTGTTCGCGGAGTACATCGATCTCGGCGCACCGCCGTCCACTTGATAGAGCTCCACCCGCTGTCCGCGAGAATAGACCTCAAAGGCGGAGTTCGCCGTGGTGGTGGCCGGCGTCTCGACCAACGTAATCCCCGGTGTCCGTCGCAACGCTTCGCCGATATCGTCGATGTTCTGCAGATCCATCTGCTCTTGCGTGATCACACTCACCGAGCGCGGCACATCGTCGATCGGTGTCGGCACACCCGCGCCGACTGTAACGATCACCGGGCGCAGGCCGCGCGTTTCTTTATCCTGACCGCCGCGCTCGCCGATGAGCGTCGAGATACCTTCGCCGCGCACGGGACGAATGTCTTCCGCCGTTGCGCCCTCAACGCGCACCGGCCCAAGCACGCGTCGGCTATCGGCGTCTTTCTCACGAGCCAGCGTAATCGTCCGGCCGCTGTACTTTGCGACCAGCTTGGAGCCTTCGAGCAATCTCAGCAGCCCTTCGCGTGGCGTCAATGTTTCAGTGAAGCCGGCGGTGGTGAGACCGGCGACCAGCTCGCTGTCATAAACGAGCTGCACGGCCGCGCTTTCCGCATAGAGCTGCAAGGCGGCCGCGAGCGGGCCGGCGGGAATCTCGAAACGTACCTTGGTTTCTTGTTGTGCCTGGGTTTGCGCGAGCGAGGTTGAAGTCGCGACGACACTGCCACTCGCCAGTATCGCGACAATCGTTGCGCGCAACAGAGCGCTGGAACCCAATCCGCCGTCGAGCATCGCTTTCCCCTTGGACCCGGCCCTGTGCCGGATCGTCGCGGGAAAGACCGGCGAAACGCGTCCGCCCTAACCGGCGCCGGAAGAATCTTTGATGACAACCGCCAGGCCGGGCAGCCGGAGCAATCGCAGACCGCGACCGGCGAGCAACGAATCGATGCCTTCGTCCAACGTCTCCAAACGCAAGACACCGCTGACGGTAGCGTCGGCGCCATCGTCAGCGAGCCACAGGATGTAACCGCGACGATAGCGACCGACCTGTTCCAACGCCTGTCGCAGCGGTGTCTGGCTCAGCGTCAGCCGACCCTCGCGCCAATCGAAGTCGCTGTCCTCGGCGCGGCTGCCCATGCTCGACGAGTTGCCATGAAAGAAGGTGCCGCTCTCGCCCGCGAGCAGTTGAGTCGTCAGACCGCCGAGTCGAACTTCCACTTCTCCGCTCTCGACCGCGACACGTAGTGGCTCGTCGGTGCGATCCACAGTAAAGGCGGTGCCGATATCGACGATCGTCGCACCCGCCGACTGAATGCTGAAGGGTCGCGCGTCGGCGGCGACATCGAAGTAGGCCCGGCCTCGTTGCAACGCCAACTCACGGCGCGCGTCATCGTAATGCGCATCCAATGCGCTATCGGAGTCGAGCCACACCTGCGTGCCGTCGCTCAACACCAGTCGCTCGACCTCACCCACACCGCTTCGATAGTCGGTCGGCTGCGAATTGAAACCAAGCACGGCGAACGCCGCCACGCCGGCGGCCAGCGCCATGGCACCCACCGCACGAAACATTGGACGGCGCGACTTCGGTTGGACGGACGGCACCGGCAATCGATCCATCTCAGTGAACAGAAGCCGGGCGCGTTCGAACGCGCGTCGATGTGAGATATCGGCTTTCAGCCAGCTCTGGAATTCCTGGCGGTCCTGTTCCGACGCGGTCCCCGAGGATAGTCGAGCGACCCAGTGCGCCGCCGCTTGCGAGGCATTCTCCAGGTCCGCGCTCATGGCTGCTCAGCCTCGAGCACATCAGCGAGATGCGCAATCGCATTACGCACGTGCTTCTCTACAGCCGTCACCGAAATGCCCATGCGCTGTGCGATCTCCGTCTGCTGAAGACCTTCGAAGCGATGCCAGATCAATATCTGACGCGTACGTTCGGGAAGGTTGTCCATGGCGCGGGCCACCCGATCGAGCGACTCGGCGGCGAGCACATTGCGCTCCGGCGTCGCCTCTTCTGTGGCCGCCCAGAGAATATCGACGCTCTGAGCCCGCAACTCGGCGCGACGTCGATCTTGCACACGATGGTTGAGCGCGAGATTGGCGGCTGCATGAAACAGAAACGCGCGGGCGTCGCGAGGCTTGTCTCCCGGCCGGTAACTCGCCAGTTTCAGCCACAGATCCTGGAGCAAGTCCTCCGCCTGCGCCAGGCTGCCAAGGCGGCGCGCCAGAAATCGCAACAGATCGGGGCGCAGATGGCGCCACTGTTCGCCCGCCCAGGCCGATGGTTCAGTGCTGCTCACAGCACACAGAACGTGCCGGAGCGGCAACCACCGCAACCAGCGGCTAGCTGAAAAGATCCGACTGCCCGCCCTCTTCCCCGCGCGGGGCGATCAGATCCGGGCCGTCGTTCCGGTTGCTGTTGACGCGATTGCTGACCGGATAAGCGAACATCTCTCCGGAAGGAAACTGTTTGAGCACCTTGAACGCTTCCTCCGGCGTGCCGGTGAGCCAGGTCTCGTGATCTTCCCTGGCGAGGATGACGGGCATGCGGCGATCTTCCGGCGCCAGCAGCACGCGCTTGCCGGCGTTCTTCTTGGAGTTGTGAATGTCCGCCATCAGCTCATTCGCCGGCATGGTGATGACGGTGCAGGACTCGATCGTTTCGCCCGCCGCGGTCACTGAGCGATCCCAGAGGCCGGCAAGAAAGAACGGATCCTGATCGACGACAGTAATGTAATAAGGCACGGCGACCTGCCAGTCCGGCGGTTGTGCCTGCCATTCATAAAAGCCGGACAGCGCCACCAAACATCGCTGACCCCGCTGCCACGCGTCCCGAAAAGAAGAATTGGTCCGCAGCGTCTCGATGCGCGCGTTGATGGTGTTGCCCATGGCTTTGCCGCGGGCCCAATGCGGAATCAATCCCCAACGCAGATGCGCACCTTCGCGCTGCCCGTCCAGCTCGCGCACCACGCGCACGACCGGGACGGGATCGGTCGGAGAAACGTTGTAACGCATCCCGAACAATCCCTGCGAACGGAAGCGCGCCGACCAGCTGTGACGCTGGATGGCAATCGAGCGCTCGATTGCGGCTTCTTCGGGAGAGACATAGCGACCACACATACCGTCATCCTAACGAATTCGACCGCGCTTCGCGCGGCCCAGCCAACCACTGTCCGATGTCAACCGGTGCAGTGACCCCCTAAAAAACCTTCCCTGTCGCTGCCGGCTGGGTCGTCTAGTACACATGAACAACAACAAAAGACGGCCGGCGACTAGCGAGCATGCTCGCCACATCGTCGCGGTCTACCAGCGACTCTTGCCGGATCTGATCCTCCTGGCCCGATCGTACCGGCATCCGCTGGAGGTCGCCGAGGAAATCGTCCATGACGTGATGTCGCAGATGCTGAACGTCGAGCATCCCGCCGGTGTCGAGGACTGGGACCGGTACATCGTCGCGGCGGTGAGAAATCGTTCCATCGATGAGTATCGCAAACACAAGTGTCGTCTCGAGAACGAGACGCTCCTGCGCGACACCGCACAGCTCAACGATCAGCCGCCCTCCGCGGAATCGGAATACCACGATGCCCAGATCAAGGCCTTGGCCGAAGCCATCGAGGACATGCCGGCGCAGTGGCGACGCGCCATCGAGTTGCTGATCCAGGGGGCGGACAAATGGGCCGTGGCACGCGCAACCAAGCTCAGCTTTCGCACGCTCAACAAAGAGGGGTTGCGACGGATTGCCCAGCTGGCCAAGTCACTCATTCACAAGCGAGATGAGAAATGAGCTCCGCCGACCCCAGCACGACTCTGTCAGAGCGGCGCCTCAGGCAAGCCGCGGCGTGGCGCATCCGGCTGCAATATGCCGAGTTCACAACCCGGCTTCACGAGCGCTGGGAAGCCTGGATCCAGATCCCGGAGAACCGACGCGCGTTTGCCAGGATCGAGAGTCTGTGGGGCACACTCCACGAGCGACACCTCCTGCGCGAGCAGAACGATGGGTGGATCGACAGTGGCCGCAGACTCGCGTGCCTGCTACGCGACGCCGCGCTTCGCCTTTTTCCCCGTCGTGCCATCTGGATCACGGCGGCTGTGGCTGTACTCGCGATGGGCGGCGCCTTCGTGGCGCTTTCTGACGTCTTTGCCGCGACCACCCTGTTGCAATTGCAGGTCGAGCCGCGCGAGCCCGCAACGTCGCCGCCGACCGAAATCGAAGTCGAGGTTGCGCACGGTAAAGCGGTGTTTCGCGGCGCCAACGATCGGCGCAGGCGTTTCATTGTTACTACCGATCTGGCACGCATCGAAGGCACGGGGACCGAGTTCAGCGTCAGTAACACGGAACAATCCATCGTCGTCACGGTTGCCGAAGGCGTCGTCGAAATCTCGCCGCGAGGGCGCGGGACGAGCACGTCGGGCGTGCCCCGCACGCTACGCAAGGATCAACGACTGATTCTGCCCAAGAACGGCTCCGCTTCGACCATCCAGAAAGTCGCCGCGCACGCCGAGCGTGGCTGGCTGGCCAACCTGCCTTGGCGAATGAAATGATGGCCCGTTGATGGTAGTCATCAACCCGAAGGCGATGAAGCCGCCGACGGGATCTGATTACAATGCGCCGTTCCCCCTCGGACAGGCGCATGAACTCCAACATCAAACGCTCGGTCTCCGCTCTTCTTTGCACAGCCCTGCTCGGTTTCAGCCACCTCGGCTTCGCGGCTCCGCCTTCGGACCTCGATGCCCTGGTGAAAAAGTCCATGCAAAAGTTCGACGTGCCTGGCGCACTGCTCGCCGTCGTTGAACCGGGCCGCGCACCGCTCACCAAGGGCTACGGCGTGCGCAAGCTCGGCGATAGCGCGCCGATGAACGAGCACACATTGTTCTCGATCGCTTCCAACACCAAGGCCTTCACCGCCGCCGCGTTGGCGATCCTGGTCGACGAAGGCAAGTTGAGCTGGGACGACAAAGTCGCCGACCGACTCCCCGGCTTCCGCATGTATGACGCCTTTGCCTCGCACGAGATGACCATCCGCGATTTGCTCGTCCATCGCAGCGGACTCGGGCTCGGCGCCGGCGACCTGTTGTTCTGGCCGCAGACCACCGTCTCGCGTGACGACCTCGTGCATCGCCTGCGCTACATCGCGCCTGCGACCAGCTTCCGCAGCGGTTACGCCTACGACAACATCCTCTATGTCGTCGCCGGCGAAGTTATCGCAGCTGTGAGTGGTGAGAGTTGGGAAGATTTCATCGTCAAACGTATCTTCACGCCGCTCGGCATGAACGAGTCCGTGCCTTCGGCGGGCCGGGTCAAATCGGACAACCGCAGCTGGCCGCATGCCCGCCTCAACGGACGCGCGCGTAATGTCGGTGGCGACGTCGAACCGCTGTCGATCGCGTCGGGCTGGGACAATTCCGCGCCCGCCGGCGGCATCAACGCCAGCCCGCACGACATGGTGCGCTGGATGCAATTGCAGCTGGATCGCGGCGTGCTCGGCAGCTCGCGCCTGTTCAGCGCAGCTCAAGCGAACGAGATGTGGAAGCCGCACGTGCTGGTGCCGATCAGCCCCGAGCACCCGGCTATCGCCGCGATCGATCCGACGTTCCAAACCTATGCACTGGGCTGGAACGTGAAGGACTATCGCGGTCATCGCATCGTCACGCACCAGGGCTTCCTGGAGGGCGCCGCCTCGGTGACGTTCCTGATCCCCGAGAAAAACGTCGGTTTCATGGTGATGATCAACTCGGAAGACACTGAGGCGCGCGAAGCGATCTCCTATTACTTGCTGGATCACTACCTCGGCTTCGCCCGCACCGATTGGGTGAGTGCGTTCACCAGGGCGTACGACGCCAAGATCGCCGACGCGATCCGCGTGCTCGACACCGCTGAAGCGTCCAAGAAGCAGCAGAACGCGAAAGGCCCGTCATTGGAACCGCAAGCGTACGCCGCGACCTATCGCGACGCCTGGTACGGCGACGTCGTCATCGCCAACAACGGCGGCACGCTGAACATCGACTTCAAAAGCTCGCCCGGCATGAACGGCCCGCTCGAGCACGTGCGCTTCGACACCTTCCGCACGCGCTTCACCGATCGCCGCATGGAAGACGCTTACATCACATTCACGCTGAAAGCGGATGGCAGCGTCGATTTCGCTCGTCTGCGGGCGATTTCACCGCTGGCGGATTTCAGTTTCGACTACCACGATCTGCTGTTGAAGCCGGTGAAGCAGTAGCCCCGGCGAGCGCGTCGCATGAGACGCGCTTCATGGGGAAGTCCACGCCTCGCACCTTGCCGTCGCGCGTGCCTTCGATACGCGCGACGAGCCTTCCCTCCGACTGCAGTCGATAAATCACTTTCTGCGGAAAGTCGTGCTCGGGGTTTTCGAACGTCACTGAGTCATGCCTGACAGATGAAGAGACAAACGTCGTTTCCTGCTGCCCCGACGGCAGCGCGATGAACACCAGCTTGCCTTCGGCGTTGGTCCGCAGTTGCATGAACTCGAATTCCACCGTCTTGCCGTTCTTCACCGTGCGACTGACACCGAGCATGGTGCCACCGGCTGGCGGCAGCCAATGCTCGATGGATCCAGCATCGCCCTTGTCCGGCTGCCAGCAGCCGGCGAGCCAGCCGAACGATTCGATACCGATCTCAGCCGACATCGCGTTAGCCGCCATCAATGTCCCCAGCGCAACCGACACTGCACGCATGAAGCCTCTCCCTGAAGTGGAACGAATAGCGACTGAGCGCGATTCGATAATAAGATGGGCGGATCATGAAAAGAATTGTCTACCTGTTGCTGCTCGGCAGCCTGCTGTCATTGGCGGGCTGCCAGACCGCCCCGCCGAAGCCGCCGCTGCGGCCGGTCGCGAGCGTGGATCTGCCGCGCTACATGGGCGATTGGTATGTCATCGCGCACATCCCGACCTTCCTGGAGAAGGGCGCATACAACGCCGTCGAGTCGTATCGGCTGCGACCCGACGGCTCAATCGTCACGACATTCACGTTCAATCAAGACGCGCCGGACGGGCCGCTCAAGACTTATCAGCCCAAGGGCTTCGTCCGCAATACTCGTAACAATGCCGAGTGGGGCATGCAGTTCATGTGGCCGCTGCAGGCCGACTACGTCATCGCCTACCTCGATCCGCAGTATCAGCAAACCATCATCGCCCGCGAGCAGCGGGACTATGTTTGGATCATGTCGCGCACGCCGCGCGTTTCACCAGCTGAATACGACGCACTGTCGGAGCGAGTGCGCGCGATGGGTTATGACATGACCCTTCTGCGACGCGTGCCGCAACAGACTCAACCTTCGCACGGGAGCCCGCCATGACAAACATCGGTTATATCGTCGGCAGCCTTCGCAACGGCGCGTACACCCGAATGTTGTCACGCGCGCTGCCGGATCTTGCGCCGTCGTCGTTCAAGCTCGCTGAAATCGGTATCGGCGAGCTGCCGCTCTACAACCAGGATTTGGAAACAGACACGCCGCCGCCGGCGTGGACCTCGTTCCGGAATCAAGTGAAGAACAGCGATGCGATTCTGTTCATCACGCCCGAATACAATCGCGGCCTGCCGGCCGCCGTGAAAAATTGTGTCGACGTGGGCACGCGGCCACCGAAGCAAGGGGTATGGAAGGGCAAACCCGCCGCCGTGATCTCGCTGAGCCCGGGGAGGCTCGGCGCGATGGCTTCGCATCAGCAGCTGCGCCTCTTGCTGTCTGTCATCGGCGTACCGGTGATGCCCTCGCCCGAGGTGTATCTGTCCGAAGCCTCGAAGCTGTTCGACAGCACCGGCAAGCTCACCAGCGAAGACACGATCAAGCTGCTGACAACCCTGCTTCACGACTTCGAAACCTGGATCGGGCGGTTCGGGTAGGCGCTCGCCAGCATCGGGTAGGCCGCGGTGCGGCCCATTGTCGATAAAAATGACCCGCGTTAGGCTTGGGTCTTTCCAGACACCAGGCCCCGGCGATGATCAGCACCATCGCGGCCTTCGCGCTCGGAATCGCGGGCGTGGGCTGCTTGTACAGCTCGTGGAAAGATCGGCTGCCGGCGCACCTTCGGCCGACCTTGCTGGGCTGGCTGTTGCTGATCGGCTCCGGCTATTTCGCGATCCGCGCCAGCGGTGCGGAATTCGGTACCACCTTGATTTTCACCGCGCCCGCCCTGGTCGCATGGCTGCTGGTCGCCGCCAATCTGGAACTGCGCCAGGCCAAAGTCCGCAAACGCAAAGTCACTGAAAAAGCCGAGCCCGTCGAAGCCGGCGGCACACGCTCGTTGCCACGTCATCTGCTGTTGTTTGTAATCGCGGTACCCCTCAGCGCAGCCGCTGCGACCTTCTTCAGCGTCGCCCTGGCGCGGGCGCTGCCGTTCAGTTACTTGAGTCACATCGCGTTCGCCATTCTGCTCATGCCGTTCTTATGGGGCTGCGCGGCGTACTGGGCACTTGCCGATAGCAAGCTCATACGACCCGTCATCACCATTGTCGCGCTGGGCCTGATCGGCGTCGTCACCGCGGGGCTCTGACATGAACCTCATCCCTTCCGCGAGCCTCGTCAAACGATCGCTGTCGAGTCATTCGTGGCTCGGCCTGATGGTCGGCGCGCTGATGTATCTGGTGTGCCTGTCGGGCACGCTGGCAGTGTTCTATCCGGAGCTGGAGCGCTGGGAACAACCGCAGATCCATGAACTGCAGAACTACGACCCGGCCACGCTGGAACGTGCGTATCACGAGCTCGTGGCCAGCGGCGTCGAAGTCACCGAGCACATGTTCGTCAATCTGCCTTCGCCCGAATCGCCGCGTGCCAGTATCTCGAGCGAGAAGGAAGGCTGGTTCATCAATCCCGACGGCTCTCGCGGCGAGCGGGTGAATCACGAATGGACCCACCTGCTGATCAATCTGCATCTCTATCTGCATTTGCCGGAAAGCTTCGGCATGTACATCGTGTGCGCGCTCGGCGCCATTTTGTGCGGGCTGATCGTGTCGGGGCTGATCGCCCATCCGCGCATTTTCAAAGATGCGTTCGTGTTACGTCTCGGCGGCTCGAAACATCTGGAACAGGCCGACATTCACAATCGGCTGAGCGTGTGGAGCTCGCCGTTCCAATTGATGATCGCAATCACCGGCGCGTACTTCGGCTTCGCCCAGGTGATCGCGCTGGTGTTCGCCGGCATCTACACCGATGGCGACACCACCAAGCTGCTCGGGCAGGTGTTTGGCGACGAGCCGAAGCTGGAACAGAAACTCACGCCGATCGCGCTCAGCAAGGCGATCGCCAAGACGAAAGCGATGGCGCCGGGCACGACGCCGCTGTATGTCACCATCGAAGAAGCGGGCAAGCCCGGACAGTTCCTGCTGGTGGGCACGCAGTTGCCGGATCGATTGATCTACGTGGAGCAGTATCGCTTCGACACGGCCGGCAACTTCATCGACAAGGTCGGTTACTCGGACGGCCCGCCCGGCCGGCAGATCGTTTACTCGACCTATCGCCTGCACTTCGGACACTTCGGCGGTTTCGGCGTCAAAGTGCTCTATTTCATTCTCGGCCTCGCCATGTCGATCGTGTCGGTGACCGGCTTCAATGTGTGGCTGGCCAAACGCAAACGACAGGATTTCTTGAACACGGTCTGGGCGGGATTCGTGTGGGGCACGGTGCCGGCGCTGGCATTGTCGGCGATCGCGCTGGTGTTGCTCGGCATTCCCGGCACGCCGGTGTTCTGGATCGTCGTCGCGATCTCATGCGCCGTCGCGCATCGCTGGAACGATGAAACATTGGCGAAACGCCGTCTGCAGATCGCGGGCGCCGTTACGATCGCCGCGCTGATCGTAGGTTACTTCGTGAAGTTCGGCGCGGCCGCGCTTACACCGATTCCCATCGGCGTGAACGCAAGCATGCTCGCCAGCGCGGCAGTGTTGTTGCTGATGGGAATGAAACGCTCGGCGCCCGCCGTTACTTCTCTTCGGGAGCCTGATCCGGCAGCGGCGGAATGACCTGACCGGGATACCAGAACTTCAGGTGACAACCTTCGCACACCTGATCCATGGTTTCGCCGGCATCCATGATTCCCTGCGGATTGCGCTCTTCAGCGGCCTTGAGGAACGCGACACCGACATCGTGCAGCGCCTGACCGAAGCCCACGAAAGTCGCGCGATCGGCCGCGATGGCCTGCTCCGACTCCGCCGCCGTGAGATTGCCCGGCGTGCCGTGATCCTCGAGTTGCTTGCCTTCACGCGCGACGTGCCGGCCATCGAGCAGCAGCAGATTGGCGGACTCGGCAAGAATGAGGGCGTGCTTGCGAACTTCGGCCCACTCTTCGTCGGTGCGCGGCTGTTTCTCTTCGACCCCTTGGGCGGTTTCGGTGCTGCTGACCGATTCCCACAGGAAATCCGCGGACGGATCGATCATGTCCTTCATGATGTCCTGAATGCCGGCGGTCAGCTTGACCGGGCTGGCGCTGGGCGCAGGCGCGGCGGCCGGCGGCTCGGTCTTGCCGCACGCCGCCAGCGAGCCGGCAACCGCAAGCGCCACCAGAACCTTCACGACCCGCAATGAGTTAGGCATTCAGCCACCCCTGTTGTTGGAATGCAGGCCGCCACTGTACCGACACCTCTAGCGGCGTTCATAAAATTAGAGTCAAGATGGCCTGCACTTTGGAATGTAACCGCCTGCTAACCGGAGCCCTGCACCGTCATGGCGTTTTTTGAGACTTTGCTCATTCTTCTATTCGTCGCCATCCTGCTGTTGCAGGTGACGCGACGCTTCGCCGTGCCCTATCCCACCATGCTGGCGGTGGCCGGCGTCGTCATCGCACTGCTGCCCGGGGCTCCGCACATCGTCATCCAGCCGGAGCTGGCGCTGGCGCTGTTCATTGCGCCGGCGTTGCTCGATTCAGCGTTCGATTTGCCACCGCGAGAGCTGCGGCGTCACTGGCGGCCGCTGGTTGCGCTGGCCGGAATTGCAGTGATTCTGACGACTGTCGCCGTTGCCTGGACTGCTGTGGCCGTTCAAGGATTGCCTCTTGCCGCAGCCATCGCACTGGGTGCCATCGTTGCTCCGCCGGATGCCGCCGCAGCTGCCGCCATGCTCGCGCGGGCCGAGATTCCCCGTCGCATGGTCAGCGTGTTGAAAGGAGAAAGTCTGCTGAATGACGGCGTCGCCCTGTTGATCTTCGCCGCCGCCGTCACCGTTGCGACGTCGGACAAGCCGCCCATTCATGTACTGCCCGAGCTGGCGTTCGCGGTGCCGGGAGGCATTCTGCTCGGCATCGCGATCGGCGCGACGCTCGCCTGGCTGATGCGCTGGATGTATGGAACGGTGAGCGCAACCTTGCTCAGTTTCGTCGCCACGTTCGGCGCATGGATTCTCGCCGAGCATTTACATCTGTCGGCGATTCTATGCGTGGTTGCGTTTGGAATGACGATCGCTCATGTCCTGCCAGCGCGCACGCCGCCCCGCGACCGGGTGAGCACCTACGCCGTCTGGGAAGCCATCGTGTTTCTGTTGAATGTGCTGGCGTTTCTGCTGATGGGCCTGCAAGCCAGCGAGATCATCAGCCGCTTGAATCCGGCCGAGCTCTCCGACGCCTGCGGTTTCGCGGCCATCGTGTTCGCAGTCGTTGTGGCTGTGAGGTTTGCGTGGGTACTGCTGTATATGCGGACCAGCGCATTCGTGAAATCGCAGCAGGGTAAGAAGGGAGCGTACAGCAACGCTCACGCGGTTCTCGTCTCATGGTGCGGCATGCGCGGACTCGTGACCTTGGCGACGGCGCTGTCGCTGCCAGGCACGTTTCCGGAGCGCGACTTGATCGTGCTGAGCGCCTTCGCCGTCGTGCTCGGCACGCTGGTGGTACAAGGGCTGACCCTGCGGCCGCTGATTCGTCTGTTGTCATTTCCGCCTGACCGTTCCTTCGCAAAAGAACTCTTGGCGGCTCGCGTGCAATTGATCGATGCCGCGGTGGCCAGCATGGCAGATCGCAACGATACGGCAGCTTCGCGGTTGCGCGAGACCTACGAAGAGGAAAAGAAAATCACCGAGGCGGGCGCTCATCCGCGCGATGTGAGTGAGTACGATGCTCTGCGCCGTCAGAACATCGCGGCGAAGCGCGCCAAGCTGGCTGAGTTAAGACACTCGGGCGCGATTGACGACGATGTCTTTCACGCCCTGGAACTGGAGCTCGACTGGGCCGAGCTCGCCGCTTCTTCGCCGGATCATGTCGAGCTGGTGGAAACCTAGTCCGCTTTCTTCTCTGGTGTCGATGGCCGCGGCTGCTCCGCCTTCGCGCCCTTGCGCGAGCGAATGCGAGTCACCACGAATGCAGTCACCCCGCCGGCCGAGCCGGCGCCCGCGGCGATCCACGCCGCCGCTGCAAAACATGCTGGGCACATCAGGCGGTCTCCTCGTCGGGCAATTCGACGGCATCGCCTTCATAGCGGTCGTGATGCCGGACCCAGGCCATCGGGAACTCGAACCTGGCCTCGTCGCGCCCCTTGGGAGCGATGTCCAGGAAGTTGTACGTATTGGCCAGCATCTCAACGCCTCGGGCGTAGCTGGAATACGTATGAAAGACGTCGCCGGCGGTGTCTTTGTAGAAGACACTGATGCCGTGCGTTTCCTCGGCCGGATACTCGAGCAGATCGTAGTTGTAATAGGCCGTGTTGTTGGAAATGTCCTGCGGCGTCTGCGAGGCCTGGAAGTCGTAGTTGAATTCAGTGCCGTACGACGACACCCAATCGAACTGCCAGCCCATGCGACGCTTGAACGGCGCGATCAGCGAGTACGGTGCGCGCGACACGGCCATCACTTTCACGTCGCGTTGTTTCAAATGAACGAGCGCGCCGTCGATATGATCGGAGAGGAACGAGCAGCTTGGGCAGCCCTGCGGCCACGACGGGCTGAACATGAAGTGGTACATCATCAGCTGACTGCTGCCGTCGAATAAATCGGCCAGCGTCCGGCGGCCCTGCGGGCCTTCGAACACATACGGCTTCTCGATACGAACCCAGGGCAGCTTGCGGCGCTCGGCGCTCAGCTCGTCGCGCAGGCGGGTGAGCTCCTTTTCTTTTTTCAGGAGCCGCTTACGGGATTCCAGCCACTCTTCCCGGGATACGATTGGGTTATTCTTCATCGCATGCCTCCGCCGCCGTGGGTTGATGCTCCCAGGACGAACGGCTGGCCGCGATTCCGACAGCGTCGTCGTTATATTTTTGGCTCATGATCTATACCGTCGGCCATTCCAACCATCCGATCGGGCACTTCCTGAAGCTGCTGCAAGGCCAGGGCGTGAATTTGCTCGCCGACGTGCGATCGACTCCTTACAGCCGCTTCAATCCCCAGTTCCGGCGGGATGCGCTGACCACCGCGCTCGCCGGCTTGGGGATCTCCTATCTCTTTCTCGGGGAGGAGCTGGGCGCCCGGAGCAAAGACCCGTCATGTTATGACGATGGGCGAGTGAGTTATCGAAAACTCGCGGCGACGGCTCTTTTCCGACAGGGCATCGATCGGTTATTGGCGGCGGCGGAGACACATACGGTCGCCATCATGTGCGCGGAGAAAGATCCGCTCGACTGCCATCGCACGATCCTGGTCGCCCGAGAGTTAGTGAAGCGAGGCGAGTCGGTCGCGCACATTCTGGCAACCGGCGAGGTTGAGCCGCACGAGCAGGTCATGGAACATCTGCGCGAGCGGCTGAAGATCGAGCCCGTCGATCTATTCGGCGGCGATGTCAATGAACAAGCCTACGAGCTGCGCGGCCAACAGATCGCGTATGTCGACCCAAAGGTCGCCCGGGCCCCGAAATAGCCGCCCTCTCCGAACGAACGATACTTCCAAACCTCCGCCCGTTCCGAGCCAAACGCAGCGATACCGTCTCGCCACCCTCCTGTTCCAAGCCAGGCGCAGCGATATCGTCTCGCCGCCTTCCTATTCCGAGCCAGGCGCAGCGCTATCGCCCCGTCACCTTCCTATTCCGAACCAGGCGCAGCGACATCGTCTCGCCACCTTCCTATTCCGAGCCAGGCGCAGCGGTATCGCCTCGCCCCCCTTCCTATTCCGAACCAGGCGCAGCGATATCGTCTCGCCCCCTCCTGTTCCGAGCCAGGCGCAGCGGTATCGCCTCGCCCCTCCTATTCCGAACCAGGCGCAGCGATATCGTCTCGCCTCCTCCTGTTCCGAGCCAGGCGCAGAGATATTATTTTTTAGAGGTTGCTGGCTAGTGCGTCTGCCGCTTCTTCCCTTCCGCAGCCAGCTTGTCCAGGTGCGTGCGGATGTGTGCCGCTTCAGCGGCCGTATTCGCCAACGAGATCGCCTTATCGAACGCCACGCGCGCTTCATCGTTCCGGTTGAGTTGCATCAACAACCCGCCTCGCAGCCCGTGGAAATGAAAGTAACTCGATAACGCCGACTCCAGCGGCTCGATCATCGCCAACGCCGCCTCCGGCCCTTCACACTTCATCACAGCAACCGCGCGATTCAACGTCACAACCGGCGACGGTTGAATCGTTTCCAGCAGCGCATACAACCGATCGATCTCATTCCAGTTGGTATCTTCCGCGCTCGGCGCCCGTGCATGAACCGCCGCGATGGCCGCCTGAATCTGATACGGCCCGGGCTGTTGCAACCGAACCGCTTTATCGAGCAGCGCGAAGGCTTCGGCGATCAACTCACGCCGCCACAAGCGACGATCCTGATCGTCCATCAACACAATATTCTGTTCCGCATCGAGCCGTGCCGGCGCACGCGCGTGCTGTAGCAACAGCAGCGCATTCAAGCCCAGGATCTCCGGATTGCCACGAAACAACCGCAGCAGCAACCGAGACAACCGGATCGCCTCCTCGCAAAGCGGCTCGCGAATGTGCAGCTCGCCGCCACTGGCCGAATAGCCTTCGTTGAACAGCAAGTAAATCATCGCGGCAACAGTAGACAACCGCTCGGCCCGTTCCACCGCACCCGGCGTCTCGAACGGCACATCCGCTTGTGAGATGCGACGCTTCGCCCGAGTAATCCGTTGTTCCATCGCCGCTTCACCGACGAGAAACGCACGAGCAATTTCCTGCACCGACAACCCCGAAACAATGCGCAAGGCCAGCGCGATCTGCTGAGTCGCCGGCAAGTCCGGGTGGCAGCACACGAACAACAGGCGAAGCACGTCGTCGCGGTAATCCTCGCTGTCGAGTCGGTCGGCCATGGCAGTCTCGGCGTCGTCTGTGTCGGAAAGCACTTCCTCATCGGGCAACGTCTGCTGCTTGCTGCGCTTACGTGCCTCATCGAGCGCAAAGTTGCGCCCGACCAGAATCAGCCAGGCCGCCGGATCGCGAGGCGGGCCGTTGACCGGCCACTTCTGCAAGGCGCGCAGGCACGCCTCCTGAAACGCCTCTTCAGCGGTCTCGAGATTACGGAAGTAGCGCAGCAGCGCCGCGACCGCTTGGGGCCGCGCTCCCGTAATCGCCGCGTCGATCCAGCTCAAGTCGCTCACGCGTCGCTCACTTCGCGGCGGCAGTCTTCAGCACACCGGGCTCGAAGAACTGCACCGGACGAATTTCCATGCAGCCCGGCTCGTGCACCAGCTCGCGCGCGGCGGCGATGACTTCATCGAGGGTGTCGCAGTCGAACAGGTAGAACCCGAGCATTTGCTCTTTGGTCTCCGCGAACGGTCCATCGAGCACCATCATCTCGCGACCGGTACGCACCGTCGTCGCAGTGGTGGTCGGCATGAGACGCGCGACCGGACCGAGCTTGCCCTTGGCGGCGAACTTGGCCAGCACGCCTTGATGATGTGCCATCACCGCGTCGTCTTTTTCCTTAGACCACGCGCCGACGACCGATTCGGAGTTGTAGCAAATGACCGCATACAGCATGTGTTGCTCCTCTGTGTATCAAGGACGCAGCAGTATGACGGATTCCGACACAGGGCCGGAAAGACGGTCCGATCCTAGTCGCAGGCAACCGCGGCGAGCACGACCGGCAACTCGTTGATCTTGGAGACGACGATACGAAAGCCGTCGTCGGCCAGCTCGGTGGGATCGAGCTCGATCTGGATCTGGAGGTATTCGTCGCCGAGCCGTTCGCTGGCGACTGTGCGCGGGATCAGGTTACGCGCCTGGAAGAATTGCAGAACGCGGACCAGTGCGCCCGGATCCGCTTCGACTACCGCTTTGAGCCGCAGGGCTGCGGCATTGCTGACTTGCATGATTGATCGCCTCTGAATTCACCTGGATTCGCAATTCGCATCGACACCCCGGCATCCGCGGATGCCGGGCGGCGAATTTGAATCCCGATGATTCGGTGGGCGGTCATATGGGGCAGCAGTGTATACCAGCCCTTTCAGCGGCGAAAGTTACCGAGGATCAACTTGATTGCCGTGTCGGCGATGGCTTTCAGCGCCGCTCGGGACTCGCCGGTGCGGGCCCGAATGGCGATGGAGTGCAGAACGGACGAGGCGATTAACGCGAGCGCGGCGGGATCGGCTGAGGCATCGAGCTCACCGGCCGTCTTTGCATAACTCAGCCGCGACTCGATCGCGCGCTCGAAGCCCCGCAGCCCGTTCAACATCTTCTTCCCAACGTCGGGATCTTGAGCCGCCTCGGTAGTGGCGGTGGAAATCAAATAGCAGCCGCGCGGCGGCTCGCCCTGTTCCAGATAGCTCGAAATCGCGTTCTCATAAAAGCGATGCAGCGCCTCTTCCAACGAGTATTCGCCACTCATGGTCCGCGCGATGGAAGCGTCGGCCGCGGCGATATAGCGGTCCAACGTCTGCATATATAGCGAGCGCTTGTCGCCGAACGCGGCGTACATGCTGGGCCGGTTCATATCGGTGGCATCGCTCAATACATCGAGCGATGTACCTGAATAACCCTGACGCCAGAACGCGTCCCTCGCTCCGGTGAGCGCAGTGGCCGGGTCATAGGCCCGGGGCCGCCCGCGAGCCTTGGGTGCTTTTTTATGTACCATGTCGCATAAAAATACTTGACCGCCACCGGCCGTCCGGCGAATTATATATCGCTCGGTACAAAAACCCATCGGACCCGGAGCTCGTCCATGAACCTGTATTTCTCGCCCCTCGCCTGCTCGCTCGCCACCCGCATCGCGCTCTATGAAGCGGGGGCGCCGGCCAAGTTCACTCAAGTGGATCTGAAGACCAAGCGCGTGCTCGCGAGTGGCCAGGACTTCGCCGAGATCAATCGCCTCCTGCAGGTCCCCGCACTGGCCATCGATGAACAGGCCGTGCTCACCGAAAACACCGCGATCCTGCAGTTCGTCGCGGACCGCTTCCCCGAGGCGCAACTTGCGCCCACATCGGGATTACAACGCGCCCGCATGCTGCAATGGTTGGGATTCATCACCAGCGAATTGCACAAGGCCATCTACACGCAGCTGCTGGATCGCAAAGCGCCCGACGCAGTGAAGGAATACTCACGCGCGAAGATCCCGTCGCGCTTCGCGCTGCTCGAGGATCACTTTGCCACCCACGAGTTCGCGCTCGACAAGTTTTCCATTGTCGATGCGTATCTCACGACCATCTTGAACTGGAGCGGCGCCAGTGGCGTGGATTTGAAACAGTGGCCGGCGGTCAACGGCTACTTCCAGCGACTGTTGAGGCGGCCTGCCGTGGCGCGTGCCATGAATGAAGAGCTGGCGCTGTATCAAGAAGAACAGCGGCACCGCACCAGCTGAACACATGTTATTACTCGGGATCGGGCATCCTGCCACAACCCTCGTGCGAGCCAGCAAAAAGGCGTGACTTTTTGCTGCTCGCTCGCCGCCTGTGGCGGCGGGGCACGTCCATGTACCCGGTGTTCGCTGTAGTTACCGCTGCTAAGCTTTGCTCTTCTCCGGCAGCGCCACGGTGAACTCCAGCACCTCGTGGCCGTCCTCTTTCTCAAGGTTCATCTGCACGGCGTCCGGATCCACATTGATGTACTTGCGGATGACTTCGAGCAGCTCACGCCGCAAGGTCGGCAAGTAGTCCGGACCGCCTCGGGCGGAACGTTCCTGGGCAACGATGATACGCAGCCGCTCTTTCGCCACATTCGCGGTCGGCTGGGAGCGGCGGAAGAATGCGAGCAATCCCATTCTCAACCTCCGAACATGCGGGCCAGGAAGCCCTTCTTGGGTTCTTCGAGGAACCGCAACTGCCGGGTTTCACCGAGCAGGCGACCGACGGCGTCTTCATACGCCTTGGACACGTCGCTTTGCTCGTTGAGGATCACCGGGGTGCCGGAATTCGAGGCCGACAGCACGTCCGGCGACTCGGGAATCACGCCGATCACGTCCAGGCCCAGGATCTCCTTCACGTCGCCGACGCTCATCATCTCGCCGGTGGCGACACGACGCGGGCTGTAGCGGGTGAGCAGCAGATGTTCCTTCACTTTCTCCTCGCCTTTCTCGGCGCGCTGCGTCTTGCTGGAGAGCAGGCCGAGGATGCGGTCGGAGTCGCGCACCGAGGAAACTTCCGGATTCACGACCACGATGGCGCGGTCGGCGTAGTACATGGCCAGGTGCGCGCCCTTCTCGATACCGGCGGGCGAATCGCAAATGATGTATTCGAAACCGTCTGCGATCAGCTCGTCGAACACCTTGCGCACGCCTTCCATCGACAGCGCATCTTTGTCGCGCGTCTGCGAGGCGGCCAGTACGAACAGGGTCTCGATGCGCTTGTCCTTGATCAACGCCTGCTTGAGCGTGCAATCGCCCTGGATGACGTTGACGAAGTCGTAAACGACACGGCGCTCGCATCCCATGATGAGGTCGAGGTTGCGCAGGCCGATATCGAAATCGATGACGGCGACGCGCTTACCTCGGCGAGCCAGGCCGCAAGCGACGCTGGCTGACGTGGTCGTCTTGCCGACGCCCCCCTTGCCGGAAGTTACAACGATGATTTCAGTCAAAGTGGGACTCTCCCCTTGATTGAGTGAGGAAGTTGGAGATACTGGAATTCGAGAAGAAGGACTGGGCGGGCCTGCACTTCAGCCACCGATCCGGGCGAAGCGCAGATCGTCGCCATCCAGCCAGGCTTGCACGGGCTTGCCGACCAGCTCGGGCGGCAAGGTCTCGAACACCCGAAACACGCCGGCGATCGAAATCAGCTCGGCATGAAATTCCTGGCAGAACACGCGCGCGGTGACTTCGCCCCGGGCTCCCGCCACGGCGCGACCGCGCAACGTTCCATAGATATGTACGCAACCGTCGGCGATCACTTCGGCGCCAGCGCCCACCGTTGCGGTGACCACCAGATCCGAATTCCGCGCATACACGCGTTGCCCGGAGCGGACCGGCTGATGCTGCATCAATGACGGCGGATGCAATACCGGTGCTTCGACGGGCGGCGCGGCCTTAGGCACTTCCTTTACAGGCGGCTGCACCGGCGCGGCTTTGCCCTGAACGCGAAATTGTGTGAGCACTGGAACATCGAGCGAACGAGCCAACGCGTCGACCGCCGCCGTGCCATGAGCCAATCCGACCGTGAGCATGCCGGCGCGACGCACGGCGTCGAACACACCGCGCATCTCGCTCGTCGTCGGCTCTTTGTCCAGCGCGCTCAGGTCCAGGCACACCGCGGTCCGCTCGAAAAACTGCGGGGCCGAGGCGACGCGACCGGTCAACTCATCGAGGATGACGCCGGCGTCGGTGGTGCGAATGCGCACCTGTGCCAGACCCACCTGGCCAAAACGGATTTCAACGGCTGGTTCTAGCACAGCTTCGAGGGGTTTATTCATCGCTGGGGTTCGCACGGGCCAGGGGGACTTTGCCGAGGCGAAGTGTAACGGATGCTGCGGCCGCTGCGTGCGCCGATGCAAACTGTCGTGCGTCGTCGACAGCGGTTTTTTATATCGCGAGGGAACGATGCACCGGCCCGGTTCGTCATTCCCTGAGTCTGAAGCAGGTCCCCCGCCTTTAGACTTTTCGACCGGCAACGATGCCTTCCACGGGTACACGCATGGCAACGCCGCTTTTGTGGACAGGAGGTTGGGATTCAACCTTCAGGCTGCTCTCACTGCTGCTCCGTGAGCAGCGCGAGGTGCAGCCCTACTACATCCTCGACAGCCTGCACTTCCGGCCCGCCGTGCCCGCCGAGCGCGAAGCGATGCGCTTGATTCGTCAGGCGTTGCTGAAACGCTGGCCCGACGCGGCTGTCAGATTGGCCGACACCATCGAGTGCCAGCTCACCGATATCGACGCCGACACCGAAACCCAGCGTTACTACGAGCGCTGCCTCGCCATCGGCTTCATCGGCGGTCAGTACGAATGGCTGGCGCGCTACTGCCGCCAGCACGGCATCGACGGCATGGAGCTGTCCATTCATCGCGACGACAAAGCCCGCGAGCTGCTCGCCGACCTGATCGACTCGGACCGCTATCGACTCGATGCCCGTTTCGCCGGCGATTGCCGTTACGAGCTGTTCAAAACGTTCCGCTTGCCGCTGTTCGACATGACCAAGCGGCAAATGCAGACCGAAGCTCGCGCCGCCGGCTTCGACGAGCTGATGAAACTCACCTGGTTCTGCCATCGCCCCCGGCGGGGTCAGCCCTGCGGAACCTGCAACCCTTGCATCTACACCATCGAGGAAGGCCTCGCTGAACGGGTGCCGCGGAGCGGACGGTTGCGATATCACCTGCGTATCATGCCCCGCGTGCGTCACTGGCTGACTCGGCATCCCGATCTGTACATGCGCGTGCGCGCTTTGTATCGCCGCTTGCGATCTTCTTCCGTCGCCCCGCCGCGCGCCTCCGCGACCTAGAACTGCTTAAGTTCTTGACAGCGGCTGTCGCGTTTTCGGCGTACGGTGGGCTCCAGCACTGAACCTCTGGAGATGTCATGACCGCCACTCAGAAAGACAAAGCCGCCGCGTTCCGGGCTTTACACGAACAACCTCGCGCGTTTGTTATCGCCAACGCGTGGGACGCCGGTTCCGCAATGCTGCTCGCTGGCCTGGGTTTCCCAGCGATCGCGACGTCGAGCGCCGCCTGCGCCAATACGCTGGGCCGACAAGACGGCAAAATCACCCGCGACGAGGCACTGTCTCATGCGCGCTCGCTGGTCGATGCGGTGACTGTGCCGGTCTCGGCGGACCTGGAAAACGGTTTCGGCCATGCGCCTGGCTACGTCGCAGAAACAATCCGCCTCGCTGCGCAGACCGGCCTCGCCGGCGGCTCCATCGAGGATCACACCGGCGATGCGTCGAAGCCGATTTATGACTTCGAGGCCGCGGTGGAGCGAGTTACTGCCGCCGTGGAGGCCGCCCGGTCGCTGGGCTCACCGTTCATCCTGACCGCCCGTTGCGAAAACTTTCTGCACGGCC
Organism: Steroidobacter flavus; assembly: GCF_042651805.1. Taxonomy (NCBI): domain Bacteria; kingdom Pseudomonadati; phylum Pseudomonadota; class Gammaproteobacteria; order Steroidobacterales; family Steroidobacteraceae; genus Steroidobacter; species Steroidobacter flavus. The sequence goes on along the minus strand of NZ_JBHSDU010000003.1, from coordinate 2,701,303 downwards.
ATCCGGATCTCGACGACACGATCAAACGACTGCAGGCGTTCGAGAAGGCGGGCGCGGATGTGTTGTTTGCTCCCGGCTTGCCCGATTTGAAGGCCGTGCGCGCGGTGTGCTCTTCGTTGTCCAAACCGGTGAACTTCATGGTTGGCATTCCCGGTCGGTCGTTCAGCGTGCCGGAGTTGCAAGAGGCCGGCGTTCGTCGGATCAGCCTGGCGACTTCATTACATCGGGCGGCGATGAGTGGCGCTTACAACGCTGCGCGTGAGATTCTTGATCAGGGGACATTTGAGTTTCTGAATGGTTTGGTAAGCCCCAAGGAATTGGGCAAGCACCTGCGCGGATAAGAATCAGAATGCCTAGGAAACGAAGTCCTGTCGGGATCGCCGTTGGGAAGCTCATCCTCGTCGTACAGAAGGAATGCGAAGTTGCCGCGGAACTCGACGCGGCTGTCGCTCGCAAGGTCATGGATCGCGCTCGCACGCTACTTCAAGCGGCGCAGACGGCATCGGTCTTGGAACTCCTCGACGGAAGATCCGTCGCTGAGTATCTGGATCCGGTCTGGGTCGAGATGCATCCGTCGGTGGGGCCGGGTATCGCGGCTCTCGTCGCTGCAGTAAGTGAGCATGAGGCTCGCTATCCGCGAGCCGATGAACAATGGTGACTCTTCCCAAGTTCACATCGGCCAGACCTATGACATCGAGCACCTGCGCGGCTAGCGACGCCGCGTCGCCAATCTGTCACGATGTGACAACAGACTAGCGACTGTTGTCACAAGCGGGGCATTCATGAGAATTGGCAGGATCGTCGGGCTGGCGCTGTTCTTATTGTTTTCTGCTTCCATTAGTTTCGCCGACGAGACTCAGGACGCGGCTCAATCCATGGTCACGACCCTGGGACTGGGCACCAACCTGGGCTCCCTCGGGCTGCAAGCCGCCAAACGGATGACGACCTATGCAATCATCGTCCGGCAACTGGGCGAAGCGAAAGCAGAAGCATTAGTGAAAGAAGAGTTGGGTCGGGTCCAACCGAAATACCAGAAACAATGGAACGACAACCTCGCGCTGTCGTACGCCGAATTCTTCGAACCCGCCGAAATGCAATCCATCGCGAGCGAAAGACAAACTTCCCAGCACTTTGCCAAGTTCATCAACAAGCAGCCCGAAGTCGGCCAGAGCATGCAGGGACGATCCAAGGATCTGTTGATCGCTTTCGTCGTCGACGGAATGAAGGGCGCGCTCACGAAAGTTGCGAACGAGGCCCAGCAAGGCGCTTCGGGCGGGTCGCAGAAGCCTTAGTCGCCAGGGATATCCAGGTGAACATTTGGAAAGAGCGGTTCGATCCGAGCCGGCATGAAGACAGAATGGATTCCTCCAAACACCTCGACTACGCAGCAGATCCTCACGAGTCACTGCGCACGCACTGGGTGTACTTCGCGGAAGTGGCTGGCTTTACTTTCGAGTTCATGTCTCTCGACCAGGCTCGAGAATGCCTGCGCTACTTCGAGCAACGATTACATCCAAGCACTCGGGCGGATATCGGATCGGCCTATCACTGGGAGATGCAGCAGTGGTACGAGCGAATTCCAGGCTACCTGAAATCCGACCGCAATCGACCGGAAGTGGTGCGAGCTCTCAAGACGATGCTACTGGACGGCGAGAGTTGCCCGACAAGAACACCATGAATTCGCGCGCACAACCCCATAGCTGTTACTGGGTTTGATCGTGCCCACGATAGACGACAAAACCAGACAGGAGCTCGCCCGTCATCGCGAGCAAAAGGCAATTGAGCGTTCAAATGCAGGCAAGGTATTGCGCAGGGCTACGAAGCAACTGAAAGCACTTGGCTTCTCTCGGAAGTCGACGTTCTTTGCACGAGAAAAGGGTCACGTCATCCAGTTCCTCCACGTGCACAAGTTCTCATTCGGCCCCTGCTTTCGAGTTCACGCCTGCCTGCGAGTCCTCAATGAGGCGCAGCCCCACCCGATTCTCAGCGGAATCAGCAGCGATGACGATGCGCACTATCGCATGAGCATCGAGTACTGCAACGACGAAGCATCGATGGGCAAATGCGCTGAAGAAATGCTCTCCTATGTAAAACAGGTGGCAGAGCCGTGGTTCCAGGCGCAGACGCATGACGTTCTACTCAGCAGCGGCAGTTGCTTGTATCCGCATCAGCGACAAGCATTGTCAGCTGCGCTGAGAGGAGAGCTCGATGCAAGCCGTATTGCGCTATCCCGATCGTTGCTGGGGATATGACAAGATGAGATACGCCTATTGTCGCGACGAACCCTATCTCTTCGGGTTCATCGCCCCTGTTTCTGGGAGCGCTGGCACTGGTCTTTCTTGGATTCGCACTGGGATTCAAGCGCATCAGGCGACGTTAGTCACCCAGCCTCGGAGGCACCGAACCGCCGAGGCCTCTTCTTAGAACGGGCCGATCCGTTATTTGCTACCGAGAACCTTCTCCGTCTCCTCCGCCGACAGCGGCTGACCCGGAGAGATCGTCGGGCTTTCCACGCGCTTCTTGGCAGAAGGCGACGACTGGCTGGCGGCTGTGCCGCTCATATCGATGCGGCCGTTGAACACCGCGCCGTCCACCAACCCGACGCGGGGAGCGAAGATGTTTCCTGTGACCCGGCCGGTCTCATGAACCACGACCGACTCGACACCATGCAGGTCGCCTTCGACGCTGCCGTCAATCACAACAACGCGAGCGTGAATGTTTCCTACCACGGCACCGTCGGTGCCGATCGTGACACTCTGAGTGTGATTGATCGAGCCTTCGATCCGACCCTGCAGAATGAAATCTTCTTCCGCACTCAACTCACCCTTGAATCGCAAGGTCGGGCCGAGCACGGCGATCTTGCGCTCCGGTGCGCCGGCCTTGGACGGCGATTCGGCGGCGGGCGAAGGAGAAGGTGAGGTTTGCGACACAGGCATCGACGACAACGACGGCACACGCACAGTGTCACCACCACCGTCCTGCCGCTGATCGAATCCGAAACTGCGCATACGAGGCCTCCAAAAAGTTTTCTCGACGAGAGGAACGATCCTGAAACGACTCCGTGGTCAGGATTACGTCCCCGTCTTACCTCGCACTTGCGCGGACTTTTTCACATCCATGTCGACGGCACCGTTGAACTTCGAGCCTTCCACCAGGCACACCGACGGCGCGTGAATATTGCCGCGCAGGTTGCCGGTTTCTTCCACATACACCGAACGCTCGGCATGCAGGTCGCCCTCGACCGTGCCTTCGACTTTGATCACCTGGGCGCTGATGCTGGCTTTGACCTTGCCTTCCTTGCCCACGGTGACGCGTTGAGTATGTTTGATGGTGCCTTCGATCTGACCTTGAATCAGCAAGTCCTCGTCGGCCGAGAGCTCGCCCTTGAAACGCAACGTCGGCGGCAGGATGGACATCCGCTCGCCAGCTGTATCGTACGGATTGCTCATTGTTAGCTCCTGGGGTTGCGAACTGCCGCACACTGTAGGCATGCGCGCACATTCCACCCCGAGAGTTGCTTCACAGAATGAACAGAGCGAGCCGCGCAACGGGCGATATCACAGAACTGTCACCTTCCCAAAATTGTCACAATGTGCCTGCGACGAGGGCGATCCCTGAAAAGATCTCGCAACTGTCAAACGGACACGCACCAACGCACCAGCCCGGAGCGTCAGTGCCGCATCTTTTTCAACATGTCGTGTAACCGACCTTGCAGCATGCGAGCCATCGCTTCGTAATAACGCTGCGATTTCTCGGCACTGTTCTTGCGGCGGACGGGACGCTTCTTGTGGGCCGAGTCGCGGCGACGGTGGCGCAATGCCTGGACGATGTCCATGCCGATTTCCAACGAATCTTCATCGCCCAGAATGCTGGCGATCAGCAGGACGCCGTTTTGTGTGAAGGCCAGCGACGGCTGAGTATCGAGTCGGCCGCGGGCGTAGCGCTTGGCAAGCTTGAAATACCAGCCCGGCCTCAGCATCCATAACTTGCGGCCGATGCGCTTGTAGAAGGCCGCCAGGCCAAGCCCGAACAGAGTCGCGAGGTCGGCGTCCTTGATCGCCTTGCAGCCGTCCACCGTAATCACCAGAGACGCGATGACGCTCGCATCGACGCGTCGTATCTTGCCGGTGCGCGTCATGCGGCCACCCCGCCGCAGGCGGCCGCTAACGCGAGTTGCTGGACTCGAGCACGTCGATGATACGGATGACGAAGCGTTGCTGGGTCTTGGTGAGCCCTTGCAGCCGCTCCGCATGACGCATCGCCCGCGGCGACAGGCGCCCCTTCGGAATGCGCGAGGGCTTGGACAGGCCGATCATTTCTTCCACCGGCACCGTAAACACCTTCGCGATCTTGGCGAGGATGAGCACCGACACGCGACGCTCGCCCAGCTCGTAGGCGAACACGGCCTGTTGCGACACCCCGATGGCGCGTGCCAGTTCGGCCTGGGTCATGCCCCTCGCTTTTCGCGTCATTGCAATCTGCGAACCGAGGGATCTGAAGTATGCGCGGCTTTCGTGCTTGATCACTATCCCGTGCTTCCATTGTTGTTTCCATGAAAATACAAATCCTTTTTTGGGATGAAAATGAGAAACATTGTTTCGTGAGAAACAGCGATATCCGCTTCGTGATTTTTGCAAAGGAAATTCGTCGCGTGTTTCCATACAGTCCGCTTCAATCGCTGTTTCGCAGATTGCCACCGCCTGAAGTGCCGTTGTTTCGTCAAAAGTTAGGAAATGCGCAAATCGATCTTTTCGCTACGGCGCAGGATTACTCACGGAGCGGTGGGCGTGGGCGCGGCCGTGTGTGACACGCCGTGGACAGGCGCGAGGGGACCGGCCGAGGGATTTCTGCACTGCTTCACACGGCAGCCCGCCTCGCCGATACTGCGAGCCTTCGCGACGAGGGGACGACAACGTGAACGATCTGAGCTTCAGCGGGTTTCTGGTGCGGGTGGCGCTGTCGCTGATACTCGTGCTGCTGACCTTCAACCCCAGTGGCTATTCGTATGTCCACATGGTGGCTGACGGGTTTCCGAGCGTGACCCCGGTCGAGGCGGTGCTGGGCATCCTGCTGTTGATCGGCTGGATCGTGTTTCTGGGCGCCACCCTACGATCCATCGGCTTTCTCGGGATGGTGCTGGCGCTGGCGCTGTGCGCCGCACTGATCTGGATGGTCGCCTCGTGGGGCTGGGTCAGCCTGGAGAACACCAATGCCCTGATCTGGGTCGGGCTGGTAGTGCTGGCGCTGATCATGGCCATCGGCATGGCCTGGGCCCATCTCTACCGTCGCTGGACCGGCCAGACGACGGTAGATGAGGTCAACGAAAGCAACAACTAGAAGTTGTATTTCAAATCGATGCCGTAGGTGTCGGGCGAGGACGGCGAGCCCAGGTCGACGCCGGGCGCGCCGAATTCCAGCGAGTTGAAGTCCTGCCAGTAGAACTCGTCGAGCACGTTGCGGCCCCAGGCGGTCGCGGTCCAGCGATCGTTACCGATGGACACCCGCAGATCGAGCATGTTCACCGGATCGCGCACATCGACGTTGTCCGGGTGCCAATACTTCTTGCCCCAGCGCCCATAATCGACGCGGATCGTGCCCGTCAGCGAGCCGAGCGGGATCTCCAGCTGGCTGCCGAATGAGAACGTCGACTTCTGCGTCTTCGGCGTGCGATTGCCACGTTCCGCCGGCACCGTGAGGCTGGGATCGATCGCCTCGATGTCCGAATCGAGCAAGCCGACCGCACCGAGCAGCGTCCAGTAACGGGTCGCCTGCACCTGCCACTCCAGCTCGGCACCGGTGAATTCGACCTTGTCCAGATTGTCGATGACCTGCGCGCCGCCTTGATTGAAGTCGAGATAGAAGAATTGGTAGTCCTCGCTGCGCGATCGGAACACCGAGGCATTCAGGCGCAGGCGGGAATCCCACCACGTCGACTTGTAACCCACTTCGTAGTTCTGCAGCGTCTCCGCAGCGAACGGCCGGCCGCCAACGCCGTTGAAGCCACCCGAGCGGAACCCGGTGCCATAGGTCGCGTAGACCAGTTGATCCTTGGTGAGCTTGTGGTCGATCACGACGCGGGGCTGCACGTCGCTGAACGATTTGCTCCGCGTCGGCCGGGTCGGATCGCCTGCATTGGTCTGCTCGCGCCGGTCCCGGTCGTAGCGCAATGAGACGCCCAACGTTGTGCGATCCGTAATGTCGTAATCGACCTGCGCGAAGGCCGAGTAGGCGTCGTTGTCATTCTCCTCGGCGTTGGAGATCAACGGGATGCCGGGGGTGTTCGGAATGAGCAAGTGAGCGATCGTGTCCAGATCGCGCTGAGTCGAGAGATAGAACCCGCCGACGATCCAGCGCAGTCGCTGATTGTCGGGCGACGCCAGACGCACTTCCTGGCTCAGCAAAGTCACATCCAGCAGCTGCCGCTGATCCGCCTGCGGGCCGAGGCCGAAGATGCCGTTGGGGCAATCGACGGGATTGCAAAAATCGAGGTCGCCATAGTAACTCTCGGTCAGATCGGTATAGCCGGTGATCGCGGTGAGCGTGCCGACATCGGTGCGCCAATCGATCTTCACGGTTGCATCGCCGATCTCGCGGGCGCTGTTGCCCAGGATGTTGGAGCGGGGCAGGACTTCCCGATTCGCGTTGCCGGTCAGCGTCGGATCCATGGACGCATCCATCACGGCACCACCGTCGATGTCGGAGTACGAGCCGCGCACATCGATGGTCAACGCATCCGTCGCGAGAATCATGAAGCGAGCGCGGACATCTTTCGACTCGTAGAAGTCCACCTTCTCGTGCAGAAACACGTTCTCGATCGTGCCATCGCTGTCCTTGTATGCGCCGGACAGACGGAACAGCAGCTTGTCTTCGACGATGGGACCCGACACCGCGCCGCTCGCGCTGCGCAGATTGCCGGAGCCCGCGCCGAGTTGCGCCCAGCCGTCGAAATCATTGGTCGGCTCGCGAGTCACGATATTGATGGCGCCGCCGATGGCGTTGCGCCCATACAGCGCACCTTGCGGACCTTTGAGCACTTCGATGCGCTCGACATCGAACAACTCCATGCGCAATTGCTTTTGACTGTTCTGCGGCACGCCGTCGACGACGATGGCCACCGGCGAGTCGGCATTGTTGATCTGCGCCACGCCACGCACCGAGACGAAGCTGTTGCCGACGGTGAATGACTCGTCGTACGTGACATTCGGCGTCATCGGTAAGATGTCTCGCGTGCTGCCGACGCCGCGAGCTTCGATTTCCGCGGCAGTGAATGCCGTGACGGCGACTGGCACGTCCTGCAAACGTTCAGCGCGACGCTGCGCCGTCACCGTCACTTCCTCCAGCATCACATCGTCGTTCGTGCTCTGTGCCGCGACCAGCGACGACTGACCGAGTAATAAAGCGGCCAGAGCCGCGAGGGACTGTTGCTGTTTCATGATGGCTCCCCGAGTTTGTTATTCGTGACTGTTCACAGCGCCGCTTCGATGGGCACGAACGGCTCATCGAATCCAAACGCGCGCGGCCCCCAGACTTGCAGCGCTCGCTCGCTGCGCATGATGGGCGGCACGCTCGCTCCAACCACCTTCACACGTTGACCGTATTTCAGGTTCTCGGTGGTGATGGGCTCGGCCGTCTCCCGATCCAGAATCGAAATCAGATCCGGCACGATTGCGACGGTTCGTCCGTCGGCGCGGGCACGCAGGAATTCGTTGCGAAAGGTCACTTCGAGACGACGCTGGCCGCTGAAGTCCTCGATGATGGCGTGGCCGATCGCCCAGCCTCGCAAGGTCTCGCGCTTCAGATCGACGATCTTGCCGTCGAACAACAAGCGACAGTGACGGTAGTACTCGGTCGTCCGCAGATGCGCGAACAGGCTCTCGAACGGCTCGCGCTGTTCCTTCCGCGCCTGACCGATTGCGCGACCGATGCCCAACGCCAGACTCAACGTATCGCGAATGGCGCATTCTTTGACGGCGCGTCCGCTCATCGGATACAGCGCCATCATGCACAGCCCGCCCATGGGCACGACGATGGGCCGCGCCAGTCGCTCCACGCGCAGATTGTCATCGGACTCGATCAGCACTACGTCGCCGTTCTCATCCGTCATCGCCAACGGCGCGCTGCGCTGACCGAAGATGTTGAAACTCACCATCTGCAATTCGGGGAACGCGCGCCCCATGCCGTCGGCATCGACCACCGGCAGGCCGAGATGCGCCGCCATCGCGACCGGATAGAGCGCATTCAAGCCACCGATTTCCGCGCTCATGATCGCGGTTGCCTTGCGACCGAGCCGCTTCTCCAACGCACGCAGCACACGCTCGCCTTCGGAGAAGCCGAGAATCTTTTCGACGATGACGGTCGGCGCGCCCATGCCGGCGATCGGCACCACGAGCGCGTCGTCGTCCAGTTCATCGACCTTCAGCACGGGCGTCGGCGGAGATTTCTTCAGCGCCTGCTCGAGCAGCAAGCGACCGATGTACGGATCGCCACCGCCGCCAGTGCCGAGGAAGGCCGCGCCGCGAGCGAAATCGTGTGTATCAGATAACCCGATGCGCATGCTCAAACTCCCAGACCGGCGAGCTCGCCGATGGCTTTGACCCGAACGCGCACCGCGCCTCCCGGCAAGTACTGCAATGGCAACTCCTCGACGTCGGCGATCTGCACGGTTGCGCTATCCGCGCCGGCCGCGACAGCTTTGTTAGTGGCGTCGGTGCGGGCGCGTTCCAGCGCGACTTCGCGACCCAGCTGCTCATAGGAATAAACTTGATCGACCTCGCCGCTCACCTGCGCGATGGCTGCGCCGATGGCGTTAGCGACGCCGGCTTGGTTCGGAATGATGACTTGCGCCGCGCCTCGCAACGTCGTCGGCGCGAGAATGCTGCCGCCCCCGACGAGCACGACCGGCACAGCGGTCGAGGAGGTTTTCATGCGATCGATGGCGTCTTCGATCATGACGCCGATCTTGCGTAGCGCTCCTGCCACTTGCTCGCGGTCGAGATGTTTGACGGCGGCCGGATTGCCCACCGTCGCGATGCCACCGGCCACCGCGATATCTGTCGCGGTGAGTGTGGAGCCGCCGAAGACCAGACCTTCACTGCGCAGCTTGAAGCCGACTGAATCCGGCCCGACCGTGACCGAGGTGTCTGCGTGCCGTACGCGACTGCCGCCGCCGAGACCGATCGAGAGCACATCGGGCATGCGAAAATTGGTGCGCACGCCGCCGACATCCACAGCAATCGAGCTCTCACGCGGCAACCCACCGGCAAGCACGCCAACGTCGGTCGTCGTGCCGCCGATATCGACGACGATGCAATCGCTCAACCCAGAGAGAAATCCGCCGCCCCGAATACTGTTGGTGGGACCCGATGCAAATGTCAGCACGGGATACGACGCAGCCACTTGCGGCGGCATCAGTGTGCCGTCGTTCTGACTCACGTAGAGGGGACAATGAATGTCCAGCGCAGCGAGCGCTTCGCCGAACGAGCGCACCACGTCGCCCGCCATCGCCGAGAGCGACGCGTTCATGATGGCCGCGTTCTCGCGCTCGATCAGACCGATGCGCCCCAGCTCGTGCGACAGCGTGATCGCAGCGTCAGGAATGACTTCCAGCACGATGTTCTTTGCGAATACCTCCTGCATTTCATTCACAGGAGCGAACACTGAGGAGATTGCGACGGCTCGCACCCCGGCATCGCGAATCGCCTTGGCCGCAGCCAGGATTTCGTCGCGCTGGGGGACGGCGATTTCGCTGCCGTCGTAGTTGTAACCGCCACGCACGACGTACGCAGGGCCGGCGACAACTTCGGTCAATCGATCAGGCCAATCGGCGAACGGAGGCAGACTCGTGGTCGCGGGCGCGGCCAGCCGGATCACGCCCACCTTCGCCAGCGACCGGGCCTGCACGAAAGCATTGGTGAAGTGGGTCGTACCGATCATCACCGCGCCGATGTGAGCGCCTTTGGCTTCGGCCTGACGTAGCACCTCGGTAAGCGCGGTTCGAATGCCCGTGCCTACATCGGCTGTCGTTGGCGATTTGAATGCGGCCCGAACTTCGCGGCCCAGCATGACAACCGCGTCCGTATTGGTGCCGCCGACATCGATGCCGATGCGTAAAAGAGGTGTTTTCATGCCCGGTCATTAAGAGATCCGGACCGCGCGATGACAATGGCAGTGTCGGGTAGGTGCGTGTCGTGACGGCGGGTAGGGTCGCTATGAATGCAGTGCGCGCACCGCTTCGGCGCGCGACGTGACACCGAGCTTGGCGAAGATGTTCTTCAAATGGAATTTCACGGTGTTATCCGACACCTGCAGTGCCCGGGCGATGGCCTTGTTGGTCAGTCCTTGCGCCAGCAAACGCAACACCGCCTGCTCGCGCTCGCTCAACCCCTCGGCCTCTGCGTCGGCCGCCCGCTGCTGCCAATCAGCCACGATAGAACCGATGAACACATCCCGCACGCGAGGCAAGCGCGCCTCGGCATCGGAAATTGTCTGCGCTTTTGCCAGCGGCAAGAGTGCCGGCCCCAGATCGCGAAACAACTGGCGCTGGCCTTCGAACATCGCGAGGCTGATGGCGGCATCGAAATCCCGTCGCGCGTTCCAATGCTCGCCGAGTGTGTGCAGAGCCAGCGCCCGCACGGTCAATGCTTCGGTATGAACGCGCCAATGACCCGAGGAACGAGTCGCATCGATCAAGGGAGCGAGCGTAGCCAATGCCGCCCGTGCCTGCCCTCGCTGCATCTCGATCTGCGCCAGAGCGAGTTGCCGACGGAATCGAACCCGTGGCGACTGACCGACGGCCAACCGAGCGCGCGTCGCTGCTTCCAACTGTGTGACGATGGGAGTATCGATCTCGCCGCCAATCGTCCGCTCGCGCAACTCCAGCATGTCCGCGAATTCTTCCAGTCGCCCGATGTCTCGCGTTGCCGCGGTTGCCCGCACCCTCCGTACAAGAGCGAGCGCCGCGTCGAGACCAGCACGTCTGCGCGCCATGGCCGCAGCCACGTCATAGCTTCGAGATAGCAACTCGTACCAGCTCTCGCCCTGCTCCATCGCGGCCAACGCGGGTGACAGCAATGCTTCGGACTCTTCCACATCGCCCTTCTCATACAACGCCACGGCCAGCATGCAAGCCGCGACAGCTTCGGTTTCCGTATTCGGGCCCGTGGTATCGCGCGCCAGGTGCCAGGCCTGTCGGAGCAGGGACTCGGCATCGCGCAGGCGCCCGCCTTCCAAGAGCGCACAGCTCTGGTGAACGTAAACAAACACCTCGCCGAAGATCGAGCTTTGACTGCGATAGTGACGAACGGCATCGTCCCCCACCGCGAGCGCGGCGGACAGATCGCCCGCCTCGAAATACATGGCGCAAAGAATATTGCCGTACGTCGCGTGCAGTACGTGCTGATCCTGCGGCAACAGTGCAACCCGTTCCGACAATGCGGCGCATTCGCTGAGCGACACCGGCGCATCTTCGTAACGAGCGACGCAGGCTTCGATGATTGCGGCGTCGTATTCCATCAACGGGTCGAGCGACGCATGCAAGTCGAGCCGTGACATCTCCTTGCGCGCCTCGGTGACTTTCCCTTGCTTGCCCAGCATCAAAATCGAGGCAAGGTGCGAACGAGGAAACTTTCTCAGTACGCTGACCGGGATTCGAGTGAGCGCGTTGCGCGCCAGACCGATGTTACCTGTCACCACGAGCCACCAGCCGCCCGCGCGCTCGAACAAGCCGGCGAGCAATGCTTCATCGCCGGTCGCGATGGCATGACGAACCGCTTCGGCATGCAGGCCTGCGTCGAAGAACCACTCGGCGGCGGCACGATGCAGCGATATTTCATCCCCCGCGGCGTCGCTACGCAGCTCTGCGAGTGCCGTGTCGCTCAGCAACCGGTGATAACGAAGCCAGCGTTCGCCACCGTCCCAATGGCTTACCAAAAGATCCTTGCGCTCCAGCGCCGCGATGACGGCATCGACGTTTTCGTCAGGGCATAGCGCTGCCGCCAGATCGCGGGAGAAACGATCGACGACACAGGTTCGTCGCAGGAACTCGCGCTGCTTCGGCTCCAGGCTGCGGAGAATCTGTTCAGTGAGATAGCCGCGCAGATCGGCGCCCGGATTGGCCAGCGCGGCCAGCACTCGTTCAGTATCCCAGCCGGCGCCCAGCCATTGACGCACCGTGGCCACGGCGATTGCCCAGCCGTCCGCGCCGACTGCAAGACGATTCAACTCTTCGTCGCTCAACGTGGCGACGCCGGGATTGAGCAACCGACGTGTCTCCTCGTCGGTGAAGCGCAACTCGTCAGCGCTGATTTCCAACCGACCCTCGGCGCTTCGGGCTGCCGCGTTCGGCAGTGCCGGTCGCAAGCGACCAGCGACCACAAAGCTGATTCGGGTCGCGAGGGTGTCGATGAGCTTCGCCAACGCCACGCCGACCAGGTCCACCCGCGAGCGATGGGCCGCGAGACGATGATAGTCGTCGATGATCACGACCGTCCGGGCGGTCGAGCGCTCGATCGCTCCCGTCAAAGCGGCGACGATTGACGTGACTGGAACTTCCGGGAACCCGCGCGCCGCCGCAGGACCGAGATGGCCGACCTCGATGCCGCTCGCCTCAAGCGCGGCCGTGAGATAGGCGAGAAATTGCAGTGGTTCAGCATCGTCCTCGTCGACGGACAGCCAGGCGACGCGGACGTTTTGATTGCGCAGACAGCGCGCCCACTCGGCGAGCAGACTGGTCTTCCCGAAGCCCGCCGGCGCATGGACCAATGTCAGACGCGACTTGAGCACCGCAGGCAGCCGCTTGCGCAGGCGATGCCTGGGAATGAGCCGATCCGTTGGCGCGGGCGGTTCGAGCTTGGTGCGGATCAGCCACATGGCGCGGTAAGTAATACCGCAACCACGGGCCAAAATCGATATGGGCCCCGGCCGCCTTGTTCCGTTGTCTCTAGCTGTTACTCGCCGGCGGTCGCCTGCTTGGCCGGCGTGGTCTTCCAATACACGGTGTAACGGTCGTAGTCGATCTCGTGGAACGGCCGGAGCGTCACTTCCTTCCGTGGCTGACTGGTCGTTAGCTTGAATGCGAGCGTGTCGCCGGCCACGCGACGCAGACTCGCCGCCAGCTGCTGTGGATTCCCAGCCAGCGCCGGCACCTCGATCGATTCAGCTTTGAGATTCGCCTGCTGTTCCTTCGCGTACGGCACCGTCGGTCCGGCCGGTGCGGGACCGAGATCGCCCGCCAGCACGACCGGTCCGTACACGAACGCAAACCGATCGTTCGACCCATGCAGCGGCTCGGTGCGGACCGAGGTCGGAATGGCCACCTCGATCACATCGCCCTTCTTCCATTCCCTCTGCACGGTCGCGTACGAGCCCGGCTTCGCCTCGACCGCCACCGCCTTGCCATTCAAGGTCAGCGTGGCGTTGCCGGAGGCCCAGGCCGGCACGCGAACTCGCAACGACAGCGGCGCGGTCGGCGCCTGCTTCACCGTCAGCGACGTGCGGTTGTCGTTCGGATACAGCGTCGTCTGCTGCAACTCCAGCCCGCGCTCCTTCCAATGCAGCACCGACGGAATAAACAAGTTCACATACAGCGCGTCGGCCGCGTGGAAATAAATCGCCGCGCCGTACTTGCTGTGATTCTCCATGCCGCTGCCAACGCAGCACCAGAACGAATCGTGCGGCGTGCTGTAGGTCTTGAAGTGCCCCGGCTTGAGCGACATGAAATACGTGAACATGCCCTGCTTCGGCTCTTGTGAAGCAAGGATGTGGTTGTACAGCGCGCGTTCCTCGAAGTCGGCGTACTCGACCTGCGGCTGCCAGCCGAACAACCGCTCCGTGAGTCGAAGCATGTTGTAGGTGTTGCAGGTCTCCGCAGTCGCCGCGCTCAGATGCTCGGACGCTGAGTTCGGCGAGAAGAAGAACTCGCCGTCGCTGTTGCCACCAATCGCCCACGAATGGTTGTGGACGACGGTCTTCCAGAAGTTCTCGGCGATCGGTCGACCCTCCGACTGATTCGCCACTTCATAACCGCGCGCGGCCCCGATGACTTTCGGGATCTGCGTGTTCGCGTGCTTGCCCGGCAGCTCATCTCTGCCCGCCAGCAATGGATCGAGAATGGCCCGGTGCTCGAAACGCTGCGCCGTCTTCAAGTAGCGCTCGTCTTTGGTCAATCCATAAATATCGAACAGCACTTCGCGCATGCCGCCGTGCTCGACTTGCAACATCGTTTGCTGCTGCTCCGGTGTGAGGCCGGCCGTGATGTCGTCCACCCAGTTCGCCAGCTTCAAGGTCACGTCTTTCGCTTGCGCACTTTCGCCGAGCGTCCACGCATCTCTCAAACCGGCGAGCACCTTGTGCTGCGTGTACCAGGGCACCCACGCGCCATCTTTGAACGTGAACGCGTCCTTGACCTCCACGTTCCCCTGCTTGAAGCCACGCATGGTCTTCAGCTCCAGCTCGGGGAGCGCGCCGATATAGCCATCGCCATAAGCACGCTGCGCTTCGGCCATCTCGCCGATGATGTAGTCGAGACGCTTCTTGAAGCGCGGGTCGTGCGTCGACGCGTACTGCTGTGACAGTGCCGTCAGATAGTGCCCGAGCGTGTGGCCGGCAATGCCTTGCGACTCCCAGCCGCCATACAACTCGCCTTTCGGTTTGAGGCCAGCGTACTTGCGCGTGTTATGCAGCAGGCGATCCGCATCGAGACTGAGCAGATACTCGGCATTGCGTTCCATCGCTTGCTTGAACGGACTGTCGAGCAACTCGACGTCGCCCAGACCGAAGGTCTTGACCGTTGGCGTTGCGGCTTCGACCGCCAGGCTGGCCATCGCTAGAGATCCCAACAATATGAATCGCAGCATCTGCATGAGCGCTCCCTATCGAAGCGGCCTTGGCCGCTCTCGACCGATCAAGCTTTCGACGAAACAAGGACTCCTTACGCTGGCGTCGTCACGATGACGTTCCAGGACAGCGGCTTCAACTTCGCGCTGACCACGCCCTTGTTGATGGAAACATCGGTGCGCTCTTTCGGCGCGACCGCGTTGGGCGCCGACTTGCTGTTGACGGCCTTGATGTCGCTGTGATGCAGCTCGCTGGCAATCGACACCTTGCGACCGTCGCCCAAGCCGCGCAGCTCCACGTCCAACTGCATCTCCTCCGTCGCACTCCGATTCAGCGCGAGGATTGTCACCGTGCCCGTCGCTTCGTCGTGAATCACACTCGACAGCAGCAGCGACGCATTCGGATGCGTCTTGGTCGAGAACGTTTCCGACTGCACCTTCGCACGCAACACCTGCCCACGCGCGTGACGTGACGCCTGCGCGAACGGATGGAAAATCGTCTGGCGCCACGCCGCGCCGCCGGTCTCGGTCATGATCGGGCCGATGACATTGACGAGCTGCGCGATGCACGCCGCTTTGACGCGATCCGCGTTGTTGATCATGGTGATCAACGCACCGCCGACGACGAGCGCATCTTCGAAGTTGTAGATCTCTTCGATCAGCGGCGGCGCCTTCGGCCAGCCGGGCTTGCGCAGGTCGGACGGCGAGTGGGCCTTGTACCAAACATTCCACTCGTCCAGCGACAGCATGATGCGCTTCGGCGAGCGACGCTTCGCAGCCACCGCGTCGGCGATCGCGGCGACTTCCTTGATGAAGGAGTCGAGGTCTTCGATGACAGTGAAGAAGTCCTTGATATCGTTGCTGTCGTTGCGGAAGTACGCGTGCAGCGAGATGAAATCCACGTCGTTGAAGCAGTGATCGAGCACCTCGTATTCCCACGACGCGTAAGTCGGCATCGCACGCTGTGACGACCCGCACGCAGCAAGCTGCAGATCGCCGTCGACCCATCGCATCACCTTCGCGGTCTCCTTCGCGACGCGGCCGTATTCCTGCGCCGTCTTTTGACAGATCTGCCACGGACCATCCATTTCATTGCCCAGACACCAGAACTTGATGCCGTGAGGCTTCTCGTAACCGTGTTCGCGACGCAGATCCGAATAATGTGTGCCGCCGGGGTGATTGCAGTACTCGAGCAGGTGACGCGCCTCATCCGGACCGCGCGTGCCGAGGTTCACGGCAAACATCGGCTCGACATTGGCCGTGCGACACCAGGTGATGAACTCGTTCGTGCCGAACTCATTGGTCTCAGTCGAGCCCCAGGCGAGATCGAGGCGCGTCGGACGCTGGTCCTTCGGACCGACGCCGTCTTCCCAGTTGTAGCCCGACAAAAAATTGCCGCCGGGATAGCGAACGATCGTGGGACCGAGCTCGCGCGTCAGTTCCAGCACGTCCTGACGAAAGCCGTCTTTGTCCGCGGTCGGGTGGCCGGGCTCGTAAATGCCGCCGTACACACAGCGGCCCATGTGCTCGACGAAGGTGCCGAACACGCGGCGATCCAGTTCGGAGATGACGAAGTCGCGGTCGACGACAATGCGTGAAGTGAGCATGACGATGATCCAGTGAGCTAGAGAAGATGAAAAAGCAGGTCGTTGACGCGATGCTCGGCATCCGCCAGCGCGGCGTCGACGGTTTTATGGCCGGTAATGGCCGCAGCCATTTCCTCGCCGATGATGTCTTGCACGGGGAACTGTCGTTGCACGGCCGATGGCAGCGGCATGCCCGTCGTGGAGATCTTCGCGATCTCGCTACGATGAGGCAGCGCGTTGAAACGCTCGCTCTCGATGACTGCTTTGTAGGCTGGGAGATGGCCGGTGCGCGACCACTCAAAGTCGTGATCTGCGAGAAACTTCAGCAAGCGGAAGACTGCGTCACGCTGTTGAGGCGTGCGGTCTCTCGCCGGCATCACCCAGGCGTGACCGTCGATGAAGGTCGCATCACGCGCATAGAGCTGCGGCCACGGCATGACCGCATAGCCATTGGATAACGGCCGATCGGTCTTGCGTGACTCCGCATCGAAGTCGCCGATCATCCACGTGCCCACGAGATACACGCCGCCGGCACCATTTATGAACCCGTTGGTGGCGGCCGCGTAGTCCTGGTTCTTCGTGGTGAGGTCTTCCACGTAGATCTGCCGGAACATCTCGACGACTTGTTTTGCTTCCGGCGACTGCAGCTTCACCTTCTGTGGTTCAGCGAAGAAACTGACGCTCTGTTGCATCAACAGCGTATAGAGGTTGCGCGTGTAAGCGGCGCGCTCGTTCGAAAGCGCCTGCACGAAATAGGGTTTGCCGGTGGCTTGTTTGAATTGCCGGGCTTGGGCCAACAACTCTTCGGGACTGCGCGGCAGGATCGGCTTGCCGTCCTTCACGAGGCCGGCCTGTCGGAAGTAATTCATGTTGATGTGCCAGAGCGGCGCCCAGTTATCGATGGGCAAGCCGTAGATCTCACCCTGCTTGCTGACACTGGCGAGACTCGCCGCCGTGAATCCGTTCGGATCCACACCGACCGCGCGCAGATCCTCGCCCAGCGGCTCGAGCAACTTTCTGGATTGATAATCGGAAATCGCCGACAGATGCATCGTGACCAGATCCGGCGGATCGCCCGACGCCAGCTGCGCGGCCAGCTGGTTGTATCCAGGCCAGGCCACCGGGCTCACACGAACTTTCACATCGGGATTCTCGGCGCTGAACTTGTTGATCAGCGTCGTCATGATCCCGCACTCGCCTTCCGCGTTTTCCACGTCGGTGCGATTGCCGTATTCGGCCTTGCACGTGCCGAAGAATCGTTGAACGACGATTTCGTTTGGTGCCTGACGCACGCCGCAACTCGCAAGCACGACGCAGCTCAGCACTGTCGCCAGCACGCGCCTCATGCCGCCGCTCCGGACACTGCGCGCACGATGTACTTCTGGAAGAACATATAAACGATGAGGATGGGCAGACCGGCGAAGACCGCCTGCGCCATCAGGTAACCGAGGCCCGCCGACTCGGCGAAGTTCATCTGCGTCGACGCGATGCCCACGGTCAGCGTGTACATCTGCTCGTTGGTGCCCGACACCAGCGGCCACCAGTAGTCATTCCACGCGTGCAGGAACGTGAAGATGCCGAGCGTCGCTTGCGCCGGCAGCGTCATGGGCAACAACACGCGCCAGAAAATCTTGAAGCGAGATGCGTTGTCGAGCATCGCCGCCTCGTCGACTTCGGTGGGAATCGCCTTGAAATACTGAGTCATCAGGAACACGCCGAACGGCGCCGACATGCCTGGCAGCATCAGGCCCGCGTACGTGTTGTGCAGACTGAGATCGCTGAACAGCTGATGCCGTACCAGGATCACCGCCTGCTCGGGAATCGCCAGCCCGAACAGCACCAGCACGAAAATCACATTGCGCCCTGGGAATTCGAGACGCGCGAAGCCGTAGCCGGCCAGTGACGACAGCGCGAGCACCCCCAAGCTCATGCCCACTGACACGATGATGCTATTGAGCAGCCAGCGGAACACGCCCGAGCCGATCAGGATGTCGTAGTAATTTCGGAAGGTCCACGGCGCTTTCAGCACTGAGTTGGTATCGACCAGTAACTCGGCATTGGTTTTTAGTGACAAGCCGACCGCCCATAGCATGGGCAGGACCATCACGATGGCGAGCGCGATGGTCGCCGCGAGGATCACTCGATCGCCCAAGCCGCGACCGACGGCGCCCGATGACAGCTGCGTCGTCATCAGAACGCCTCCTTGCGACGCGCGACGAAGTACTGCGCCATCGCGGCGATCGCAATGAGACCGAACAGAATCTGGCCGGCGGCCACCGCGTAGCCCACGTCCCAGCGGGTGAAGCCCACTTCGAAGATGAAGAGGACCAGCGGCCGAGATGCGTTATTCGGTCCGCCCTGCGTCATCAGATACGCCTGACCGAACAGCTGAAACTGCAGGACTACCTCAATGATGATCACGAGCGCGAACGTGCGCCTTATTGACGGCAGCGTCACGTTCCACAGGGTTTTCCATCTGCCGGCGTTGTCGAGCGCCGCCGCTTCATACAACTCACGCGGCACCTGTTGGAGCGCCGCCAGGAACAGCATCATCGGGAGGCCGATACACCACCAGATTGTGGTGATCGCGATGGCCGGGAGTGCAAGATTGGCATCGCTGAGGAAGGCGACTGGGGCCTTACCGAACGCTTTCAATAGATTCGCCAGGAAGCCGCCGTCGGGTGCGAAGACCACTTTCCACAGCAACGTCACAATCGTCACCGACAACACCGACGACGAAAAGAACACGCCGCGCAGGAAGGCTGCAGTCCGCGTCGTGCGATTCAAGGCCAAGGCGAGACCGAGGCCGATGATCGCGAGCGCGGGCACGGTCAGCAGAATGAAATAGAAGGTGTTACCAACGGCGCCGATGAAGACCTTGTCGTTGGATAGACGGACAAAGTTCTCGAAGCCGACGAAGCGACTGCCACCGAAGAAATCCGCCTTGTGCAAGCTCAGCCAGAAACCGGCGAACAGCGGATACACTAGCAAAGTCACATACAAGAACAGGAATGGCGCCACGTACAGCAGATGACTCCAACGACTCTGCTGCGCCCCCGCCCTCGCGGGTTGAACGCGCGCCTTACTCAATTCGCTCAACTGACCAGCAGCAGCGCTCACATTGAACTCCCGCGCAGGGCTGCGCGGCGGCCGCGCGCCCGGACATTGCTTGGCTGACTGATGGCGCTCACGTCGAGCCCACTTTCCAGCGCTGCGTGATGACCGCGCGCCCGGAGATCGCTCGGCTGACTGATGGCGCTCACGTCGAGCCCACTTTCCGGCGCGGCGCGATGATCTCGGTCACTAACAAGGTCGATTGGTTGATTCGCGGTGCTCAAGTTCAGATCGAGCAGCGCGTGATGTCCCCTCGCCCGGCCGACATTGCTCGGCTGATCGGCGGTGCTCACGTCGAGCTCCCGTCCAGCACGGCGTGATGGCCCCGGTCCTGATCGTCGAACAGGTGCGCGCCGGCGCCGTCGAATTTCACGCCGACATTGTCGTTGAGCGCCACGCGACTGTTGCCTGCATCTTCGGCCACAACGGTCGTGCCATCGGCAAGCCGCACATAAATAAGTGTGCGATCGCCCAAGCGCTCAACGAACTGAGCGACGCCGACCGTCTCGCCCTGCCCGACCGGGCAGATGTCCAGCGACTCGGCCCGAATGCCCAGCTTGAATGACTGGGACATCGGCAACGACGCCTTATCGATACGCGTGGCCACAATCGCACCATCCGGCAACCGCGCCGACACAAACCCATTCGGCCCCTCACTCAACTCGACCGGCGAGAAATTCATCGCCGGCGTGCCGACGAAGCTCGCAACGAACGTGGTCGCGGGTCGCGAGTAGATTTCCATCGGCGTGCCGATCTGCTCGATCTTGCGGTTGTTCATCACGACGATGCGATGGGCGAGCGTCATCGCCTCGACCTGATCGTGCGTGACGAAAATCATTGCCGCATCGACACGCTGATGAAGCTGTGCAATCTCCAGCCGTGTACGCACGCGGAGGGCGGCATCCAGATTCGACAGCGGCTCATCGAACAAAAACAGATGCGGCTCTTTAACAATCGCGCGACCGATCGCAACCCGCTGTCGCTGACCGCCGGAAATCTGCCCCGGCTTCCGTTCCAACAGATGCGTGATCTCCAACATCTTCGCGGCCGCATCGACGCGCTTGTCGATCTCAGCCTCAGGCAGCTTCACGTTGCGCAGCCCGAACGACATGTTCTCGCGCACCGTCATGTGCGGATAAAGCGCGTAGTGCTGAAACACCATCGCAACCCGCCGCTCGCCCGGCGCGAGCTGATCGACACGACGGTCGCCGATCCAGATCTCGCCGGCATCGACGGACTCCAGGCCGGCGATCATGCGTAACAGCGTCGATTTGCCGCAGCCCGACGGACCCAGAAACACCATGAATTCATGCGGCCGGATGCTCAGCGACACGTTGTCGATGACCGTCGCGGCCCCGAAGGTCTTGGTGACGTTTTTGAGCTCGATGCCAGGCATGAGAAGTGACTAATAAATAATGACTAATGACGGGTCAGGAACGCACCGAAGGCCAACCGTCGGCGGTCCACTCGATCGTAGAAATCCGCAGCGTCGGACGACCATCGTGTTCGGCGTCGTAGGCGTGATAAACGAGATAATCGCGGTCGCCATCGCGCAAGACCGCCTGATGCCCGGGACCGCGAAAGCGACGATTGCCTTGAAGCACGACGGTCCCGTACCCATCCATTTGTGACTTACCATCCCGTCCAACATACGGGCCCGTCACATCGCGCGAACGACCGACGACGATGTAATAAGAACTGGCCGCCCCTCGACAGCAGTAATCGAACGACGAGAACAAATAGTAGTAACCGTTCCGCTCGATCATGAACGGCGCTTCAATTGCGCCCGGCGCATCCTCGGGCGCAGGCCGCCGCGCGAGGGAATATTTGCGCTGATCGTTGGGAAACGGCTTGCCGGTCTTCGGATCGAGCGGAAATAACTTGATGCCGCTCCAGAAACTGCCGAGACACAACCAGTGCTTGCCGTCGCGATCAATCAGATGATTCGAGTCGATGGCATTGAAGTCATCGCCGCGCGAGGACTTCACGACCAGGCCGCGATCCTCCCACTTGAAGTCCTTCGACGTGCGATCCAGCGTCTTGTTGGTCACGAGCCCGATCGCGGAATGATTCGAGCCGAAGGTCGAGCACGAGTAATAGAGGTGATACAGCCCGTTGAAGTACGAGATATCGGGCGCCCACGTGCCGCGAGTACCGGGCACCGCCTGCTGCGCCCACTTTGGAATCTCGTCGAACACGCGACCGTTGAGCGTCCAGTTCACCAGATCCTTGGACGTGCGCCACGGCAGCAGCCCGGTGGCATCCTGGGCCTGCCCGGTGCTGAAGACGTGATAGGTGTCGCCTTGCTTGATGATGCAGGGATCGTGAACAGGACTGAGGTCGCCAGCGAGTCGATCGTTGAGCGAGGTCGGGCTCTGATCGTCGGCACGGGCCCCAAGGCCGGCCGACAACCCCATGAACAGCGAAGCGCGGAGCAGATCGCGCCTGTGAATACTCACGTTCCGCACGTGAGCCTCGACCCGCCGTCGCAGCTGTGCATGAATCCCCCCGATAAATCACGATTGCCCGAGCCATATACTCAGACAATTTCATGGTAACGGCTTTCGATTTGTCAGGCAAATTGTCCCGGCCATTTTGCCGAGCCGCCCGCGCCAGACGCAATCGACGCGGGCATCACTCCATTTCAGTGCAGACCCTGCGAAATCCGCGTGCAGCGTGCGTAAACTACCGGCGTATGACGCGAGCGCAGGGCCCAGCCCGGCCGGCGTCTCGAGGGAAATCATCGATGTCGAGCAAAAAATCCGCGGCGGCGCGAGCCAATGCCCGAGCGCGACGCAAGTCGCTGCGGCTGCATGGAACCATCGCGCGTGACCTGGGGGTGCTGATCGTGTCAGGGCGCTACAAGCCCGGCGACATCCTCAATGGCGAGATCGACGCGAGCGATCGGCTGCAGGTCTCTCGCACCGCCTATCGAGAGGCGGTCCGGATTCTGGCCGCGAAAGGCCTGGTGGAGTCGCGCCCCAAGGTGGGCACGCGCGTCAGTCCGCAGGCCCGCTGGCACATGCTCGATCCGGATGTGCTGTCCTGGATTTTCGAGTTCGAGCCGGACGACACCCTGCTCGCCAACCTGTTCGAGCTGCGCAAGATCGTCGAGCCCGAAGCCGCCGCGCTGGCCGCCCTGCGCCGGAGCGATGAAGAGCTCGAAGCGATGGAGAAGGCGCTCGAAGGCATGGCCACGCACACGCTGGCCAGCGAAGCCGGCCGTCTTGCCGACCAGGAATTTCACTCGGCCATGCTCCGCGCGAGCGGCAATGCCTTCATCGTGTCGCTGACCAGCGGCGTGGGTGCCGCGGTGTCGTGGACCACCATCTTCAAGCAGCGGCACAACCCTCTGCGCCGCGACCCGATCCCGGATCACCAAAAGGTGTACGAGGCCGTCAAAGCCTCCGACCCGAAAGCCGCGCATGCCGCGATGTTGAACCTCGTCGAGCTCGCGCAGCTCGATACGGCCAACTCGCGCAAACCCAAGCCTGCGGCCAAAGCCGCGACTTCGGCCCGAGGCTAACCCCCGCCGTGCTCTTCCCCGGGCAGCCTAAATAGCTGCCCGGGCGATGGATTTTGCTTCCGCGCCCCCCACCTTTCGTTGCGCGGTCTTGTTGATGTCACCCTCGGATGTCTTAATGCCGCAGGCGTTGTTAACGCTACCTCACCCCCGGTGCGCCCTGCCGATTGCCGGCCAGGGCGCAACTGGGATAATGTCTGAGTAAATCGACGGATAAGTTTAGGCGGAGAATCTCCCATGCCCCTGACCGGTCAGCTCTTCATCGGTCGCGAACGTGTCGCGACCTCGCAAACCTTTCGCGCAGCGAACCCCACCACCGCCTCGTTGATCGACCCGCCCTTCAGCTCGGCCGGCAGTGCCGAGGTGGAGCGCGCCTGCCAACTGGCCAGCGAAGCTTTCGATCAATACCGCGCGCTCGACAATGAAACGCGCGCGAAATTTCTGGAGACCATCGGCGAACGCATCCTGGCGTTGGGCGATGAGCTGCTCGAGCGCGCCAATGCCGAGTCCGGTCTGCCGCTCGCGCGACTGACGGGTGAGCGCGGCCGAACTGTGGGTCAGCTGCGTTTGTTCGCGGATGAGTTGCGCAAAGGGGGTTGGCAGGGCGTGCGCATCGATCCTGCGATGCCTGATCGCAAGCCGTTGCCGCGCGCGGATCTGCGTCAGCGCAAAGTGCCGCTCGGCCCGGTCGTTGTGTTCGGCGCCAGCAACTTTCCGCTCGCGTTCTCGGTTGCCGGTGGCGACACCGCCTCCGCACTCGCGGCCGGCTGTCCGGTCATCGTCAAAGGTCACTCGGCCCATCCGGGCACGAGCGAGTTGGTGGCGCAGGCGATCAGCGAAGCCGTCGCTCAGTGCGGCCTGCATCCGGGTGTGTTCTCGCTGTTGAATGGCGATAAGCGCGAATTGGGCGCGGCGCTCGTCGCGGATCCGCGCATCAAAGCCGTTGGCTTCACGGGTTCGCGCGGTGGTGGCGTGGCGTTGATGAAGATCGCCGCGGCTCGCCCCGAGCCGATTCCTGTCTACGCTGAAATGAGCAGTGTGAATCCGGTGCTGTTGTTGCCCGGTGCGCTCGCCGCTCGCGCCGAAGCGCTCGGCAAAGAGTTCGTCGCGTCGCTCACGCTCGGCTCGGGTCAGTTCTGCACGAATCCCGGCCTGGTGTTCGCGCTCGAAGGCCCGCACGTCGATACATTCATCGCCTCCGCAGCCGCTGCACTCGGTGGTGCGGCACCTCAGGTCATGCTGACCGCCGGCATTTACGACGCGTTCCAGAAAGGCGTCGATCGTCTCGCCAATCAGAAGGGTGTGAAGACGATTGCTCGTGGCGCGGATACCGCCGGCGCGAACTGCGGCCGTGGTGCTCTGTTCTCCGTTAACGCCAGTGCGCTGACTCACCAGATCGCCGAGGAAGTGTTCGGCGCGTCGTCGGTCATCGTCCGCTGCGCGAACGAAGCCGAACTGGTCGACGCGTTGGAAAAGCTGGAAGGTCAGCTCACTGCCACGTTGCACGTCACTGAAGAAGACTACGCGCTGGCGCTCGCCGTCATTCCGACGTTGGAACGCAAGGTGGGCCGCATTCTCGCGAACGGCTGGCCGACCGGTGTCGAGGTGTCGCACGCCATGGTTCACGGCGGTCCGTATCCGTCGACCTCCGATGGCCGCACGACGTCGGTGGGCACGCTCGCCATCGAACGTTTCCTGCGCCCGGTGTGTTACCAGGATCTCCCCGATGCGTTGTTGCCTTCGGTCCTGAAGCGCGGCGCTCAATCTTCCACGCCGCATCGTCTCGACGGCGTTTATCAGGCCGGAGCTAGTAAATGAGTTTGCGTTTGATACAGGTGCGCGCTGCTGACGGGCAGCGCCTCGTGGCCGCCATCGACGACAACGGCGTCGCTCGTAAAGTGAAAGATTGCGTCAGCACTTATCAGCTGGCGCAAACCGCGCTGAACGGCGGCACCTCGCTGGAAAAATGCGTGGCCGCGCGGCTCTCCGACGAACGGCTCGATCTGGAGGAGCTGCAGACGTGGAATCGTCTGCTCGCTCCGATCGATCATCCGGACGTTGCGCACCTGTATCTCACCGGCACCGGCCTCACGCATCTCGGCTCGGCCGAAGGTCGCGACAAGATGCACAAGGCCGCGGCCGGCGGCACGCTCACCGACTCGATGCGCATGTTCAACATGGGCCTGGAAGGCGGCAAGCCCGCCGCCGGCCAGGTCGGCGTGCAGCCCGAATGGTTCTACAAGGGCGACGGCTCTTGCGTGGTCGCCCCAGGCGAGGCCCTGCCCTCGCCTGACTTCGCGCTCGACGGCAGCGAAGAGCCGGAGATCGCGGGCATCTATCTCATCGACGCCGCGGGCAATCCGCGTCGCATCGGTTTCTGTCTGGCCAACGAGTTCTCGGATCACATCACCGAGCGTGGCAATTATTTGTGGCTGGCGCATTCCAAACTGCGTCATGCCGCATTGGGCGCGGAGCTGCTGGTCGGCGAGTTGCCGGCCGACGTGCGCGGCATGAGCCGCGTGCTCCGCGATGGCAAGACACTGTGGGAAAAGCCGTTCCTCACCGGCGAAGCCAACATGTCGCACACCATCGCGAACCTCGAACATCATCATTTCAAATATGGTTTGTTCCGTCGGCCCGGCGACGTGCACGTGCATTTCTTCGGCACAGCCACGCTGTCGTTCTCCGAAGGCATTCAAACGAAAGAAGGCGATGTGTTCGAGATCGAAGCGCCGCCGTTCCGTGTGCCGCTGCGCAATCCGCTGAAACGTTTCGAATCGCCTGCCGTGGCTGTGAAGGCGTTGTAACTCATGAGCCCGATCCAACTCGCCATCATCGGCCTGGGCAAGATCGCGCGCGATCAACATCTGCCTTCGCTGGCGGCCAATCCGAACTATCACCTGGTCGCCGTCGCGAGTCCGCACAACAAGCTCGATGGCACGCCGAGCTATCCGAACATCGAGACCCTGTTGCGCGAGCATCCGGAGATCGAAGCGGTGTCGTTGTGTTGTACGCCGCAGGTTCGTTATGAGATCGCGCGCTATGCGCTCGAACAGAACAAACATGTGATGCTCGAGAAGCCGCCGGGCGCGACGTTGAACGAAGTCGCGGGGCTCGTGGACATGGCCCAACAACGGCAGCTCGCTTTGTTTGCTACCTGGCATTCGCGTGAAGCTGCGGCCGTCGAGCCGGCGCGCGAGTGGCTTGCCGGTCGAACGATTCGCAGCGTGCAGGTGACTTGGAAGGAAGATGTGCGCGTGTGGCACCCGGGCCAGGCGTGGATCTGGAAGGCCGGCGGCCTCGGCGTGTTCGATCCTGGCATCAACGCGCTGTCCATCATCACTCGCATCCTGCCGCAGCCGTTGGTGTTGAAGGACGCCGAGCTGCACTTCCCCTCGAATTGTGAAACGCCCATCGCCGCCGAGCTGACCTTGCAAGGTCCGGGCGGCTTGCCGGTGCGAGCGGAATTCGACTTCCGCCAGACCGGCCCGCAGAGCTGGGACATCGACATCGAGACCGACGACGGTCGCTTGCTGCTTTCCAAAGGCGGCTCGGTCATGCACGTCGACGGCAAACAAACGGTGTCTGCGCCGGATCGCGAATACGCGAATCTATACGCGCGTTTCGCCCCGCTGGTTCGCGAGCGTCGACTGGACGTCGATCTCGCCGCCTTCCGCCTGGTCGCCGATGCATTCATGTGCGGCCGGCGCTCCGTCGTCGATCCCTTCATCGAATAGAGGACAACAAGATGCCGATTCTTCAGGGGGCCCTCCGCCTGACCGCCGCGCTCGGTCTGGCGACGCTCAGTTTCGTTCCTTTTTCCGCCGGCGCCGCTGAATCAGCTGCCGTCTCGGTGACCATTCAGGCCGATAAGCCGGGCGCCAAGATCGATCGCAATCTGTATGGCCAGTTCGCGGAACATCTGGGCCATGGCATTTACGAAGGCATCTGGGTGGGTGAAGACTCGTCCATTCCGAATACGCGCGGCTATCGCAACGATGTGGTCGCGGCGCTGAAGAAGTTGAAAGTGCCGGTGGTGCGTTGGCCCGGCGGCTGCTTCGCTGACGAATATCACTGGCGCGAAGGCATCGGCCCCCGCGACAAGCGACCGGTGAAAGTGAATACGCATTGGGGCGCGGTGGAAGAGCCGAACTCGTTCGGCACGCATGAGTTTCTGGACTTCGCTGAGTTGATCGGTGCCGATGCGTATGTGTCCGGCAACGTCGGCTCGGGCAGCCCGCAGGAAATGGCGGAGTGGGTTGAGTACATCACCTCCGATACGAAATCGACGCTCGCTGAAATGCGTCGTAAGAATGGTCGCGAGAAGCCGTGGCGGTTGCCGTATTTCGGTGTGGGTAATGAGACGTGGGGTTGCGGCGGCAATATGCGGCCGGAATATTTCGCGGATCTCTACAAGCAGTTCGCGACGTTCGTGAAGGCACCCCGTGACAATCGTCCGTTGAAGATCGCGAGCGGTGCGAATGTCGATGACTATCACTGGACGGAAGTGATGTTGTCGCAGGCGTCGAAGCATATGGACGCTTACTCGCTGCACTACTACACCTTCCCTGGACGTTGGGAGAACAAGGGTCCTTCGATTGGGTTCACTGAAGATGCGTGGGCTTCAACGTTGAACCATGCGGTCCGCATGGAGGAGCTGGTGTCGAAGCACTCTTCCATCATGGATAAGTACGATCCGGACAAGAAGGTCGGTCTGTACGTCGACGAGTGGGGCACTTGGTACGACCCGGAGGCGGGCCGCAACCCGGGGTTCCTGTATCAGCAGAACACTTTGCGTGATGCGCTG
The DNA here is from genome assembly GCF_042651805.1 of Steroidobacter flavus. Taxonomy (NCBI): domain Bacteria; kingdom Pseudomonadati; phylum Pseudomonadota; class Gammaproteobacteria; order Steroidobacterales; family Steroidobacteraceae; genus Steroidobacter; species Steroidobacter flavus. The sequence continues at coordinate 2,673,442 of NZ_JBHSDU010000003.1, read as the reverse complement.
GTCGCGTCGCTGACGCTAGATATTTTTCATCGCCACGCGGATCGGGTGAAGATGGCGAATATTGCGCAGATGGTGAATGTGTTGCAGGCGATGATCCTCACCGATAAGGAGAAGATGACACTTACGCCGACGTATCACGTGTTCGAGATGTATATCCCGTTCCAGGGTGCTACTTCCCTGCCTGCGGAAGTTCAGTCGCCAACGTATTCACGCGGTGAGTGGTCGCTGCCGCAGGTGTCTGTGTCCGCTGCGCGTGACGCTGCTGGTAAGTTGCAGATTGCCTTTACGAACGTCGACCCGAATAAGAGCGCTTCTGTGTCGACGAAGATCAGTGGTGTGAATTTCAAGTCGGCGAGCGGTCGCATTTTGACCGCCAACGCGCTTGATGCGCGGAATACGTTCGATAAGCCTGAGTCGGTGAAGCCTGCTCCATTCAAGGCGTCGAAGAAGGGGAATGAGCTGCGCGTTGAGCTGCCGCCGAAGTCGGTGGTGGTGGTCGCGGTCGAGTAAGAGCCAGAGGCTCAGTGGTTCGCAGCGCCGGGGTGGGGAATCTCCTCCCCGGCACCGCCTCCGCGTCAACTGCGCATTCGCGCGTGAACGCCTCCGAACCAAACTCAACCAGCAAACAGACCGGGCGGCAACCCACGAACACCGCCGGTATCGATCTCAAACAAACATCCAGCAAACGTCTCTTTGCTCCGGTCCAATCCCTTAGCCGCAGACGTAACAAACATCCGGTCCAGCGCCGGCCCCGCAAACGTGATGCTAGTAATCTGCGGCGCGGGCAATCGGATCTCCCGATCGAGCTTCGCATCCGGCGACCAGCGGCTGATCCGCGAGCCGCCCCAGTGGGCGATCCATACGAAACCTTCGGCATCCACCGTCATCCCATCCGGCGATCCCATATCGGCACTGAACTTCAGCCACACCTGCTTATTGCTGAGCTCCCCTTCCGGCGACAGATCGAATCGATACACCGTGCCCCGCCCCGAATCCGTGTGATACATGAACTCCTGATTCGAGCTAAACGTAGGGCCGTTAGTCACTTTATAGCCCTCGTCCACACGACGAACGCTCATATCCGGGGACAAGCAATACAACGACCCCGTCGCCTCGACGATGGCCGCATCCATCGTCCCCGCCCAGATGCGACCGTGCCGATCCACCTTCGCATCGTTCAATCGATTCCCCGGATACTGAGGCTCCGGATCGACGATCTGACGAAGGGCGAACGGCTCGAGATCCAGCTCGTAGAACCCACTCTGCAGTCCGGCAATGAACCCCGCTCGCTCCCGACGCTCCACCGCCCACCCAATCCGCTCTGGCAAAGTCCAGCGCTTCACAGCACCGTCGGCGAGTGAGTAGCGATAGAGGAAGTGCGAAAGGATATCGACCCAGAAGATGGCGTTGTGCTTGGCCGACCACAGCGGCCCCTCGCCCAGTTCATCCCGCTCCTCGCGAGCGATGACTCGCCATGCTTCAGCCATGTTCTTTCCCTCAGAAATGAAAAACTCCCGCGCAAGGGTACCTCGCGCGGGAGCATGTACGAACTGAAATTAGTGGTTGTGTCTCGGCACGCCCTTCGTCTGGGCGAGGCGCTGATACTTCACCGCCGACTCGAGCACCGCGCCCGTCTCGGCCTGGCCGATATCCGCGCGCTGCATTTCCTGCCAAGGCGTCTGGCTCGCGGGAATCGGGTAGCCGCCCGCGTCCTTCAATGCCTGACGGCGCTGGTTCAACTCTTCGTCGCTGATCAAGATGTTCGCTTCGCCTTTGCGCAGGTCGATGCGCACGCGATCGCCCGACCTCAACAGCGCGAGACCGCCGCCCACCGCCGCTTCCGGCGAAGCATTCAAGATCGACGGCGAGCCCGACGTGCCTGACTGCCGGCCGTCACCGATACACGGCAGATTGTGAATGCCCGCTTTGATCAAGTTCACCGGCGGACGCATGTTCACCACTTCCGCCGCGCCCGGATAACCGATCGGGCCCGCGCCGCGCATGAACATCATCGTGTTTTCGTCGATGCCCAGCGACGGGTCGTCGATGCGGGCGTGATAGTCCTCCGGACCATCGAACACAATCGCGCGGCCTTCAAACGCTTCCGGGTCTTTCGGATTCGACAGATAGCGCGCACGGAACTCGTCCGAGATCACGCTGGTCTTCATGATCGCCGAGTCGAACAGATTTCCACGCAGCACCGTGAAGCCGGCGCGCGTCTTCATCGGTTCCGCAAACGGCTTGATGACTTTCGTATCGACGATGGTGGCATCACGGCAGTTGTCGCCGAGCGAGCTGCCGTTCACCGTCAGCGCCTTCTCATTGATCAAGCCCTGACGCATCAACTCCGCCACAACAGCAGGCACACCACCCGCGCGATAGTAATCCTCGCCGAGATATTCACCCGCCGGCTGCAGGTTCACGAGCAAAGGAATATCCAGGCCGTACTTCTGCCAATCGTCGATGGTCAGCTCGACGCCGATGTGTCGCGCCAGCGCATTCAAATGAATCGGCGCGTTGGTCGAGCCGCCGATCGCGGAGTTCACGCGGATCGCATTGATGAAGGCGTCGCGAGTGAGGATGTCCGACGGCTTGCGGTCCGCCCACACCATTTCGACGATCTGTTTGCCCGTGAGATACGCGCACTCCTGCCGATCACGCAGCGGCGCGGGAATCGCAGCTGAGCCGGGCAGCGACATGCCGAGCGCTTCGGTGAGGCTGTTCATCGTCGTCGCCGTGCCCATGGTGTTGCAGTACCCGGTCGACGGCGCCGACGAGGCCACGAGTTTGATGAAGCCCTGATAGTCGATCTCGCCGGCCGCGAGCAATTCACGAGCGCGCCACACGATGGTGCCCGATCCCGTGCGCACGCCTTTGTACCAACCGTTGAGCATCGGCCCGACCGACAGCGCAATCGCCGGCATGTTCACCGTGGCCGCCGCCATCAAACAGGCAGGCGTCGTTTTGTCACAGCCAATCGTGAGCACGACACCGTCGAGCGGATAGCCGAACAACACTTCCACCAAGCCGAGATACGCAAGGTTGCGATCCAGGCCCGCGGTCGGGCGCTTGCCGGTTTCCTGAATCGGGTGCACCGGAAATTCCAGCACGATGCCGCCCGCTTCGCGAATGCCTTCGCGCACACGCTCCGCCAGCACGATGTGATGACGATTACACGGCGACAGATCGCTGCCGGTCTGCGCGATGCCGATGATGGGCTTGCCCGATTGCAGTTCCGCCAGGGACAGACCGAAGTTCATGTACCGTTCCAGGTACAGCGCGGTCATGTCCGCGTTGGCGGGATCGTCGAACCAGGCGCGCGAGCGCAGACAACGCGAGGCGGACGGGTTGGAATTGGATGAGCTCATTGTTGAAGCGTCTGGTTCGAAAGCTTAGGGAGCGGCGGAGAAACGCAGCACCAGGGTGTTCACGTACGTCTGACCGGGGTTCAGGCGCGCGTTGGGAAAGTCGCTGCGGTTCGGCGAGTCTGGAAACACTTGCGGCTCCAGACAGAAGCCGTCGCCCTGCCGGTACACGCGCTTGCTCTTGCCGGTGCTGGTGGCGTCCAGGAAATTTCCCGAATAGAACTGCACGCCCGGCGCGCTCGCGAGCAATTCCAGCACGCGACCCGATTGCGGCTCTTCGACGCGCGCCGCCGGTCGCAGCTGCCCCGCTTCACCATCGACGATGTAGTTGTGATCGTAGCCACGACCGATGCGCAGCTGCTCGTCACGACCGTCACGAATGCGCTCGCCAATGGTGTGAGGTTTGGTGAAGTCGAACACCGTGCCGGCGACAGCGCGACGCTCACCCGTGGGAATCAACGTGTCGTTCACAGGCGTGTACTTGCTCGCGAACAAAGTCAGGCGATGACCGAAGACATCGGTCGGCGTCGCTTCGCCCGCCAGATTGAAGTAGCTGTGATTGGTGATGTTGACGATGGTCGGTTTGTCCGTCGTCGCGCGGTACTCGATGCCCAGCTCGTTCTTGTCGTTGAGCGTGTAGGTCGCGGTCACCTGCATCTTGCCGGGGTAACCGCCTTCGCCATCGGCACTCGTATAAGTGAGCACCGCGCGGGCGGGCGAGCCAGCGCTGACAGATTCGATCTTCCAGATCACTTTGTCGAACCCGCGCTTGCCACCGTGCAGGTGATTGGGGCCGTCGTTGATCTCGAGCTGATACTGCTTGCCGTCCAGCGAGAACTTGCCGGCGGCGATGCGGTTGGCATAACGGCCGACCGTCGCGCCGAAGTACTGCGGCTGATCCACATACTGTTGAGCAGTGGCATAGCCGAGCACCACGTCGGCCGATTTGCCGTGGCGGTCCGGCACCTGCAGCTGTTGAATGACCCCGCCGAGCGCGAGGATGCGCACCGACATGCCTTTGGCATTGGCCAGCTCGACCGATTCGACTTTGCGGCCATCGGCCAGCGTTCCGAACTCACCGCGGCGGGCTTCCACCGCCCCAGCCACCGACGCACCCAGACTATTGACCACGAGCACTCCCATCAGCCATCGACCTGCCAAACCGACACCCCTGCGCCGGGCGTGACCGGACGCGCTTGGGACCTTGCCTGCCGCAGCGTGGCGGCCCGACGAAACTACCTGTTCTTGTGTCACGAAAACCCTGGCCGGCGACTTGGGAAGCTCATTCTAATACTCAGACAAAATGTCAGCAATTGCCGCCGTAAACAAGCCGCAAAATCCCCCCTAAAGGGTCTCGCCGAACGCGTAAACCGGCCCCGGCCGCTGCCTTTGGGAGCTCGATCGCGCAGAATCGGGCGACCGGGCGGTCCGCCAGGCGTCTCGTTCTCCGCCGGTTCAGCGCATTCCGCGTGCCCGGCCTGTCGCTCAGGAGTCAGTCATCGTGAAAGGAAGTCAAAAGGCCGGCGTGATGACCCGTCTGGCATTCGGGATTCTGGCCGCGATCGTGGTCCCGGCGCAGGCCGCCGACCTGCTGATCGAGCAGGTCACGGTCGTTTCGCCCCAGTTCGCCGCGCCTCAACCCAAGCAGAACGTCCTGATCCGCGATGGACGGATCGTCTCCGTCAGCTCGAAGCCGGTCAGCGCTGCCTCGGGCGCCACTCGGATCGACGGGAAGGGCAAGTTTCTCACGCCCGGCCTGATGGACTCGCATGTCCACGTCGGCGAGGTGCCTGGCTTTCCCTTCGGCGCGGAGTCAGATCCGGCGATGGCGCCACTACGCGACGCCTACACGCGCCAGCAGCCGCGCAGCTATCTCTATTACGGCGTCACGCAGGTGCTGAATCTGCTCGGCTCGCCCGATGCCGTCGCCGCGTTCGAGGCGCAGCCTCAGCATCCCGATTTGTATCGTTGTGGAGCGGCGATCTCGCTCGATGGCTACCCTTCAGCGTTCATTCCAGACCCAGCCGTTCGATATAACGCCTTTCCCGACTATATCTACGAGCCCGCCAACGCCGAGAAACATCCGCTGCCGGCCGGCGCGGACGCGGCTCAGCACACGCCCGAAGCCATCATCGGCAAGCTCGCAAGCAGCGGCGTCCGTTGTATCAAGATCTTCATCGAGGACGGCTTCGGCCCCGCCAGCTTCTGGCCGATCATGAGCAAAGAAACATTGCAGCGGGTGCGCGCCGAAACCCGCAAGCGCGGCTTGTTACTGATCGCGCATGCCAATGCCATCGATATGCAGCGTATCGCCGTCGAGGCGCAGGTCGACGTGATCGCACACGGCTTGTGGAACTGGAATGAATACTCCACCGATCAAGGCTTGCCGCCCGCCATCGCCGCGCATCTGCGCGATGTTCATGCGAAGAAGATCGGTTATCAACCGACGCTACGAGTCATCGCCGGGCTGGCGGATTTGTTTCGCGAGGACACGTTGAAAGATCCGGCGTACGCGAAGGTGGTGCCGCCCGCGTTGCTCGCTTGGTATGCGACGCCAGCGGGCCAATGGTTCAAGGAAGAAACGCGCAAATTCATGGGCGGTGTGCCGGACATGAAGGCCATGCACACGTACATGGTCATCAGCTCGTATGGCATGCGCGCCACCAAATATCTCAACGATCTCGGCCACCCGCTGCTGCTCGGGAGCGACACGCCCTCCGCACCGACCTTCGGCGCACAGCCCGGTTACGACACCTATCGCGAGATGCGCATGATGGCGCAGTCCGGCGTTCCGTTACCTGCGATCTTCCGTGCCGGCACGATCAACAACGCCAGGCAGTTCGGCCTCGACAAAGAGTACGGCACGGTCGAAGCGGGCAAGGTGGCGAACCTGTTGCTACTGACCGCGAACCCGCTGGAAACGATGCGCGCCTGGACCAGCATCGACCGCGTCATCCTCCGCGGCTCGGTCATCAAACGCGAATCGCTCGCCGCGCCTCGGGAGTAATTCCGCCTGACGGCATGGAAACTCGCCGTTACAGAAGTGCAAAGATTCTTAACATTCATTCGTGACATTTGGGCCGCGCGCGGATAGACACCCGCGCGGGCACGGACGCAGACTGCCTGGAGAATATTCCGTCCCCGCCCGCAAGGCGGGGACAGGGCAGTCATAGGCAAGAGGGGTGAACTCAATGCGCGTGAAGCAAGGATCCAAGCTGCTCGGTATCGCAACGACCCTGGCACTCTCCGGCGCGATCGGCCCCGCACTGGCGCTCAGCCCGGGCGATACGGTCGATAACTTCCGCCTGCTCGATCACACCGGCGCGTCGCGCCAGCTCTATTACCTCTCGGACATGAAAGCCGTCGTGCTGATGGCACAAGGCAATGGCTGCGAGGTCGTTCGCAAGTCACTGCCGGAGATGCAGGCGCTGCGAGACAAATACCGCGCGCAAGGCGTCGAGTTGTTGATGATCAACTCCAACCTCGCCGACACGCGCGACGCCATCGAGAAGGAAGCGAAGGCGCAAGGCATCGACCTGCCCATCCTGCTCGATGAAACTCAGATCATCGGCGAATCGCTGGGCCTGAAGCGCAACGGCGAATTGCTGGTCATCAACACCAAAGGCTGGAAAGTTGCGTATCGCGGCCCGGTATCCGCCGGCGGCACGCCGTATGCGGCCAACGCGCTCGACGCGGTCATCAACGCGACGCCGGTGAAAACCGCACAGGTCGACGCCAGCAAAGGTAAAGGCTGCGATCTGAAATTCCCCGAAGCCGATCGCAAACAGGCGCATGCGAACATCTCTTATGAGAAGACCATTGCGCCCATGCTCATCGACAACTGCGTCACTTGTCATCGTCAGGGCGGCATCGGTCCGTGGCAGATGACCAGCTACGACATGATCAAAGGCTTCAGCCCGATGATTCGCGAAGTGGTGCGCACCGAGCGCATGCCGCCGTGGCACGCCGATCCGCACTACAACGTGTTCTCCAACGATCGTTCCCTAAGCAAGGACGAGATCAAGAAGCTCGTGCACTGGATCGAAGCAGGCTCGCCGCGCGGCGGTGGCAGCGATCCGCTGAAGGACCTGAAGAAACAATGGCCGGAGTGGGCGCTCGGCGAGCCGGACCTGATCGTCGAGATTCCGGCGTTCGATGTGCCGGCGACGGGCGTGATTCCGTATCAGATGCCGAGTGCCGACAACCCGCTCGGTCATGACGTGTGGGTCCGCGCTGTCGACTTCCAGCCGGGCGATCGCACCGTGCTCCATCACATCATCGCGACCATGGGATCGAATGCGGAGAGCGTGCGCGATGGCGGCAGTCTCGGCGGTTACGTGCCGGGTGCCGGCCCGATGCTGTTGCCTGCTGAAACGGGCGTGCTGATCAAGAAGGACGCGAAGTTCTTCTTCCAGATGCACTACACCGTGAGCGGCAAGCCCGCACGCGACGTGAGCCGCATGGGTCTGTACTTCCGGAAGGATGCGCCTCAATACCAGATGCGCAGCGCCGTGCTGCTCAACCCGCGCCTGAAGATTCCGGCGAATACCAAGGAGCACACCGAGTCGGCCTCGAAGACGTTCGACCACGACGTGATCGTCTACAACTTGCTGCCGCACTCGCATTTCCGTGGCAAGGCGTCGGACTTCATCGCGACCTATCCGGATGGGCGCACTGAAACGTTGCTGTCAGTGCCGAACTACGACTTCAACTGGCAGACCACATACGAGCTGAAGACACCGAAGCTGCTGCCCGCCGGCACCAAGGTCACGCATCACACGACCTGGGACAACTCGGCGCAGAACAAAGCGAACCCCGATCCCAATCGAGAGGTACCGTGGGGTCAGCAGACTTGGGACGAAATGCTCTACGGTGTGGTTCGCTATCGCTATGTGAACGAGAGCGACGCGCCGACCGCCCCGCCGGCCAAGGTGTCGCAGAACTCGGCTGAATGATCTTCTAATGAAACAGCTGCAGCGCCCGCGGTATCGATGCCTCGGGCGCTGGCTTCCCTTCCAGAATCGCCGAGATGATCTCGATGCTCGGCGGCAGGTCCGCCGGGTTGTAGGGCTTACCAATGAAGCCCAGCGCCAGATGCTGATTCTGGAATGCCGACGGATGCTGAGCGCTGACGAACACCGCGGCGACATGCAACTCGCGCAGGCGCTTTGCCAATTCAACGCCATCGCCGGCGTGCATCAGATCGATATCAATGAGGGCTAAGGCGGGATGGCCGGTGCGTGCCAGCTCCAGGCCTTCTTCCAGGGTGGCGGCAGGCCCCAGTGTTTTATGTCCGGCGTGCTCCAGCTCGGCAACCGTGCTCAGCGCGCAAATGGGCTCGTCCTCTACTACCAATATCAACATCTTCGTTTCGATTTGCGTCGGCGTCTCCTAAAAATGGCAACGTCGCAACCCGGCGAATCGTTCCTGCACTCCTCCGTAAAGCCCGGCGACGATCGTCAGAGAATCAATCACATAGCGGCCGCGACTACGCGGAAGCCGTAGGCGCTGAGTTGCCGCGTCAGTTCACGTAGATCGGGTTGCCGAGCAGTGCCAGCTTGCCGTCGGCGTCACGCACGTCGATCCGAATCCAATGGCGCTGGCCGTCCGATGTTTCCTCAAACGACCAGGTGTGCTTCGCCGCGGGGATGCCGGTGCGTCGAGTGATGTTGCCGGCGCGAATGATTTCGACGGTGCCGCCGGTCATCTGCTCGATGCGCGCGGTGAATGTCACGGATTGCTTTGCTGGCACCGATAGCTGGCCGCCCATCGCGACGGTCTGCTTATAAGTGGCGCTTAGCTCGAGCTTGCGATCTCGCGAGCCAGCGGCGTCGATGAATACGTTGCAGGCGCGAATGCCTTCCATGATTGCGTCGATGCTCAACTCTTTCGCGTAGACCACGGTCGTCGGCACGCCGATGCGTCCCTGCGGCGGAGAAACGTTCTTCGATGTTACATCGTGCGTGTCGCTGCCGCCGATCGCGGTCAGGCGATAGCCCTTCTGTAGTTGTTCGTGCCAGAACGGAATGCCGGTGATCGGGCTCTCGATGTCGTTGCCGTTCACGACTTCGACGGCTTGCACCAGCGACAGGTCGGCCGGTGGATTCGGCGACCAGCCGCAGCCCATGCAGGCCTCGCCGGTTGGCACTCGCGGATGATTGATCGAGACCAGTGCGCCTTTGTTCTTTGCTTCCGTGAGCAGAGTGTTCCAGTCAGGGACTTCCTTGCTGCTGACACGGATGTCGACGGGCTCGCGGAGGTTGAAGGCGTTGGCGTGGCCTTGGAAGGTGGTCATCTCCATGCCGGGGATTAGCAATAGTTTGTCGAAGTATGGCTGCGGGGCCGTCAGCTCTTTTATATGCGAGATGGTGTTGTGGTCGGTGAAGGCCACGAAGTCGAGGCCATGGTTGGCGGCGGCGTCCAGCGTTAGAAACAATGGACACGGCACGCGCTTGTCGCCGCTCTTGCTCGCACAGTTCCCGTCGCTGTGAGCGCTGTGCATGTGCAGGTCGCCGCGATACCAGCCGGCTTCGGCTTTGAGTGGCGCCGGGTTATTGCGCTGGAAATAAACCTCTGCGGTGAACTCGGTGGTTTGGCCATTGCGAATGTTTGGCACGCCGAGCAGCGGTTGCCATTTGCCCGGCGTCACCGGACCGGCAAGATAAGACGGCGTCGCGTCGCTCGCCGAGAGCGTGAACGAACGTTTATTTCCACCGCTCCAGCCCCGGAACTCGATATCGAACTTCTCGCCCGGACCGAGCAAGCCTACGTCGATGGTCGTCCGTGCGTCCCGGCCCGTGTAATCGAAGCGAATCTCCAGGGCCTGGATACCGTCCGGGACGTCGAACGGGAGCAGACGATAGGTGCGATAGGCTTTATCGGTAATGGTGTCGCGAAGGATGAGATCGGGCGTCGGCGCGGCCGCATGCAAACAGCACATCGTACGAAGGCAGCTTCAACAGATTGGCGATTCAACCCAGAAGCCCGGCACCGAGCCTAGTGCATCGGCGACACCGAGCGGCGCATCCATTCGCAGCGCTTCACCGCCGATGGTGGTGACGGCGTAGCTCACTTCCACCTTGCGGATTTCTTCCACGCCGGCCCGGCGGGTGACGACGACTTCTTCCAGATTGTTTGCTGCAGCCTGCGAGTGCGCGAGACCAGCGGCGAAGACTGGCATCGCGAGCGCGATGCGACGGAACGCAACCGATGCGTCACGGATTTACCTCGGTTCATACACGCGAGGTCTTGCTCCAATGAAAAAATACGCCAGCCTTGTCGCCGCCGCTTTGTTGCTCGCTGCTTGTGGTCAAAAAGAGCACGCCCCGCCCGCGACCACGGCGCCACCGCCCGCAGGTGACGGACCTTCCGTTGCGACAACTACCGAACCCGAGACCACAGCAACTGCTGAGGCCACCGCGGGCGCGGCAGTGAAGCTCTCACCGACTCAAGGCAACACCGCCAACGGCGCGTTGAAAATTACCGCCGCGGGCACGGGCGTAAAAATTTCAGGCATGGTGCAGGGCCTGAAGCCCGACAGCGAGTTTGGATTTCATTTTCATGAGAAGGGCGATTGCAGCGCGCCCGACGCGACCAGCGCCGGCGCTCATTTCAATCCAGGCAGCCAGAACCATGGCAACCCGCAGGCCCCACCGCATCACGCCGGCGACATGCTGAACGTGAAGTCGGATGCGCAAGGCGTGGCCGAGGTGAGCATCGACAATGCCGAAGTTTCATTGCAGACGGGCCAGCCGAACGACATTCTCGGCAAGGCCATAGTGGTGCATGCCAAGCCCGACGACTACACGACGCAGCCGTCAGGCAACTCCGGCGACCGCATCGCTTGCGGTGTCGTGGCGATTCAAACGAATTGATTTAGTCCGCGGCACGCGGTGGCGGCGCATAGCGATACAGCGCCGCCGCTTTGCCTCGGGCCACGCACTTCCCGTCGGGCTTGCCTCGCACGATGAACCATTCCGAGCGATTGGCTTCTCCCAGGGACTGGCTGGCCGTATCGGCAAAGCACAGCTTCCGCGCGTAATCATTGACGACCAGCTGGCGACTCCCTGAACCGCTCAACCACAGCGCCGCGTCCGCCGCCTCTTGATCGGCCTCGCGCCAACGCGCGTGCCCGAAATGAACGATGGGTCGATGCACGTTGAGCAAATATTGCTCCTTGAAGCCGACGAAGCCGAGCTCGGCGGTCGGATCGTCGATCTGCTCGACGCGTTTGATAAAGGCCGCGCCCGAGCGCGCCGTATTCATCGCCGGGTTGACCCAGTAACTCACCGTGAGCAACGTGACGGCAAGCAAACCGGCGTACGCAAGCACACCTCGCGCGGGTTTCGTGAACGCGCACACCAACGCACCGGCAATGCCGATCAACAGCAACGGACCGAACACGTCGATCTCATAACTGGAGATCATCTCCAGACGTCGGTCCGGCCGGATCTGCACGTAGATCGCGCCCAGCAAACAAACCGTGGCGAGCACCGCGGCTAAAACAAACATCGCACGCTGCACGCCGCGACGCTGAAGCAGATCCAGCAGATACGGGCCGGTCGCAAGCGCCAGCGCCGGCACCGCGGGCAGAACATAAACGCCACGCTTGCCGCTGCTGAAGCTGAAGAACAATACCACCAGCACGACCCAAGCCGTGAGCAACCCAATCCGCAAGTCACCCGCTTGCCACGCCTTGCGCCATTGAGGCACGAGCCATGGTAATAACAGGGTGAGCGGCAGCCACAGCCCCGGAATCACCTGAACGAGGAAATACCAGAACGGCTCGCGGTGGTGCCACGCATCGGTGTAACGCCCGACGGTTTGATGAAACAAAATCTCGTCGCGATACGCCGCGATAGTCGGATCGGCATTGGCCGCCAGCAACATCGGCACCAGCCACGTGCTCACCGCGAGCAGGAACGCCACCGGCCCGATGAACCACAACGCGACGCTCGAGCTTTGCATGCGCGGCGACCAACGCGGGCCGCGCATCGCTGCAAACGGAATCAGGATCAATAACGGCAGGAAGCCGACGCCTTTGGTGATCACACCAAATCCGGCCGCCGCCCAACCCACCGCGTACCAGCCCCAGGCGGGCCCAAGTAATAAGTGGCGGACCAAGCCATACAGACCGAGCACGACCCAGAACAACAAGGTCGCATCGATCTGCGCCTGACGCACTTGCCAGACAAATTGCACTGTCAGCAGCAGGACCAGCGCGGCGGCCAGCCCCGTCTCGCGATTCCACAGACGACGGCCGAGATCGTAGATGAGCAGCAGGCACGCAAGGCCGCTCAGCAGTGAGGGCACCAGAAAGGCGATGCGCAGGGAACCGATGACCGTGAGGCACAGCCCCATCAGCCAGAAGAACAGCGGCGGCTTGTCGGCATAAACGTCGCCACCGACGCGTGGCAACAGCCAATCGCCGGTCGCCACCATGTCGCGCACGATCAAGGCGAAGCGCGGCTCGTCGGCGGGCCAGGGGTCGCGCAGCCCGATGCCCGTCGCAATGAGTAGCAACCCAAGCCCCAACAGCCAGAAAAGGTCGAGCCGGACGTCGCGCGTGCTGTGACTACCCACACGGAACACTCCCTGCACCCAACTCGCCTGCGTCATTCGTTCTTGCCCTCATTGCCGCGGTAATTATGCACTGGCCGACCGCAAATCTGGGTTGGACGACCCCTGGGACAAAAACCAATCGCGATTTCGCGAATTTTTTGTTCGATTGATCGCTTCACGGACGAACGTCCAACGAAGCGATGCAAACTCAACACGTTTCGGCCGCGCCGCTGTCTTTGTCGATCCGTCTGCGCGAGCGCTGGGCCGCTGGCATTCCCTGCTCTTCCGATATCGCCTTCGCGTTTGGCGTCTCCTTCATCTGGCTGGTCCTGTACAACGTCCGCTTCTGGGAACTGTCGGCTCAGGCCATGTGGCATCCGAATGTGGGCTCGGTGCTGTTCATGGCGTCGCTGGGCGTCCTCGCGTGGGTCGTGCTGGCGCTGTTGTTGCTGTTGTCGCCAACTCGACGGGTAATGCGCGTAGCCGCCAGCCTGATGTTCGTCGCCGCCGCGTTCGGTGCGTACTTCATGAGCGAGTACGGCGCCATCATGAATCAGGAAATGATGCGCAACGTGATCCAGACCGACCGCGCCGAGGTCGGCGCGCTGATGAACGCGGACCTGGCGTTGCATGTTGTGTTACTCGGAGTACTGCCGGCGTTGCTGTTGTGGCGGGTTCGTTTGCCCGCGACGAGCTGGCGCTCGCAACTCAGCCGACGCGCGATAGCAATCGTCGCTGGACTCGGTGTGGCGTTCGCGGGCGTGTTCGCCAACTCGGCCGACTACGCCACCTTCTTTCGCGAGCACAAGCCCATTCGCTACACGCTCAATCCGATCGCGCAGATCGTCAGCATGACCGGCCTGCTCGCCGGTAGCCGCGAGTCACGAGCCAACGAACCGCTGATCGACCCCGCAGGGAAGGTCGAGCGCACGGCGGCGACTTCGGCCAAGCCGCTGGTGTTGTTCCTGGTCATTGGTGAAACCGCGCGGGCCGCGAACTTCCAATTGGGCGGCTATGGTCGCGAGACCAATCCCGAGCTGAAGCAGATCTCCGGCATCACTTATTTCTCGAACACGTCGTCGTGCGGCACTTCGACGGCCATCTCGGTGCCGTGCCTGTTCTCGCACCTGCCGCGCACCGGGTTCAAAGTCGATGAGGCCGGCCGCTACAAGAACCTGCTCGACTCGCTGGTTCAGGCCGGCTTCGACGTGCAATGGCGCGACAACAACTCGGGTTGCAAAGGCGTCTGCGCCCGTGTGACCAATGTCGATTACAACCAGAAGCCCGACCGACGCTATTGCACCGATGCGAACTGTTTCGACGCCGTCATGCTCGACGACCTGCCGCAGACCCTGCGCAAGATCGAGCACGACACCGTGATCGTGTTTCATCAGAAAGGCAGTCACGGCCCGTTCTACTCCGAGCGCTATCCGCCGGAGTTCGAGCGCTTCCGGCCGGCCTGTCGCTCCAATCAGCTCCAGCATTGCAGCCAGCAGGAAATCACCAACGCGTACGACAACACGATTGCTTACACCGATCATGTCCTCGCCAGTCAGATAAGGATGCTGCGCGAGGCCAGCTCGAAGATCGACAGCCTGCTGCTTTATGTCTCCGATCACGGCGAGTCGCTGGGCGAGAACGGCATTTACTTACACGGCATGCCCTACGCATTTGCGCCGGAGGCGCAGAAGCAGGTGCCCATGCTGATGTGGACCTCGGAAGGTTATGTCCGACGCACCCAGCTCCGGCCGGACTGCCTGAGCACCGAGGCCAAGTTGCCGGTCAGTCATGATTTTTTCTATCACACCGTGCTGGGAGCGGCCGAGACGCGCAACCAGGCTTATGATCGGCGCCTGGACCTGATTGCCGGCTGCCGCCGCGGTGGCGGCAGCGAGTGAGCAGCGATTGATTTGTCGCCATTGCCCGTCTTACTGACCGAGTGAGCTCAGAACAAAGCACCGATAGCGCCCTGATTGCCGCCATGTTGAGCGGCGACGAGGCCGCTTTTCGCCGCTTTTTCGAAACTTATTTCCCGCGAGTCTACCGGTTCGCCCTGCCTCGGCTGGGCAACGACGCCGAGGCCTGTAAAGAAGTGGTGCAAGCAACGCTGGTCAAAGCAATGCGCGGCCTGGCCGGGTTCCGCGGCGAGGCGGCGCTGTTCAGCTGGTTGTGCCAGATCTGCCGGCGGCAGATCGCGGACTATCTGCGCGCTCACAAGCGGCATCATCAAAATGTCGTGCTGATCGACGACACTCCGGGCCTGCGCGAAGCGCTGGAATCCATAGCCGCGCCCGCCTCGGACGAGCCCATGCAAGGGTATGGCACCGCCGAGACCCGCCGGCTGGTGCAATCGGTCCTGGATCGGCTGCCATCGCGCTATGGCGATGTGCTGGAATGGAAATATATCGAGGGACGCAGCGTCGAGGAGATCGGCGAGCTGCTCGGCGTCGGCCACATAGCGGCGCAATCGCTGCTGGCCCGCGCCCGCACGGCATTCCGCGAGGCCCTGGAAACAGTATTCGGTTCGACTGCGAGCGATGTGCTCGCCGGTATGAGAAAGTAGCGCCATGACGACGGTACCCAACGAACCCGAGTCTAACGATGCCAGCATCGAAGCGCTGTTGCGAGAGGTTGGCGCACGCGACGAACCTTCCGCCGCCACGGCGAGCGAGGTCATGTCGGCCGTGCACGCCGAATGGCTCACCATCGTTCAACAACGCAAGCGCCAGCAACGGGTCGTTGCCTGGCGGATCGCCGCGGGTGTAGTGCTGGCTGTATTGGTCTCCACTTTCAGCTATCGATACCTGACGCCGGCGCCCGAGCAGGTGGCCAGCATTGCAAACATCGACGGTCATCTGCTGGCGAGCGATGGCGACAGCACCGTCCAGCCTCGCAACGTCGGGCAGCTCATTCACGTCGGCGACCGCATGCAAACCGACGCGCAGTCGCGGGCCGCCGTTTCTTTCCCGGACGGGCTGTCGTTGCGGCTCGATCACGACACTCAGCTCACCGTCGACGCGACCGATCGCATCACGTTGGCCGCTGGCGCTGTATATATCGACTCGCCTCCGAGCCTGCGTGGCGCCAACACTCTGACAGTCGATACGAAGGCCGGATCGGTCCAGCACCTCGGCACTCAATATGAAGTGCGGGCGCATGCCGACGCGATGGTCGTCAGCGTTCGCGAGGGTCGCGTGCGCGTGACCAGCTCGAACAGTTCGAGCACCGGCGAAGCGGGCCAGGTACTGCGATTGACGACCGCGGGCGAACTGACCCGCGGCGCGCTCACCGCCACCGATCCTCACTGGGATTGGGCGGAACAAGCGGCGCCCGACTTCGACATCGACAATCAATCGCTCGCGCTGTTCCTGCAATGGATCGCGCGCGAGACCGGCCGTCATCTGGTTTATTCCACGCCGCAAGCCCAAGCGGCCGCGCAAGCAGTGAAGCTGCGTGGTTCGATTGCGGGCCTCGACGCGGATGTGGCATTGACCACGGTGCTTGCGACCACACAACTGCGTCGCTATCAAACAAAGTCGGACGAGATCGGCATCGAGCTCGCGCCGATTGATTCGAGCGCCCCCACGCGTCCAACCCACTGAGCGCCGGGCTGGACGCGAATCATCGCGGCCTGGAAGCGGCGGCGATGGGGGCTCGATGCGACGCTTCACTACGATTGCGATCACGACGGCTGCGTCGACCTTGTTCGTCGCATCGATGACCCACGCAAGCGACACCGTGGTCGCAATGCTTCCCGGCCGACTCGCGCTCGATCAATCGCAGTTGCCGCCGGACGCCGAGCTCGAGAAGCGCGGCGCGAAAATCGGCCGCATCGATGTTCGCATCGACGACGTGTTCGAAGGAGACAAAACATCGCTGTCCGCGCCCTATCGCGTCGTCAACGGTTTGCACATTGCCACGCACGACGCAACGGTGCGTCAACAATTGTTGTTTCAAAGCGGCGAACCCTTTCACCGTCGCGTGCTCGATGAAACAGCACGCCTGCTGCGCGATCAGCGTTATCTCAATGAAGCCTCGGTCACCGTGGTCCGCTACAACGAGGACAATACGGTCGATGTCGAGGTGCGGGTTCATGACGTCTGGACATTGAGCCCCGGCTTTTCTTTCGGCCGCAAAGGTGGCGAGAACAACACGCGATTGAAGTTTGCTGACAGCAACTTCCTCGGACTGGGCAAACAAGTGGCAATGGAGCGCACCAGCGACGTCGATCGCACCGCCTGGCGCCTGACCTATGTCGATCCGCATCTGTTCGGCAGCTGGTGGACGCTCTCCACCGCGTATTCCTCGATGAGCGACGGCACGGAAAAAGCATTGGGCTTGTCCCGGCCATTTTATGCACTCGATTCTCGATGGAGCGCGAATATCGGCGCCTCCGACGTCGACAGCGCCATCTCACGTTACTCGCTCGGTAAACGTATCGAACGGTTCGAGATGGGCGAGCGCCTGTTCGAAGTCGGCGGCGGTATTTCATCCGGTCTGCACGATGGCTGGACCACGCGATATCTCGGCGGCTTTCGCTACGACGAGCGCTCATTCACGACGCGCCTGAACGAGCCCAACGTGGCGCTGCCTGACGATCGCACGGTGGCGTATCCCTGGGTCGGTATCGAGATGCTCGAAGACAATTATCTGAGCACGCGCAATCTGGATCAGATCGGCCGGACCGAAGACGTCCATCTGGGTCGCAGCGCCCGATTCGAAGCGGGTTTCGCCAGCACCGCGTTCGGCTCGACGCGCGATGCCTTCATCTTGAGTGGCGAGCTGGCGGCAGGCGTCGATCTCGATCATGAGCGCTATCTCATCAACAGCCTGGGCTGGCACGGACGATTGGAAGGCGGCACGGTCGCCGACGGCGTGTTCGACGCCAACAGCCGCTTTTATCTGCGCCAGTCCGAGCACCGGGTGTTCTTCGCATCGGTCACGGCGTCGATCACTTCCAACCTCGATCCAGAAAAGCAGCTCTTGCTGGGCGGCGACAACGGTCTGCGCGGATACCCATTGCGCTATCAGGCGGGTAAGACCAACGCACTGGTGACGCTGGAGGAACGCTTCTACAGCAACTGGCAACCGCTCAAGCTGGTGAACGTCGGCGGCGCGGTGTTCTTCGATACCGGCCGTGCGTGGGGACAGGATCAATATGCAGCGGCGCCCTCGGGCTGGCTCTCGGATGTAGGCATCGGCTTGCGACTGGGCAGTGCCCGATCCGGTCTGGGCAATGTCCTGCACATCGATCTGGCGATGCCGCTGAACCGGAGCAACGACATCGATTCCCTGCAACTGTTGATCGAAACCAAGAAGTCCTTCTGACGCATGTCAAACGCAATGTTTTACTGGCGCCATCTGCGTGCGCCGCTGGTGCTGTTCGTACTGCTCGCCGCCGTGCTTGCCACCACGACGCTCGATATTTCCATCGCGCATGCGCTGTACTTCGACGAGGTCCAGTCGCGCTGGATCGGCGCCGGCAGCTGGTGGGCCAACGAGCTGATCCATCACGGCGGCATGTGGTTCATGCGCATCGTCGCGTTGCTGGCGTTGGCACTGTGGGCAGCGACCTGGGCACGACCGCAGTTGCACGTATTGCGTAGGCCCTCGCTGTACTTTTTTGTCTCGGTGGTGCTGTCGGTGGGACTGGTGGGCTTGCTGAAAACCCTGACCAACGTCGATTGCCCGCGCGATTTGACCGAGTTCGGCGGCGCTTTCCCCTTCATTCATCTGTTCGAGCATCGCCCCGCAGCGCTACGTCACGCCCAGTGCTTTCCTGCCGCGCATGCCAGCTCCGGTTATGCGCTGCTGGCCTTATACTTCGTGTTTCGCGAGCGCAGTCGCAGGGTTGCGCGGTTGGGCCTGGCCTCCGGCTTGTTGATGGGCCTGGTGTTCGGCATCGCTCAACAGGCACGGGGCGCGCATTTCGTATCGCATGATGTGTGGAGTGCGATGCTGGTGTGGACGGTCTCGCTGTCGGTATACACGTTCGTTTTCAAGGCCCGTCTATGGAATCCGGCCTCGTCTCAGTGGGAAAGCAATGAAGTCAGCGCTGCGGCGCCTCGCCTGCCTGTCGACGGGACTGTTGATGTGCCATACCGCAGTGGCACAGCTGCAGGGTCGTAGCGTCGGCGATGTTCTCAAGGATCTGCGCAGCCAGGGCCTGATCTTCATCTACAACGACCAGATCGTCCCGACCACGCTGCGCGTTCAGGTCGAGCCGAATGCGAGTCGCGGACTGGAGCTGGCTCGCGAAATTCTGGCCGCACACGGCTTGACGGTTTCTGAAGCGGCACCTCGCGTTTATGCGGTGGTTCGCAATTCAACCGATGCTCCACCGCCACGACCGCCCTCACCGCCGACCCCGCAGAGTGCGAAATTGGAAGAGGTCGTCGTGCAAACCAGCCGTTACGTGCTGGCCGCGGCCGAGAGCATCGCGCCCAAGAATTTTCTGACTCAGGACGAAGTGCAGGCGATGCCGCGCCTGGCCGATGAAACATTGCGGGCCGTGCAACGCCTGCCGGGCACGGCGACCAACGGCGTCTCGAGCCTCGGTCCGATTCGCGGCGGCGAGCCGAACGAGACGGCCATTCTGCTGAACGGCCTGCGACTGTATGAGCCGTTTCATCTCAAGAACTTTTACAGCCCCATCAGTCTGCTGGACTCCCGGCTGATCGACGGCATCGAGTTCTATTCGGGCGGCTTTCCGGCGCCGTATGGCGACCGCATGAGCGCCATCATCGATGCCCATACCATTCGCCCGACCGAGCGTTATTACGAAGCCGGCATCAGCTTCTTCAATACGAGTGCACTGGCCGCGACCCCTTTCGCCGGCGGCCGCGGTCAAGCGTTGGTGTCCGCTCGTCGCGGCAATCTCGGCGAGCTCGCGCAATTCGCGGAAGAGGATTTTGGCAAGCCCGACTATTCGGACGGCTTCGCCCGCGTGGAATATGCCTTGAACGACGACACTCGCATTTCTTTCGACGCGCTCGTGTCCGGCGATCAAATCGTCGCCAAGCGCGAGGAAGGCACGCAGCAGGCTCGCGCCAAGTATCGCAACGTCTATGGCTGGCTCACACTCGACCACAACTGGTCATCGCACGCGTCGAGCCGCTTGATCGGCTCGTTCACCGACCTGGTCAACGAGCGCCGCGGCTACGTCGATCAACCGGGTCAGCGCACCGGCCAGGTCAAAGACGACCGGTCATTTCATGTCGCCGGGCTCCGCTTGGAGAACAGTTGGGACGTCGGCGCCATCACGCATCGGTTCGGCGGCGAGGTTCGCAAGCTGTGGGGTGACTACGATTACGCGCTCGATCTGACGGTGTTCCCCGATTATCCCTTTCCAGGGTCGCCGGGCTCGGTGACCACGCGTCGGGTCTCGCCGGCGCCGGAGGGTTATGAAAACTCGGCGTATTGGGACATGAGAACGACGCTCGCCCAGCGCTGGACGGTCGAGGCCGGCCTGCGCGTCGACGTGCAGACTTACGACGGCACCGACGATGGCGAGCAATTGAGCCCGCGCCTGAGTGTGATGTATTCGTTAGCGCCGGACACCAGGCTGCGCGCCGGCTGGGGACGTTTCTTCCAATCCCAAGGCATCAACGAGCTGCAGGTCGAGGACGGCATCTCGCAGTTCTATCCCGCTCAGCATGCCGATCACGCCATCCTGAGCCTGGAGCACGCGTTCGACGAAGGCTTCAACATGCGGGTCGAGGCGTACCGTAAATATTATCGGCGCATTCACCCGCGCTTCGAGAACATGCTCGATCCGCTGGTCCTGTTTCCAGAAGCGGAGTTCGATCGCGTCGTGGTCGACGCGCACAGCGCGCGGGCCGAAGGCATCGAAGTGCTGATGCAGATGAGGCCTCGCGGTCCCTGGAGCGGCTTCCTCAGTTACACGTGGTCACAGGTCACGGATCGAATCGGTAACGAGGACGTGCCACGCAGCTGGGATCAACGACATGCCGTGAATCTTGGCGTGACCTGGGCGAGCGGGCCGTGGACCGCCACGCTCATCGACAGCTACCACAGCGGCTGGCCGACCACGGTGCTGCCCATCGATCCGGTGACCGGCGTGCCGATCGTTGACGTCTCGGCGCGCAATCGCAGCCGCCTGAAAGATTTCAATTCGCTGGATATGCGGCTGACCCGAACCTTCCTGATGCCTCGGGGCGCGCTGGATGTATTCGTCGAATTCACCAACGCGACGTCGCGGGAGAATCCTTGCTGTGTCGAGTACAAAGCCCGGCAGAACGCCGACGGCTCGACCCGCTACGAGCGCGATTTCAATTCCTGGCTGCCGCTGGTGCCCTCGGCCGGAGTGCTGTGGCGATATTGATCGCGCCCGGGCGCGAAGCCGATCCACCTTTCCTGCAAATCCTCATAGGTAGGGACGCCTTACGCTTGGTAATCTAGGCTGTCGGGCGCGGGGAAAATACGTAGCGACGCTTCGAACGTGACCGGGCGCACACGCCTGCAGTCGCGCTCGGCGTGAAGATACGCGTCCGCAGCGCATAGCATTTCGATTATTAGAGCGGACCATAGCCCCGGAAGGCCATCTGGAGGCTGCGAGGACAGAAGGTTAGATGAAGATCCTGCATCTCGAGGACAACCCGAGCGATGCGCTCATCATTGAGCGCGGCATCCAGCGACAAGGCATCCAGGCCGCCTTCATCCAAGTCCGTAGCCCCAGCGAGTACTCCGAGGCCTTGAAGGCCGGCGGCTTCGATGTCGTGCTGGTCGATAACAACCTGCCGGGCTACAGCGCCGAAGATGCCATCGTCGAGGCCAAGGCCAGCTATCCCGAAGTGCCGGTGATCGTTTGTTCGGGCGCGGCGCTCGATGCAGAAGTGGCGGCGAGCTTCGCGGCCGGCGCCAATGACTATGTGCTCAAGGATCATCTTTGGCAGCTCAGTGCAGCCCTGCGCCGGAATATCAAATCGCCAGCACCGGTGGTGGCACCTCCGCAAGCGGCCATGATGTTGCTGGTGGATGTCGTGCAGAAGCTGTCGCTGGCACGTGGGATCGACGCCATCGTCGACATCGTTCGCAAGGCGGCCCGCCAGCTCACCGGCTGCGACGGCGCGACGTTTGTTTTGCGCGACGGCCCCTTCTGTTACTACGTGGATGAAGACGCGATCTCGCCGCTCTGGAAAGGACAACGCTTCCCGCTGGAGACCTGCATCAGCGGCTGGGCGATGCTCAACAGCCAGTCCGCCGTCATTCCCGACATCTATAAGGACTCGCGCATTCCGCACGCGGCGTATCGGCCGACCTTCGTGCACAGTCTGGCGATGGTGCCGATCCGCTCCTACGCACCGATCGGCGCCATCGGCAACTATTGGGCGAACCATCACGAGTGCACGCCTCAGGAACTGATGTTGTTGGAAGCGCTGGCGAACACCACCGCGGTGGCGATGGAAAACGTCGAGGTCTATCAAAACCTCGAACGTCAGGTCCGCGAGCGCACCCGCGAGCTGCAAACAGTGAATCAAGAACTCGAGGCGTTTTCATCGGCGGTGTCGCACGATCTGCGTGCGCCGCTGCGGATCATGAATGCCGAGCTGGACATGGCTCGCGAGCATGCCGGCGTGCTGCCGGCAGCATCGGTCGTGCGACTGCGCGACTCCACCACTCGCATGGGCTCGCTCATCGACGACCTGCTGCGACTCTCGCACATCACTCGCACCGAGCTGTATCTGCAGCAGACCGATCTCAGCGAGATCGCGAACAAGATCGTGACCCGCCTGCGCAACGCCGAGCCGCAACGGGACGTCGAGATCTGCATCGAGCCCGGCCTGGTGGCAACGGCCGATGCCGGCCTGATGAGCGTGGTGCTGGAGAATTTGTTGTCGAACGCCTGGAAATACAGCTCCAAGCGCGAGCGCAGCCGCATCGAGCTGAGCTCTTATCGGGACAGCGCCGACGGCATCGTCTATCGGGTGCAGGACAACGGCGCGGGCTTCAATCCGAATCAGGCCGACCGGTTGTTCAAGCCGTTCACCCGGCTGCACGACGCCCGGCAGTTCCCGGGCGTGGGCATCGGCTTAGCCACCGTTCAACGCATCATTCAACGTCACGGCGGCGAGATCTGGGCGACTAGCGATGGCAATACCGGCGCCCAGTTCATGTTTACGCTGGGCGAGCAAACCTAGCTCGCCGATCACACGGCGTCTTCGAATCCCCGCAGGACATGCGCGACGTTGTGGCCGATCTCGGCCACCGCGTAGCCACCTTCGAGAATGAATACGGTCGGCAGCCCGAGCGCCGCGATCTGCGCACCGAGCTTCAAATACTCCGGCTCGCGCAGCTGGAACTTGGAGATCGGATCGTCGGCGAAAGTATCGACGCCGAGTGAGATCACCAACGCGTCGGGCTTGAACTCATTGATGCGACGGACCGCATCGCCCAGCGCATCGAACCACAACGCATTGCTGCTACCGGCCGGCAACGGATAGTTCTTGTTGTAACCGACACCCTCGCCGCTGCCCGTTTCGTCGGCATGGCCGAGGAAGAACGGATATTCGGTGCGCGGATCGCCGTGAATGGAAAGAAACATCACGTCGCTGCGATCGTAGAAGATGTTCTGCGTGCCATTGCCGTGGTGATAGTCCACGTCCAGCACGACGACGCGCTTGGCGCCGTTGTCACGAAACGCCTGAGCGGCGACCGCGGCGTTATTGATAAAGCAGTAGCCGCCGAAGAAATCCGCGCCGGCGTGATGCCCGGGCGGACGCGACAACGCGAAAGCGGCGCGCTCGCCACCCGCGACGATCTGCTGAGCCGTCAGCGCGATGTCCGCACCGGTCTTTGCCGCTGCCCAGGTGCCCGCCGTCAGCGGCGTGCCGCTGTCGTAAGAATACAAACCGAATTTGCCCGCGAAGTGATCGGGCTCGATGTCAGTACGATGGCCGCGCACTGGCCACACCGCCGGCAGCGCATCGTTCGTGTAGCCCTGAGCGCTCCACAGATCCCAGGCCTTTTCGAGAAAACGAATGTAGCGGGACGCATGCACGCGCTCGATCAGCGACACCGGAAATTCCTTCGGCTCCAGGATCGCGCCGAAGTTGCGCGCCTTCACGGCGTCATAAACGAAGTCGGCACGCTCCGGCTTTTCGAAGCACGGCACGAGTTGACCGCGATACATTTCCTTGTCACCGGCATGCAGTCGGTGACGGTCGCTATAGATGATTTTCATGAACGGGCTCTAAGTCCCACGGCCACCAGATTGGCGATCTCGCGGGCGATGTGTTGCTGTTGGGTCGGATCGGTGGGCACGTCGTCCTTGACCAGCCAGCTGAGCAGGCCGGGCAACATCAGCGCCCGCGCATGCACGTCCACGTCCTTGATGCTGGTTTCGCGCATGCCGTGACGGATCAGCTCGTGATACGCGTCGCCGAGCTGATCGGAGCGCACCGCGAATTTCGCCTGACCTTCCGGCGACAACGCGCCGTGGCCGACCAGCGGCGACAACGGGTTCAGGTCTTCATTGGGATAGGCGCGGGCCAGCGCGTCCATCGACGCCGACAGCGCTTCCATGCGCGTGCCCGAATATTCGAGCATGCGATCTTTGATAAACAGAAAGATGCGGAAGGCGCGCTCGTAGCACGCCGACACCACTTCCTGCTTGCTGCCGATGTGATGATGAAACGTGCGCTTGGTCGTGCCGAGCTGCGCGGCGATTTCTTCGAGCGACGTGGCATCAATGCCTTTGCGATTGAAGGCCCGCGACGCTGCTCGTAACAAGGCTTCGCGCTTGGCTTCGAGCGCCGCGTCCCGATCGAAGGCGCTCACCACTTGAGGCGCGAGCTTGGAAAGATCCAACGGCTCGTAGGCCGGCAGGTTCGCGCTGGTCGAGAATCCTTCGAGCACAGTCGCCATCACCGCGGACCGCAACCGTTCCGCGCCCATCGGCCCGACCGCGTGCGCCCAGGGTCGCGCCAGCGGCGCCCAGGTCACGAGACTGAGAATGACTCGCGCATTGACCTCGATATCGCAGGATCTCAGCACGCCTTCGCGATGCCCGGTCTCCAGCAAATGCGCCAGGCGGGCGGTCAACCCGTCATACAGACCCTGGATGGTGTCGCGCTGGGTCTGATTCATCATCGCGATTTCGGCGCGGGCCGCGATCTCGGGCTCTTTGGGATCGAGCATGCGGCTGATGAAATCGACTAGTACGTCCGCCGAGGTGCCGCCAACGCGCTCGGCCTCCCGCAGATGTCGCGCGATGATCTCGGCCGCCCGGCGATAACACTGGAATACCAGATCCTCGCGATCGGCGACGTAGTGATACATCGCCCCGCGCGTGACACCCAGTTTCGCGGCGATTTCGGCCAGCGAGGTGAGCAGCACGCCCTTTTGATTCAATTGTCGGGCGGCCTCGTCGAGCACCCGCTCGTGACGATTGACGACACCCGCCCCCGAGGCGGGCGCCTCGACGGTGGGCTGGGCGGTGCTGTCTTTGGGATTCGAAGTCATGGCAGTAAACCGGAGTTACCCATAGTAACCCGCAGCGCCGTTTCCGTTCACCCCGCCCCCGACTCATTCATCGCATGGGCCGGGCCGGTCCTTCGCATCCCTGCGACCCCGGCATTCGGGCGTCCTGCCCAGCACGAGAGCCGGTTCACAATTCCCAACGCCTCCGACCGGGTCAGACGGCCGTTCTCCCCACGAATAGGCTACGATTTCCCCCGAATCGACCGGTGAAGTAAGCCACTACCGGAATACCGCAACCAAGAACACGGCCGACATGGAGTCTTTTTTCAGCTCACACGGGCCCTCTTCCGACGCCGGGGCCACCCGCGTCAAGGCCATGCGCTGGCCGGCCAGCGTGCGCCTGGGCCATACCACCGTTCTGAGCGCCAAAGCGATTCAGATCTCCAACAGCGGCGTGGGGTTGCTGATGGAGCGCACCCTGCGGGAAGGCGAGACCGCGCTGGTGCGGGTGGATGCCTTTGTGAGTGGTAATCCGGTGCGGTTGCAGGCGCGGACCAGCGTGGTCTGCTGTACCTGTGTGGGAATGGACGGATTCCGGATCTCGCTGCGCTTCCAGGAACTGGATGACGACGCGCAGAGCGCGGTCGAAGCGCTACTGGGCGCCGCCCGCTGACGGCCAGCGGGCGCGCCACTCAGACTCAAATCACTTCAACAGACTGCGCAACATCCACGCCGTCTTTTCGTGAACCTGCAGACGCTGGGTCAGCAGATCCGCGGTCGACTCGTCGCCGCCTTTCTCCGCTGCCGGGAAAGTCGAGCGTGCGGTCCGAGCGACAGCTTCATGCCCGGCCACCAACAGGCGCACCATCTCCAGGGCTTCCGGCACACCTTCGGTTTCCTCGATGGAAGTGAGGCGCGCGAACTCGCTATAGGTGCCCGGCGCGGGGTAGCCTAGCGAACGAATGCGCTCGGCCACTGCATCGAGCGCGTTCCACAGCTCGGTGTACTGCTCCATGAACATCAGGTGCAGCGTGTTGAACATCGGGCCTTCGACGTTCCAATGGAAATTGTGAGTCTTCAAATACAGCGAGTAGGTATCGGCCAGCACCTTGGACAGACCGTTGGCAATCTTCTCGCGATCCTTGCCGCCGATGCCGATGTCGATGGCGACCTCGGCGCTCTTGCCGCCATTTTTCTTGGAACTTTCTTTGGCCATACAGATTCTCCTCACGAAAATCGAGCTGGGAACTGAACCGATTCAGCATCGTACCCGCTCGCTCCCGGCCGCTCCAACAGCGACGCTCTATGTGCAGGATCGATGACGTCTGCAACATTCAGGGAGTATTCAGAGCGGATAATTTGCAATACGCGCGCCGCCCGAGCGGATCGGCGCGGAGATAACGAGACCATGAGACACTTTGTAATACAAAAACTTATTCTGGCCGCCGTCGCAGGCACCACGGGCCTGCTCGCTGCCACCGGCGCATTGGCCGACGACGACGCCCAGAAAAAAACCTCGACCGCGAATTCGTTCACCGCACTGGACCGCAACGGCGATAACCGCCTGAGCCGCTCCGAAGCCGGCTTCGATCGCTGGCTGTCGGATACGTTCGTCGAGCTCGACACCGATGGCGACGGCTTCGTGTCCGTGGCCGAATTCAACGCCGCCGCCGATAAAAACCGCGTCACTGTCGGCAAGCTCACGCGGCAGTAGCCGTGTCGGTGGCGTGGCGGTCTACCGGCCGCCCGCTCGCCTGCCACGCTTCGATGCCGCCCGCCAGCGGCCGGACCCGCTTGAAGCCCAGCTCGCTGAGCTTTCGCGCCACGACCGCCGCTGAGGCGTCGTTCGGGCAATCGCAGTAGACGATGACTTCCTCGCCGGGCTTCAACTGCAGCTCGGAGAGATCGCGCACGCTGATGCTGCCCGGAATCCAGCCGGACGCCGCGCGACGCTCGGGGCTGCGCACATCCAGAATCACCGCCGCCGATCCTGAGTCGAGCAGCGACAGCAACTCGTCGACCGAAATGCGCGACATGCGGATCTGCGCCGTGAAGCGCTGACGCTGCCACCATTTGAACAGCACGAACAGCACGATCGCGACGATCAGCAACAGCAGGGCGAAGTGGCCCAGCTGCTCGAGCTGATCCAGCAGCGCCTCGACCGCCTCATGAAACATCGCGCCCAACGCGATCGCGCCGGCGGCCCAGAGCGCGGCACCGATGCCGTCATAAATAATGAAGCGCCGGACGCTCGTGCCCGACTCGCCCGCCAGCGTGGTCGACACGGCGGCAAACCCGGGAATGTATTTGGCGAGAATCAACGACGGCGCGCCCCACTTCGCATAAATGTTCCGAGTCATGCCGACACACGAATCCGGCGACAACGAGACACGACACATCAATCGCAGCAGCTGATTCCCGAAGCGCCGCCCGCCCGCGAACCACGCGAGATCGGCGATCAACGCCGCGAGCGTCGCGACCAGCAACACCGGCAGCAGCGATTCGTGTTTGTCAGTGGCGAGCGCGGCGGTCACGATCATTGGCGCATACGAGGGAAACGGCAGACCGCCCTGATCCAGCAGCACGCAAAAGAACACGACCCACAGGCCGTAGCTCTCGATGATGTGCAGCAGCGTGTCCATCCAACCTCACCCGCGAATTGTGCCCCGGCCCCGGCTGGGGAACTGGCATCGCCGTGCGCTTATTGTGCCGGAATGAGGCTGTAGTTATGGCGTCAGCCGCGTCTTTTCAATCTCGCCGGGCGCGATGACGAGGCGCTTCTGGTAATTGGCACCGCCGTGCTTGAGCTCACCGGTCACCCTCACCTTCTGTCCAAGCAGGCCCCGATACTGCCGGTACTGCTCCGGCGTCAGCGCCAATTCGATCTCGAGCTGCAATGGCTCGCGCGGATAGCTCCTGTTGGCCTCGACACAGATGCGCTCATCGAGCTGCAGAATCCACACCGTCCGCGGCTCATCGCCCTTCGTCACACTCTCGTAATCCGGCGGCCCCGCGTGAGTCTGTTGCACGATCCTGCCCGCGATATCGATGGGGCCGTATTGCAGACACGTGTATTCCAACGCCACTGCCGGCGTCACGCTGAAACATGCGATGACCAGCAAAGCGCGCCACATATCCTATTCCGGCCGCTGCAGCTCGAAGCGCAATTCGCCATCGGTGCTCGCGCTGACCTGCCGCCACCCGGCAGCTTCATAAAAACGTGCCGCGCGAGTCCCTGGCCCGGTGGTCAGCCACAACCGATCGTGTCCCTGTTCCCAGAGCCACGCAATCATGACGTCATGCAATTGACGGCCGTAACCTTTGCCTTCGTGCCCCGGCTCGACGAACAGCGCCCAGATGCTGCCGGTCGCGCTGTTGCCGACGGCGAAGGCAACGATGTTTCCTTCGGATTCGATCACCCAGCCGCGTCCAGTGACTTCGATCTCGACGACGTAGTCCTGTTCAGACAACTGCCGCGAGACCAGCCGATTCTCGAGCACGGACATGCGCACGCGATGCATTGCTGGCACATCTGCTGAACGAGCCTGCCGCATCCTTCCGGTCTCCGCTATCGTTCGTGGATGACTGACCCTATCCCATCCAAGGTCCTGGAGCTAGCCGCCGGGGCGCAACCGCAACTCGTGTGGACCAATGAGCGCGGCGGCACGACGTATCGAGCCGGGGCGCGTTTCATCAAATGGAATCCCCACACCACCCGTCTCGATCTGGAGCCAGAACGACAGAAGCTGGAATGGGCCGTGCGTTATCACAATGTTCCGCGCGTGCTCGACTACGGCACGAATGAAGAAGCGCAGTGGTTGGTGACAGCCGCGTTGGCCGGCACGGGCGCGGTGATGGAGCCGTGGATCTCGCAGCCTCTACTCGCGGCACGCGCCATCGGACGTGGACTCCGCATCCTGCATGAAACATTGCCGGTCGCTGAATGTCCGTTCGAATGGTCGCCGGAGATCCGCACCGGCCGGCGCGTTCCTTTGGATCAACTGGGCGTGCCGCCGATCGACCGATTAGTTGTATGTCACGGCGATCCTTGCTCGCCGAACACCATCATCGGTGCCGACGGCAATCCCATCGGCCATGTCGACTTGGGCTCACTGGGCCGCGCCGATCGCTGGGCCGACCTGGCGGTCGCGAGCGTGAATCTCGACTACAACTACGGCCCCGACTGGGAGCAGGAATTCTTCCGCGCCTACGACATCGAGCCCGATGCGCGACGCATTGCCTACTATCGCTTTCTCTGGGACAACGAAGACCGGATCGGGGTCTCGCCCGAAGCAACCCACGAGCTTCGGGCCAGCTATCGATAACGATCAGGTCGACGGCAACAGTCGACGGAAGAACTGACGAAACGAGCCGGTCGCAGTCGACCGAACGACGGGCGCGGGACGGCCCACGAACACTTGCTTGCGAGCGTTGTACGCCGTCTGGCTGCCGGTCTCGCCGTAAATCGCGCGGCCTTCGTGCGCCTGTTCCACCAATTGCAGGCCCGCATGCTCGAGACGAGCAAGCTGCTCCTCGGTCACATGACGCTCAAACACACCCGTGGCTGTCTGCCACTCCCACACTGTGCGACCTTCGTCGAACACCGCCCGGCCGGACTTCCGGTCCACGCCCGGCTGCGCCGACGTCTTCTTCTCAACCGACTGACTCATGACCTCTCCAATTCTTTTTCGATCCGGTGCGCCCCTCGAGCACTCGAGTGCTCGTCGCTGATCGGGTTACTCACCAGTTGGAGTAGTTATCGTTAGGTAAGGGAAAATCGTGGATAAGACCAACCCTGAATGCACCCCTAAGACCGACTTGCAAGCAACGCTTACTGCGGAGCCTTCCCGCATTCGCGGAATTCCCTTGCCGTGTCAGCGGCAATCCCTTGCCGCACTGCTCTCACTCAATCGACGTCGGCATGCAGACGTGCGAACTCTCGCGGAGTGAGTCCGGTCATGCGCCGAAACGTGCGCGTCAGGTGACTCTGATCACAGAAGCCCAGCGCCGCCGCGATCTCGCACACCGGCCGATCGTCCTGTAACAGCATCTGCTTGGCTCGCTCGATGCGGGACTTGAGCAGATACGCCATCGGACTATCGCCGGTACTCACACGAAACAACCGTGCGAAATGAAACCGACTCACCCCCGCCTGCCGGGCCAGATCGTCGAGCGTGAAACGCTCGCCCAGATTCTCGGCCATGTAACTGTGAGCACGATTGAGCGCGCGTCGGCTCAGGCCCCGCGGCGTCCCGGCGACGACACGAGTCCATGCACGCGGCGGCATGGTGTCGTGCATCTGTAGTTGAGTAGTCATTGGCCCTCTCCAGGCGAACATGGCGTTGACAGCGAATGACATCGTCGTCGAGGGCCGCGGGCCTGACATCCCCCGATTGGGGAAGTGACGACTACCGCTCGGGCGGCAATACCACCACGCGCCGGCCGAACATCCAGGCGTCGATGGAGTACGCGCCGGGCCCGAGCAACGCGGCGGCGATCGCGAGGATGAGATTGAAGACTTCCCAGGGTGCGCCAAGCTCAGCCATGCCGGCCAACGCGGCGAGCTCGAGCACGCCGCAAACCAATGCGAACAGCGGCGTCAGAATGCCCACGGCGACCGCGGCCGCCGCGAGCACACTGCCAATTGCCAGCCACACTGGCATCGGCCAGGCGATTCGCCCGGTCTGATCGACGAACAGCAGCGCGCCCAGACACAGTCGCAGTAATAACAATGCGACGCCGGGCGGGCCCGCCGGGAACATGGAAAACAGTTTTTGCACTATTTCGATGCTAGCCCGCCGCCGCGCCGAGGTAAGCCCGAAGCCAGGGACGGCCGCCTCACCCTTTCGAGGGAGATGAGTGTCCGGCGGGCAGCCGGGGTGGCCCTGCTATGATCGCCCCGAGATGAGTGAGTCCGCCAAGCCAATCCGCATCCTGACCGTCGACGATCACCCACTGCTGCGCGAAGGAGTCGCTTCGGTGATCGAAGCGCAGCCCGACATGGTGTTGATCGGCGAAGCGTCCAACGGTCGCCAGGCCATCGACAGCTTCCGCCAGCATCGCCCCGATGTGACGCTGATGGACCTGCAGATGCCGGACGTGAACGGCGTCGATGCGATCAACGCGATTCGCGCCGAGTTTCCCGATGCCCGCATCATCGTGCTGACCACCTATAAAGGTGACGTGCAGGCATTGCGCGCGTTGAAGGCGGGCGCGGCGGGTTACCTGCTCAAGAGCATGCTTCGCAAGGAGCTGCTGGAAACGATTCGTGCCGTGCATGCCGGCCGCCGGCGCGTGCCGCCGGAGATCGCCACTGAAATCGCCGAGCATGCCGCCGACGACTCGCTCACCGAACGTGAGATCGCCGTGCTAAAGCGCGTGGCGGTCGGCAGCGCGAACAAACAGATCGCCGTGACGCTGGGAATCTCCGAAGAGACCGTCAAGGCGCACATGAAGAGCATCCTGGCCAAGCTGTCGGCCAACGATCGGACTCATGCCGTCACGATCGCGCTCAGTCGCGGCATCATCGAGATCTAGCCTCGCGCTCTTCCCGCCCCACGGACAGGCAGGCGTTTTTCACTTCTTCCTTGATGATCTCCGCCAGACGCAACGCGCCGGGCCCCGCGCCCGCACGATCTGCAAAGGCCAGATACAGCGGCTGTGTGCGTTGATTCATATCGCGCATCGGCAGCGCCTTCAGCTCGCCGTTCTGCAGCTCCGTACGAATCTTATCTTCAGCCAGCCAGGAGAATCCGTAGCCACGCGACACCGCGCCGATCGACGTGGCCATGTTGCTCACCGTCCAGCGACGCGCGACATCGAGCGTCAATGCTTTCTTGTCGCGCTTGGCGCTGGTGTCACGCACGATGATATGACGATGTTTCCTTAGATCTCGAAACTCCACCGGGCGCCCGAGCTTATGCAGCTCGTGATTCGGATTCGCGACTGCGGTGACCCGCGCCGTCATCAAGTGCTCCGCGGGCAGTCCTGGCGGAACGACGCCGGTAATCGCAAGATCCGCCTTGCCAGTCCGCAAGGCTTCGGGCGTGCCGTCGAGCACCGTCTCGTACCATTCGATCCGAGTCTGCGGACTCTCCTTGCCGAACCGCTCCAGACATTGAAACATCAGCCAGGTTGGAAACAGAATCTCCACCGCGATGGAGATCTCCGCTTCCCATCCGGCCGACACGCGACTCGCCGCGCGCTCGATGGCATCTGCCTCTTCGAGAAGTAAGCGCGCCCGCCGATACAACATCTCACCGGTCGGCGTGAGCTTGGCTTTGCGGCCCTGAATCTCGAACGCCTTCACCTGCAAGGTCGATTCGAGCTTCTGCACGGCGTAGGTCACGGAGGACTGACTCTTATGCAGTACCTCCGCCGCCCGGGCGTATCCGCCCGCCTCCACGACGGCAATCAGGCACCGCCACTGCTCCATGCTGATGTGGGGCAACCGCATGATCGGGGAGGTATTTTCGGCCATCTATCGATCCATTCGATGAATAACGTCGAAATCTTGAGCTTTTTTATCGATCCACTCAATACTTAAATAGTGACCACTGAAAACAAAGCTAGTTCGGAGGTCACATGAGCACTTTGCTACAGATCAACGCCAGCCTGGCCGGCGCCAACGGCCAGTCGTCCCGCCTCGCCCAGCGCTTCGTCGCGGACTGGCAGGCTCAGCATCCCGATGGCCGCGTGATCACGCGCGACCTCGCGAGCGATCCGGTGCCGCACCTGACGGCCGAGCGCTTCCAGGCGTTCCTGTCGCAGCCCGAAGCCCGCACGGATGAACAGCGCACGCACGCTGAGTATTCGGATGCGCTGATCGAGGAGATCAAGAACGCCGACACCATCGTGTTCGCGGTGCCGATGTACAACTTCAGCGTCCCGTCGACGCTGCGTGCGTACTTCGATCACATCGCCCGCGCCGGCGTGACGTTCCGTTACACCGCCAACGGCCCGGAAGGATTGCTCAAGGGTAAGAAAGCGTATGTGTTCATCACTCGCGGCGGCTTCTACGCCGACGCGGCCGATACGCAGACGCCGTACCTGAAGCAGTTCCTCGGCTTCATCGGCATCACCGATGTGAGCTTCGTGTTCGCCGAAGGCCTCGGTCTGGGCGAAGAGTCTCGCGAAAAGAGCTTGAATCAGGCTCATAACGCGATCGGCGAGTTGCTGCCGCGAGCCGCGTAACTCAAGCGCATCTTGACAGCCGCACGTTCGTCCACGAACGTGCGGCGCATGCGTATCCTGCTGGTTGAAGACGACACCATGATCGGTCAGAGCCTGAGACAGGCACTGACCGAGAATGGCCTGACCGTCGATTGGGTCAAGGACGGCGTGCTGGCGCAGGACGCGCTGTCTCAGGGCGGCTATGCGGCCGTGCTGCTGGATCTGGGATTGCCCCGCCGCTCCGGCCTCGAAGTCCTGCGCCGTGCGCGTCAGGACGGCGATCGCACGCCCATGCTGGTGCTGACCGCGCGGGACGGCGTCGACGATCGGGTCCAGGGACTGGATGTCGGCGCGGACGATTATCTGATCAAGCCTTTCGAGATGCGCGAATTGCTGGCACGCATGCGAGCCATCGTCCGCCGCGTCGGCGGACACGCGCAGTCCACGATTGGCACCGCAGAGACTCAACTGGATCTTTCCAGTCGCGAGCTCACTCACGCCGGCACGTCCATTCTGCTTTCCGCCAAAGAATTCCGTCTCATGCATGCGCTGCTCGAACGGCCCGGCGCGATCCTGTCGCGCACTCAGCTGGAAGAGCGCTTGTATGGCTGGGGCGAAGAAGTCAGCAGCAATGCTGTCGAAGTTCTGATTCACGGCGTCCGGCGCAAGCTCGGCGCCGATGTGATCCGCAACGTGCGCGGCCTGGGCTGGCGCGTCAGCAAGGACGCATCATGAGCAAAGATTCGCTCCGCAAACAACTGATGACCTGGCTGATGCCGCTGTATGTGGTAGCGGCCATCGTGGCGGCGACCGTTACCTACCACGTGTACGGCAACATGGTCAGCGTCTTCATGGACAACCAGCTGCGCCTGTTCGCCGATTCCCACGCCGGCGCGTCCGGCTCGGCACCGGCCTTGCGCCCGCTCACGCGTCACAACGTGGTCGAGAAGGGCGACATGTTCGTGCAGATCTGGGATCGCTCGAATCGCCTGGTCGCCACCTCCTGGCCCGAGCTCGATCTGAAGCGTCAGACTGCGCAGGGCTTCCACGATGTGACCATCGGCGAATCGCGCTGGCGCGTTTACACCCTGCAATCTCCCGATCGCACCGTGCAGAGCGCGCAGAGCCTGCAGTTCCGTCGGCACCTGGTGAAGTCGCAGGCCTTCCAGGTGGCCTTGCCGGTGCTGCTGATGATTCCAATCTCAGGCTGTTTCCTCTGGTTCGGCATGCGACCGGCCGTGCGCCGGCTCGAGTTGATTTCTCGCGCGGCGGCTCAGCAGGACGAGCACCGTTTGACGGAGCTGCCGGTCGAGCATGCTCCTTGTGAGATCAAGCCGCTGGTGATGGCGGTGAATACTTTGCTCGCACGCTTGCGGAATGCGTTCATGGCACAGCGTCGCTTCGTGCAAGACGCCGCCCACGAGCTGCGCACGCCGATCACGGCGATGAGCTTGCAGCTGGAGAATTTGAAATCTCGCATGCCGGATGCTTCGTCGGCTGAGCAGCTGACGCAGCTCGAAGCGGGCCTGGCTCGGACCAAACGCCTGGTCGAACAACTGTTGCGCTTGGCCCGACAGGAGTCGCCGCGGCCGACCGATCCGCCGGTCGCGATTCAGCTGGATGGGATGCTGAAGTCGAGCATCGCGGATTTCATGGCGCTGGCGGATAAGCGCAAGATCGATCTCGGCTACGCGGCGGATATCGATGCGACCGTGCATGCGAATGAAGACGAGCTGCGAAGCCTGATTCACAACCTGCTCGACAACGCCCTGCGCTACACGCCACCCGGTGGCATCGTCGATGTGACTTTGCATCGGGACACGGGCGTCGTGACCGTCGAGATCGCCGACAACGGCACCGGCATTCCGGCGGAGTTACTGCCGCGAGTGTTCGATCGTTTCTTCCGCATCGAAGGCGCGGAGACGGAAGGCAGCGGGCTCGGCCTCGCTATCGCTAAGAATGCGGCGGAT
The DNA here is from genome assembly GCF_042651805.1 of Steroidobacter flavus. Taxonomy (NCBI): domain Bacteria; kingdom Pseudomonadati; phylum Pseudomonadota; class Gammaproteobacteria; order Steroidobacterales; family Steroidobacteraceae; genus Steroidobacter; species Steroidobacter flavus. Next base: position 2,637,933 of record NZ_JBHSDU010000003.1, on the reverse strand, counting down.
CGGAATCGCTGCGGACTGGAGTTGATGAATCGCGTCGATGGCTCGGGACTGGTCGCGAAGATGCGATTCGAAGCGGCGACGGTGATCGTGCAACCGAGTGCTAAGCCGGCTGTTGTTGAACAGGAAGAAACATCGGCCCCGCCGGAGCTTGCCGATGAAACGCAGCCGCCGAACATCGCCCGTGTCTGAGCTGGCCGACGAAACCCAGCCGCCGAACATCGCCCGTGCCTGAGCTGGCCGGCGAAACCCAGCCGTCGAACATCGCCCGTGTCTGAGCTTGCCGATGAAACGCAGCCGCCAAACATCGCCCGTGTCTGAGCTGGCCGACGAAACGCAGGCGCCAACCTGAGATCTAAAACGCCACCTACGCGCGCCGCGCACGCGCGCCCTCGTCCAGCTGTTCGCTTGCGCAAGTATGCTCGCGCAGTGGAGCCATGTTCGGCGCGAACTAAGTGTCCGCTAAGTTTCGTTCCCTATGCTGGTCTCGCCTACTCGGGAGACCGTCATGCATTTGGTTCGCTATGCGCTGCTGATCTTCAGCGGCGTCGGCCTCTGTTACGCCGGAAACATCATCGCCGAGAGCCGTGACGACGCTCACGACAAGTCCTGGCAAGTCAGCGCCGGCGCCGGCGTCATCGCTCGCCCCGATTTCCCGGGCAGCGACTCGCTCGAGGTCCTGCCATTGCCGGCCTTCAATGTCACCTACGGCGATCGTTGGTTTCTGAACGCCGACGGCCTGGGCGCATATCTCGTCCGTCGCGATCACAGCTCCCTGACACTGTCGCTCGCCCCCGATGTCACACAGCGCGACGAATCCGATTCCTCCCATCTTCGCGGCCTCGGCGACGTCGATCGAACAGCCGTCGCTCGACTCAAGGGCGCATACAACCTCGGGCCGGTGACAGCAACGGCGGCTATATCGACCGACATCGCAGATCAAGGCCACGGCACCGTCGCCGAACTGACGTTGCAAAGTCGCGCCGACATCACGCAACGCTTCTCGCTCAGTTACGGAATCGCGGCGCGCTGGATCGACGACGAATACGCGGAAAGTTTTTTCGGCATCGACCCGCAACAAAGTCAAAGATCAGGGTTATCCCCATATGAAGCCCAGAGCGGCATTGGCGACGCCCGACTGTTCGTCAACGCCGTCTACGCCCTGAGCCCGCGCTGGATCGTCGCCGCCGGCGCGGCCGCCGGCCAGCTGCAAGGCGATGCCAAGGACAGCCCGATCGTCGAGGACGATTCGTACTTCCAATTCGATACGGCGGTGATGTACAGATTCTGAGCCGCTTCCGCATCAAATCCGTTTGGCGCGCGAGACGGACTCAGAGTTCGGAGTCAGAGTTCGGACTCAGAGTTCGGACTCAGAGTTCGGACTCAGAGTTCGGAGTCAGAGTTAAGGCGAGCGGCAATGGAGTGGTGAGTGCTTCAACGAGCTACCTTGATCGTCGCTGGAATCGCGCTGCTGTTAACCGGTGCCGCGGCGCCGGCTGCGCCCGATTACGTCACTGCGGTGTGGCGGCAGCAGTCGCTGGAGTTCGCGTATCAAGGCACGAACACAGCTTACTCGTGCAGCACCTTACAGCGACGCCTCGAAGCCATCCTCCGCAGCGTTGGCGCCCGCGACGGGCTCACTATCGTCATGCAACGGTGTACGGATCAGGCGGATGCGTTCGTGCAGATCACGCTCGAATCGCCTGTGGAGGCGACGGAGGCCAACGTCGCCGCTGTGACTCAGCACACCAGCACGGAAGAGTTAGCCGCGAAGGTGAGAAATGAAGCACTGCCGACGCCAGAGAACATCGCTCGCTTTCCCGCCGAATGGAGAACCGTTTCCATGTCGCGAGATAAGACGCTCAAGTTGGAGTCGGGAGATTGTGAGCTGGTAAAACAACTCCGCCGCGAGGTGTTCCCACACCTGTCGATCCGCGTCGTGCGAGACAACCTGCGCTGCTCGGTTGCGTTCGGCAACGTTGGCCAGCCGCAACTCTCCGTCGCCGCCTTGATCGCCGTCCCAAATTAAAGCTCGCCTTCTTGCGCCTCAGAAGGCGCGAAGATGGTGAGCAATGCCTGCCCCGCCTCTCAACGCACCCCGACGTTGGGCGGCTTGCCTCGCGTCTTGTCTTACCTCTCAACGCACCACTCACATCGCGGCAGCGCCTGGGGAAGGACATCCCTCCCCCAAGCGATGCGAACCACCGTACTCCGAACCTACATCGGCTGAGCCGCAGGCGGAGGATCCTCCGGCAAAGGAATGAACTCCTTATCATCATCGACCGGCAGCTGAATCCGCCCAGCCTTCCAATCCGCCTTCGCCTGCTCAATCCGCTCCTTGCTCGACGACACGAAATTCCACCAGATATTCCGTGGACCCACCGCCTCGCCCCCGAGCAACATCACAATCGACGGCTCAACAGCCGTAATCGAAGGCATCGCACCGGGCGACACCACCGCCATCTGCCCGGTCTCATATCGCTCACCGTTGAGACGAACGGACCCCTTGGCGATATAAACCGCCCGCTCGCTATACCCACCGCACACATCCGTCGTCCGCCCCGCATCCAACTCGAGATGCACATAGAACAACGGCGAATGCGTCTGCACCGGACTGGTCATGCCATACGCCGACCCGGCGATGACCTTGACGCTCAAGCCCTGCTCCGCATGCGACGGCAACTGACCCGCGTCGAAATGCACGAAGCTCGGCGACGTTTCCTCCGCCGCCTCCGGCAACGCCACCCACGCTTGAATGCCGTTCAACGCACCGCCGGTGTCACGAATGCTATCGAAGCGCTCCGAATGACTGATGCCGCGACCGGCCGTCATCCAGTTCACTTCACCGGGCCGGATGGTCTGATGAAACCCGACGCTGTCCCGATGCACGATCTCGCCTTCGTACAGATACGTGATGGTGGAAAGGCCGATGTGAGGATGCGGCCTCACATCGGTCTTGCGCGGCACCTGGGGCGGAAAGTTCACCGGCCCCATGTGGTCGAAAAAGATGAACGGTCCGACCATGCGCCGCTTCGTCCAGGGCAGGACCCGGCCGACTTCGAAGCCGCCCAGGTCCTTGCGCCGGGAAGGAATCACCAACTCAATCGTCACTGCCGCACTCCAGGAACTCGCTGCAGATCGAACACTATCACTTCAGCGCCGTGACCATGAGTCAGCGACAACGCCGATGTGTCCGTCAGCGACAGCGCATCGCCGGCATTGAGCACGTTGCCATTCGCCGTCACCGTGCCGCGCGCCACGTGCAAATACACCTGACGATCGGCCGCGATCGGCAACTCCACCTGCTCCTCACCGTCGAACAAGCCGGCGTACACCTTCGCATCCTGGTGGATGCTGACCGAGCCGTTCGCACCATCCGGCGAAGCAATCAGTCGCAACTTGCCGCGCTTGTCCTCGGCCGGAAAGTGCTTCTGCTCGTAGCTCGGCTGCACGCCGCGCTGATTCGGCTGAATCCAGATCTGCAGGAAATGCACCGGCTTCTCCTGCGACGGATTGAACTCACTGTGAGTCACGCCCCGCCCCGCGCTCATGCGCTGAACATCGCCGGGGCGAATGGTCTCGCCCGTGCCCATCGAGTCCTTATGCGCCAGCTCGCCGTCCAGCACGTAGCTGATGATTTCCATGTCCCGATGCCCGTGCGTCCCGAAGCCCGCGCCGGCAGCGACGCGATCCTCGTTGATCACGCGCAGGGCGCCGAATTCGACGTGCCGCGGGTCGTAATAGTCGGCAAAGGAGAACGTGTGGAACGACTTCAGCCAGCCGTGATCGGCGTAGCCGCGTTCGTTACTGCGTCGGATGTTCTGCATGGTTGGCTCCTTGGTTTCGATGGGTCCAAGGTACGCCGCGACCGTCCTCGGAAATAGCACGCCCATGCGATAAATCTTATGCTCCCGGGCAGGTTTCGGCCCTCGCCCCCTCATAGCCCCTGAACCCCTCAGAAGCCATCCGGGAAACGTCGCGTCGCCATGTCCTCCGGCCGCAGCCAACGCATCGCCGAGTGGGCCCGCCATTGGAACGCGGGCCTGACGCGCTATCTGCGCCGTCGGCTGCCCGGCCGCATCGACCCGGAAGACCTGGCCCAGGAGGTCTACATCCGCCTGCTCCGGGTCGAACAGATCGAGCACATCAAGGAACCGCAGGCCTACCTGTACCGGGTCGCCAGCAACGTCGCGCAGGAATGGCGCATGCGCGCGGTCCACGCCCGGCCTCATAGCGACGCCGAGCTGGACACCCTGGTCTCAACCGCCACCCCGGAATCGCTGCTCGACGACGCCCAATTCAAGTCCCAGCTCGACGCGGCCCTGCAGACCATGACACCGATGGTGCGAGCGGTCGTGTACCTGAAGCTGCGTGAGGACATGTCTCACGACGAGATTGCCAGCCATTTGGGTGTGACGCCCCGGATGGTGCGAAGAATGTTGACTACCGGTTACGCGCAGCTCCGCGCAACCATCGAGTTCGATTGACCCATGCACCCCGATCAAGACACCACCTCAGACCCAGCCACGACGCACGCCCGGCAGTGCGCCGCGCATTGGCTGTCGGTGCTGTCGGACGAGCACTGCACCGAGGCCGAGCGGAGGCAGTTTTTCGTTTGGCTGCGCGCGTCGGGTCAGCACGTGGATGAGTTCTTGCGACTGAGTCGCCTCACGGGGCGCATGAGTCAGCGCGACTTGTGGCCGGAGATGGAAGTGGCCTCTCTCGTTGCGGCGGCCAAGGTCAGTGGCGAAGGAAATGTCACGCCACTCGATCAGCCGTCCGTTTTCGTCGCTCGTCCTGAACGCAAGGCGCTGCGCTGGTCGATGGCGGCGGCGGTGGCATGCGTGTTTGTTTTGGCTGGGCTGATTGCGGGGCGTTCGCAGATCGAACGGTGGTTCGCCCCGGAGTATGTGACGGCGGTGGGCGAGCAGCGGTCTATTACGCTGGAAGATGGATCGGTGGTTGAGCTCAACAGTCAGTCACGCTTACGCGCCCACTTCGAAGCTCACCTGCGCGCGATTGAGTTGTTGGGAGGCGAGGCGATCTTCCGCGTCTCCAAAGATCCCAACCGGCCGTTTCGAGTACGCACTGGCGCGACGGACATCGTCGCCGTCGGCACTGCCTTCAACGTCAAGGCGAACGACGCTCGAACGGTGGTGACTGTGTTGGAAGGTCGCGTTCGCGTGAATCAACGCGATGCCGCTGAGCGTTCAGCGGCTGCGACGGCCAAGGCCGTGAGTGAATTCGAACTCGCGGTCGGCGATCAACTCATCGTCGGCAAGGCCCAGCCAGCGATTCGCGTCTCCTTACGCGATACAGAGAAAGTAACGTCGTGGACCGAACGTCGGCTGATCTTCGAAGACACCCCACTGTCCGCAGCGGCTGCCGAGTTCGCTCGATATAGTCCTCGTGCAATTCGCATTGAAGATCCCTCCGTGGGCGAGCGGAAGATCAACGGCGTGTTCGATGCGACGGATCCGGCGTCGTTGGCTGAGTTCTTGAAAGGGGATGAGACGCTGGAGGTTCGCAGCGATGCTGACGGGTGGACCGTCAGCGCTCGCTAATTCTTCGCGCGCCAAAACACCGCGCGCAACGCGCGTAACTTGAGGCCGCGCGTTTCCCCGCGGATTGTGCGTTCGACAGCAATAGCAAGAAAGGGATCATATCGCCTGCCCATTCGATCTTAGTTCAGCAGGACCGTGCTTAACCGAGCAACTTAGGGAGTCCTCCGTGCTGACCTGGGAAAAACTGCTGAACAACGTTCGCCGAAAGGATCTCCATGGACCCGCGGAATCGACGGGCACTCGAGGCGGCAGAACGGAGTGCGAGCGAGATTACGATCGCATTCTCTTTGCGACTCCGACACGGCGGCTAGCCGACAAGACTCAAGTGTTCCCGATGGAGGTCAACGATTCTGTCCGCACACGGCTGACCCATTCTCATGAAGTAAGCAATCTGGCTCGCAGTATCGGTGTCCGTCTGGCCTTCGAACACGCCGACGCAGTGTTCGGTCCGGACCATGAAATGTTGCAGGTCAAGCGAAATGTCCCCTCCATGCTGGCGGCGGTCGGTTTAGCTCATGACCTTGGCAATCCACCCTTCGGCCATCAGGGAGAGATAGCGATTCAGCAGTGGTTCCAAGAAGGTAAGGCAGGCGCCGATGTCCCGATCGATTTTCTGGAGTTCGATGGCAACGCACAAACCTTCAGACTGCTCACCCGACTACAACTGCTCAATGATAAGTTCGGCTTGAACCTGACGTTGGGAACACTAGCCGCCCTCGTCAAATACCCCAGCATCTATGGTTCATCGGATAAAGGAGGGTTCAAGAAGTACGGGATTTTCCAAAGCGAGGGGCAGATTGTCGAAGAGGTGTGGCACCAGACTGGCCTGGCGCCCGGAATAAGACATCCGCTCGCGTACGTCATGGAAGCTTGTGATGACATCGCCTATTCGGTCATCGATGCCGAGGACACGGTCAAGAAAGGCTACGCCTCCTTCTACGATCTGATGGATTTCCTGCAATCATTCGGTGGCGGCGACCGGGCAATAGGGAATGTCGTCGAGTTTTCGCAAGCGAAGAACAAACAGTTCAAGCTGGAGCAACTCAGCTCGCGCGAGCTGAATGATATGTCCATGCAGATGTTCCGCGTGAAAGCGATCCATGAAATGGTTCAGGCAGCGACGGAAACTTTCGTCGACAACATCGGCAAGATGATGGCAGGGACCATCGGGCCTGGTTTCGAGCTGATCAAGAACTCGCCTTGCACACAGCTTTGTAAAGCCGCCAAGGAATTTGCGCGTCGCCACGGATTTCAGCACAGGGAGGTGCTGCGTCTCGAACTGAAAGGCAACCGGTACATCAAGAGCATGATGGATACGCTTTGGCGCGCGATTCTGCGCGGTAACGACCCGAACAGCCCATTCGAACGGTTCGTCTTCGGCGAGATATCGGAGAACTATAGAAGAGTCTATAGTGCCGCTGGCGGCTCGGCGTACGCACGTTGTCAACTGCTGTGCGATGTGCTATCGGGAATGACTGAGTCCTATCTGATGCACAAGCACGCTGAGTTCAGTTCTTTAGATAATGCAGCCACTTAGACCACAACCTGTCGACTCGCTGGAGAATTTGCGTAGTCGCGTCGAGCGATTGCTAAGGTTCGGCGACGTTCCGCAACGCGAAGATCAGCAAGGATCGCTGGACATTGATACGCGGGTGGATCCGGAAGTGGCGATTCCTCATCCAAACAAGAGCATTGTCGAGTTTCTGGACTTCGTGTCCGATGTAGTACCCGATGGAGACGTGTATCTTTTCGGTGGCGTGCTCAGGGATGTTGCGCTGTTCGGCTACCGTGGCTTCGCCTCCGATCTTGATCTCGTCGTCGAGGGCGATTGGGACCACTGTGTCAAATATCTTGCCTCGCTGGGCGCTCATCAGAACAAGTTTGGTGGCTTCCGATTGGACGTGGCGGGCTGGCCCGTCGACATTTGGAACGCGACCGACACCTGGGCGATAAGGCAAGGTCTTGTCAGATACCACGGCATCGCATCGCTGACGGAAACCACCGTACTGAACTGGGATGCAATCCTCATGAACTGGAGGACCGGCGCATTCGTATGCCGAGAAGGCTACCTGGAGGACCTGCGGGAACGAACGCTCGACGTCGTGTTGGTAGCCAACCCCAATCCGCTAGGCATGATCGTAAGAGTCTTCAGGCATCTGTGTTCCAAGGAGGCCCGAAGGGTCACCAGCGCGGCCGCGAAATTTCTCACCGAGTCCACTACCAGATACAGCTACACCGACATTGTCAACGCAGAGCGCCGGAGCTACGGCAATTCCATGATCAAGCGAGATACTTACAAACTCTTCGAACAGATGAACGACAGCGAGGCCACCAGCTTTAGCCTCGGCGCTATCGAGATCCATCGAGGAGAACTACAGCTGGTCTGACGCGACGGCTCACTCCGCCAACTTCGGATACATCGCCAACAGCTTCCGAAGCACGCCGTTGGTCCAGCCAAACCCATCCTGCAACGGATACTCCCCGCCGCCGCCGGCCTGATCTGAAAGGACGTCGTACTTCTCCACCAGCTTGCCGGTGGCCTTGAACACTTGCAGGTTCTTGCCAACCCAGCGCTGAGCAATCGTCGCCGCGAGTTGTTCCTCTCCGTAATTCTTCAACCCTTTGATAGCCAGCCATTGCAGCGGCGCCCAGCCATTGGGCGCATCCCATTGCTCGCCCGAAGACACAGTGGTCGTCGCGACGCCATGGGGCTTCAACAAGGTAGTGCGCACAGTCGTCGCGACCGCCTTGCCCTGCTCCTTGCTGGCCGCATTGAAATACAGCGGATACACCGTCGCCGCCGTCACCTGCGGGCTCAATTTCTTCGCGCGCCAATCGTAGTCAGTGAACGCGCCCGCTTTCGTGTTCCACAAATATTTCGTGATCGCGGCCTTCCGCGCCTCGGCCTTGCCTTTCATCTCTTTGGCGCACGACGTATCGGCCGTCACTTCACAGCCCTTGGCGATGGTCCGTTCCAATTGATACAGCAGGCTGTTCAAATCCGGCGGGATCAAATCCGTCGTGTGAATGGTCGCGAGCTCCTTCCCAGCGAACCAGCGAGAGCTGAAATCCCATCCGCTCTCCGCAGCCGCGCGTAAATTGCGATAGATCTCCGGCGACCCCGCGACCTTCGCCGTCGCGACGTCCTCTTTGTAGGCTTCCTCGCGCGGCACATTCCGATCGTCGTAGTAACGATTCAGCACCGTGCCATCGGCGAGCTTCACGACACGTCGATGCGAAGAGCCCGGCTTGAGCGCCGAGGCGCCGTCCATCCAGAACTGATATTCGCGAATCAGCTGCGGCAGATATTTCTTGTAGACCGACTCCCCTTCCTCATCCGCCGCCAGCTCGATCATCGCCGCGAAGAACGGTGGCTGCGAGCGGCTCAGGAAATAACTGCGGTTGCCATTGGGGATGTGGCCGAATTGATCGATCAGCCAGCCGAAGTTGGCGATCATGTCCATGGTCAGATCGTGCCGGCCGCTTTCTTCCAGGCCTTGCATGGTGAAGTACGAGTCCCAGTAATAGATCTCGTTGAAGCGCCCGCCGGGCACGATGTAGCGATATGGCAGCGCTATGCGCGAGGTGTATTCGCGCTGGTCTTCGGGCTTGCGCTCGAGCACTTTCCAGAGTGCGTCGATGTGGTGGCGGACGTCCTGCCCGGCGACGGTGTGGAAATCGGACGCGACGTTGGGCGGCGGCGAGAAGCGTTCGGCGACGAACTTTTTCAGGTCGAAGCCCGGCTGCCCTTTGAGCTGGCGATACTCGCTCAGGATCCGCTCGGGCGGTCGGTTGGGCAGCGCGTCGGTGAACGACTTGCTGTCGGGGAACACGGCATTGAGCTGCACGTCCTTGAACAGCTCCCCATAAATATCGGCCGGAGTGGGCACGGCTTCCTGCGCCGACGCGACGGTCGCGCCAGCCAACCAAACACCCATGCAGGCGACTCTCAGAACGTTTTGAAGCATGCCTCGCAGTGTCAACCCGGACGGCGGACACTGCAAGGCGCAAGGATCGCAAATCACGGTCAGGGCCAGCGATATGTAACCGAGCCCATGAAGGAACGGCCGAACAACGGGCGCACCATATAAATGTTGCCGATCCCGCCCGAGCCCACGTCGGTGCGGGGATTGCCTTCGGTCAGGCCGACCTCGTCGGTGAGGTTGTCGCCGGTGACCTGGATCGTCCAGTTGCCGCCGACATCGAACATCACCCCGGCATCCAGCTTGTTGTACTTGGGCAGCTCGATGGTGTTCTCGTCGTTCGCGTAACGCTTGCCCGCATACGTGTAAGTGAAGTACACGCGCGCCGCTCCATCCATGAACGTATACGTCGGCGTGATGCGCGCCATCGTCTTCGGGATGCGACGAATGACGTTGCCGGTGTTGCCCGCCGCCGAGCCCGTGAACCCTTCGTACGTCGGATCTTGCTGAGTGATGCTGAAACGAATGCCCAGCGCATCGAGCGGCTGGAACTCACCTTCCAACTCGACACCTCGCGTGCGCGTCTCGGCGCGACGGACGATGGTACTGCCATTGGAAAGAATGTCCTGGAACGGCACGTTGTCGAACTCGGTCTGGAACAACGTCGCGAACACCACCAGCCGCTCGATCGACGCCTTGTACCCCAGCTCGATGTTCGTGACCTGATCCTTCTGCGTCACGCCGTTACGCACATCGTCGAAGTGCGGCAGCTTGGCCGAGTCGGTGTAGTGACCGAACAGCCCCTGATGTGGCGTGAACTCGTAGTTGAAGCCGATGGAAAAACCGGTGTTGTCGAAGTCCTCGTCGACAGTACTGCGGTTCGCGCCGATCAACGAAACGCTGCGGTCGTACGTCGTCGCCGGATTGCCATCGAGGTCGGTGGGCACACCCGGCGCCACTTCCTGCGAGCCCGCGCGAATCGTTCCCTTGATATCCTGCCTGTCGTAGCGAACGCCAAAATCAAAACGCAGCGCGTCCGTGACTTGCCACTCGTCCGCCGCATACAGCGAGTACGCCGTCGCGTCGTAGTCGGTGAGCAAGTTGAACGTCGAGTACTTCGTGAAACCATTCGGGTCAGTGACGCCCGGCAGCGCGAGACGACGCGGTTGGTCGCTCACATCCATCAGGATCAGATTGCCCAGGCTCCACGCATCCTTCATCGAATAATCGGCCACATACAAACCGAACGTCACCGCGTGCGTATCGAGCTTCAAGTTGAGGCGCAGATCGTCCTGGATCGCGTCGTATTCCTTGTTCACCACCCAATGGCCGTGGTTCTGCACTAACTGATTCGCCGCGTACGAAGCGCCGCTCGAAATCACACTGTAGTTCGCAGCCACACCGCGAGCAGCCGCAAAGGCGGCGCCGGTTACAGGGGCCGCGTCGGGAAAGATGCCGTCGAAGCGCACTTCGCCATCGGTGTAACGCAACAGATTGGTCATCGAGACCGTGTCGTTGAATTCCCAGTTGAGCTTGCCGCCGATCGTGGCGAGCTGCGGATGGATGCCATCTTCCAGATTCGAGCCGCGCAAGCCCACTTCAGCGGCGGTCACCGGCAAGCCCGCACGAGCCAGATCTTCGCTGTGCAATGAATAGGTGCCGGCGTCCGCGCCATTCAAGCCGCGCGGATCGGACGGATTACCCGTCAACGGAATCGGCACGACGAACAACGAACGATCGTCGATGTACTTGCCGAAGAATTCGATGCTGCCGTTGTCGAACTTGCGCCCGACCTTCACGCGAAACTGCCCGCCTTCGTCGGCGGCATACCCCGGATCGCGAACGCCGTCGGACGTTCGATAGTAACCACCGAGCGCGATGCCCCAGTCATCGCCGAGCGGCGCGCTCCAGGCAACGTCGGCGCGATACATGCCGTAATCGCTGAAGCCCAGCTTCATCGAGCCCCGCGCGGTGTCTTTCGCAGATTGAGTGACGAAGTTCACCGTGCCGCCGACCGCGCCAGCTGTGAAGATCGGCGCTGTGCCACCACGCAATGCTTCGACACGTTCGATGGTGTCGTCAACGCGCACGAACTGATCGGGGTTGTAGAACGACAGCTCGAACACGGGATAGATCGGGATGCCGTCTTCCATCAAGCCGACGTAGCGATAGCCGCCGTCTTGAATGATGCCGCGGGCAAACACGTTGCCTTGTGTCGTACCGGACGTCGATTCCACCCAGAAGCCCGGCACCGCCGAAATCAAATCGGCGGCGCTGGACGGCGCCTGCTGAGCGATGTCTTCGGCGTTGAACGTGGAGATCGCTACGCTTGAATCGAACTTGGTGCGCTCCGCAACGGCGGTGCCCGTGACAATCACTTCTTCCACACCGAACAAAGAATCGGTCGGGGCCTGCTCGCCACCACCGCCTTGTTCTTGCGCTTGAGGCAACGGCACTGTTTCCGTCGCTTGCGCCAGTCGCATTGGCGCAGCCATCGACGTCCGCTGAATAGCTGCTTCGGGGCGCGTGGGCGCGGCGGTGCTGATCGCAACGGTCTTGGCGTTCACGCGCCGATATTTCAGACCGGTGTTCTCGAGCAGGCGCTGCAAAGCTTCCTGGCGCGTGTAGGAGCCGGCGAGCGCGGGCGCTTCACGGCCTTTGCCGATGTCGGAATAAAACACGACTTGATCGCCGCTCTGTTGCGCATATTCACGCAACGCCTGCGACAGCGGCTGAGCCGCGATGTTGAATTCCTGGCGCGTCTGATCGACGGTCGTTGGATTCGCCGTCGTCTGAGCCAGAACCGAGCCGGCCGACGCGACCGCCAGCAGCGATGCGATCATTGCACGCAGCATGTATCCCCCGATTAGAGTTGTAGCAGCTCGTTCGTCGAGCCGTTGCCAGCTATGAGGGGGTGAGGGCACAAAGCTGCCCTGTTTCTATTGACGCGGGATCCGGGCATCCTGCACGGCCCCGCGTGGCGAGTCGGCAAAAGGCGTGACTTTTGCCTCCGCCTGGGGCTGCCTGATCATGCTCGGCTCAATAGTGAGGTGGTCGTTCTTGTTCGGGCGTATACACAGTGTGCTCGGTCATGGCGGCCTCCATTTTGCCGTTCAATGCGTCCAGCTTGGCGCGCAGCGCGTCGATCTCCTGTTGCTGGCGATACACGACTTCGCTCAGATCGTTATTGGCACGTTCCAGATAAGCGATCTTCAACTCGATCCGCTCGATGAATTCGGCATTCATGACATCACCTGCGCTCACCCGACCGCCCTCAACATGACATTGGCATGGGGCTTGGGCAGCGAAAAACTAAACGTGGCACCTTTGTTAGGCTCGGCGTGCGCCCACACATTGCCGCCGTGACGGGTCACGATTCGTTGCACGATGGCGAGCCCGACGCCCGAGCCTGGATATTCACGCGCGCCGTGCAACCGGCGAAAGACCCCGAACAGATTCGAACTGAACGCGCTGTCGAAACCGACGCCGTTGTCACGAATCTCATACACCAGACGCTCGCCTTCTTCGCGTCCGCTGACCACGATGTGCGGGCTCTCCACCTTGCTCGTGTACTTCACCGCGTTGTCCAGCAGATTCACCCACACCTGGCGAATCAAACCTTCGTCGCCGCGCGCCGCCGGTAACTCGCCGATCTCGATGGTCGGCATCACCGCTTCATTCAACCGCGTGCTACGCGCCTGCTCGGCTGCGTATTTCGCGAGCGAGGCCATGTCGAGTCGCCCGAAGTCCAACGATTGGCGGCCGCAGCGTGCGAACTCGAGCAGATCGTCGATGAGCGACGCCATGTGGGCGACGTTGGCGCGAATGCGTTGCAGATGATGCCGCGTGTCGGCGCTGATGCTCTTGGTCTTGTCCTCCATGACCAATTGCGAGAATCCATCGATGGCTCGCAACGGCGCCCGCAGATCGTGCGAGACCGAATAGGAAAACCCTTCCAGATCGTTATTCGCCGTGCGCAGCTCGTGGGCCTGACGCTCCAGCTCGACATTGAGCTCGCGGATTCGTTGCGTCGAGCGCTTCTGTTCCATGAGTTGCTCTTCCAGCTCGTGGTTGGCCTGATTGGCGCGATCGCGCTCCTGGCGCAACTCCTCGGCGAGCGACTCGTTCTCGATCGCGAGCCGAATCTGACGCTCGATCGAATCGGTCTGCCGTTTGGCGATCACCAGCACCACGGGGATATAGACCATGAACGCCAGCGCGACTGCTACTCGATCCCCACCCAGCCACAACTGCGTGACGATGTAGGGCAGGCAGAACGGAATCAACAGACAGGCATAGGCATTGCGCACCGGCGCCTGCGAGCCCATGCCCGCCGCCGTGCAGCCGATGAAGAACACGGACATCACAATCTCTCGGGTCGGATCGTGCGGCAGAAGAAACGAGCCGGCGATCGACCAGGACGCACCGCCCAGGACCGCGGCCGCCATCATCGCCCGACGCCAGCGATGGGTCTCCGCCAGGCCGCGTGGCCGGCGCAAATAAGTCGCGGCAATCCGCCAACGTAGTAGCAACACCAACAACAACGCCGCGTACCAGATCAGCGCCGGGCCCCAACCATGGTCCTCCATGGTCAGCCAGACCATCATGGCACCGATGACGACGCTGGCGGTCAGCGGCGACGTAGTCAGACGACACATGAGCGCGACCTGCTCGCCCAGGACGCGCGCCTCGATATGCTCGCGGGTGGAAGTAGTGACGGCTTCGGCCATCCGGACAGCTCCTTGGCCGTACCCATTTAACAGTCCCTATTATGGGTGGCCGCCGCCCCAACACAACTGGCCAAACATGCGGATAGACCCGGTGCGAAACATGCCAGTTCGCCCCCGCCGGGGGCAGGAGTAAGATGCGCCGGGGGCCGCGCCGGAACCTTGCCGCGTCGGCGCCATTCACTAGAGACCGTAGGTTAGGAAGGAAGCATCATGACCCGATTCTCTCGCATGTCCGCACTGGCGGCCTTGGGCGCTCTGGTAGCCACCGGCGCGCTGGCGGCGGACGCCAAGCCGACTTTCGAGTCGCTGGATAAAAACGGCGACGGCAAGATCAGCCTCAGCGAGGCCTCGAACAACGACGCCCTGTTCGTCGCGTTCAAGAGCCTGGACACCAACAAGGACGGTGAGCTGACGCGCGACGAGTTTGCCAAGTACAAATAATTTGAACTAGCGGCGCGGGCCCGCGCGGCCCGCGCCCGACTGGCCGGACAAGGATACGTTCGCCCACGCAGGCTCATCTTCAAACAGATGGACCTGGGCCTTCCGGCAATGTCTCCCCCTTGTCCTGTCAGGCCTGCCCGGGTCGGATAGTATTTTGTCGTCAACGTCGGGGGATAACACATGAAGAATGAGTTCTCGTCGTCCACGTTCCGTTGGTTGGCCTGCGTGGTGCTCGCAACCGCACTCGTCGGTTGCAGCAAGCCGCCGCCGGCACCGCCCAAAGCTCCGCCGACGCCTCAGGAAAAATCCAAGAACACGATCAGCAAGTCCGCCTTCGGCACCCTGCCCGACGGCACCGCCGTTGACTTGTTCACGATGGTGAACGCGAACGGCATGGAAGTGCGCGCCAGCAACTACGGCGGCATCATCACCGCGCTGCTGGTTCCCGATGGCACGGGCAAGACGACCGATATCACGCTCGGCTTGAAAACATTCGACGACTACGTGAAGAACCCGCCGTACTTCGGCGCCATCATCGGCCGCTACGGCAATCGCATCGGCAAGGCGCAGTTCAAGATCGACGATCAGACCTACAAGCTGCCGAAGAACGACGGTCCGAACACCCTGCACGGCGGCCTGAAAGGGTTCGACAAAGTGGTGTGGCAGGCCGAGCCGTTCGAAAAGGAAGATTCGGTGGGCGTGATCTTCACGTACACCAGCAAGGACGGCGAGGAAGGCTTTCCGGGCAACCTGCAGACACGCGTGACTTATACGCTCACGGACAAGAACGAGCTGTCCTTCGACTATCATGCCACCACCGACAAGCCGACCGTGGTGAATCTCACCCAGCACGCTTATTTCAATCTCGCCGGCGACGGCAACGGCGACGTGCTCGGGCACGAGTTCACCATCTATGCGAACGAATATACGCCGGTAAATAAACTGCTCATCCCGACCGGCAAGATCGAGCCCGTGACCGATACGCCGTTCGACTTCCGCAACAAGGTGAAGCTCGCCGACCGCGTCAATGTCGACAACGAGCAGATCAAATTCGGCAAGGGCATCGACCACAACTTCGTGCTGAAGAAAAAGCAGCCGGGCCTGACACTGGCGGCCCGCGTCTCTGAACCGTCCACCCGACGCGTGATGGAAGTGCACACCACCGAGCCCGGCGTGCAGTTCTACAGCGGCAATTTCCTGGACGACACACTCGCCGCGAAATCCGGCAAGCCGTACGGCAAGCACAGCGGCTTCGCCCTGGAGACTCAGCACTTCCCCGATTCGCCGAATCAGCCCGCGTTTCCCAGCACGGTGCTGCGTCCGGGTGAGGAATACAACAGCAAAACGGTCTATACATTCAGCGTGCGTTGAGCGCGAATCCGCGTCGCGCACAGCGGAATCTTCACATCTCTTGACGCCGAAAGGGCCTCGGCCACTTTCGATCATTTAATAATCTCGGCGCCGCCTCCGGCGCCGATTTTTCTTGACACGCGTTTCATTGACACGCCCCTCGCGCGCGTTGTTTTATCGCTCGCAAATTCACGGGGGAGACTCACTTAATGAAGAGTGTTCTGACGCGCGCGATCGCAATGGCGCTGGCCGTTTGCGTTTCATCCGTCGCCGTCGCGGCACAGCCCGCCAAGGGCCCGCGCACCAAGGACGGCAAGCCTGATCTGAACGGCATCTGGCAGGCCCTGAATTCCGCCAACTACGACCTCGAACCGCACGCCGCGCGTGCCGCGATGGCGCTGGTGCCTGGTCAATTCGTTCCCGTGCCCGCTCCGCAGGTCGTCGCCCTCGGCGCCGTCGGCTCGGTGCCCGGCGGCCTCGGCGTCGTCGATGGCGACGCGATTCCATACACGCCGGCGGCGCTCGCGAAGAAAAAAGAAAATCAAAAGAACTGGCTCGAGCTGGACCCGGAAGTGAAGTGCTATCTGCCGGGCGTGCCGCGTGCCACGTACATGCCGTATCCGTTCCAGATCTTCCAGAGCAACTCGCAGACGTTCATCGCGTATGAATATGCGGGCGCGGTCCGGAACATTTACATGAAAGACCCCGGCCCGCCGCCGGCGGATTCCTGGATGGGCCAGTCGGTCGGCAAGTGGGACGGCGACACCCTGGTCGTCGAAGTCACCGGCTTCAACGATCAAACCTGGTTCGACCGCGCCGGCAATCATCACAGCGACAAGCTGAAGGTGACCGAGCGCTACACGCAACGCGGCCCGGATCACCTGTGGTATGAAGCAACCATCGAAGATCCCGAGACGTTCACCCGCGCGTGGAAGATCGCCATGCCGTTGTATCGTCGCGTCGAGCCGAATGCTCAGTTGATGCAATTCAAGTGCGTGGAGTTCGTCGAAGAGCTGATGTACGGCCATCTGCGCAAGAAACCCGCCACCGAAGGCGCCCCGCCGCCGGCGAAGAAATAGTCTCTCCGAGGAAAGGAATATGCGTACCAAACTTCTCATCGCCGCCAGCGCCGCTGTGGCCAGCACCGTACTCGGCAGCGCCGTCGCCTACGCCCACCACGCCTTCGCCGCCGAATTCGACGCCAACCGCCCGGTGAACCTTCGCGGCCCGGTCACCCGCATCGAATGGATCAATCCCCACGCGTGGATCCACATCGAGAACAAAAAGCCCGATGGGACTGTTGAAGCGTGGATGGTTGAAGGCGGCACGCCTAACACGCTGCTCCGTCGTGGCATCACCAAGGACTCACTGAAGATCGGCACGGAGATTGTGGTGCGCGGTTATCAGTCGAAGGACGGGTTGTGCAAACCAAAGTGTCGCGCCAACGGGCGCGACGTGACGTTCCCGGATGGGCGGAAGCTGTTCATGGGATCGTCGGGAACGGGCGCGCCGAAGGATGGGTCGGATGAGAGTGAGAAGTGAGCACTTCGGTGCTGCCTTGAGCACTCGTGAAAAAATCGCGCTGGGTGTGTCTGGTGCGATCGTGCTCGCCACTGTGGGTTACTGGGTGGTGCAGATTAGCGATGTCATCTCGGCGTTGAAGATGGCTTACGGCTAATTGTTAGATACCTCGGCGGGTTTCGCTGAGGTTGCTGTCAGAGGCGTCGGTGGTCTGCGTCGCTTGGGCGCTTAATTGAGACGTTGCTGCCGGAGGGCGTCGGTGGTCTGCGCCGCCTGGGCGCTTGATTGAGACGTTGCTGTCCGAGGCGTCGGTGGTCCGCGTCGTCGTGCGGGTCTATCTCCTCCTGGCACCGTGCTCCCCTACTGCCTTCGCTATCGCTCGGCCCGTTGGTCCCATCCCTGGGCGCACTGCCCCGAAAAGGTCCTCTTTTTCGAGGCTGCCAGGAGGAGATAGACCCTCCCGACGCCGCCGATGCGGTTGAGCGGAGCTCAGCCAAGCGAACTTCGTTTCGCAATAACGCGCTCTACGAGCGCTGGGCGTTTCTTGCTGTCGCTCGAAACTGGGAATAGCGCTCACATTGAGCGCATCAGCGCCCGCGGCGCCAGCTAGCGGCCGCGCTATGCGCGGGCCGCAACTGCCGTTGCGATAACAATTGAACTCAAGTAACAGCCACGCTCATCAGAGCGGCGCGCGAAGCGTAGCGGCGCGCGAAGCGTAGCCGCGCACAGTGGCGACAACGATCAAGCTCAAATCAATAGCTAACCGTGGAAGAGCGGCCGCGCCCAAACGCGGCCGCAACGACAGTGACGACAACGATCACGTTCGCTTCTGAGTTGAGGGTCGCAGGGTCGGAGCAAAGTCACGCGCGAATGCGCAGTTGACGTAGAGGGCGGCGACAGGGTGGGGGATCTCCTCCCCGGCAATTGGATCCACCCAGGGACGGTGGTCCGATAGCAGCTACATGGATGTACAGCAACGGCGCCCGCGTCAGCGGGAGCGAAGCGTAGCGACGGCGTGTGCGCGGTGCCGGGGAGGAGATCCCCCACCCTGGCGACGCCGGACCACCGACGCCTCCGATCCGACTCCGACTGCAACCTCAAAAACGGCAACAGCCGTCAGCCGGAAAATCCGATCCACCGCCCCGACGCGGCGACGAGAAACCAAACCGACATCGACGCAACCGCCATGAGCTTGAGCGTCACAGGCTTGAGCGCCGAGTGGTCCCCACGAAGTAACGGCTGCTTAAGCGTGAAGACAAACAAAACACCCACCGCAAGCGCAACCATCTTGGTCCAATAAAAAACATTGTGATAACACTTGGTAGCCACACCCGCGAGCATCGGCACCCCAGTCAATAAGAGCACCCACAACCCCACCTTGAACCACCGATGCGCCTGCTCCGTCACCACGTTCGACGGCACATCCCGCAGGATCACGTTCAACAATCGCAGGTCCTGCGCCAGCACCGTGCCACCGAGCAGCGCCAGTCCCATCAAATGAACCGCCTCGACGATCGCAAACGTCGCCGGCAAATCCTTCATGAAGACACCGAGCCTCGACGCTTCCAGCCATTCAAAAAACGACAGCAACATGAGCGGTTCCCCTGATGATGCTTACTCGGCTGCCACGCAGCCGGCCGCCCAATCGACGAAGGCGGGATTGTCGCCACCGCAGTCGAACCAGTCGTAGGCGATGAAGCGGCCGGTCATGATCACTCCGCACCACAACGCCAGCGACAACCCCGCCGCGATTCGCGCCCGCCGCGGCGCCACCGCTTTCAAGTCCCACGAATTCTTGGAAGCGAGTAAATAACCTCGGAACAGCCACGCATTGATGGCCGCCGCGATCAGCAGGATCACTTTGATACGAAACCACAGACTCTGCGTGGTGCGCACGGGAATGGCGGAGAACAGCAGAATCCCCGTGATGAACATGATGGAGAAGCCGAGCAGCATCGGTTTATCGAGCCGTTCGGCGATCTTCGACGCCGGCACGTGCGCGAACGCCAGCCCGAGCATGCGCAGATCGACCACCGCCAGCATGCCGAAGCTGAGCATCAGCGTCATGACATGCGTTGTCTCGATCCAGTTGTACATGTAGTAGGACTCGTGCAGCCCCACGCTGAAGGAGCTTTCGCCCAGCCACTCAGCGAATCGTAGTAACGCCGAATTCACGCGGTATCCCCCCGATGACAAATTCATTCTAGTCGGGGCCGCCGGCGCGGGCGGACAAGAAATATCAATGTCTGTCCGCGCCGGGTGAAGATCAGGCCAGGAAATCAGGGTTTCGCCACAGCCGGCGGCGGAGGTGTATCGCCCTTCACCTGGCGCGCCTTGAACCGCCAGCCGTTCGGGGTTTTTACCAGAACATCGGTGTACAGCCCCGTGCTCGCGATGGACGGCGGCTTGGTGCTCACGTCGAGCAGCATCAGCATCACCGTGCCGTTCGCGCCTTCGGCCGACGGGGTGATGCGCAAGTTCGAATTCCAGTGGCGACGATTCGCGCCATTCATCCTCTCGCGCCACAGCTTCACGAATCCCGCCAGCGCCTCCTTGCCAGTGAACCGCGTATTGAACGATCCGTCCGGCGTGAATGTCGCCGCCCACGCCTCGCCGTCACCCGAATCGATGGCGTGGTTGTACGTTGCGTAAAGCTGCTCGATGTCGATGTAGTCCTGCGTCGTGAGATCCGCCGCGTTCGCTGATCCCGCAACGGCAAGCGCGACGATGGCCGTCGCGCGAGTAAAGAAACGAGCGAGGGTGTTCATGAGGTGTCCTTGTTGGTTGTAGTGAGTTCGATGCGTCAGCGTGAATGGTAGCGCACAGCTTGCGTTTTTCAGGCGCGGCCGCTGCATGTCTTGCAGAGCAGAAACAAACGCGGCATGGTCACGTCATGAGCGCTTACGAAACCCAGGCTCTGGAGGAGCTGCGTCGCTGGCAACACGAGATGCAGCGTCCGCCCGGCCTATGGAATCGCGCGACCAGCGGCGTTCAGCGCAAAATCAACAGCTATATTCCAGAGAAAGTGCACGCCAGCGTCACCGCCGTGATCAAACAAATGACGCGTGCCGTGCTCGGCGGCTCGAACTTTATCGCGTCGGCGCCGCTGCTCGAAGGCAGTCTGGAGGATCGCGAAACTCGCGTGCGTGCGACGGTGGATCGATACCGGAAAACAGCGGCCATCGAAGGCGGCATCACCGGGGCCGGCGGCTTTCTGATGGGGCTGGCCGACTTTCCGCTGCTTCTCAGCATCAAGTTGAAGATGCTGTTCGAGATCGCAGCGCTGTATGGCTTCTCCGGTGAGGACTATCGAGAGCGGCTGTATCTACTTCACATCTTCCAGCTAGCCTTCTCCAGCGACACACATCGCGCCGACGTGTATCAGAAGATGCAGCGCTGGCATGAACAAAGTGCGACGCTGCCGAACTCGATCGACGAGTTCGACTGGCGCAAGTTTCAGCAGGAATATCGCGACTACATCGATCTCGCGAAGCTGGCGCAGCTGCTGCCCGTCATCGGCGCACCGGTGGGCGTGATCGTGAACAACAGTCTGCTGAGGAAGCTTGGCGTCACCGCGATGAACGCGTACCGGATGCGCTGGTTCGAACGACCAGCGCTCGTTGATACAAGCTCCGCGCAGCCTTAGCGCCTAAGGCAAGAGCCGGCCGGCCGCTTCGCGGCGGCCTGAGCCCGTCAAGACAGACGGACGCCTTCTAATAAGGTCTGAGTCATCGCACGAGCCTTAGCACGAGCTTCATCGATGCTCGAACCAAGCGCAAGTGACACCCCCATGCGTCTCTGACCATGCACCTCCGGCTTACCAAACAAACGCACCGCTGTATCCGGCTGCGTGAGGGCGCGGTCGACATTTTCGAAGCGAACGTTCTTCGACTCGCCTTCGACCAGCAGGGCACACGAAGCAGCAGGCCCTTGCTGTCGAATAGCCGGAATCGGCAACCCGAGAATGGCGCGGGCGTGCAGCGCGAACTCGGACAGATCCTGCGAGATCAAGGTCACCAGGCCGGTGTCATGCGGCCGGGGCGACACTTCGCTGAAATAAATCTCATCGCCCGCGACAAACAGCTCGACGCCGAAGATGCCATTGCCGCCGAGATTCTCCGTCACCGCATGCGCGATCCGCTGCGACTCCTTCAGCGCGGCGTCACTCATGGGCTGCGGCTGCCAGGACTCGCGATAGTCACCGTCGATCTGCAAGTGACCGATGGGCGCGCAGAAGCTGGTCTGACCGTTGTGACGCACCGTCAGCAGCGTGATCTCGAAATCGAACTTGATGAAGCCTTCGACGATGATGCGCCCGGCGCCGGTGCGCCCGCCTTGCTGCGAATATTTCCAAGCGTGCGGAATATCTGCTTCGGTTCGCACCGTGCTCTGACCTTTACCGGACGAGCTCATCACCGGCTTCACCACGCACGGCATGCCGATATCGCGAACCGCCTGGAGATATTCCTGTTCCGTATCGGCGAAACGGTACGGCGACGTGCGGATCTTCAGCTGTTCCGCGGCCAGGCGCCGGATGCCTTCGCGATCCATCGTGAGTCGCGCCGCCCGCGCGGTCGGCACCACGGTGAATCCTTCTTTCTCCAGCTCGATCAGCGCCGGCGTGGCGATCGCCTCGATCTCTGGCACGATCAGCTGCGGCCGCTCCAGCTCGACGACCTGTCGAAGCGCGACCGGGTCGAGCATGTTGATGACGTGCGAGCGATGCGCCACCTGCATGGCCGGCGCGTTCGGATAACGATCCACCGCGATGACTTCGCAGCCATAGCGCTGCAACTCGATCACGACTTCCTTACCCAGCTCGCCCGAGCCGAGCATCATGACGCGGGTGGCGGAAGACGAAAGCGGAGTGCCTAGAGTAGTCACGGTAATTGCTCAACGGAGGAGTAGACCGCGAAGTATCGGGCCGATGGCGATTGCATACAACAAGCCAGATTCCCTAGCGAGTTGGTCTTGCGACCACCAGGCCCGTCTCGCTCAGGGTAGTCGACTTGTCCGGCTGGCGTTTGTCGTCTTAGTCTTCGCCCTTTCGTCAGCGAAAGGATGATCATGCCTCGTTCACGCCTGCTGCTGGGAACGCTGCTCGCCACACTCGCCGCTGCCTCACATGGCGCGGAGGAAGGCAAGAAAACCTGGGACGTGAACGCGCCGCCCGGCGAGCGCCGCGAGATCCCGATCGATGTGCGCACCGGCACGTGGATGAGCGTGGACGTGAGTCCGGACGGCAGCCGCGTCCTGTTCGATCTGTTGGGTGACATCTACGAGCTGCCCATCGCCGGCGGCGACGCCAAATCGCTCACCTCCGGCCTGGCCTGGGACATGCAGCCGCGCTACTCGCCCGATGGCAATAGCATCGTGTTCACGTCGGATCGCGCCGGCGGCGATAACCTGTGGCTGATGGATCGCAACGGCAATGCGCCCCGCCCGCTCACCAAGGAAGAGTTTCGTCTGCTGAACGATCCGGCCTGGCATCCCAACGGTCGTTACGTGGCTGGCCGCAAACATTTCACGACGCGCCGCTCGCTCGGCACCGGCGAGATCTGGATCTACAACGTCGACGGCGGCGACGGCGTGCAGGTCGTGAAGCGCCCGAACGAGGACTATCAGAAGGAGCTCGGCGAGCCGACCTTCTCGCCCGACGGCAAATATCTCTATTACACACAGAACGCCACGCCCGGCAATCGCTTCGCCTACGCGCAGGACGTGAACGACGAGGTGTTCTCGATCAAACGTCTCGAGCTCGCCAGCGGCGAAACATCCCCTGCCGTCACAGGTGCGGGCGGCGCCGTGCGTCCGACACCGTCGCCCGATGGCCGTTATCTCGCATTCATTCGTCGCCTGCGCACGCCCGAGGCATTGAAGACGGCGCTGTACACGCAAGACCTGCGCTCCGGCGAAATCAAACTGATCTACGCCGACCTTGATCGCGACATGCAGGAAACCTGGGCCGTCAACGGCCTGTACCCGCGCATGGACTGGACGCCCGACAGCAAGTCGCTCGTGTTCTGGGCCGGCGGCGCTATCAAACGTCTGGATATCGCTTCACTAACGGTGCACGACATTCCCTTCCACGTCACCGGCACGCGCGCTTCGATCGCTCCACCTCGCTTCCAAGTCGACGTAGCGCCGGATCAAGTGCAGGCACGCATGGTTCGTTTCGCAACCGTGTCGCCGAACGGTCAGCGGGTCGTGTATGAATCGTTTGGCCGTCTGTGGATTCGCGATGTCGGCGGCGGCACCGCGCGGCAGCTCACCAGCGATGGCGACAACGCGTTCGAACTATTTCCTTCGTGGTCCCGCGATGGCAAGAGCCTCGTCTTCGTACGCTGGAACGACACGACGCTAGGCGAGATCCGCGTCGTCAGCGCCGGCGGTGGAAAATCGCGCGTCGTCACCAAGCAGCCTGGTCACTACTATCAACCGCGCTTCACGCCGAAAGGCGATGCCATCGTCGTGCAACGCGCGGCGGGCGGTTATCTCACATCGCCGAACTGGTCGGTCGCGCCCGGCCTGTATCGAGTGCCGACGGCCGGCGGTGAGTTGCAGAAGCTCACAGACACGGGTCGCAATCCGCACTTCGTCGATTCGTCCGATCGCATTTACTACACCCAGGATGCCGATCCCGCGAAGGAAGCCGAGCCGGCGCATGAACTGGTCAGCGTCGACGCTGAAGGGCAAGACCGTCGCGTCCACGCGCGCTCGAACTACGCGAGCCGCATCGAAGTCTCGCCGAGTGGCGAATACGTGGCGTTCCGCGAGAACTTCCAGGTCTACGTCGTGCCGATGCCGCCCGGAGGAACGCTCGATCTGTCTCCCAAGACGAAGTCGGTCCGTACCGTGCGCGCTTCGGAGATTGGTGGCGATTATTTGAACTGGACCGATGGCGACACGTTGACCTGGACCCTCGGCCCAGCCTTGTATCGCGGTGAAATGTCGGCGCTGTTCCCGAAGGCGACTGCGAACGCCGAGCCCGCGGCGGTGTACGGCCAGCGCGTCGCCGATCTCAGCAGCGCTCGGCCCGCCGACAAACCCACCGGCGTCGTGGCGCTCACGGGCGCACGCATCATCACGATGAACGGCGATCAAGTCATCGACAACGGCGTGATCGTGATTCGTAACAATCGCATCGCTGCCGTCGGCGCCGCGAGTTCGGTGCAGATTCCAGCCGACGCAAAACGATTGGATCTCGCCGGCAAGACGGTGATGCCAGGAATCATCGACATCCACGCGCACGGCCCGCAAGGCGTCGAAGACCTCATTCCTCAACAGAACTGGTCCGCGCTCGCGCATCTGGGGTTAGGTGTCACCACCGTCCACGATCCGTCGAACGCCGCCACCGAAGTCTTCGCCGCCGCTGAGTATCAACGCGCCGGTCTCGTCCCCGCGCCGCGCATCTTCTCGACCGGCGACGTCGTCTATGGCGCCCGCTCCGAAGGCCTTGCCGACATCGGCAACATCGACGACGCCCGCCATCACATTCAACGCCTCAAGGCGCAAGGCGCGATCTCCGTGAAGAACTACAACCAGCCGCGTCGTGAGCAACGACAAATGGTTGTTACGGCTGCGCGCGAGAACGGAATGATGGTGGTCGCCGAAGGTGGCTCGCTGTACCCGATGGACATGACCATTATCGCGGACGGCAACACCGGCCTCGAGCACAACAATCCGCCCCAACATTTCCATGACGATGTCCTGCAGTTCTGGCCGAAGACCGGCGTCGGTTACACGCCGACGTTGGTTGTGACTTACGGCGGGCCGGGCGCGGAATTCATGTTCTATCAAGAGTCGGATGTCTGGGCGCATCCATTGCTGTCGAAGTACGTGCCGCCTCACATCGTGCAGCCCCGCTCTGTGCGCCGTCAGATGGCGCCGAAGACGGACTATCAACCCATTCTCGACTCGGTCGCGAATGCCAAGAAGCTGATGGAGTCGGGTGTGTCAGTGCACATCGGCGCGCACGGTCAGCGCGAGGGGCTGGGGTCGCACTGGGAAATGTGGGGCTTTGTGATGGGCGGCATGTCGCCGCTGCAGGCGCTGCAGACTGCAACCATTCAGCCGGCGCAGTACATGGGACTCGACAAGGATCTCGGCTCGATCGAAGCCGGCAAGTTGGCCGATCTACTCGTGCTGGATGGGAATCCGCTCGAAGACATCCGGGTGACGGACGATATTTCGTACGTGATTCAGAACGGGCGCATCTATGAGGGCGGCACGCTCACAGAGAAGCTGACTGGCGAGCACAAGCTCGCACCGTTGTACTGGCAGAAATAGCCACGACGGGTCGCTGCGGCCAACCGCCGCAGCGACCCTCGTCGAAATCAGCGGCCGCGTTTTTGAGGAAGGTAAGCGATGCACTCCAGCTCAACGCGAGCATTCATCGCCAGGCCGTTGGCCCCGAGCGCGCTGCGCGCCGGGAACGGCTTCTTGAAAACCTCACGATAAATACTGTTGAACGCGCCCCACTCGCTGATGTCCGCCAGGAACACGGTGCACTTCACTACATCGTTCAATGTCGCACCGTTCGCTTCCAGCACGCGCTTCACATTGGCGAGCACCTGACGCGACTCCGGCTCGATGCCGCCGGGCGGCAGCTTGGCGGTGGCGGGGTCTTCGCCGATCTGGCCGGACAGAAACAGAAAGTCACCGGCATGGACGGCCTCGGAAAACGGCCGGTCCAGCTCCAGCGCTCGCGGCGAATTCAGGAACTGCGGCTTCTCGGTCGCGCCGCTGCTCACGGCGGCCAGCAGCGACAGCGCGCCGACGATCATGCTCAACCCAACCCGATTGTGAATCAGCATAGGCGACCTTCCGGTATTCTCGTTCGTGGTGACCGACAGCTTAGCGCTTCGGATAAAATTGTGGCATGCCAGCCATCCTCGACAACCCCATCTGGTCCGCCCTGACCACCGCGCAGGCGCACTTTGCCATCGGCGGGCCCGTCGCGAAGCGCTATCCCGCCGACGTCGCCCCCTTCATCGCCGCCCCCGAGCCCACTGCCGCAGCCGCCGAAGCGCTGGCCGAGCTGGTGTCCCCCGGCGAGATTGTGAACATCATCAGCCTCACCCCCAAGCTCGACCAAGGCTGGGAACTGCTCGCCACCGGCAACATCGTGCAGATGGTCTGGCGTGACGACGCCGCCCCGCCCGCCGAGGACTCAACAGGCATCGTGCCGCTCAGCGACGCCGACGCCCCCGACATGATGGGGCTCACCGCGCTGGTGTTCCCTGGCTACTTCCGTCGCCGCACGCCCGAGATGGGCGAGTACTTCGGCATCCGGCAAGATGGCCAGTTCGCCGCGATGGCCGGCGAGCGTATGAAAGTGCACGGCTACGAAGAGATCAGCGCCGTCTGCACGCATCCCAATTTCACCGGGCGCGGTTATGCCGCGCGCTTGATCAATCACCTCGTCGCGAAACAGCTCGCACGTGGCATCGTGCCGTTCCTCCACGTCAACGAAACAAACGCACGCGCGCGTGCTTTGTATGCTCGCCTCGGCTTCGCGGACCGGGCGACGCTGCCGCTGTGGCTAATGAAACGGGTTTAGCGGCGCACTTAACAAATTTCCTCCCAGCGCGGCATTTTTGCGGGCGACTCGCCGCATTTGTGTGCTGATCTTCTCGGTTTCCCGCAGCGCGCCCCGCTAGTCTCTCGCCCCGCGCTGCCGGCCCTGGCCCGGCAGCGGGGACGCCAGGGCCTGTTAACACTCATTGGATGGGCTGCGACGAGCTATTGCGGTTCAGGGCTAGGCGCGACGACCGCCGTGTACTCTCTGTACATAAGGGAGGAGTAACGACGGCCTGAACCGCAATAGCTCGTCCCATATAAGGATATTTATTCATTAAATGGGTTGCGC